>NZ_BTIR01000001.1:0-722500 GCF_036247985.1 Bradyrhizobium sp. TM239 | reverse complement strand
GCAGAAGAAATGCTTCGCGCGCTGCGCATTCCATCGTGGACCGACGACAGGTCCTCGCAGCTCTTCACCGTTGGCGCGATCGTGCGCCTTGGTCATGAGCGCGTTCTTCTACGGCACAACGAGCTGTCACAGGTCTTCAGCTCCGTCATCGCTGACATGAGGCTGAACGTGGCCGCGCCGCCATGGTCGGATCCTCGATTGGTTTGGAAGCTCGCCGAGACAGGCAGGCCGCACAACAGATGGATTGCATGCCGAACAATGTTTGGTGATCTCCGGGGGCACCACAGGGTTGTGATCATTCAGCCATGATCGGTCGCTAGCAGGAGCGCGCGGAGTTCATACCGAGTTCATTTCGAGTTCCCTAGCGTTCGATCGCCAAGGGTTTTCGCTCCACGACAAACCTGCCCCTTCACGAGGAGACCTCCATGCCAGCATTGCTTCGTCCCGCCCTCACCGCGTTCGGCGTCGCGTGCCTCTTGTCCGCAGCATCGCTCGCCTCGTCCGGTTCTGCATTTGCGCAAGCCAAGCAGCAGGCTGCGCCGGCACAACAGACAGCACCGGCCCCGCAGGCCGCGCCCGCCCAGGCTCCGGCGCTCAAGCAGATCGCACTGACCGACAAACAGCTCGATGGCGTGCTCGCCGCGCAAAAGGACATGGACGCGATCACGGAGAAACTCCCCGAGAACACCGCGCCCGACCAGAAGGTGATCGCTCAGCTCGACGGCGTCGCCAAGAAGCACGGCTTCGCCGGCTATGACGACTACAACAACGTCGTCGACAACATCAGCCTGGTGATCGGCGGCTTCGATCCCGCGACCAAGAAATATGTCGGCCCCGAAGCCGTGATCAAGGCGCAGATCGCGCAGCTCCAGGCCGACAAGAAAATGCCGGCCAAGGACAAGAAGGAAGCACTCGACGAGCTCAACGAGGCGCTGAAGACGCCGGCACCGACAGTCGAGAACAAGGCCAATATCGATCTTGTCGCCAAGTACTACGACAAGCTGGTCGCAGCGCTCGGGGATGACGAGAACTGAGGAAGCTACTGGATCCTTGCAATCCGCAACGCTTTGCGCGGCGAGGATGAAATGTCGCCAGCCACAATCTCCACTGTCATGCTCCGCGAAAGCGGGGCATCCAGTACGCCGCAGCGGATGTGGTGAGAGCGAGCTCTCTCATGCCGGCCTCTGGAATACTGGATCGCCCGGTCGAGCCGGGCGATGACACCGTTGATGTGGCTCGACCTCGCGGCGACCTCGAAAAAATTGCAGCCGCGCCCAACAAAAAGCCCCGGAGACATCTCCGGGGCTTTTGTCGTTTCGGCCCTCGCAGCGCGACGCAGTTACGTCCGCGTCCGCATCCGCATCATGAAGCTGTCGAAGCTGAGCTCGGCGACCTGCATCCAGGCGAGCGAGTCGGCCCGGTAGGCGGTCAGGCTCGCATACATCTTGCCGAAATGCGGATTGCTCTTGGCGAGATCGGCGTAGATCTCGCCCGCCGCGCCATAGCAGGCCTCGAGCACTTCCTGGGGGAATGGCTTGAGGATCGCGCCGGCGGCGAGCAGCCGCTTGAGCGCGGGCGGATTGACCGAGTCGTACTTGCCGGTCACCCAGGTGAAGGTATCGAGCGAGGCCGCCGAAATCGCCGCCTGATAATGTTTCGGCAGCGCATTCCACTTCTCGAGATTCATGATGTTGTGGCCCTGGCCGGTGCCTTCCCACCAGCCCGGATAGTAGTAGTACTTCGCGACTTTCACGAAGCCGAGCTTCTCGTCGTCATACGGGCCCACCCACTCGGCCGCGTCGATCGTGCCCTTTTCCAGCGCCGGATAGATGTCGCCGGCCGCGATCTGCTGCGGCACGCCGCCGAGCTTCGAGATGATGGTGCCGGCGAACCCGCCGACGCGGAATTTCAGGCCCTTGAGATCGTCGACGGTCTTGATCTCCTTGCGGAACCAGCCGCCCATCTGGGCACCGGTCGAGCCTGTCGGAACGCCGATCGCATTATGCTCCTTCAAAAGATCGTTGATCATCTCCTGACCGCCATTCCACAACAGCCAGGAGATGTGCTGGCGGGTGTTGAGACCGAACGGCAGCGAGGTGCCGAAGGTGAATGCGGGGTTCTTGCCCCAATAGTAATAGAGCGCAGTGTTGCCGATCTCGACGGTGCCGTTCGAGACGGCGTCGAGCACTTGCAGGCCGGGCACGATCTCGCCGGCGGCAAAGGGCTGGATCTGGAAGCGGTTGTCGGTGATCTCGGCGACACGTTTGCAGAAATATTCGCAGCCGCCATAGAGCGTATCGAGTGATTTCGGCCAGCTCGCCGCCAGCCGCCATTTCACCTCGGGCATCGACTGTGCGATAGCCGGCGCGGCAACTGCACTCGCGGCCAGGCCCAGCCCCCCTGCCGTCAGAAACTTACGACGTTCCATGCGTCTCCCCTCTTCCTGTGATGTCGTGTCCTCGACGAGGGATCGCGATCTTGCGTCGCTTTATCTTCGCCGCTGGCCGACGTTTCTTGGCGTCCGAGATTTAGATGTCCCGGATCGCGCTCAGGATGACCAAAGGGGGAGCGCAAATCAAGCGCACTTTGGTTGCGCTATCGTCGCTGCCGTTCAATGCTGCGCTGCGAACGCGGCTTCCATGGCCTTTCGAACCTTCACCGTCTCGTTGCCCGCGTCGAACTCCACGTCGCTCCAGTGCACCACCGCGCCGTGCGCGACGTCGTGTTTCAGCTTCAGGCGATGCGCAAGTCCGATCGGCAAGGCGCCGGCCTTCAGGCTTGCTGCCGCCGGTACCAGCTTGCCCCACACGGTGTAGCCGCCTTCGCCGTCCAGCATCTCGCCCGCGCGCAAATTGCGCTTGGCGACCGCCGCGACGTCGCCCCGGAAGCCGCTGGCCTGGCCGGTCGGCTCGCCGCGCAGCGCGGCCGACAGCACCGAGATATTCAGCTCGAGCCCGATCAGATGATAGGGCTTGTACATTGCAGCATAGCGTCCGCTGGCGTCGGTCTTGAGTCCGTATTGCCTGAAGCAGTCGGCGGCGTAGTCGTTCGGCGCCTCCAGCACGACGTAGACGCCCCAGCGCAGGTCGCGAAACACCGGCCGTCCGTCGCGCTCGAGCGAGGAGACGACCTCCACCAGGCCCGCCCGATCCAGCACGCCACCGCGCGAGCGCGGCCGCATGATGTGCGGGAGGTCGTCGACGCCGCAGGGCGGAAACAGCAGTCCGTCCGCGGGTACGTCGAGGGCGCAGGCATTGGCGATCGCAGCCATCTCGATCGCCGATTTGGTGCCGTCGAGGAAGGAGTTGAACATCTGCGGGTTCATGCCGGCCGACTGCGCTTCGCCCGCGGTCAGGCCGTAATGCTGCCAGACGCCGTCAGGCGTCACGTCGTGATAGGCCGGCAGGTATTTTGTGCCTTTGCCGGCGGCGACGACGCGAAAGCCGGTGGCGCGGGCCCAGTCGACCATCTCGGCAGTCAGCGCCGGCTGGTCGCCATAGGCGAGCGAATAGACCACGCCCGCCTTGCGCGCCTCCTCGGCGAGCAGCGGACCGGCCAGCACGTCGGCCTCGACATTCACCATCACGATATGCTTGCCCGCCGCGATCGCGGCGCGCGCATGCTTGATCCCCACGGCAGGATTTCCGGTCGCCTCCACCACCACGTCCATCGCGCCGCCGGCAATGGCGCGCGCGCCGTCATCGGTAAAGACGGTTGCGGCGATCCGCTCTGCGCTCCAGCCGACCGTGCGGCAGGCCTCGCGTGCGCGGTCGCGGTCGATGTCGACGATGATGGGCACCTCCAGCCCCGGCGTGTGAGGCACCTGCGCCAGAAACATCGAGCCGAACTTGCCCGCGCCGATCAGCGCGACACGGACGGGCTTGCCGGCGGAAGCGCGGGCCTGGAGGAGGCGGAAGAGGTTCATGTTGCTATCCGATCAAGTATCGTGTCCCGGACGCGGTGCAGCGTGAAACGCTGCTCCGCAGAGCCGGGACCCAGAGAGAGTTATCCGTGCGGCGTGGGCCCCGGCTCTGCAGCGCATCGTCGAAGAGGCGCTGCGCTGCGTCCCGGGCACGAGACCTGTTTACTCCGCCGCCTGCCGCGGTGCACGGGCAAGCCGCAGCAGCGCGTCGTCGTCCACCGTCTTGATCGGGGCGAAGTCGCGATGGGCGATGTAGTCCGGCCGCGTGGGATTGCGGATGTAGTTCGAGACGGCGTTCAGCGTCAGGTACACGATCTTGCGTGGGAAGGGCGTGATGTTGCCGGCCGAGCCGTGCACGAGATTGCCGTGGAACATCAGCATGCCCCCCGGCTTGCCGGTCGGCGCGACGATGCCGCCCTCCTTCACCAGTCGCGTCACCGTCGCCTCGTCCAGTGTCCATAGCGGATAGGAGGTGGTGGCGAGGTCATGCGAGGCCTGGAGATCGCCGGCATTCTGGCTGCGCGGCACCAGCATCAGGGGACCGTTGATCGGCATCACCTCGTCGAGGAAAATCGCGATGTTCATGGCGCGCGGCTCCGGCATGCCGTCGTCGCGCTTCCAGGTGCCGTAATCCTGGTGCCATTGCCAGACATCGCCGGTGAAGGCCGATTTCGCGTTGATCTTGAACTGGTGCATGTAGACGGGCTCGCCGAACAGCTGCTCGACCGGGTCGATCATGCGCGGATGGGCGCCCAGGATACGGAACGCTTCGTTGTAGAGATGCGCGGCAAAAGCCGTGCGCGGCGCGCCGCTCTTCTCGCGCCAGACTTCGGGACGGTTGGCGTCGTAAATGCCGACCGCCTCGCGCGCCAGCAGATCGACCTCCTCCTGGCTGAACAGCTCGGGCAAGAACAGCCAGCCCTCGCGGTGGAAGAACTCCAATTGCTCCTGAGACAGTTTCATGGGCCGTTTCCTCCTGTTTTGTTTGTTTTTGTCATTCCGGGGCGCGACGAAGTCGCGAGCCCGGAATCCATTTCTCCACAGCTTCTGAGGCCCGATGGATTCCGGGTCGCGCTGTCGCGCGCCCGGAATGACGGCGTTTGTCGCTACGCCGCCGCCTCTTCGCTCGCCCTCAATCTCTCCTCAGTCATCCGTCCCGCCGTCTGCGCATGCGCCAGCGCGGCGGCTTCGGCCGCCTTCACGTCGCCCGCGAGAATGTGTCCGGCGATATCGGCATGTTCGGCCCAGGCGCTGCCGCGGTAGTCGAGCTCCGACAGCACCGTCGCCATCGAGCGGCGCATGTGCGGCCATTGCGGCGCAATGGTCTCCTCGATCACGGGATTGCCGGCGAGCTGATAGATCGCGCGGTGAAAATCCACGTCGAGCACGATCAATTCAGTGAGTGTCGTGTTGCGGTCGATGCCCCGCCCCGCGGCGAACGCAGCCTCCAGCCGTGCGCGTCCTGCCGCGTCGCTGGCGGCGCGCTTCGCCGCAAGCCGCGCGGCCAGCGCGTCGATCGCGCCGCGCACCTCGTAGAGTTGGCGGATGCGCGCGGGATCGAGCTGGGTGACCTCAAAGCCGCGCCGTCCGCTCTCGGCGACGAGACCCTGGCGGTGCAGCAGGTGCAGCGCATGCGAGACAGGCTGGCGCGAAACGCCGAGCTTGTCGGCGAGCTCGTTCTGCCGGATGCGCTGGCCGGGCTGAAGCGTGCGGTCGGAGATCGCCTCCAGGATCCGGGCATAGACCTGGTCGATCAGGTTCGGGAGCGGGTCGAGAGGGATCACGCCAGCAGCTCCTGTGAGGGAATACGGAATTCCGTATTCGAAGGTATCGCGGGAGGGGAGGGGCGTCAAGACGGGCTCCGCGCCCATGCCATGGCGCCCCGTGCTGCTCCACTAAGTCATTGATATTACTGTGCCCGTCTACTGTGCATGGGGTTGTTTTCGCAAAAAGGCGCCCGCCTCAGCCCTCCAGCACCTCCACCTCCAGCGCGGCGATTCCTTCCGCATCGGCCAGCGCCTCGATCCCGGCGATACGTTCGCCGTTGAACGTCACACGCAGCGCGATGCGCAGCTGTCCGCCGAGAATGACGGCAACGCCGATCTCGCCGTCGACGAGTGCCGTCCGTGCGGCCTGGGCGCGCCCCTTGTAGAGCTGCGCGACCGCATCCGCGCCGCGGATCTCAGGCAGCGAGCCGAGCCGCACCGCGGCCATATCGGCGCGGAAGACGACGTCGGGATCGAGCACGGCGAGCAGCCCCTCGAAATTGCCCTCGCGCGACGCCTTGAGGAAGGCATCGACGATTCCGCGCTGGCGTGACAGGTCGGTCTCGGGCACCGGGGCCCCCTGCACCCGCCGCCGCGCCCGGCTCGCGAGCTGCCGCGATGCGTCGACCGAGCGGCCGACGATCGGCGCGATCTCCTCGAAGGGCACTGCGAACATATCGTGCAGCACGAAGGCGAGCCGCTCCGCCGGCTGCAAAGTCTCGAGCACGACGAGCAGCGCCGCGCCGACGGAATCGGCCATCTCCGCCTCGCGCTCCCGCGCCTCGTCGACCGGCTCCGGCACATGCGGGCCCATCGGCTCCTCCTTGCGCGACTTCCGTGCGCGCAGCATGTCGAGGCAGATGCGCGCGACCACCGTCGTCAGCCAGCCGCGCAAGTTCGCGACATCGGACATGTCGTAGCGGCTGACCCGCAGCCAGGCCTCCTGCACGGCATCGTCGACCTCAGCGCCGGAGCCCAGCATCCGGTAGGCGACCGCGCGCAGATGATCCCTGCTGGCCTCGAACTGGTGGCTGAGAAAATCGTCTTCGAAATTTTTTTCGGTCATCGGTCACATTCCCTCGTCGCGATCCGTCATGCCCATGACGAAGCCAATCCGGCCGATGTGACCGGAACCTTCGAAATTCGAGCGATGGAGACGAAAAAGATGCACGCCCGCATGAATCACCCTGTCATGGTCCTCCCGGAGGCCATGAATGTCCTGCAGTCCCTCGGCAATCTGACCAAGCAGGGCCTGCCGGAAAAGCTCCTCGAACTGGTGCACCTGCGTGCCAGCCAGATCAATGGCTGCAGCGTCTGTGTCGACATGCATCCCAAGATCGCCCGCAGGCTGGGTGAGACCGACGAGCGCCTGTTTGCCGTGTCCGCCTGGCGCGATGCGCCCTATTTCACCGACGCCGAGCGCGCCGCGCTGGCGCTGACCGAGGCCGTCACCCGCCTCGCTGATCGCGAGGACCCGGTACCGGATGCGATCTGGAACGAGGCCGCCAAGCATTTCGACGAGCGCGAGCTCGCAACGCTGATCCTCTCGATTGCCGCCATCAATGTCTGGAACCGGCTCAACGCGGCGATCAAGATGCCGGTGGGTGTTTGGAAGGTGTGAGTGTCTTCCCCTCTCCCCGCTTGCGGGGAGAGGCGAAGAGAGCACCTACTCCGCCAAGAACCTGCTCACCGCCTCGCCGAACTCAAGCGGGGCCTGTTCGAACATCCAGTGGCCGGCGTTCGGAATCACCGCCGTCCGGGCACGTGCGATATGCTCGGCCAGCACGCGCCACATCACCGACAGGCTGCCCGTGGTGGCGCCGCCGCCGATCAGCAGCGTCGGCGTGCGGATCGCCTGCGCATCGCTGAGCGTGTAGGGCCTGCGCTGCTCGTTGATCTGGCCGAGGAAGGTCAGCGCGTTGTCGCGCAGCTGCTGCTTGGCCGCCGCGGGCACGCGCCGCCACGAGCCGTCGCCCTCGATGCCTTCGTAGAAATTCTGCAGCGCGCCCTCGATATCGCCGGCGCGGATCATCTCGACCGATCGCGCGGTGCGCGCGGCCAGCGGCGGATGCGCCGGCGTGCCTTCCGGCACCGGCAGGCTCGCGTCGAGATCGCCGCCGGGCTCGGCCAGCACCAGCTTTCGCACCAGATCAGGCCGCGCCTGTGCCACGCGAAACGCGATGTGTCCGCCGCGCGAATGACCCATCAGGTCGACGGGGGCGGGCCTGATCTGCTCGATGAAGGCGATCACATCGGCAACGTGCTGCGCCATCTTGTAGTCGTCGCCGACGGCATCCCAATGCGCGGGGAAGAAATGCCGCAGGCTGACCGAGATCACGCGATGCGCTTTCGATAGCGGGCCGAGCACCGAATACCAGGTGCGGAAGTCGCCGAGCGTGCCGTGCACGCAGACCAGCGGATGGCCCTCTCCGACGTCGAGATAGGCCATGTCGTAACCGTTGACGTGGAATGTCTGCATGGTCAGCTCGCCAGAAAATCCAGGACCACTTCGGAGTATTTTTGCGGCGCCTGCTCGAACATCGGATGCGTCGCGTTCGGGATGATCGCCGTTGTGGAATAGGGCACATGCGCCGCGAGCGCATGCAGCACCTTCGGCAGCAGGCCCTTGGTCCGCGCGCCCAGGATGAACAGCGTCGGCATCTTGATCGCTTCCGCATCCGCCTTCGAGAACGGCGGGCGATTGTCGCGGACCTGCCCGATCAGCGTATAGGCATTATCGCGCAAATTCTGCTTCACCAGGGCCGGCAGCCGCGGCCAGGTGCCGGAGCCCTCCAGCGTGTCGACGAAGACGGCGAGGCCGCCATCGACGTCGCCGGCGGCGATCTTCTCCGCGGAAGCCATGAAGCGCGCCAGGAGGGGCGAGGGCCCGCCGGCATAGTCGGGGTCGAGGCTCGCATCGAGCTCGCCGCCGGGTTCGGCGAGGATCAGCCGCCGCAACAGATCCGGCCGCCGCTGCGCCACGCGGAAGCAGATGTGCCCGCCGCGGGAATGGCCCATCAGGTCGACCGGACCGAGATCGAGCTCCTCGATGAAGACGACGACGTCGTCGACATGCTGGGCGATCGAGTAGGTGTCGCCGATGCCGTCCCATCGCGCCGGGAAGAAGTGCCGCAGGCTGACAGCGATCACGCGGTGCCGTTGCGACAATGGGCCGAGCACGCAGCCCCAGACCCGGAAGTCGTTGAGCGAGCCGTGCACGCAGACCAGTGGCGGTCGGCCCCTGTCTTCGCCCACGTCGAGATAGGGCATGTCGTATCCGTTGACGTGGAGGCTTTGCATTTCGGGCTCGCGAAGGGATTGGAACTCCTGTGCAAGATTCCCGGAAACCGGGTGGATCGCAACTATTTCCAAGCCTAGATTTGGTCTGAGATCACATTGGGGGCATGCGACGGGAACGCAAGCTCAGGAACCAAGCCATGACCGACCAGCATTTCGCCCTGTTCGACACCAGGATCGGCCTTTGCGCCATCGCCTGGGGCCCGCGCGGTATCAACGGCACGCAATTGCCGATGGGCGGCGAGCAGAAGATCCGCACCCGCATCAGCCAGCGCCACGGTGATGCCAGCGAGGCCGAGCCGACCGCCGAGGTGCAGCAGGCGATCGACCGCATGACAAAACTGCTCGCGGGCGAGCCGGATGATCTCACCGATATCGAGCTCGATCTCGACGGCGTGCCGGAGTTCAACCGCGGCGTCTATGAGATCGCCCGCGCCATCCCGCCCGGCAAGACTCTCACCTATGGCGACATCGCCAAGCAGCTCGGCGGCGTCCAGCTCTCGCGCGACGTCGGCCAGGCGCTCGGCCACAATCCGTGTCCGATCGTGGTGCCCTGCCATCGCGTGCTGGCGGCCGGCAACAAGCCCGGCGGCTTCTCGGCCAATGGCGGCGTGGTGACGAAGCTGAAGATGCTCGAGATCGAAGGCGCGCTGGTGAACCACACGCCGAGTTTGTTTGATTGAGGCGTCAGATCTTCGCCGCCGTCTTCGGCCAATACCGATCGCGTAAGTGCCGCTTCACCAGCTTGCCGGTGGGCGTGCGCGGCAGCTCGGGCTCGAAATCGATCGAACGCGGGCACTTGATGGCGGAGAGGCGGCCCTTGCAATAGGCGATCAAATCGGCCTCGAGCGCCTTGCCGGCGCGAGCCATGTCGTGCGGCTGCACGACCGCCTTCACCTCTTCGCCCATCTCCTCGTTCGGCACGCCGAACACAGCGACGTCGGCGACGTCGGGGTGGGTGATCAGCACGTCCTCGGTCTCCTGCGGGTAGATGTTCACGCCGCCGGAGATGATCATGTAGGACTTGCGGTCGGTGAGATAGAGGAAGCCCTCCTTGTCGAGATAGCCGACGTCGCCGAGCGTCGACCATCCTTTCGCGTTGTAGGCCTTCTTCGTCTTCTCGGGGTCGTTGTGATAGGTGAACGCTGGCGCGTCGGCGAAATAGACCGTGCCGATCTCGCCGAGCGGTTGCTCCTCGTCGTTCTCGTCCAGAATCTTGATCTTGCCGACCACGGCCCGGCCGACGCTGCCGCGATGCTCCAGCCATTGTTGCGAATTGCAGACCGTGACCCCATTGCCTTCCGAGCCCGCGTAATACTCGATCAGGATCGGCCCCCACCATTCGATCATCTTGGCCTTGACGTCGATCGGGCAAGGCGCGGCGGCGTGGATCGCGCCCTTGAGCGTGGAGACGTTGTATCGGTTGCGAACCTCGTCCGGCAGCTTCAGCATGCGCACGAACATGGTCGGTACCAGCTGTGATTGGGTGACCTTGTATTTCTCGACGAGCTTGAGGAATTCCTCGGCGTCGAAATGCTCCATGATGATGGAGGTGCCGCCGAGCACGACCGCCATCATGTTGAAGCGCAAGGGAGCCGCGTGATAGAGCGGCGCAGGCGAGAGATAGGTGCTCTCTGCGTTCATGCCGCACATGTCGGCGCAGAGCACGCGCAGGAAGGCGTTCGGCACGTCGATCCTGTTGCCTTCGAACGACTTCTTGATGCCTTTGGGGCGGCCGGTGGTGCCGGACGAATACAGCATGTCGTAGCCCGCGACCTCATCCGCAATCGGCGTGGTCGGCTGCGCTGCGGCCTCCTTGTCGTAGGAGCGGAAGCCGGGCTGTGGCTCGTCCATCATGTAGAAGATCGGCTCGCCGGCGGCGCCCTTGATCAGGCCCTTGATCTGGTCGGCGCATTTCGGCGTCGTGATCACGACCTTGGCGCCGCAATCGGCGATGATGTAGTCGATCTCGTCCTGCTTCAGATAACGGCTGATCGCGGTGTAATAGAGCCCGCTCCGCTGCGCGGCCCAGCACAGCTCCATGAAGGCGAGGCGGTTCTCCATCAGCAGCGCGATGTGGTCGCCGGCCTTGAGACCGAGCGAGCGGAACAGGTTTGCGCCCTGGTTCGAAAGCTCGTCGAGCTCGCGATAGGTGATCGCCTTGCCGGTCCCGGCCATCTGGTAGGCGATCTTGTCGGGCGTGGTGCGGGCGTGGATGGAGGGGTGGGTCATGTCGAGATCTCGCGGCAAAATAAGGTGTCATCCCGGCCTAGTGCGCAATTGCGCACGGGGGGCCGGGATCCATGACCACAGGCCTCGACTGTTGAAACGAGATGGAGCTCCGGCGCGGCATAACCGCAGCCTCCTGTGGTTATGGGTCCCGGATCGGCGCGCGCTTGTCCGGGACCCATTATCTGTGTGGCCGCAGCTTAAAGCCGCTCCACGATCGTCACGTTGGCCATGCCGCCGCCTTCGCACATGGTCTGCAGGCCGTAGCGCTTGCCGCGCTGGTGCAGGGCGTGGACCAGCGTCGTCATCAGCTTGGTGCCGGAGCCGCCGAGCGGATGGCCGAGCGCGATAGCGCCGCCATTGACGTTGAGGCGCGCCGGATCGGCGCCCGTGGTCTTCAGCCAGCCCGTGGGCACCGAGGCGAAGGCCTCGTTGACCTCGAACAGGTCGATGTCGCCGATCTTCATGCCGGCCTTTTCCAGCGCCTTCTTGGTGGCGTGCAGGGGCGCATCGAGCATGATGACGGGATCGCCGCCGGTCATGGTCATGTGATGGATGCGCGCCAGCGGTGTGACGCCGAGCTGCTTGAGGCCGCGCTCGTTAACGACCATCACGCCGGAGGCGCCGTCGCAGATCTGGCTGGCGCTGGCCGCAGTTAGCTTGCCGTTCTCGGCGATCAGCTTGACGCCCTTGATGCCGTCGAGGGTGGCATCGAAGCGGATGCCCTCGTCGATGTGGTGGGTGTCCTTGCTGCCGTCGGCGCGGGTGATCTCGAGCGGCACGATCTCCTTCTTGAAGTGGCCGGCTTGCGTCGCCGCGATCGCGCGCTGATGGCTGTTATAGGAGTATTCGTCCAGATCATCCTTCGACAGGCCGTACTTCTCGGCCATCATCTCGGCGCCGGTGAACTGGCTGAACACGATGTTCGGATAGCGCTGCTCGATGCCCGGGCTCTTGTAATTGCCAAAACCATTCTTGGCGGGAAGCTGCGAGGACAGGCCCATTGGCACGCGCGTCATGGATTCCACGCCGGCGGCGATCACGACGTCCATGGTGCCGGACATCACGGCTTGCGCGGCGAAGTGCAGCGCCTGCTGCGAGGAGCCGCACTGGCGGTCGATCGAGGTACCCGGCACGCTCTCCGGCAGCTTCGAGGCCATGATCGCGTTGCGCGCAACATTGTTGGACTGCTCGCCGACCTGCATGACGCAGCCCATGATCACGTCCTCGATCAGGGCCGGGTCGACCTTGGTGCGATCGACCAGCTCGTTCAGCACTTTTGCCGCGAGATCGGCCGGATGCCAGCCGGCGAGACGGCCCCCCTTGCGCCCGCCCGCGGTACGCGCAGCGGCGACGATGTAAGCCTCGGCCATGTCGGTCTCTCCCTGAATTGCTCTGAATAGGCTGGTTGTCGGGGCGGATTAAACGGGTGTGACGTGGTTTAGTCAATCGATCAATTAACTCTTGTGATGAGGCGCTGCTTGCGCTTATCTGCGCGCCTCTCGACGCGCATTCAGGGATCTCCGTGGCTACCAGCGTACCGAACAGGCTCCCCGGCGGGAAAAATTCCACGGCAGAGAAATTGCTCGTGGCCGCGAGCGAGTTAATGATCGAACGCTCCTCGATCGAGATCTCGCTCTCCGACATCGCCCAGAAGTCGGGCGCCAATGCCGCGCTGGTCAAATATCACTTCGGCAATAAGGACGGCCTGCTGCTGGCGCTGCTCGCGCGAGACGCCGCGACCGAGATGTCCAATCTCGAATATCTGCTGGCGCAGCCGATCACGGCGACGGCGAAGCTCAAGCTGCATATCGGTGGCATCATCCGCGCCTATCACCGGTTTCCCTACATGAACCGGCTGATCCACTATCTCCTGCATGAGAGCGTCGCCGGTTCCGCGGACGAAGTTTCAAAATTCTTCGTGGCGCCGCTGCTCGACTTTCACCGTCGCCTGCTTGCCGAAGGCGTCAGCCATGGAGAATTTCGCGCCACCGATCCGGTGCTGTTCTACACCAGCCTGATCGGCGCCTGCGATCATCTGTTCTTCGGCCGGCACGCGATGTCTCGCGCGACCGGCGTCGGCCCGGTCACCGACGACGTTTGCCGGCAATATATCAAGCATATGGAAACGCTGATCTGCGGCGGCATCCTCACGCAAGTCGAGGAAGCGGCCGCGGCCGGATAATCCGGCCATCACTTGTCAGTCAGAAGACTTGCAAGTCTAGAGAAGAAACGCCCAAGGAAAGGTACAAGCGATGGAATTGAAAGACGTAGCCGTTCTCATCACCGGCGGCGGTTCGGGCCTCGGCGAAGCGACCGCCCGCGCCATGGCGGCCAAGGGCGCCAAGATCGGCGTGATCGACCAGAACAAGGAGAATGCCGAGAAGGTCGCGGCCGAGGTGAAGGGCGTGGCGCTCCATGCCGACGTCACCAGCGAAGAGCAGATCAAGGCGGCGATCGCCAAGGCGGAAGCCGCGCATGGCGTTGCGCGGGTGCTGATGAACTGCGCCGGCATCGGCGGCTCGCAGCGCATCGTCGGCCGCGACGGCGTTTATCCCTTGGAAAAGTTCGCCCGCATCATCAACGTCAATCTGATCGGCACCTTCAACTGTCTGCGGCTGTTCGCCGAGCGCCTCGTCACGATCGAGCCGGTCGGCGAAGAGCGCGGCGTCATCATCAACACGGCTTCGGTTGCCGCTTACGAAGGCCAGATCGGCCAGATCGCCTATTCAGCCTCGAAGGGCGGCGTCGTCGGTTTGACTTTGCCGGCCGCGCGCGATCTCGCCAGCCAAAAGATCCGCGTCAACACCATCGCGCCCGGCCTGTTCTTCACGCCGCTGCTGATGGGGTTGAACGAGGAGGCCCGCAAGAGCCTGGGCGCGCAGGTGCCCCATCCCTCGCGTCTCGGCGACGCCAAGGAATACGGCTCGCTCGCCGTGCATATCGTCGAGAACCCGATGCTCAACGGCGAGACCATCCGCCTCGACGGCGCCATCCGCATGGCGCCAAGGTAGCTGCAAACTCCGCTGTCGTCCCGGCGAAAGCCGGGACCCATACTCCGCGGCGTCTGTGGCGGGCACGCTGGCAGACGCGGTGCGCAAACAACAAACGCCTGTGGTTATGGGTCCCGGCTCGCGCTTCGCTTGGCCGGGACGACCGTGAGGAGGAGCGCCCCATGTCCCAACCGTTGCTGATCGAGCATGACGACGGCGTCGACCGGGTGACGCTCAATCGTCCTGATAGCCTCAACGCGCTCGATCCTGCGCTGATCGACGCGCTCAACGTTTACTTCCAGGGCCTTCAGCGCAACCGCGACACGCGCGTCGTCGTGCTGAAGGGCGCCGGCAAGAACTTTTGCGCCGGCCTCGATCTCAAGGCGGCCATGGCCCGCCGGGCCGGGCAACAGGAGCCGGCTGGCGTCACCGAGTCGCTGGATTCGCAGCGCCGCATCGCCGACATCGTGATGCTGATGCGGCGCTGTCCGCAGCCAATCATCTCTCTCGTGCAGGGCGCGGCGGCTGGCGGCGGTTTTGCGCTGGCGCTTGCCTCCGACATTCGCATCGCGACGAAATCGGCGCGGATGAACTGCGCCTTCATCAAGCTTGGCCTCGGCGGCTGCGACATCGGCACCAGCTATTTCCTGCCGCGGCTGGTCGGCGTGTCCGTGGCGTCGGAGCTGATCCTCACCGGCCGCTTCATCGGCGCCGAGCGTGCGCTGGCGGTCGGGCTGGTCTCGGAGCTCGTCGACGAAGACAGGCTCGATGCGGCGGCCGAGCCCTATGTCGAGGCGATGATGACGGCTTCGCCCGTGGGCCTGCGTCTCTCTAAGGAATGTCTCAACATGAGTGTCGACGCGGGATCGCTGGAGGCTGTCATCGCCATGGAAGATCGCAATCAGGTCCTGTGCAGCCGTTCCGAGGAATTTTCGGAAGGCATCAGGGCCTTCCTTGAGAAGCGAAAGCCTGTCTATATCAAGCGCTGAACGAGAACGATCCGCAAAGGACGATAATTCCGGGAGACGCAAAATGAGTGGAAGCGCGGCGGCTGTGATGACGAAGCCCGCCTTTCGCAAGATCGAGTGGCTGCCGCGCGACATCGATGTCGAGCGCCGCGACGACGGCATTGTTGTGCTGAAGTCGCGCATTCCGCTGCAGCCTTACGAGAAGCACATCCCGGCTTCGCTGGCGAAATGGGCGAAGGACGCGCCCGAGCGCATCTGGCTCGCCCAGCGCGGCGGCGCCAACCGCGAATGGCGCAAAGTGTCCTATGGCGAAGCCAAGCGCGCCGTGGATGCGCTGACGCAAGGCCTGCTCAATCTCGGGCTCGATGGTCGCCCCGTTGCGATCCTCTCCGGCAATTCGATCGAGCATGCGCTGATGACGCAGGCCGCGATGCAGGCGCGCGTCCCCGCGGCGCCGGTGTCGCCGGCCTACTCGTTGATGAGCCACGATCACGTCAAGCTGAAGTACTTGTTCGACCTGATCAAGCCGGCCGTGGTGATGGTGCAGGACGGCCCGACTTTCGAGAAGGCGCTGAAGGCGATCGATCTCAGCGGCGTCACCGTGGTTCACGTCGCCCGTCCCTGTGACGGCGTCAAGAGCGTCAGTTTCGCGGAGCTTGCGGCGACGCCAGTGACGGCCGATGTCGAGGCGTCGATCGCGAAGATCACGCCGCAGACGGTCGGAAAACTGCTCTTCACCTCCGGCTCGACCGGCATGCCCAAGGCCGTCATCAATACGCAGGAGATGATGTGCGCCAATGCGGCGATGATGATGCAGGTGCGGCCGCGCTCGCCTGATGGTCCTGTTGCGACCATGCTGGACTGGATGCCCTGGAATCACACCATGGGCGGCAATGCGGCGTTTCATCCGATCCTGGTCGATGGCGGCACGCTCTATATCGACGATGGCCGGCCGATGCCGGGCCAGTTCGAGGAGACGCTGCGGAACCTGCGCGAGATATCGCCGACCTATTACGCCAACGTGCCGGCCGGCTATGCGGCGCTCGCCGCCGCCATGGAGAAGGACGATGCGCTCTGCCGCTCCTTCTTCAAGAACCTGTCGATCATGGCCTATGGCGGCGCGCGGCTGCCTGACGATCTCTACGACCGCATGCAGGCTCTCGCCGTGAAGACCACCGGCGAACGCATCGTGTTCTACACCGGCTGGGGCTCGACCGAGACCGCGCCGACCTCGACCGGCACCTATTGGGACACTGAGCGCGTCGGCTTGATCGGCCTGCCATTCCCCGGCGTCGAGTTGAAGATGGTGCCGTGCGGCTCGAAATACGAACTGCGGCTGCGCGGCGTCAACGTCACGCCCGGCTATTTCGGCCAGCCGGATTTGACGAAGAAGATGTTCGACGAGGAAGGCTTTTACTGCATCGGCGATGCCGGCATCTTCGTCGACGATGCCGATCCGGTGAAGGGCATCATCTTCGCCGGACGTGTGGTCGAGGACTTCAAGCTCACCACCGGCACCTTCGTCCATGTCGGCTCGCTCCGCACCGATGCGATCGCAGCCGCAACGCCGGTGGTGCATGACGCGCTGGTCGCGGGGCAGGACCGCCCGTTCATCGGTCTGCTCGCCTGGCCAAGCCTGCACGCCTGCCGACAGCTTGTCGGCAATCCCGAGCTCAGCTTTGCGGATGCGGTGAAGCATCCCGAGGTCGTCGCCTGCTTCAGGCGGGGACTGGAGGCGCACAACCGGGAGTGCGAAGGCGCCAGCAGCCGCATCATCGCGCGCGCGATGCTGATGGTCGAGCCGCCCTCGATCGACGGCAACGAGCTTACCGACAAGGGCTACATCAACCAGCGCGCCGGCCTCGAGCGCCGCGCCGCGCTGGTCGAGCGGCTCTATGCGGACAGGCCGGATGAAGATGTGATCGTGCTGCGATGAGAACGCAACCCTCTCACCTCGTCATTCCGGGGCGCGCGCAGCGCGAGCCCGGAATCCATCAGGCCTCATACGCCTGGTGAAATGGATTCTCAGATGCGCAATTGCGCATCATAGCTCGCCGCTACGCGGCGCCCCGGAATGACAGCATCAATACAAGCGACAGACAATAAGAGGTAAGCCCGCCATGAACTTCGATTTCTCCGACGACCAGAAACAGCTCCGCGATCAGGCGCGCAAATTCCTCGCTGAAAAGTGCTCGCCGAAGGCGGTGCGCGTCGTGCTCGACGGCAAGGCGCCTTACGACAAGGAGCTCTGGAAGGGCCTCGCCGAGATGGGTTTCCTCGGCGTCGCAATCCCAGAGGAGTTCGGCGGCGCGGGCGCCGGCCATCTCGAGCTTTGCGTGATCGCGGAAGAGATGGGCCGGGCCAATGCGCCGGTGCCGTTCTCTTCCACGGTTTACCTCGCCGCCGAAGCGCTGCTGATCGCGGGCAGCGAGGCGCAAAAGAAGAAATGGCTGCCGGCGATTGCCTCGGGCGAGGCGATCGGCACGCTGGCGCTGTTCGAGGGCAAGGGCAATCCGTCGCCGAAGAACGTCAAGCTCACGGCCGCGAACGGTGTCCTGAACGGCGTGAAGAAGCCGGTGGCCGACGGCGCCATCGCCGACTTCGCGGTGGTCGCGGCGCGCAACGGTTCGAGCGGGCGCGAGGCCGACATTTCGCTGTTCCTGGTCGATCTCAAAGCCGGTGGCGTCGAGGTGAAAAGCCTCACCAATCTCGATCCGACCCGCGGGCAGGCCGAGATCACCTTCAAGGACGCTAAGGCCGAGCCGCTCGGGGCTGCCGGCGAAGGCTGGAGCATCCTCACCCAGGTGCTCGACCGCGCCGCGGTGCTCTGCGCCTTCGAGCAGGTCGGCGGTTCCGACCGTGCGCTGGAGATGGGCCGCGATTACGCGCTCGACCGTATCGCCTTCGGCCGCCAGATCGGCTCGTTCCAGGCGGTCAAGCACATGCTTGCCGACATGTATGTCTCCGCCACGCTGGCGCGCTCCAACAGCTATTACGGTGCCTGGGCACTTTCGACCAACGCGGCTGAATTGCCGGAAGCCGCCGCTGCCGCGCGCATCAGCGCGACGCAGGCGTTCCAGCACTGCGCCAAGAACAACATCCAGGTCCACGGCGGCATGGGCTTCACCTGGGAGTTCGACTGCCACATGTACTACCGCCGCGCCAACGCCATGGCGCTCGGGCTCGGCAGCCTCAGCTATTGGGAAGACCAGTTGATCGACCGCATGCGCAAGAAGAACGCGGCGTAATCCGCCGCTCGTGTCCCGGACGCGATGCGGCATGTAATGCCGCGTCGCAGAGCCGGGACCCAGAAGCCGCAATGGACCCCGGATCTGTAGCGCATCACTTCGTGCTGCGCAGCGTCCGGGGAACGAACCGAGAGATGAGACCATGAACTTCGACGACACCCCGCAGGAAGCCGAGTTCCGCGCCACCGCGCGCGCCTGGATCGGTGCGAATGCGCCCAAGCAATACGAGGACGAGCTGCGCAAATCCTCGCTTGGCCGCACGCAGTTGAAAAACGCCAACATTCTCGACGTCGCAAAAGCCTGGCAGAAAAAGAAGGCCGATGCCGGCTGGGCCTGCCTCCATTGGCCAAAGGAATATGGCGGCCGCGGCTCATCGCCGATCGAGCGCGTGATCTGGCAGCAGGAAGAGGGGCCGTTCGGACTGCTGTCCCGCATGTTCATCATCGGCCACGGCATGTGCGGGCCGACCATGATGGCGTTCGCGCGCGAGGAGCATAAGCGCACCTATTTGCCGCCGCTGGCCTCGGGTGAAAAGATCTGGTGCCAGCTGTTCTCCGAACCGGCCGGCGGCTCGGACGTCGCAGGGCTTCGTACCCGCGCCGAGAAGGATGGCGACGACTGGATCATCAACGGCCAGAAGATCTGGACCTCAGGCGCGCATTATTCCGACTACGGCATCTTGCTCACGCGCACCGATCCGACCGTGCCCAAGCACAAGGGCCTCACCATGTTCTTCCTGGACATGAAGAGCCCGGGTGTCGAAGTGCGGCCGATCAAGCAGGCGAGCGGCGCCTCGGATTTCAACGAGGTCTATTTCACAAATGTGCGTATCCCTGATCACCAGCGCCTCGGCGAGGTCGGTGACGGCTGGAACGTTTCGCTGACCACGCTGATGAACGAGCGCAGCGCGATCGGCGCGGCCGTCGCGACCGGTTTCCCCGAGCTGTTCGAGTACTGCTCCAGCCTGATGCTCGACGACGGCCCCGCGATCGAGGATCGCGCGGTGCGCTCGAAGCTGGCGAACTGGGCGGTGAAGGCGAGCGGGCTGAAATACACCAGCATGCGCGCGATCTCGGCGCTGTCGAAAGGCGAGCGGCCGGGACCGGAAAATTCCATCGGCAAGCTGGTGGCGGGCTCGATGGTCCAGGACGTCGCGACCTACGCGCTGGATTTGCAGGGCGCGGGCGGCGTCGTCAGCGGCGAGGATGGCGAGCTCGCCGGCCGTTTCCAGGCGATGCTGCTGCGCGCGCCCGGCACCCGCGTCGAAGGCGGCACCGACGAGATCATGCGCAACATCATCGCCGAGCGGGTGCTGGGCCTGCCCGGCGATATCCGTGTCGACAAGGACGTGCCGTTCAACAAGATCCCGACGAAGGGAAGATGAGTTTCGTAGGGTGGGTTAGCGCAGCGTAACCCACCGTTGGCTGCAACGACGCTCGACAGAAGTGGTGGGTTACGCCTTCGGCTAACCCACCCTACGCACCGCGCAAGGATGGAGAGGTCCGCCATGAATTTCGACGACACCCCGCAGGAAGCCGCGTTCCGCGCCTCCGCGCGCCAATGGATCGACGCCAATGCGCCGAAGGAATTGCATGCCGAGCTGTCAAAATCATCGCTCGGCCGCATTCGCCTTGCCAGCCACGACATCGTCGATGTCGGCAAGGCCTGGCAGAAGAAGAAGTTCGAAGGCAATTGGGCCTGCCTGCACTGGCCCAAGGAATATGGCGGCCGTGGCGCGACGCCGATCGAGAAGGTGATCTGGCAGCAGGAAGAGGGTGTCTACGGCAAGCTGACGCAGCCGTTCCAGATCGGCGAGGGCATGTGCGGCCCGACCGTGATGGCCTTCGGCAGCGAGGATGCCAAGCGCCGCTATTTGCCGAAGCTCGCTTCGGGCGAGGAGATCTGGTGCCAGCTGTTCTCCGAGCCGTCCGCAGGCTCGGACGTCGCGGGCCTGCGCACCCGTGCGGAGAAGAAGGGCGACAATTGGGTGGTCAACGGCCAGAAGATCTGGACCTCGGGCGCGCATTACTCCGACTACGGCCTTCTGATTGCGCGCACCGATCCGAACGTGCCCAAGCATAAGGGTCTCACCATGTTCTTCCTGGACATGAAGAGCCCCGGCGTCGAGGTGCGGCCGATCAAGCAGGCCAATGGCATGCAGGAGTTCAACGAGGTTTATTTCACCGACGTCGTGATCCCCGACAGCCAGCGGCTCGGCGCCGTCGGCGAGGGCTGGAGCGTCTCGCTGACCACGCTGATGAACGAGCGCCTGTCGATCGGCTCGCGCCTTGCGACCGGCGTGCCTGAGATGTTCGAGTTCTGCTCCAATCTGATGCTGGAAGATGGCCTCGCGATCGACGATCCCGCTGTGCGCTCCAAACTCGCGAGCTGGGCGGCGAAGTCGAGCGGGCTGAAATACACCAGCTACCGCACGATCTCGGCGCTGTCGAAGGGCGAGCGGCCGGGCCCGGAGAATTCGATCGGCAAGCTGGTGTCGGGCATGATGCTGCAGGACATCGCGACCTACGCCATGGACCTCCAGGGCGCGGCCGGTGTTCTCACGGGCAGCGACGAGGAGACCGTGCAGGGCCAGTTCCAGCAGATGCTGCTGTCTTCGCCCTCGATGCGCATCGCCGGCGGCACCGACGAGATCCTGCGCAACATCATCGCCGAGCGCGTGCTCGGCCTGCCGGGCGACATCCGCGTCGACAAGGACGTGCCGTACAACAAGATCCCGACCAAGGGGCGGTGAGGTTACCGTGTCCCGGACGCGCGAAGCGCGAGCCGGGACCCAGAGGCCACAATGGGCCCCGGCTCTGCAGCGCACCGCTGAAGAAGCGCTGCGCTGCGTCCGGGGCACGAAAACGAGGCAAGTCATGGACGCCAAAGTGCCCAACGCCAAACACTCCACCCAAGACCGCATCGGCGTGCTCGAAGAACTGCTCAACGAGCGCTACTCCGTCCGCGCGTTCCTTCCCAAAGAGGTCGACCGCGCGACCATCGAGCATGTGCTGACCACCGCGCAGCGCACCGCGTCCTGGTGCAACAGCCAGCCCTGGCAGATCATCATCGCCAGCGGCGAGGCCAAGGAGCGCTTCCGCAAGGCGATCTACGCGGAAGCTTCAGGCGGTCTCGGCGACGATTACGATTTCACGCCGCCGCGCGAATATGTCGGTGTTTATCTGGAACGCCGCCGCGAAAGCGGCTTTCAGCTCTACAACACGCTCGGCATCACCAGGGGCGACAGAAGCGCCTACGCCAGGCAGGCGCTGGAGAACTACAATTTCTTCGGCGCGCCGCATGTCGCCATCATTCACACCAACGAGCCGCTCGGCATTTACGGTGCGATCGATTGCGGCGCCTATGTCAGCAATTTCATGCTGGCCGCGCAGGCGCTCGGGCTCGGCACGATTCCGCAGGCGGCGCTCGCGCGGCATTCCGGACTGATCCGCCGCCACTTCAATCTGCCCGACGATCGCCGCGTCGTCTGCGGCATTTCGTTCGGCTATGCCGATGACGCCCACAAGGTCAACAGCTACCGCACCTCGCGTGCCAGCGTGGCCGAGACCGTGACCTTCGCGGACGAGTGATCAAGCGGCACAGGCTCTGCGCCATCGCTGTCGGACGCGCGCGAAGACGGCCGTGAGAACGGCCGCCTTCGTCTGTCCGGTCCGTGAGGACGCCGGCCGTCAGCCGCCGCTGCCGCCGATCACGGCCCGCACGGTCTCGTCCGGGCCAAAATCCTCGGCGCCGTCGACATAGAGCAGCGCGGCGAGCTTCGAGCGCGCGCGATTGACGCGGCTCTTGATCGTGCCGACCGCACAGCCGCAGATCGAGGCCGCGTCTTCGTAGGAGAAGCCGGAGGCGCCGACCAGAATCAGCGCTTCACGCTGGTCCTGTGGAAGCTTGTCGAGCGCCGTGCGGAATTCCTCGAATTCGAGATGCGCGTTCTGCGACGGCTGTGTCTTCAGCGTCTTGGCGTAGTTGCCTTCGGCGTCCTCGACCTCGCGCCGCCGCTTGCGATAGTCGGAGCGGAAAAGGTTGCGCAGGATCGTGAACAGCCATGCCGGCAGATTGGAGCCGGGCTGGAACGAGTCGATGTTGGCGAGCGCGCGGAGCAGCGTCTCCTGGACCAAATCGTCGGCGCGGTCCGCATTGCCGCTGAGCGAAATGGCGAACGCGCGCAGACTGGGCACGGCCGCCAGGATGTCGTTACGCAGGGAGTCCGTGAGAGGCATTAGTCCCTCCCATTGTTGTCGTTGGATCCGCCCTCATTTCCCACGTGGGGTGTCGCTCCCGGCGCATCAAGCTTCTTGATCAGCTCTGCGAACCGATCTGGAACCCCTTGTCGCACGACATCATCATACATGGCGCGCAACTGGTGCCCGATCCGGGATTGAATCTCCGGAGTGAGGCCTCCCTTGCCGGGGGTCGTGCTTCTGCTGGCTTGAGACTTGAGATCTTTCATGACCTGTTCCACGTTTCCCCGAGTTAAGTGACTGTAAAATCGAGAGGTTTTCTCAACCGGGAGCCGTTCCCTGGATAGGCTCAATTCGAGGTTCGAGAAAAAGTTCCCGCTCGGACGGAACTTTTCTTGGCCTGAGGCGTAATCAGCCCAGCAGGGGAACCCGGGCCCCCCTCGGATTGCCTGGACCTTAAGGTTGGCCCGAAGATGAATGGAGTGGGGATGTCCCGTTCACAGCTTGTTGCTGAACACTTGCCGTTGTTGCGCCGGTACGCACGCGCCCTGACCGGCAGCCAGGCCTCCGGTGACGCCTATGTCGCAGCCATGTTGGAAGCCATGCTGGGGGATCCGTCGGTGCTCGACGAGAGCCATGGGCCGCGCGCGGGCCTGTTCCGGCTGTTCACCCAGATCTGGAATTCGGTCTCCGTCAACGATGATTCCGAGGTGACGACCTTGCCGATGCCGCCGGAGCGGCGGCTGTCGAACATCACGCCGTTGCCGCGTCAGGCCTTCCTGCTGCTCTCGCTGGAGGGATTTTCGGAAGAGGAAGTCGGCTACATCCTCGGTACCGACGTGGCCGAGACGCGGCGGCTTGCAGACGCGGCAGGCCGCGAGATGGCCGCCGAGATCGCCACCGACGTGTTGATCATCGAGGACGAGACCTTCATCGCCATGGACCTCGAGAGCCTGGTCAAGAATCTCGGCCACAATGTCGTCGGCGTCGCGCGCACGCATGCCGATGCGGTGGCGCTGGCCAAGAACAAGCGGCCCGGCCTGATCCTCGCCGACATCCAGCTTGCCGACGGCTCGTCGGGCCTCGACGCCGTCAACGAGCTGCTGCGCACGTTCGAAGTGCCGGTGGTGTTCATCACCGCGTACCCGGAGCGCTTCCTGACCGGCGAGCGCCCGGAGCCGGCCTTCCTGATCTCAAAACCGTTCCAGCCCGCGATGGTGTCGGCGGTGGCGAGCCAGGCGCTGTTCTTCCAGCGCAACTCGCGCAACCGCACACCGAAGGCGCCGGCGGCTTAATAGGGCTGGCCATTTGGCGAAACGATCCGATCCGGCGTGCTGCAAGGCACGCCGGATTTTTCGTGTCGCTTGACGTGCGTCGGCTTCGCCGCTCATACCTCCTGCATTGATCTCAGCCGGAGATGTGCCCATGGACCAGCAACTCCTCGATCGCCTCGCCATCCGCGATCTCGTCGAGAACTGGGCGGTGTGGCGCGATGCCGGCGACTGGGAGCGCTTTGCCACGGTCTGGCACGAAGAGGGCTGGATGTCCGCCACCTGGTTTCAGGGGCCGGCGCGGGATTTCATGCGCGTCAGCCAGGAGGGATTTGCCAGGGGCGTTCGCATCCTGCATTTCCTCGGCGGCACCAGCATCGACCTCGCGGGCGAGCGGGCCATCGCGCAGACCAAGATGACGATTTCGCAGCGCGCCCTGGTGCATGACGTGCTGTGCGACGTCGTCTGCACCGGACGCTTCTACGATTTCCTGGAGAAGCGGCAAGACCAATCAGGAATTGGGAAGTGGGGCATCGTCCGCCGCCAGCCGATCTACGAGAAGGACCGGATCGACCCGGTCGATCCCGCCGTTACCCTCCGCCTCGACCAACAGGCGCTCGCCGCGCTGCCCGAAGGCTATCGCCACCTCGCCTACATGCAGGAGCTGATCGGCTACAAGGTCAAGCGCGACATGCCGGGTCTGATCGGCCCCGAGGTCGAGAAGCTCTATGGCGAAGGGCGGCAGTGGCTGGCGGGGAAGTGACCCCCAGAAAAAAAGTAAGGCGCGACTGGCATCACCACAGTCGCGCCCTACGTCACCGGCTTATGGGGCAGGGGGGAATAGCCGGCTGTTGAGACGACTCCTTTCCGCGCGAGTCGTTCCACCACGCGCGGAATATTTTGTGCACGTTGTCGCATTTGTCGCACACGGTTAAGTGATCGTAACCTCTGAGAACCCCTGATCCTTCCCCGGCGTTGTTCCCGTGATCGCCATGGGGCGAGGGACCGACAGCCATGTCTCAGATTCATAAGGTATTTTTGAGTGCCGTCGCCGTTGCTGCGACGCTCGGTGCCGTGCAACTGGCCTCGGGCCACGATCTGGCGGACCGCTGGCAGGCGGTCGCCGACAAGGCCGACAAGCCCGGCCACAACGTCAATCGTACCGGCAAGGCCGACCGGCTCGCCGAGATCAAGCAGGCAGGAGTTCCGACCCGCACCGTCTCGATGCGGCTGAACGACCTCGCCGACACCTCGGTGCTGCTGCGGGTCCCCGCCGTGATCGAAACCGGCAATGCCAAGCCGCCGGTGCTGCTGAACCAGAAGAAAGTGCGCAACCGGCCGACGATCGCCTGCGAGCCGATGGTCAGCTCCCTGACCGAGGTCGCAAAGCTGCTCCAGCCCGGCCGCTGCGTGACCTGATCCGCCTGGGCACTGGACAGATCGTCCTCCCGCCGGGAGGGCGATTCTTCACGTCCACTTGATCCCCCCTGCGCTCGCGTTATATCCCGGGTTTCTTCCCCTTCGTATTGACCGGGTAAACGCATGACGACGTCAGACACGGCTGTGCATACGCAGCCCTTCCAGGCCGAGGTTTCCGAGCTTCTGCACCTCATGGTGCACTCCGTCTATTCCGAGACCGACATCTTCCTGCGCGAGCTCGTCTCCAACGCCTCGGACGCGTGCGACAAGCTGCGCTATGAGGCGATCGCAACCCCTTCGCTGCTCGGCGAGGGCGACGCGCTCAAGATCCGCATCATCCCGAACAAGACGGCCGGGACGCTCACGATCGCCGACAACGGCATCGGCATGGAGCGGCAGGAGCTGATCGACCATCTCGGCACCATCGCCCGCTCCGGCACCAAGGCGTTCGTGTCGAAGCTGAAGGAGGCCAAGGACGGCCTTGGCCTGATCGGCCAGTTCGGCGTCGGCTTCTATTCCGCCTTCATGGTCGCCGATAAGATCGCCGTGATCAGCCGCCGCGCCGGCGAGAGCGACGTCTGGACCTGGACGTCCTCCGGCGGCTCCGGCTTCGAGATCGCCCGTGCCGGCGACGAGGAGGCGGGGCGACTGACGCGCGGCACGGAGATCGTCCTGCATCTGAAGGACGACGCCAAGAAATATCTCGAGACCTTTGAGATCGAGCGCATCATCGGTGCCTATTCCGACAACATCCTGTTCCCGATCGAGCTGGTGCCGGAAGAAGGCGAGCCCCGCCAGATCAATTCAGCCAGCGCGCTGTGGCAGCGCTCGAAATCCGAGCTGACCGCGGAGGACTACAAGAAGGCCTATCAGCAGATCGCCTCCGCCTTCGACGATCCCGCGATGACGCTGCATTACCGCGCCGAAGGCCGCTACTCCTACGCGGTGCTGCTGTTCGCGCCCTCGACCAAGCCGTTCGATTTGTTCGAGCCGAACCGCAAGGGCCGGGTGAAGCTCTACGTCCGCCGTGTCTTCATCACCGACGATGCCGATCTGTTGCCGGGCTATCTGCGCTTCATCCGCGGTGTCGTCGACAGCGAGGATCTCCCGCTCAACATCTCCCGCGAGATGCTGCAGAACAATCCGCAGCTGGCACAGATCCGGAAAGCCGTGGCGACCCGGGTCGTGTCGGAGCTCGAAAGCCTGGCCGAGAAGGATCCGGAGAACTTTGCGAAGATCTGGGACGCCTTCGGTGCGGTGCTCAAGGAAGGCATTTACGAGGACTTCGAGCGCCGCGAAAAGCTGCTGGCACTGTCGCGCTTCACCACGACATCAGGCGAGAAGCGGTCGCTGAAGCAGGTCATCGCCGACTTCAAGCCGAACCAGACCGAGATCTATTATCTCGTCGGCGACAGCATCGAGCGGCTGAAATCCAATCCGCGGCTTGAGGCTGCGACCGCGCGCGGCATCGAGGTGCTGCTGCTGTCCGATCCCGTCGATGCGTTCTGGACCTCGATGCCGTCGGAGTTCGACGGCAAGCCGCTGAAGTCGCTCAGCCAGGGCGATCTCAATCTCGACCTGATTCCGCGCGTCGACGACAAGGACGAGGCAAAGAAGGACGAGCCCGAGGCGGATGAAGCGGCCACCATCGCCGTGATCAAGGCCGCGCTCGGCGAACGTGTCAGCGACGTCAAGGCCTCGACGCGCCTCACCAGCTCGGCCTCCTGCCTCGTCGCCGACAGCCAGGGCCCGAGCCGCGAGCTCGAGCGCATCCTGTCGCAGCAGAACCGCGGCATGAAGACCAGGCCGATCCTGGAGATCAATCTGCGTCATCCGATGGTGGGCGCGATCGCCAAGGCGCAAGCCGGCTCGAAGGCGGTCGACGATCTCAGCCTGCTCCTGCTCGAGCAGGCGCAGATCCTGGACGGTGAACTGCCGGAGGATCCCGCCGCGTTTGCGGCGAGGCTGAACCGGCTCGTGCTGCAGGGGCTCGGCGCCTAGCGCCGCAGCCCGCGGCGCTCACCTTGCCGTCATCTGTCCCTAGGAACTGTCGCCTCCGGCCTGGTGTTATGCCATACGAGGCCGTCGACATCAGATCCGCCGACGCCGTCGATTCGAGGACTAAGTCCATGCGCCTGTCGATTTTGACCCTCACCGCGATTGCCACGCTGGTCGTCGCGGCGGATGCTAGCGCCCAGACCTATGATCCGCGCTACCCGGTGTGCATGCACGTTTACACGCCCGGCGGCGGCTTCGGCGGTGGCGGCGGCGATTATTTCGACTGCTCCTTCACCTCGCTGCCGCAGTGCCGTGCGACCGCGTCGGGCCGCTCGGCCAGCTGCGACGTCAATCCCTACTACGCCTTCGACCAGCCGCAGCCGCGCCGGCGTCACAAGAAACAGCAATAGCGATCTGCGATGCAACGCACCGGAACACAGTTTATGCGCTTCTCGTTCGGCCTGATCCTGACCGCCGGCGCACTGCTCACGCCCGCGTCCGCGAATGCGCAGACTTTTGATCCGCGTTACCCCGTCTGCATGCACGTCTATTCAGGTGCGAACGGGGGAGGTGGGGAGTGGTACGACTGCTCCTTCACCTCATTGCCGCAGTGCCGCGCCACCGCGATGGGCCGCTCCGCAATCTGCGATCTCAACCCGTATTATCCGGTCCACGCGCCGCCGGAGCGCTTGCGCTACAGGCGTAGCGGCTAGCGTCGGGCGGACCGGCGCTTCCGCCTCGCGGGCAGTGCTGCCGCTATTCCTTCCTGACTCCCGATAGCTCCACCACCTTGCGCCAACGGCTGGTCTCGTCCGTCAGCATGCCGCCGAACTCACTGGCGTTGCCATGCAGCGGGATGGCGCCGAGTTCGGCGATACGGGCCTTGATCCCGGAATCGGACAGCGCAGCATCGATCTCGCGATTGAGCAGGTCGACGATCTCGCGCGGCGTGTCGCGCGGAGCGCCGACGCCGTAGAACGAGCTCGTCTCAAAGCCGGGCAGCGTGTCGGAGATGGAAGGCACGTCGGGAAGGTTCTCCGAGCGCTCGCGCGTGGTGATGCCGAGTGCGCGCAGCTTGCCGGCGCGCACCAGCTCGAAGGACGAGGTGACGTTGTCGAACATGCCCTGGATCTGGCCGCTCATCACATCGGTCAAGCCCGGTGCCGAGCCGCGGTAGGGCACGTGGGTGAACTGCACGCCGGCCATCGACTTGAACAATTCGCCCGAGAGGTGCAGCGAGGTGCCGATGCCGGAGGAGGCGATCGATATCCTGCCGGGGCTGGCCTTGGCATAGGCGATGAAGTCCGCGACGGTCTTGACCGGCAGGTCGTTGTTGACGACCAGCACCAGCGGAATCCGCGCGACGCCGGCGACCGGCGCGATGCTCTTGGCGAAATCATACGGCAGCGCCGGACCGAACGAGGCGTTGATCGCATTCGCGGTCGAGGTCAGCAGCAGCGTGTAACCGTCGGGTGCCGAGGTGATCACGGCCTGTGTCCCGATATTGCTGCCGGCGCCCGGCTTGTTCTCGACGACGAAGGTTTGTCCAAGCCGGTCGGACAGCCGCTGGCAGAGCAGCCGCGACAGCACGTCGGTGGCGCCGCCCGGTGCATAAGGCACCACCCATTTCACGCTGTGCGAGGGATAGGAGGGGTTGCCGAGGGCAAAAGCGCGCGGCGCGGTGAGCGCGGCTGCGGCACAGGCGGCGGTCTGGAGGAAATGCCGTTTGGTGATCATGATCTGTATCCCCACCCTCGCGTTGCTATCGCAAGAATTGCGCCGCCGCGCACGCCGATCCCGCCGGCTTGGTAAAGGATCGCTAGAGTTAATCGCGTACTAACCGGGTTTTACCTTGTCTCTTAACACCTGGGCAGGGCGCGCGGGCTAAGGTGCCGGAACCAGCAGACACGTTCCGAAAGAATGAACGGCATGACGATCGGTGTCATCGAACGACCGAAAGCCGCGCGCGCGCCGTCGGCTTCGAAGATCTGGCTGAAGGCCATCGAGCTCACCGCGCGGATCGAGACGCTGCCGGGACGTCTCTTCGCCGACGTCATCGACGATTGGGCGCAGCGCCAGCCCGACCGCGTCGCGCTGATCACGGACAACGCAAGTCTCGACTACGAAGACCTGTCGAAGCGCATCAACCGCTACGCGCGCTGGGCGCGCTCGGCCGGCGTGGCCAAGGGTGACACCGTCGCGTTGATCATGCCGAACGGCATCGATTATGTCGCGGCCTGGCTCGGCATCAGCCGGATCGGCGGCGTGGCGGCGCTGCTCAACACCAAGCTGGTGGGACAGTCGCTCGCGCATTGTCTCGATGTGGCAAAGCCCTCGCATATCATCGTTGCGCATGAGCTGACAGCGCTGCTGGAGAGCGCAATGCCGCATCTGAAGACGCAGGCCAAGGTCTGGACGCATGGCGATGCCCGCAGCGAGCGCGCCATCGACGTCGCCCTCGCGGCGCTGGACGACGCTTCCCTTTCGCCGGAGGAGCGCGGTGAGGTCACCATCGACGACCGTGCGCTATTGATTTACACCTCGGGCACGACAGGCATGCCGAAGGCCGCCAGCATCAGCCACCGCCGCATTCTCAATTGGGGCTTTTGGTTCGCCGGCCTCACCGGCGCGAGCCCGCAAGACCGGCTCTACGATTGCCTGCCGCTGTTCCACTCGGTTGGCGGCATCGTAGCGCCCTGCAGCATGCTCGCTGCCGGCGGCTCGGTGGTGATCGCGGAGAAATTCTCGGCCTCGCATTTCTGGTCCGACATCGCGCGCCATGACTGCACGCTGTTTCAATATATCGGCGAGCTCTGCCGCTATCTGCTCAAGGCGGCGCCGTCGGAATATGAGAACCGGCATCGTCTCCGCCTCGTCTGCGGCAACGGCCTGCGCGGCGACATCTGGGAGGACTTTCAGGCCCGTTTCGCCATTCCCCGTATCCTCGAATTCTATGCGGCCACGGAAGGCAATTTCTCGCTGTTCAACGTCGAGGGGCAGCCCGGCGCGATCGGGCGCATCCCGCCGCTGCTGGCGCATCGCTTCCCTGCCAATCTCGTCAAGCTCGACCCCGACAGCGGCGTGCCACTGCGCAACGCAGAGGGGTTTTGCCTCGCCTGCGCCCGCGGTGAGGCCGGCGAAGCCATCGGCCGCATCGGCACCGCCGATGAAGGCGGCGGCCGTTTCGAGGGCTACACCGACACCGGCGAGACCGAGAAGAAAGTCCTTCGCGATGTCTTTGCCCGGGGCGATGCCTGGTTCCGCACCGGCGACCTGATGCGGATCGACGACAGGGGCTTCTTCCATTTCGTCGATCGGATCGGGGACACGTTCCGCTGGAAGGGTGAGAACGTCGCGACCTCGGAGGTCAATGACGCAATGCGCGATTTCACCGGCGTGGTCGACGCCACTACCTACGGCGTCAGCGTCCCCGGCGCCGACGGCCGCGCCGGCATGAGCGCGATCGTCGTCAACGAGGGCTTTGACATTGCGGCATTGCCCGCACATCTCGCGCAGCGCCTGCCGGCCTATGCGCGCCCCGTCTTCATCCGCATCTCCGGCGAGATCGATGCGACCGAGACGTTCAAGCAGAAGAAGGGCGAGCTCGCACGGGAAGGCTTCGATCCCGCCGGGATCTCCGATCCGCTGTTCATCGCAGACCCGAAGTCCGGGGCCTATGTGGCGCTCGATACGGAGGCCCATGCGCGGATCGTGGACGGCTCGATCAGGCTGTAAATCCCATCAAAAACCGCAGATAGGTCCAATTTTATCTGAATTGTCCAAGAAGCCATTTACTTCTGTCGGATAAACAGGCGGCCATGGGGAGGCGGCCAGCAAGAGCCGCCGCAACGCCAACGATAACAAAGCGAGCCAGCCATGTCGGTAAGGTCTAAGGTCATCGACGCGATCCAGCAGATCGCCAAAGAGCAGCACGTCACGCTTCCCGCACTCTCGGACGATCTGTCGCTGCACGAGACGGGTTTCGACTCGCTTGCCTTCGCCATCCTGGTTGCGCGTCTCGAGGATGAGACCGGCGTCGACCCCTTCACCATTTCCGAGGACGCAGCATTCCCCGCCACGGTGGGCGATTTCGTGCGGGCCTACGAAAATGTCCCCGCGTGAGATCTTTGCGCTTCGCGACCATCTCGGCGCGGAGCTGACCGGCCGTACGCTGTCGGACGCGCACAGCTGCGTGTCGCTGACCGATATCCTGACGCAGACGGTTCTGGGCGGCCGCCTGCGGGAATTGTCCGGCCGCTCCGTGCTGCTCAAATTGTCCGACCAGCTGCGGTCGGGCCTCGCCATGATCGAGCTCGACGGCATCGCCCGTCGCATGCTGCTGTGCCCGCCCGATCTCAATCCGGCGCATCTCGATGCATTGATCGCCGATGCCGGGATCGATGCCGTCGTCACCGACGAATCCGAGCGCTGGGCCGGGACTGGTGTCCCGCTCGTCGTCACCGCGCAATTGCCGCTTGAAGCCACCGCGCCGGTCAAGACCGAACGCGCGACGGAATGGCTGATGCTCACCTCCGGCACCTCGGGTGTGCCGAAGATCGCCGGCCACACGCTGGAAGCGCTGACCGGTGCGATCGTTGCCGAAGGGCCCGCGCGCGGCGCGGCGCCGGTCTGGGCGACCTTCTACGACATTCGCCGCTACGGCGGCCTGCAAATCTTCCTGCGCGCCGTCCTTTCCGGCGGCTCGATGGTGCTGTCGGATCCGCACGAGGCGCTCGGCGATCACGTCGCGCGGCTGAAGGCGCGCGGGGTTTCGCACATCTCCGGCACGCCCTCGCACTGGCGCAAGCTGCTGATGAGCGGTTCGGCCGCGCAGTTCGCCCCGGCTTACGTCCGCCTCTCCGGTGAAATCGCCGACCAGGCGGTGCTCGACGGGCTGAAGGCGGCATTCCCCAATTCCTCCGTCGGTCATGCCTATGCCTCGACCGAAGCCGGCGTCGGCTTTGCCGTCAATGACGGGCTGGAGGGCTTTCCGGCCGACTATCTCGGCAATCGCAATGGCGTCGAGATGAAAGTGGTCGACGGCTCGCTGCGTATCCGTTCGACGCGCACCGCGCATGCCTATGTCGGCCGCAATGCCGCCGCGCTCACCGACGGCGACGGATTCGTCGACAGCGGCGACATCGTCGAGCTGCGCGGCGAGCGCTATTATTTCGTCGGCCGCCGCGGCGGCATCATCAATATCGGCGGGCTGAAGGTCCACCCCGAAGAGGTCGAGGCGGTCATCAACCGCCATCCCGACGTGCGGATGTCGCGGGCCAAATCGCGCAAGAGCCCGATCACCGGTGGCATCGTGGTCGCCGACGTGATCCTCACTCAGGGCACCGATCCCGCGCGCGCGAAGGAGATCCGCGACCAGATCCTGGAGCGGTGCCGCGCGCAGCTCGCGTCCCACAAGGTGCCGGCGGTGATCCGCTTCGTCGAGGCGCTCGACGTCACCCCGGCCGGAAAACTGGCGCGCACCGATGCATAATGTCCTCGTCACCGGCGGCAGCCGCGGCATCGGCCTTGCGATCGGCAAGCGCCTCGCCGGCGCCGGATACAACGTGGTCGCGGCCGCCCGGCGTGAGAGCGAGGAGCTCAGGGCCGCGATTGCGGAGTCCGAAGGGCGCCTGCATTTCCGCGCCTGCGACCTTGCCGTGATCGACGCCATTCCGGCCTTTGCAAAGCTCGTGCGCGACGAGTTCGGCCCGACCTACGGCCTCGTCAACAATGCCGGCCTCGGCACCGAAGGCCTGCTCGCCACCATGCATAACTCGGAGATCGAGGCGCTGGTGCAGCTCAACGTGCTGTCGCCGATCATCCTCACCAAATATGTCGCGCGGCAGATGATGGCCGACGGCGCCGGCCGCATCATCAACATCTCCTCGATCATCGCGACCACCGGCTATAACGGCTTGTCCGTCTATGGCGCGACCAAGGCGGCCGCCACCGGCTTCACCCGCTCGCTGGCTCGCGAGGTCGGCAAGCTCGGCATCACCGTGAACGCGATCGCTCCGGGCTTCATCGACACCGAGCTCACGCACAACCTGTCCGACGAGGCCCGCAAGCGCATCGCCAGCCGCAGCGCGCTGCGCCGCCTGCCGGAGACGGACGACGTCGCGCGCATGGTGGAATATCTCTTGGGGGAGGGCGGCCGCAACGTCACCGGGACCGTGTTTACCGTGGACGCGGGGAATACGGCCTAAGCGGAACTCCGCCGACATGATTGCGTTGATCCGGCACAATGACATCCAGCCGGATTTGGTCGTAAGATGCCCCGCAATCGATTGGGTTACGTCAATCGATCTGCCCTAATCGACAGGGAGCAGTCCATGACCACGCCCAACATGACCGCTTCAAATCCGGGCCGGACGGAGCAATCCCGCGCGAAGCCGGACGATGTCCACTGCCCGCCAATGACGCATCAGAATTCCGGCGGTCACGGCCACGAAATATACCCGCAGCAATTCGTGCGCCTGGTCGGCTGCCACGGTGCGTCTCTCGACAGCTCGAGCAAGCGTCAGGACGAGAAGCTGCACTAAAGCGCGATGCGATCAGGATGAATCGTCATCGCGCTTTATGTTGTTTGAGCATGATCTTTTCGGAAAACCACTGCGCGCTTTTCCGGATCATGCTTTAGCCATCACGGCCGGTGCTTGGGCGGGTCCTTCGGCAAGTCAATCCGTTCGTGCGAAAATTCCGGCGGGCCTTCGGTGAGCCGGCGGATGCGGCGGTCGCGTTCGTCCACCGGCAATGCCGGATCGAGCAGCGTCTCGATCTCGTGGACCGCGACCTCTTCGATCCTGGTGGCGTCCGATGCGATCGGATGCACCGGGGAGAGCACCGGCGGCGCGACCTTCAGGCCCAGCTCGATCAGCTTGCAGATTGCATCCGAGCGGGTCAGCTGATGGGCTTCAGCCCAGGCATCGACGGCTGCCGTCAGTCTTTCGGGCATCTTCACCGCGCTGATCGGGTCAATGCCCGTGCGCCGGCGGACCGGAGAGGTGGAGTCCTTGTCGCCGAAGTCGGACACCTCGATCATCCCTTGCAAGCCTTGGAGCTGAGGACGATAGCCGCTCTTCCCGGCCGGCCGCTTGATGCCGATCAATGACACGCTGCGGCATTGCAACGCGGCCTCGTGTTGTTGTCGCCGTATCTTGTTGTTCTGGCCCGTTTCGGCCAATGATTGAAAGGGGCCGCCGGCCGGCGAACCCGGATCGATCCTGCCACGTATTTGTTTCGCATTCCAACCATCCGGCATCTCCGATGACCTCAGGCGAATCCTTCTATGGCGGCATTCCCGTCTTCCGCGGCTTCACCAGCCTGATGGACCCCGCGCTCTATGCGCCGCTGCCGGACGATTGGAGTATCGGCGTCGCCGACATCGTCGACTCCACCAAGGCGATCGCGGCGCAGCGCTACAAGGCGGTGAACATGGCCGGCGCCGCCGTGATCGCGGCGGTGACCAACGCATTGGAGGGACGCGAATTCCCCTTCGTGTTCGGCGGCGACGGCGCGAGCTTTGCGGTTGCACCAGGCGATCTCGAGCCTGCCCGAACGGCGCTGGCGGCAACCGCGACCTGGGTGCGGGAAGATCTCGATCTGACCATGCGGGTCGCGCTGGTGCCGGTCAGCGCCATCCGCGCGCAGGGCCTCGACGTACGCGTCGCGCGCTTCGGGCCGTCAGCCAACCTGTCCTATGCGATGTTCTCGGGTGGCGGGCTCGCCTTCGCCGACGCAGCGATGAAGCGCGGGGAGTTTGCCGTCCCGGCAGCGCCGGCGGGCACGCAGCCCGATCTCTCGGGCCTGTCCTGCCGCTTCGAGGTGATACCGGCCTCACGCGGGCTGATCCTGTCGGTTCTGGTGATGCCGGCGCGCGGCGCCGACCCGCATGCCTTCCGCAAGGTGATCGAGGACATCATCCACCTCGTCGAGCGCAGCCCGGACGGCGCCCGTCCGGTACCGCCGCAGGGGCCGCCGCTGAAATGGCCGCCGCAGGGGCTGGAGTACGAAGCCCGCACCAGGCGCGGTGGTTCGCTGCTCGCGCGCCGCGCCAGCGTGCTGGCCTATACGCTGTTCGTCTATCTGATCATGCGCTTCGACCTCAACGTCGGCGGCTTCGTGCCAAATGTCTACAGGCGTCAGGTGGTCGAGAACTCGGACTTCAGGAAATTTGACGACGGCCTGCGCATGATCCTCGACTGCACGCCGCAGCTCGAACGCGCGCTGAGCGACCGTCTGGCGATTGCCGCCCGTGACGGCATCGTACGCTACGGCCTCTACCAGCAGGATGCCGCCATGATGACGTGCTTCACGCCGTCGGCGCTGCGCAGCGATCACGTCCATTTCATCGATGGTGCGCGGGGCGGCTACGCCTCGGCGGCGACGGCGCTGAAGGCGATGATGGCGTAGGACGGTCTCGTGCCCCGGACGCAGCGCAGCGCGCAGTGATGCGCTGCCGAGCCGGGGCCCATGTCTCGATCGTATCGTGCTGCTTTCTGGGTCCCGGCTCTGCGAAGCAGCGTTGCACGCTGCATCGCGTCCGGGACACGAGAGCGGAGTTACCGCGACCGCGTCCAGGTCTCGCCGCCGCAGAGCGCACCGACGCAGCCTTCGACCCGCAGCGAATCCGCGCCCGTCACGGAGATGCTGCTGGCATAGGTGCTGCCGTCGTCGGCATTGTAGATCTGGCCCGACCATTTGTTCGGACCGGAGGGCTGCATGCCGCTGAACAATGGCAGGCCGATCATCGGGCGCCTGGCGAGCGCGGGATTGGGATTCTTGCTGTCGCTGGCGGGCTGGCCGGTCGCGGTGTCGTAGGGCTCGCGCAGCCAGGCGACGACGCCGCAGATGCCGCCGCCGCACTTGCTGATCTTGACGCGCGCATCGCCCGCCTGTGTGAGCCATGTCCCGTCGGCGCTCTGCGCATGTGCGGCCGTCGCGCCGAGCAGCGCGGCGAGGAGGACGATGAGAGCGGCGAATCTGGACGTCATGGAGGGGGCCTCGAAAATGGAGCGCCTCCATAGCAGCCCGGCGGGATAGTGCAACGCCGGCTGGAATCACATTCCTGCGTTCATTTGCCGGTGTTCATTGACCTGCGATCATTTGTCCCAGCGCGCGAAGGCGACCGCGGCCGCGGTCGACAGGCCGAACACCGCCATGGCACCGCCGACCAGCGCGAACAAGGTCCAGGCCGGCGCCTGTGCCGTCATCAGGCCGACGCCGCCGATCGCGACGATCAGAAGCCGCGCGGTGGAGGCCAGCACCGGGCCGCCGACGCGCGCCGCGCCTTGCGAGGAGAAGTAGAGCGAGACGCCGATGCCGAAGAACACGAAGGTGGGACCGGCCCAGTGGAAATAGCTGTGCGCGGCGGCGGTGACGCCGGGATCCCGCGTGAAGAGCGCGACCCACAGCGATGGAGCGAGCGCGACAGCGAGCCCGATCAGGCCGACCGTCAATCCGGAAGCTGCAGCGGCGGTCCAGGCCACGCGCCGTGCGCGCTTCACCTGCCTGGCGCCCATCGCCATGCCGACCATCGGCACCGAGGCGATACCGAAGGCGAAGGTGATCGGGATTAGCAAGAATTCCAGCCGCGAGCCGATGCCGTAGCCGGCCAGCATCTCGGTCCCGAACGTGGCCAGGATCTTCGTGAAGATCAAGATGGTGAGCACGGTCTGGAGCGGCGACAGGCAAGCCACCGCACCAACCTTGAGGATGTCCAGGAACATCGCGCGCTCGAAATGAAACGCGCGAAGCTTCAGCGGCAGCCGGCTGCGGCCGGAGGCCAGATACCAGAGGAAGAAGATCGCGGCGCAGGTGAACGCGATCAACTGGCCGCTGGCGACGCCCGGCATGCCGAAGGGCTTCACGCCGAACAGGCCGAGCCCCAACGTGCCGCCGAGCGCGATCTGCAGCACGCTCGTCCCGATCAGAATCATCGAGGGCAGGCGCATGTCGCCGGTGCCGCGGATCACCGAGGCCAGCGTGTTGACGAGCCAGATCGCGATCGCGCCGGAGAACAGCACCTGCGAATAGCCGCTGGCCTCCTCGAGCACGCGATCGCGTCCGCCGAGCAGCGTGAAGAACGAGCGGCCGAAGACGAGCATCATCACCGTGAAGAACAGCCCGCCGCAGAGGCCGATGATGGCGGCATGCAGCGCCAGCGTCGCGGCGCGGTCACGATCCCCTGCGCCGAGCGCGCGGCTGATCGCGGAGGAAACGCCGCCGCCCATCGCGCCCGCGCTCATCATCTGCGTCAGCATCGCGAACGGAAACACCAGCGCGATCGCGGCGAGCGGAATGGTGCCGAGCCGGCCGATATAGGAGGTCTCGGCAATCGCAACCAAAGTGCTGCCGACCATTGCGATCATGTTGGGGATCGCAAGCCGCAGCAGCGTCGGCAGGATCGGGGCCGTCAGCAAGCTGGCGATGGGAGAGGCGACCGGCGCAAGCGGCGGGACGGCGTCTAAGGGGGCGTCGATCGTCATGTTCACCGGACGGAATTTTAGATGATGATCGACATATTATAGGATGGCCAAGCCCCTGCGGCAGCCCTCAGGCCACGCAGGGCTCACCAGGGCAGGCCGCATAGGTCGATGGTGCCCAAGGTCGGCGCGCGGACGATGTTGAAGACGTAGGGCGCCATGTCGGTGAAGCGGATCCGCCCCTCCGGCTGTTCGCAATAGACCTCGCCCTTGAAGGGCAGCCAGCTTCTGGTCTCGTAGAACGAAAAATTGTGTGGTTCGCAGAACAGCAGTGCGAACCGAGCGGCCTCGTTGGCGCGAATGGTGTGGATCGCCGCGTCGATCGCCACGGTCGCATAGCCGCGACCGCGCCGGTCCTCGCGGGTGCAGACCCCGCCGATGCCGCCGATATGAACCTTCTGCCCGTTCCAGGTGACGGTGCGGAAGTAGATGCCGACATGGCAGACGAGACCGTCCTCGGGCGTCTCGATCAGCACGCGCAGGTCCGCATTGGCCCATTTGACGTGAGCCCAGGGCTTGTCCGCGACCATGTGCGGTCCCCAGACCGCCTGATGCAGCGGCTCCGCGATCGGCCACGAGGCGTCGCCGTTCAAAATGTCGATCTCGATGCTCATGGCTTTGTCTCTCGCAACACGCTGCGCGGTTCCTTCGTTCTGTCATAACCGGTTCAAAGGCAATGATATTCTGCGGCGACCGACGGGCCGGGGTTGGACGCCCCTCGGTGCGGCGAAGTTGTGCAATCCGGCCAAGCCGTGGCCTCACGCCTTTTCGTAAATTGGCGGTATTTAACGGCGGTGGAACCTTCTATAAGAGTCCCCGTTAAGCCAGTTCCCCATCAGTCGCGGACAACATCCCATGACCTTTACGCTGCCCCCACTCCCTTACGCCTATGACGCCCTCGGCCAGTTCATGTCGAAGGAGACGCTGGAATTCCACCACGACAAGCATCATCAGGCCTACGTCACCAACGGCAACAACGCGCTCAAGGGGACCGAATGGGAAGGCAAGTCCCTTGAAGAGATCGTCAAGGGCTCGTTCGGCAAGAACCCCGCGGTGTTCAACAATGCCGGCCAGCACTACAACCACATCCACTTCTGGAGCTGGATGAAGCCCAATGGCGGTGGCACCAAGCTGCCGGGCAAGATCGAGAAGAAGATCAACGAGGACCTCGGCGGCTTCGAGAAGTTCAAGACCGACTTCCAGGCGGCCGGCGTCGGCCAGTTCGGCTCCGGCTGGTGCTGGCTCCAGGTCAAGAACGGCAAGCTCGAGATCTCCAAGACACCGAACGGCGAGAATCCGCTGGTGCATGGCGCCACTCCGATCCTCGGCTGCGACGTCTGGGAGCACTCCTACTACATCGACTACCGCAACCGTCGCCCTGATTATCTCAAGGCGTTCGTCGAGAACCTCGTGAACTGGGAATACGTCGAGTCCCTGTTCGAGAAGGCCTGAGTTTTACTCCGTCATCCCGGGGCGATGCGCAGCATCGAACCCGGGATCTCGAGATTCCGGGCTCGGCGCTACGCGCCGCCCCGGAATGACAGAAACAAAAGGCGGTCGCTCGCGCGGCCGCCTTTTTGCTGTGCGGAATTGCCCTGCGCGGTGCGCGCACGGGTCTGTCATCACACCGTTTGCATCGCTTCAGTGGCGCCCTTAATCAGGACGGGCATCACCCTCGAGCCGACCGAGCCGTTGTCAGAACCTTCCCCGAAGAACCCGGCGCCTGCCGAGGACGCGGAGTCCGAACCGCGGCCGGGGCGCGTGCGCAAGCCGATCGGCTGGTCGACCATCATCATCGCGGCGCTGGTGGCGGTCAGCGCGGGCCTGGTCTGGCGGCGTGATGGCACAGACGGTGTCCTGGAGATTCTTACCCACGACCTCTCGCTGTTCTCAGGCATCCTGCCGCGCGTGCTCGCCGGCTGCCTGCTCGGGGCCTTCATCTCGGAGATCCTGCCGCACGAAAAGGTCTCGCGCTCGCTCGGGCCGAAATCCGGCCTGACCGGCCTTCTGATCGGCACCGCCTTCGGCGCGATCCTGCCCGGCGGTCCGTTCACCGCCTATCCCGTGGCGAGTGCGCTGCTCGCGGTCGGTGCCGATTTCGGCGCCACCATCGCCATGGTCGTGAGCTGGACGCTGATCGGCTACGGCCGGGCGGTCGCCTGGGAAATCCCGATCATGGGCACCGACTTCACGCTGTGGCGGATTCTGATCTCGCTGCCGCTGCCGGTGCTCGCAGGGGCCCTCGGCCGCTTCGTCTATGTCCGGCTCTATCCGAAGCGCGAAAGCGACGAGGACGCGGCATGAGCGCCGCGCTCCTGATCGACATCCTGCTGTGGGGCTCGGTGCTCGGCGTCGGCCTGATCGCCTTCCGCCGCGGCGCTCCGGTGTTCAGGGCGTCGCTGCGCGAAGGCTCGATGGACTTCATCAACATCGTGCCGCGCATCGCGCTCGGGGTGATCGGCTCCGGCTACATCGCCGCCATCATCCCGCAGGAGGTGATCACCGGCTGGCTCGGCCCGGATAGCGGCTGGCTCGGGGTTGCGAGCGCCGTGGTCGCCGGCGCGGCCACGCCCGGCGGCCCCGTGATCGGCTTCTCCATCGGCACGGTGGCGCTGAAGTCCGGCGGCGGCGTGCCGCAGGTGGTCGCCTATGTCGTCGCCTGGGCCCTGTTTGCCTTCCAGCGGGTGATTTTGTGGGAAATCCCGTTCATGCCGGCCCGTTTCGTCTGGTTCCGCTGCGCGGTGTCAGTGCCGTTTCCGTTCGTGGCGGCGGCCATCGCGATGGTAATAGGCAAGCCTTGAGCCCGGCGTGGACAGGGGTAATGTTATAATATAACGTCCCGAAATGGTTCCCGCCGCGTCCCACGCCCATCATCACGACCATTCCCATGACCATCCACATGGCCACGCGCATTCGCATGGGCACGACCACAGCCATGCTCATGTCCATGATGCCGCCTCGCCGCATCCGGCCCAGGCGGCGCCCTGGTCGATCCTGCGCATGACCATGGCCGCGCGCCTTCTGGCCGCGCTCGCGGTCTGTGCCGTGCTCTGGGGCGTGGTCTTCCTGGCGATGAGGTGACGATGGCGGCGCTGCACTTTCACAACGTGACGCTGGGCTATGACCGGCATCCGGCCGTGCACCATCTCAACGGCGAGGTCGCGCGGGGCGCGCTGGTCGCCGTGATCGGCCCGAATGGTGCGGGCAAGTCGACCCTGCTGCGCGGCATCGTCGGCATCCTCCGGCCGCTCGATGGCAGCATCCATCTCGGCGGGCTCGACTCGCGCGATATCGCCTATCTGCCGCAGAGCGCGGAGATCGACCGCAGCTTCCCGATCTCGGTGTTCGATTTCGTCGGCACCGGACTGTGGCGCGACGCCGGCCTGTTCGGCGGCATCGGCAAGGCCGCGCGCCGGAAGATCTTGCGCGCGATCGCCTCCGTCGGCCTCAACGGTTTCGAGAACCGCCCGATCGGCACGCTCTCGGGCGGGCAGATGCAGCGCGTGCTGTTCGCGCGCGTGCTGCTGCAGGATGCGCGTCTGATCGTGCTGGACGAGCCCTTCAATGCCATCGACAGCAAGACCACGGCCGACTTGCTCGCGCTGGTGAAGCACTGGCACGGCGAGGGCCGCACCGTGCTCGCCGCGCTGCACGACATGGAGATGGTGCGCAACCATTTCAGCGAGACGCTGGTGCTGGCGCGCGGCCCCGTGGCGTGGGGACCGACGGCGGAGGTGCTGACGCCGGAAAATCTGCTGGTGGCGATGCGGATGTGCGAGGCCTTCGACGATAGCGCCGCAGCCTGCGCCGCCGACGATGCCCGCTCGCAGGCAGCGTGATCGCAGATGCTCTATGACGCGCTGATCGGTCCGTTCACCGAATTCGAGTTCATGCGGCGGGCGCTTGCCGCCGTGATCGCGCTGTCGCTGGCCGGCGCGCCGATCGGCGTGTTCCTGATGCTGCGGCGGATGAGCCTCGTCGGCGATGCCATGGCGCATGCGATCCTGCCCGGCGCGGCGGTCGGCTTCCTGCTCTCCGGGCTCAATCTGTTCGCGATGACGGCCGGCGGCCTGATCGCCGGCTTTGCGGTGGCGATCCTCGCCGGCGTGGTGGCGCGCTCGACCGGCCTGAAGGAGGATGCTTCGCTTGCGACCTTCTATCTGGCCTCGCTGGCGCTCGGCGTCACCATCGTCTCGATCAAGGGCACCAATATCGACCTGCTCCATGTCTTATTCGGCAACATCCTCGCGATGGACGACCAGACCCTGCTGGTGGTCGCCTTCAACGCCACGGTGACGCTGCTCGTGCTCGCGGTGATCTACCGGCCGCTGGTGATCGAGAGCGTCGATCCCTTGTTCTTGCGGACAGTCAGTCGCGCCGGCGGCCCAGCGCATCTCGCCTTCCTTGCGCTGGTCGTGATCAACCTCGTCAACGGCTTTCAGGCGCTCGGCACGTTGCTGGCGGTCGGCCTGATGATCCTGCCGGCGGGTATCGCGCGGTTCTGGTCACGCGATCTCACCGTCATGATCTGCATCGCCGTGATCGCCGCCGCGGCTTCCGGCTATGCCGGCCTCGTGCTGTCGTTCCAGACCCGCGTGCCGTCGGGCCCTGCGGTCATTCTGGTGGCGACGGTGCTCTACATCGTCTCCGTGCTGTTCGGCCGCGTCGGCGGCATCGTCCGGCAGCTGTTTCCCGGCCGGCATCTGGAAGCGTGACGATGCGCTTCCTTCTGCTCCTTGCCTTGCTGCTGATCGCCTCGCCGCTGCATGCGGCGGACCGGCTCAACGTCGTCGCCAGCTTCTCGATCCTCGGGGATTTCGTCCGCACCATCGGCGGTGACCGGGTCAACGTGACGACGCTGGTCGGGGCCGACAGCGACGTCCACGTCTATACGCCGGCCCCAAGCGATGCGAAGCGGGTCGCGGAGGCAAGGCTTGTCATCGTCAATGGGCTCGGCCTCGAGGGCTGGCTGCCGCGCCTCGTGCAGTCTTCCGGCAGCAAGGCGCAGGTCGTCACCGCGAGCGCCGGCATCACGCCGCTGAAGCTCGGCTCGGCCGCCGATCCCCACGCCTGGCAATCCGTGCCGAATGCCAAGGTCTATGTGACCGACATCGCCAATGCGCTGGCCGCAGCCGATCCTGACGACGCGGATTTCTTCCGCGCCCAGGCAAAAGCCTATCTGGAAAAGCTCGAAACGCTCGACCGCGAGGTCCGCGGGGCCGTGGCGAAAATCCCGCCGGAGCGGCGCAAGGTGATCTCCACCCATGACGCCTTCGGCTATTTTTCCGCCGAATACGGTATCCAGTTCATCGCGCCCCTGGGGGTCTCCACCGAAACCGAGCCGAGCGCCCGGGACATCGCGGCCATCATCGGCCAGATCAAGGCCCAAAAAATACCGGCCGTGTTCCTGGAAAATATCAGCGATGACCGGTTGATCCGGCGGATCGCGGCGGAGACCGGCTCAAAAGTCGGCGGGACCCTGATTTCGGACGGTTTGACCGGCGAAAAGGGGGCTGCACCCACTTACATTGATATGGTCAGGCACAATATAAAGGCCCTGACCAGTGCGCTTGACCACTAGGGCAGGGGCCACCCCGCCTCGCGTCGCGCGAAAAAGCCCTATGCCCGGAGTTGTTATGTCTGAAGCGACCTCCCAGAAAATCCCCGTGACCGTCCTGACCGGCTATCTCGGTGCCGGCAAGACCACGCTCTTGAACCGCATCCTGTCCGAGAACCACGGCAAGAAATACGCCGTCATCGTCAACGAATTCGGCGAGATCGGCATCGACAACGACCTCATCATCGGCGCCGATGAGGAAGTGTTCGAGATGAACAATGGCTGCATCTGCTGCACCGTGCGCGGCGACCTCGTGCGCATCATGGACGGCCTGATGAAGCGCAAGGGCAAGTTCGACGCCATCATCGTCGAGACCACCGGCCTTGCCGATCCGGCGCCGGTCGCCCAGACCTTCTTCGTCGACGAGGACGTGCAGAAGAACGCCCGCCTCGATGCGGTTGTCACGGTCGCCGACGCCAAATGGCTGTCCGACCGGCTCAAGGACGCGCCCGAGGCCAAGAACCAGATCGCCTTTGCCGATGTCATCGTGCTGAACAAGACCGATCTCGTCAGCAAGGGCGAGCTTGCCGAGGTCGAGGCCCGCATCCGCGGCATCAATCCCTATGCGAAGCTTCACCGCACCGAGCGCTGCTCGGTGGCCCTGGCCGACGTGCTCGACCGCGGCGCCTTCGACCTCGACCGCATCCTCGAGATCGAGCCGGATTTCCTGGAGGCCGACGACCATGATCATGATCACCACCATCACGGCCACGATCATCACCACCATGATCACGGCCACGGCCTGAAGCACTATCACGACGAGGACATGCAGTCGCTGTCGCTCAAGACCGACAAGCCGCTCGATCCGAACGTGTTCATGCCCTGGCTCCAGAATTTGGTGCAGGTCGAGGGCGGCAAGATCCTGCGCTCCAAGGGCATCCTCGCCTTCCACGACGACGACGACCGCTACGTCTTCCAGGGCGTCCACATGATGCTGGAGGGCGACCACCAGCGGAAGTGGAAGGAGGGCGAGAAGCGCGAGAGCCGCCTCGTCTTCATCGGCCGCGAATTGCCGGAAGAGGCGATCCGCAAGGGTTTTGAGAGCTGCATCGTCTCGTGATGAAAGAGTTTTCGCCGGCCCCCGATTCCGCCTCGATCGTCTCCGTCACCGATCGCGTCAAGCCTGTCACGCTCGGCATGGGCGTGACCTCGGTGTATTTCCTTGGCCCCCGCGCCGCCTTCGTCGGCGGCGAAGAGAACGTCGCGTTCGTGGACGCCCAAGGCGAAATCACGACGGTCGCCGTGCATAGCGGCGGCATTCTCTCGACGGCCTCCGACGGCAAGCGCCTTGTCATGGGCGGCGACGACGGCAAGGTCGTCTCGCTCGACGCCAAGGGCGAGGTGACGCTGCTCGCCACCGATCCCAAGCGACGCTGGATCGATGCGGTGGCGCTGCATGCGGACGGCTCCTACGCCTGGTCGGCCGGCAAGACGGCGTTCGTCAAGAGCGGCAAGCTTGATGAGAAGTCGCTCGAGGTGCCCTCGACCGTCGGCGGGCTTGCGTTCGCGCCGAAGGGCCTGCGGCTCGCGATTGCCCATTACAACGGCGCGACGCTGTGGTTTCCGAACATGGCGGGATCAGCCGAATTCCTGCCCTGGGCCGGCTCGCATCTCGGCGTCACCTTCAGCCCGGACAACAAATTCCTGGTCACCACGATGCACGAGGCGGCGCTGCATGGCTGGCGGCTTGCGGACAACAGGCATATGCGCATGACCGGCTATCCCGGCCGCGTCCGCTCGATGTCCTGGAGCGCGGGCGGCAAGGCGCTGGCGACTTCGGGCGCCGACACCATCATCCTGTGGCCGTTCGCCAGCAAGGACGGCCCGATGGGCAAGGAGCCCGCAATGCTCGCGCCGCTGCAGGCGCGGGTGTCGGTGGTCGCCTGCCATCCGAAGAACGATATCCTCGCCGCCGGCTACAGCGACGGCACCGTGCTGATGGTGCGGCTGGAGGATGGCGCGGAGATCCTGGTCCGCCGCAACGGCACCCCGCCCGTGGCCGCGATCGCCTGGAACGCCAAGGGCACGCTGCTCGCCTTCGCCGATGAAAATGGGGACGGCGGAATGCTGGAGCTTTAATCTGTCATGGTTCCGGCCGTATAGGGGACCATGCGATTTCTGACGACCTTCCAGATTGCTGATTTTGCCGACACGCTGATCAGCCTGTTCACGGCCTTCGTGCTGGGCACGCTGATCGGCGCCGAGCGGCAATATCGCCAGCGCACCGCGGGCCTGCGCACCAACGTGCTGGTCGCGGTCGGCGCCGCCGCGTTCGTCGATCTCGCCATGCATCTGACCGGCGCCGACGGCGCGGTGCGCGTGATCTCCTACGTCGTCTCCGGCATCGGCTTCTTGGGCGCCGGCGTCATCATGAAGCAGGGCATGGACGTCCGCGGGCTGAATACCGCGGCGACGCTGTGGGCCTCGGCCGCGGTCGGCTCCTGCGCCGGCGCCGACATGATCGCGCAGGCGGCCGCGCTGACTGTGTTCGTCATCGCCGGCAACACCATGCTGCGCCCGCTGGTCAATGCCATCAACCGCATCCCGCTGAACGAGAAGGCCTCCGAGGCGACCTACTATTTCAAGCTCGCGGTTGCGGCCGACGCCCTGCCCGAGATGCGCGACCGGCTCGTCGACAAGCTCGAAGCCGCGAAATATCCGGTTGCGGGTATCGAGGTCGTCGAGATCGGCGAGGACATGCTGGAGATTGTGGCGAAGCTGGTCGCGAGCGCGGTCGACCCGAACGAGTTGAACACCGTTGCGACCGATCTCCAGCACCTGCCGGGCGTGCGCCACGCGACCTGGGAAGTCAGCACGACGGAGTGAGCGCGGCGTTTTTGGCGCGCAGGCGTGCAGTTCCGCCTTGCCGGGAGGGGAACCCTGGTCGGGCAATTTCGTTGATTCCGCGGACAAAGGCGGTGATCGACATGACAGTCAATGACAAGCGCAGACTGAAACTCGACCTGGTGATCGCCTGTTCGCTGTTCGCAGCAGGCGTCGTGATATCAGGCATATCGATCGCGCAGATCCGCGCCGAGAGCCGGATGCAGCTGGCGCAGGCGACACCGCCGCTTCAGGGCACCCCGTCTGACGATCAGGGCAAGACGCCGGCGGAATCCAAGCCGGGCGGCGACCGGCCGACCACGCCGGCCCCCGAGCCCGCACGCCCCGAGCCGCAGACGCAAGGCGCGGCGACCAAGCCGGCCCTGCCGCCGGCACCGGCCGAGAAGATCGCGCCGCCGATGGAGAAGAAGTAGGTCTCTTCGTCATTCCGGGGCGCGCATAGCGCGAACCCGGAATCCATTGATCCGCATGTACTGCCGCCCGATGGATTCCGGGCTCGACGCTACGCGCCGCCCCGGAATGACGGGCGGAGAGAGGCGCCGTTTCACCGCACCAGAATATTCCGGAACTGCCAGGGATCGCTGGTGTCGATGTCTTCCGGAAACAGTCCCGGGCGATCCGTCAGCGGCGTCCAGTCGGTGTAGAAACCCTTGACCGGGCCGAGATAGGGCAGCTGGATTTCCAGCAGGCGATCGAAATCCAACTCGTCGGCTTCGACGATGCCTTCGTTCGGGTTTTCCAGCGCCCACACCATGCCGCCGAGAACGGCGGAGGTCACCTGCAGGCCGGTCGCGTTCTGGTAGGGCGCGAGCTTGCGGGTCTCCTCGATCGAGAGCTGCGAGCCGTACCAATAGGCATTGTTGTCGTGGCCGAACAGCAGCACGCCGAGCTCGTCGATGCCGTCCACGATCTCGTTCTCGTCGAGGATGTGGTGCTTCTCCTGCATCTTCGCGGCGCGGCCGAACATTTCATGCAGCGACAGCACGGCATCGTCGGCCGGGTGATAGGCATAGTGGCAGGTCGGCCGGTAGACCGCCGTGCCCGATGCGTCGCGCACCGTGAAGTAATCGGCGATCGAGATCGACTCGTTGTGGGTGACGAGGAAGCCATATTGCGCGCCGCGGGTCGGGCACCAAGTGCGAACGCGCGTGTTGGCGCCGGGCTGCATCAGATAGATCGCTGCGCCGCAGCCGGCTTCGTGGGTCCGCGCGTTCTCGGGCATCCATTTTTCATGGGTGCCCCAGCCGAGCTCGGAGGGCTGCACGCCTTCCGACAGAAAACCTTCCACCGACCAGGTGTTGACGAAGACGTCGGGCTCTTTCGGCTTCTTCGCGCGCTGGGTATCGCGCTCGGCGATGTGGATGCCCTTGATGCCGGCCTGCCGCATCAAATCCGCCCATTCGGCCTTGGTCTTCGGTTTGGGCGCGTTGAGCTTCAGATCGGCGGCGACATTGAGCAGCGCCTGCTTGACGAAGAAGGAGACCATGCCGGGATTGGCGCCGCAGCAGGAGACCGCCGTCGTCGAGCCCGCGGGACGCGCGCGCTTGGCGGCCAGCGTCGCTTCGCGCAGGGCGTAGTTGGAGCGCGCTTCCGGTCCCTTGGAGGAATCGAAATAGAAGCCGAGCCAGGGCTCGTTGACGGTGTCGATGTAGAGAGCGCCGAGCTCGTTGCAGAGCTCCATGATGTCGGTGGAGCCGGTATCGACCGAGAGATTGACGCAAAAGCCCTGGCCGCCGCCTTCTGTCAGCAGCGGGGTCAGCAACTCGCGATAATTGTCCTTGGTCACGGCCTTCTGGATGAAGCGCACATTCTGCTTCTCGCAATGTGCCTTGCGGCCCTCGTCCTTGGGATCGATCACGGTGACGCGCGACTTGTCGTAGTCGAGATGCCGCTCGATCAGGGGCAACGTGCCTTTGCCGATGGAGCCGAAGCCGACCATGACGATGGGGCCGGTAATCTTGGCGTAGATCTGCGAGGCGGGGCTCATCAAGTATCTCCAGGAGAGCGTCTAAGTAAACGGTCTAGGTTGGGTGTGAGTGGATCAGGCGCTGCGGCGCTTGTCAGACGCTGCGGCGCTTGGCGGTGACTTCGATCTCGACCTTCATCTCGGGCTTGGCGAGGGCGCTGACGACCAGCAACGTCGCCGCCGGCCTGATGTCACCGAGAACCTCGCCGCAGACGGCGAAGTGGGCATCGATGGTGCTGGTGTCGGTGACGTAATAGGTCGCACGGACGATATCGGCCATCTCGAATCCGCCCTCCTTCAGGGCGGCTTCGATGGTCTTGAAGCAGTTGCGTGACTGGCTCGTGACGTCGGCCGGCATCGTCATCGTGGTGTAGTCATAGCCGGTGGTTCCCGCGACGAAGGCGAAATCGCCGTCGATCACGGCGCGGCTGTAGCCGACGGACTTTTCGAGGGGAGAGCCCGTGGAGATCAGGCGACGGGACATGTTTTGGACCTCGTCTGAAAGGGGTGTTTCGCGGGGTTAAAGGGCGTTTCTGGCGCCTGCGCAACCCCGAAAGAACCGGCGTCAGGATGGGCGCAGCCGGGCGTTGCCGCTTTACGCGGCTTGGGTCGTCGCCATCATGGCAATCCCTCAGGCCGCGTGCGCATGGAGGGCGCGAACTACCCTCCGTTTGGACAGGGGCGCGCCGGTCGGGACGATCATCCCTTCGGCGCCATCGAGCGCACCCGCCTGGAATTCGATCGCGAGCAGGCGGTCGCGTTCGAACGGGCCGGGCAGCGCCAGCGCGCCGGTCTTCTCGCCCGAGAAGCCGAAGCGGGCGTAATAGGGGGCGTCGCCGAGCAGGATGACGGCTTCATGCCCGCGCGCCCGGGCGGCGGCCAGCGCTTGATGCATCAGCGCGGCGCCGATCCCGAGCTCGCGGCAGGCAGGGTCCACCGCCAGCGGTCCGAGGACCAAAGCGGGCCTGCCTCCGGCGCTGACGTGCCACAGCCGCACGGTTCCCACGAGCTGTCCCTCGCGCATCGCCGACAGGGCGAGCCCTGCGGCAGGCGCGCGTCCATCGCGCAGGCGCTGGCAGGTGCGGCCGTGGCGGGTCTCGCCAAAGCAGGCATCGAGCAGCGCTTCACGCACGGCGACGTCGGCAGCACGCTCGCTGCGGATCGCAAACGGAGCGGCTTTCGAGGTGAGGGCGATCTGTGGCTTCCGAGGAGCAGTCATGGCGCGTCAGTCCCCGCTTGAATCCGTGCGCCAACGGCACGCGGGCTCAAGCGTCGTCAGAATGGCAATGTCAGGGGAGGAGCCGGCGAGCCGGCTCCCGGGTTCGTCAGGCCTCAGAGAAAGAGGCGGATCAGATGTGGTACGTCCTCAGCGGCGGGATGCCGTTGAACGCCACCGACGAGTAGGTCGACGTATAGGCCCCGGTGCCTTCGATCAGCACCTTGTCGCCGATCTCGAGCGTGACGGGAAGCGGATACGGGTTCTTCTCGTACAGCACGTCGGCGCTGTCGCAGGTGGGACCCGCGAGCACGCACGGCGTCATGTCCGCGCCGTCATGGGCGGTGCGGATGGCGTACCGGATCGACTCGTCCATCGTCTCGGCGAGACCGCCGAACTTGCCGATGTCCAGGTACACCCAGCGCACCTCGTCCTCGTCGCTCTTCTTCGAGATGAGCACGACCTCGGATTCGATGACGCCGGCGTTGCCCACCATGCCGCGGCCCGGCTCGATGATGGTCTCCGGGATCTGGTTGCCGAAGTGCTTGCGCAGCGCGCGGAAGATCGAGCGGCCGTAGGTCACGACCGGCGGCACGTCCTTCAGGTATTTGGTCGGAAAGCCGCCGCCCATGTTGACCATGGTCAGGTTGATGCCGCGCTCGGCGCAGTCGCGGAACACCTGCGAGGCCATCGCCAGCGCACGGTCCCACGCCTTCACCTTGCGCTGCTGCGAGCCGACATGGAACGAGATGCCGCACGGCTCCAGGCCCAGGCGCTTGGCAACGTCGAGCACCTCGACGGCCATTTCCGGGTCGCAGCCGAACTTGCGCGACAGCGGCCACTCGGCGCCGGCGCAATCATAGAGGATGCGGCAGAACACCTTCGCGCCGGGCGCGGCACGGGCGACCTTCTCGACCTCGGCGGCGCAGTCCACGGCGAACAGCCGGATGCCGAGCGCGAAGGCGCGCGCGATGTCGCGCTCCTTCTTGATCGTGTTGCCGAAGGAGATGCGGTCCGGGGTTGCACCCGCGGCCAACGCCATCTCGATCTCGGCGACCGTGGCGGTGTCGAAGCAGGAGCCCATGGATGCCAGCAGCGCGAGCACTTCCGGCGCCGGGTTCGCCTTGACGGCGTAGAACACGCGGCTGTCGGGCAGCGCCTTGGCAAACGTCTGGTAATTGTCGCGCACGACCTCGAGGTCGACGACGAGGCACGGCTCGATGTCGAGGCCATCCTTGCGGCGGTTGCGCAGGAATTCCTGAATACGTTCGGTCATAGCACTCTCCCAAACGGCCCAGCGACGGGGATCCGTTCAAAAAATGTCGTCGGATAAGCGCCCCGGCCAGATCACGCGATGGAGGCGTGACGAGCCAAAGACTCAAATCAGACTGTGCTGCCGTGGATTGGTTGGGAATTTCCCGCCCGCACACCTGGCAATGAAGGACAAGCCTTTTCAGTAGCCCGCGCCGGCGTTGGACTGCCGGTAGAGACCAAAAAAGCCCGATCCGTCGTTGCTTTAAGTCGCGTCCCCCGTTGAGAGCGGGGTGCGCCGGTTCGCCTCCGGCTGCCAGTCACGGTTGCAAAAAGTGAAGTCACCTTCGACAAGGCATCTCTTTGAGAGAGATGCTGGACGCTCCGGGTTTGCTTCCTCGTCCGACCTTTCGGTCTTCCGACTTCCGCACTTCCGAAGAGCCCCTCGGCTTCTTCACCCCTTGGCGGCTGTCCGGCCTCTTGTCCGGATACCTACCGACTGACACACGACCACAGGCACGTGCGAAATTGGGCAAGAGCGCACATAAGCGTTTTGACTCTGCTTCGCAAGAATTTTTTTAGGCTGAGAACAGAATTGCCTAACATCTGCTTGCGCAGTGTTGCGCGAGCGACGCGGAAGATGAACGGGCGTTAAGTTTTGGAGCCTCGTGCGCGCGTCACTCGCGCGCGAGCAGCGTCAGCCGCGCTTCGTGAAGGGCTCGACGCGCTGGGCTGCGCGGATGAAGGCGGTCATCACGAGCACGCCGAGCGCGAACAACACGGCCTGCAGGATGTGCGTGCCCTGATCGCCGAGCCCGAACAGGATCGCCAGCGCCCAGCCGCCCGCGAAGGCCGCGCCGAACACCTCGGCGCCGATGAGAATGGCGGCGCTGATGACGGTGATGACGCTGGGCCAGACGATCCGGCGGGAGGACGAGGAAGGCGCGTTCATGGGGCTCAAGGGTCCTGACTTCGAGGGCCGCAATCTCTCCGAAAAGGCGGGCGGGAGCAAGGCCAAATGGCCCAAAAAAGCCCCATCGCGTGCTATAGCTGGCCGCAACAATTGAGCCACGAAATCGGGACTTGTGATGTCAGAACCCCGCCAAATTACGGACTCCGAGACCAACCCGCTGCTGAAGGCCTGGGTCACGCCGTTTGCGACCCCGCCCTTCGACGAGATCAAGCCGGAGCACTTCCTGCCGGCCTTCGAGCAGGCCTTTGCCGACCACTCCGCCGAGATCGCGGCGATCACCAACGATCCGGCCGCGCCCGACTTCGCCAACACCATCACGGCGCTGGAGCGCTCGGGCAAGCTGCTGAGCAAGGTGGCGGCCGTGTTCTACGACCTGGTCTCGGCGCATTCCAACCCGGCCATCCTGGAGATCGACAAGGAGGTCTCTCTGCGGATGGCCCGGCACTGGAATCCGATCATGATGAACGCTGTGCTGTTCGGCCGCATCGCCCAGCTGCACGAGAACCGCGCCAATCTGGATCTGGCTCCGGAGCAGCTTCGCCTGCTTGAGCGCACCTATACCCGCTTCCACCGCGCCGGCGCCGGCCTCTCCGAGGAGGCCAAGACGCGGATGGCCGAGATCAACGAGCGGCTCGCCCAACTCGGCACCAGCTTCAGCCATCATCTGCTCGGCGACGAGCAGGACTGGGTCATGGAGCTCGGGGAGGCCGACCGCCAGGGCCTGCCGGAGAGCTTCGTCGCCAGCGCCAAGGCTGCGGCAGAAGAGCGCGGCATGGAAGGCAAGGCCATCGTCACGCTGTCGCGCTCCTCGGTCGAACAGTTCCTGAAGAGCTCAGCCCGGCGCGACCTGCGCGAGAAGGTCTACAAGGCTTTCACCGCGCGGGGCGACAACGGCAATGCCAACGACAACAATGGAACCATCGTCGAGGTCCTCAAGCTGCGCGAAGAGAGCGCCAAGCTGCTGGGCTACCCGACCTTCGCCGCTTACCGGCTGGAGGACTCCATGGCCAAGACGCCGGATGCGGTGCGGAGCCTCTTGGAGCGGGTCTGGAAGCCGGCGCGGGCGCGGGCGCTTGCCGACCGCGACGACATGCAGGCGCTGATCACGGAAGAGGGCGGCAATTTCAAGCTCGCCCCCTGGGACTGGCGCTTCTACGCCGAGAAGCTGCGCCTTCAGCGCGCCAATTTCGACGACGCCGCGATCAAGCCGTATCTTTCGCTCGACCACATGATCGCCGCCGCCTTCGACTGCGCCACGCGCCTGTTCGGCATCACCTTCGAGGAGCGCAAGGACGTTCCGGTCTGGCACCCCGACGTCCGGGTCTGGGAGGTCAGGGGCACCGACGGCAAGCACAAGGCGCTGTTCTATGGCGACTACTTCGCCCGGCCGTCGAAGCGCTCCGGCGCCTGGATGACCTCGCTGCGCGACCAGCAGAAGCTCGACGGCGACGTTGCCCCGCTGGTTCTCAATATCTGCAATTTTGCCAAGGGCGCCGGCGGCGAGCCCGCGCTGCTGTCGCCCGACGACGCCCGCACCCTGTTCCACGAGTTCGGCCATGGCCTGCACGGCATGCTCTCCAACGTGACCTATCCGTCGCTGTCGGGCACCTCCGTGTTCACCGATTTCGTCGAGCTGCCGTCGCAGCTCTACGAGCACTGGCAGGAGCGGCCCGAGGTGCTGCAGAAGTTCGCCCGTCACTACCAGACCGGCGAGCCGCTGCCCGACGAGCTGTTGCAACGGTTCCTTGCCGCGCGAAAATTCAACCAGGGCTTTGCCACGGTCGAGTTCGTCTCCTCGGCCCTGGTCGATCTCGAATTCCATACCCAGCCTGCCGCCGCAGCCAGCGACGTGCGCGCCTTCGAGAGACGCGAGCTGGAGAAGATCGGCATGCCCGAAGAGATCGCGCTGCGTCACCGGCCCACGCAGTTCGGTCACATCTTCACCGGCGACCATTATGCCGCCGGTTATTACAGCTACATGTGGTCCGAGGTGATGGACGCCGACGCGTTCGGCGCGTTCGAGGAGGCCGGCGATATCTTCGATCCCGCCGTCGCCAAGCGCCTGCATGATGATATCTACGCCTCGGGTGGATCGGTCGATCCGGAAGCCGCCTATGAAGCCTTCCGCGGCCGTCCTCCGGAGCCCGACGCGCTTCTCCGCCGCCGCGGGCTGCTCGACGACGCGAAGGCCGCCTGATGGGCATGCGCGCCCTGTTCGGATTGCTGCTCGCCGCCGGCCTGTCACTCGCGGCGGGCGCGGCGCGTGCGCATCCGCATGTCTGGATCACCGCGACCAGCGAATTGCTCTACGCCGAGGACGGCTCGATCACCGGCGTCCGCCACAGCTGGACGTTTGATGACATGTTCTCGACCTATGCGGTGCAGGGGCTCGAGAGCAAGACCAAGGGCGCCTATACGCGCGAGGAGCTCGGGCCGCTGGCGCAGACCAACGTGGAGTCGCTCAAGGAATACGCTTACTTCACCTTTGCGCGAGCCGACGGCAAGAAGGAGCGATTCCAGGAACCGGTCGACTATTTCCTCGACTACAAGGATACGGTCCTGACCCTGCACTTCACGCTGCCGCTGAAGAACCCGGTCAAGCCGAAGCAACTGGTGCTCGAAGTGTTCGACCGCTCCTTCTTCATCGACTTCCAGATGGCCAAGGAGAGCCCGGTGAAACTGGTGGGCGCGCCCGCCGGCTGCCAGATGAAGCTGGAGCGCCCGAGCGACGGCACCGCGAGCGCGCAGAAGCTGAACGAGCAGACCTTCATGAACGGCGAGAACTCCAATTTCGGCATGATGTTCGCCAACAAGATCACGGTGGATTGCCCTTGATCGGTCGTCTTCAGTCTCCGATTGCCCGCGGGCTTCTTGTCTGCGCCGCCGTTGTCCTCGTCGTGGGCGTGGCTGATGCCGCGGTTCACGATGTCTTCGCGCAAAACCCCTTTGGCGCGCCGCGCCCGGCGCAGGCGGCCCAGCCCGAGGCCAGCGGCCTCATCGGCTGGCTGTTGGCCAAACAGTCGGAATTCTATCGGCAGATGTCGGCGACCATCCGCGCCGCCAAGTCCGACGGCTCCGCGGTGTGGACGCTGCTGTTCATCTCGTTTGCCTACGGCATCTTCCACGCCGCCGGCCCCGGCCATGGCAAGGCAGTGATCGCCTCCTATCTCGTCGCCAACCGCGAGACCGCGCGGCGCGGCATCGCACTGTCGTTCGCCTCGGCGCTGATGCAGTCGCTGGTGGCGATCCTCATCGTCGGCATTTCGGCCTGGGTGCTGAATGCGACGGCCAAGACCATGTGCAAGGCGGAAGGGGCGATCGAGATCGCGAGTTACGCCCTGATCGCGCTGTTCGGGCTGCGCCTCGTCTGGGTCAAGGGCAGCACGTTCATCCGGGCGCTGCAGGCGGCCCAGCCGGTGCCGGCGATCGCCGGCGTGCCGCACGATCATGATCACGGCCATCACCATCATCACGATGCCCACGATCATCACGATCACGGTCATGATCATCATCACCACGATCATGGTCATACGCACGCCCATGCCCACCACGGGCATGACCACGTCCATGACGAACATTGCGGCCATTCCCATGGCCCGACGCCGAGCGAGCTCGCCGGCCCCGGCGGCTGGCGGCGCGGGTTTGCCGCGATCCTCACTGTCGGGATCCGCCCCTGCTCGGGCGCGATCCTGGTGCTGGTGTTCGCGCTGGCCCAGGGCCTGTTCTGGGCCGGCATCGCCGCCACCTTCCTGATGGGATTGGGCACCGCGATCACGGTTGCGGCCATCGCAGTCGTCGCCGTCTCCGCCAAGGACATCGCCGCCCGCCTCAGCGCCGGGCGTGATGGCGGCGGTGCGCTGTTCATGCGCGGCATCGAATTCGCGGCCGCCGGCGTCGTGCTGCTGTTTGGCGCGGGCCTGTTGTTCGGCTACATCGCGGCCGAACGGACGACGTGTTTCTAGGCACACTCGTGTCCCGGACGCAGCGCAACGTCCCTTCGACGGTGCGCTGCAGAGCCGGGGCCCATCTCTCCGCACGGTCGCGTGTGGCCTTCTGGGTCCCGGCTCTGCGGGGCAGCGGCATAAGCGCGTTTACGCGCGTCTTCGACGCGCTATGGCGCTGCACCGCGTCCGGGGCATCACAGAGTGAACTTCACACCGGCAAAAACCGCTTCAGCGCCGGCATGAAGAAGATCCCGAGATTGATCGCAAAGCCGATGCTCCAGAGGATCGAGCGCAGCGTCGGGCGATTGCCGAGATAGGTCAGCACATAGGCGATCCGCACGATCAGGAACAGGGCCGCGAGTTCGTCGATCAGCCGCTGCGGCGAGTCCCGGTATTCGGCGAGCAGCACCGCGAAGGCGAAAAACGGGAAGGTCTCGATGCCGTTCTGGTGCGCGCCGAGCGCGCGATGCGAGAGCGGGTCCTCGTAGAAGGCGGGGTCGCGTGGCCGGGAATTGTCGAAGCGGCGAAACCTGATCCATTTGATCGAGGCGATCGTCGACAGATAGAGCAGGAGCGCTCCAAAGACGCACCATTCCGCGAGTGTCATCTTTGCCTCCCCCGCCTGGGTGCGACCCTAGCGAAACCGGCCTCATCTTGACAAGTTCGGACCAACGCGCGACCCACAGAGCCATGACCAGTGTCGTCCCCATCGAGGCCGCGAGACCGGCCGCCCAATCCGCCCTGCCGCGCGCTGGCGTGCTCCTGATCAATCTCGGAACGCCCGACACGGCCGATGCGCCCGGCGTGCGGGTCTATCTCAAGGAGTTCCTCTCGGACGCCCGCGTCATCGAGGATCAGGGCCTGGTCTGGAAGTTCGTGCTGAACGGCATCATCCTGCGCAGCCGTCCCCGCACCAAGGCGCTCGACTACCAGAAGATCTGGAACACCGAGCAGAACGAGTCGCCGCTGAAGACCATCACGCGGTCGCAGAGCGACAAGCTGGCCGCCGCCCTGTCGGACCGCGCCAACGTCGTGGTCGATTGGGCGATGCGCTACGGCAATCCCTCGATCAAGTCGGGCATCGACGCATTGATCGCGAAGGGCTGCGAGCGCATCCTGGCGGTCCCGCTTTATCCGCAATATTCCGCCTCGACGTCTGCGACGGTCTGCGACGAAGTGTTCCGCGTGCTCGCCCGTTTGCGTAACCAGCCGACGCTGCGGGTGACGCCGCCTTATTACGAGGACGCGGCCTATATCGAGGCGCTTGCCGTCTCGATCGAGACGCATCTGGCAACCCTGTCCTTCAGGCCGGAGCTGATCGTGGCGTCGTTCCACGGCATGCCGAAATCCTATGTCGACAATGGCGATCCCTATCAGCAGCACTGCATCGCCACCACCGAGGCGCTGCGCCGCCGGCTCGGCATGGACGAGACGAAGCTGCTGCTGACCTTCCAGTCGCGCTTCGGCAATGCCGAGTGGCTCCAGCCCTACACGGACAAGACCATGGAGCGGCTCGCGAAGGAAGGCGTGCGTAGGATCGCGGTGGTGACGCCAGGGTTTTCCGCGGACTGCCTGGAGACGCTGGAGGAGATCGCGCAGGAGAATGCCGAGATCTTCAAGCACAATGGCGGCGAGCAGTTTTCCGCGATCCCCTGCCTCAACGACAGTGAGCCGGGCATGGACGTGATCCGCACCCTGGTGCTGCGCGAGCTTCAGGGCTGGATCTGATGGGCGTCCCATGAACCGCCGTGAGTGTCTGGCGCTTCTTGGGATGCTCACGGCAATGCCGTCATCAGTGCTGGCGCAGCAGCCCGCGCGCCGGCTCGGCGTGCTCTCGGTCACGGCCGCCGACGATGTGATCGGGCAGACGCGTAGCGCGATCCTGGTCGAAGCGCTCGGCCGCCACGGCTGGAAGGAGCACGACAATCTCAGGATCGACTGGCGCAGCGGCGCCGGCGACCGTACGCGGATCGCTAGCCTCGCCGATGAGCTGATCGCGCTCAAGCCCGACATCCTGCTCGCGGTCGGCACGCCCTCGGTGGAGGAGCTGCGCCGGCGCACCACGACGATCCCGATCGTGTTCGCCGTGGTCACCGATCCCGTCAGCCAGGGCTTTGTCGAGAACCTTGCGCATCCCGGCGGCAACATTACCGGCTTCACCGATTACGACGGCCCGCTGGCCGGCAAATGGCTGGAGATGCTGACGCAGGTCACGCCGAAAGTGTCCCGCGTTGTCGTCGTCTACAATCCCGCCACCGCGCCGTTCGCGCCCCTGATGCTGCGCACGATCGAAGACGCGGCACGGACCCTCCATGTGACGGTCGAGCCCGCGCCGGTGAATGACGCCGCCTCCATCGCGGCGCTGGCTTCGCGGAGGGTTGGCGGCTTTCTGATCCTGCCGGACTTCTTCACCATGGCCAACCGCGGCCAGCTTCTGGCGGCAATCGCGCAGGCGCGCGTGCCCGCGGTGTTCTGGAGCCGCACCTTCGTCGGTGAGGGCGGGCTGATGTCCTACAGCATCGACAGCGCCGAGCAGCTCCGCCGCGCCGCGGACTATATCGATCGCATCCTGAAGGGCGCGCGGCCAGCCGACCTGCCGGTGCAGAACCCCACCAAGTTCGAGCTCGCGGTCAACCTCAAGACGGCCAGGGAGTTCGGCGTCACACTTCCCCCGGGCCTCATCGCACTCGCGAATGACGTGATCGAATGAAGTCGTCCAACGTGCGCCTTCGGATTCGTCAATTTTCGCCGCTAGGTTTGCGCCTGCACGCTTTCAAGGACCCGCCGCAAATACATATCGTGATCCTTGCCCGCCTCCACGGCTTGTGCAGAATTAGCCCGATACCGACGTGAATTGCGACCGCTGAACCGGTAGGGTTGCGCTCCCGACCAATGACAGCGCGGGAAAGGGCTTTTCCCTGCCTTGGAGGAAATATGAGCGGTTTCGACATTTTCGCGATTGTTCTGGTTTTGCTCGTCATCGTCACGCTGGTCGCCGGCGTGAAGACGGTGCCGCAGGGCTATGACTGGACCATCGAGCGGTTCGGCAAATACACCCAGACGCTGAGCCCCGGGCTCAATCTGATCGTGCCCTATTTCGATCGCGTCGGGCGCAAGATCAACATGATGGAGCAGGTGATCGACATTCCCGAGCAGGAGGTCATCACCAAGGACAACGCCACCGTGACGGTGGACGGCGTTGCCTTCTACCAGGTGTTCGACGCCGCCAAGGCGAGCTACGAGGTCTCTAACCTGACCCAGGCGATCACGGTCCTGACCATGACCAACATCCGCTCGGTGATGGGTGCGATGGATCTCGACCAGGTGCTGTCGCATCGCGACGAGATCAACGAGCGCCTGCTCCGCGTCGTCGATGCCGCGGTCTCGCCGTGGGGCCTGAAGGTCAACCGCATCGAGATCAAGGACATCGTGCCGCCCGCCGACCTGGTCGAGGCCATGGGCCGGCAGATGAAGGCCGAGCGCGTCAAGCGCGCCGACATTCTCGCCGCCGAAGGCCAGCGCCAGTCGGAAATCCTGCGCGCCGAAGGCGCCAAGCAGGGGCAGATCCTCCAGGCCGAAGGCCGCAAGGAAGCTGCGTTCCGCGACGCCGAAGCGCGCGAGCGGTCCGCCGAGGCCGAGGCCAAGGCGACGCAGATGGTCAGCGATGCGATTTCCAAGGGGGACGTCGCCGCGTTGAACTACTTCATCGCCGACAAATATATCAAGGCGTTCGGCCAGTTCGCGGACGCGCCGAACCAGAAGATTATCATGTTGCCGATAGAAGCCACCAGCATGCTGGGCTCGCTCGCCGGCATCGGCGAGATCGCGAAAGCAACGTTCGGCGAAAGCGCGGCGTCCGCCGCTGCCGCCGCCCGCCGTGGTGGCTCGGTGCCGACGACCGGCAGCACGCCGCCGGCGGTGCCGCCGCGGCAGGGATAGTCCCCGGCGCATGTCCCTTCAGGCAGGGGCATGCACCATGATAGAGGTCGTGTCATGACCGACATGTTCGTATCGCTCGGCACCTGGAACTGGCTGATCTTCGGCTTCATCCTGATGGCGCTGGAGGTGCTGGCGCCGGGCATATTCCTGTTCTGGCTCGGGCTCGCCGCGCTGCTCGTCGGCCTGATCTCGTTCACCGTCGTCCTATCGTGGCAGATCCAGCTCGTGATGTTCGCGGTGTTCGCCGCCGCCGCCGTGCCGATATGGCGCCGGCTTGCGCGGCCGAAGCCGGATGCAAGCGCCAGCCCGTTCCTCAACAAGCGCACCGAGGCACTGCTCGGCCGCGAGTTCACGCTGGAGAAGCCGATCGTCGATGGCAACGGTACCGTGCGCATCGGCGACACGGTGTGGCGCGTCGCAGGTCCGGATACGCCGGCGGGGACGCGGGTGAAGGTGGTGCAGGTGGACGGTGCGAATCTGACCGTGGCGGCGGCGTGAGGATTCTTCGCCTCTCCCCGCTTGCGGGGAGAGGCCGGATTGCATCGCAGATGCAGTCCGGGTGAGGGAGACTCTCCGCGAGTCCGTCTCTCACCGTTTGCGCGGAGGCTCCCCCTCACCCCGACCCTCTCCCCGCAAGCGGGGAGAGGGGGAAGAGTCCTTCCACCGCTCCGCAAACCGGTTCAGCGGCATGAACGTCTCGCATAATTCCCGCCCCAGCGCCGTCAGCCCATAACCTCCGCCTTCGCCAAGCTCCACGAACCCCGCCTCGCGCAACTCCGTCAGGCGCGCTTGCAGCACTGTCGGCGAGGCCTCGTCGCAGGCGGTGCGTAATGCGCGGGAGGTGAGGGGCTCGCCGCGCAACTCCCACAATATTCGCAGGCTCCAGCGCCGGCCGAGCAGGTCCAGCAGCGCCATGATCGGTCGCCCGCTGCGCGAGCCTCGGATGCTTCCCGATGCTGCCTGCTTTACCATCGTCATCTTCTTGTGTTGTGCTACAGATAGTGTAGCGTATCGCTACAATAAATGTAGCGATGGAGGCCGCCAATGTCCCAGTCCACGCCGCGCGTTGCGCCGCTCACCCCGCCTTATCCCCTGGAGATCCAGGCGCAGTTCGATCGCATCATGCGCGGCGCGCCACCGCTGATGCTGTTCCGGGTGATGGCGGGCCACGCCCGCGCCTGGGACAAGTTTCGCGCCGGCGGCCTGCTCGATCCCGGCCCGCTCTCGCTGCGCCAGCGCGAGATCGTCATCGACCGCACCTGTGCGCTGAACAAATGCGAGTATGAATGGGGTGTGCATGTCGCGGTTTTCGCCGGGCCAGCGGGAATCAACGGGGAAGAGATTCGCGCCACCGTGCAGGGCGATGCGACCTCACCGTGCTGGTCGCTGGCCGAGCAGGCGCTGATCGCGGCCGTCGACGCACTGCATCACCGCGCGACATTGAGTGATGCCGAGTTCGCTGCGCTGTCGGCGCATTACGACGAGGCGCAGATTCTGGAAATCATGCTGCTGTGCGGATTCTACCGCACGGTGTCGTATCTGGCGAACGGGCTGCGATTGCCGCTGGAGGAGAAGGCGGCGCGGTTTCCGGCGTAGCTTTAACCGTCGTCATTGCGCTCGCAATGACGAGTGGAGAGCGCGCGTGGCCTAGGCCACGCCCGCCCGCAACAGATCGTGCAGATGCACGATACCCACCACCTTGCCCGCCTCGGTCACGACCAGAGTCGTGATCTTGCTTGTGTTCAGCACCTCGATCATCTCGGTGGCGAGCATCGATGGCGGCACCGTTTTCGGCTGCTTCGTCATGATCTCGTCGACGGTCACCGTCAGCAGGTCGGGACGCATGTGGCGGCGCAGATCGCCGTCGGTGATGATGCCCGCGACCTCGTTCGCTTGGTTGACGATGCAGACGCAGCCGAGGCCCTTGGCCGACATCTCGACCACGGCCTCCGACATCTTGGTGCCCAGGGGCTTGACCGGGATCTCGGTGCCCGTGCGCATGTAGTCGCGGACGAATTTCAGCATCGCGCCCAGCTTGCCGCCGGGGTGGAAATGCGCGAACTCCAGCGCGGTGAAGCCGCGGCCTTCGAGCAGCGCGATCGCGAGGGCATCGCCGATCGCGGCCTGCATCAGGGTCGAGGTGGTCGGCGCCAGATTGTGCGGGCAGGCCTCGCGCGCCTTCGGCAGCTCGATCACGAGGTCGGCGGCCTGGCCCAGCGAGGAGGCCGCGTTCGACGTCACCGCGATCATGGGAATCGCAAAGCGCGCCGAATAGTTCACGAGGTTCTTCATCTCCGGCTGCTCGCCGGACCAGGACAGCGCCATGATGACGTCGTCGGTGGTGATCATGCCGAGGTCGCCATGGCCGGCCTCGGCGGCATGCACGAAGAAGGCGGGCGTGCCGGTCGAGGCCAGCGTCGCGGCGATCTTGCGTCCCATATGGCCTGACTTGCCGAGCCCGGTGACGATGACGCGGCCCTTGGCGTTGCGGATCAGGTCGACTGCTTTCGAAAATGTCGCGCCCAGCGGGCCGCGCAGGGCGGCGGCGAGCGCGTTGATGCCGCCGCTCTCCGTCTCCAGCGTGCGGAGCGCGGATTCGACGCTGTCGGGGATGGGGCCGGATGATGCGGTCATCAGCGGTTTCGAACTCGGCATGTTCTGGTCCAGGGAGGAGGGGGCGTTCGCCCGGTCGGCGCCTCATTAGCACGCCGCGGCCGTGGAGGCGACGCGCGCGCCAGAGCCCTCAACCGGTCATTAACCATAATTGTTTTAACTCCATTAACGATGGTTCCCGCCAACCGGCGGTGGCCGCCGTGAAAGTATTTGATTTCGTTGGAGTTATTCCACCTTGGGGTCGTCTCCAGGCATCGGCCGGAGCAAACGCGCGCAGTTCCTGCGCGCTGTTTTGCCGTGCCTTGTGCGGGGTCTTGCGCTGACGACCCTCGGAAGCGCGCCCGCGGCCGCCCAGAGCCTCACGCCCGATCTGTTCAATCCCAACCGCGGCGGCTTCGCATCGCCCGACACGCTGCCGACCCGCCGCACGGCGGGCGTGCCGCAGGCGCCGTCCGATGCATTGCCGGCGCTGCCCGATCCCAGCGCCGATCCGCGCAAGGCCCGCGAGAAGCCGGCGGCCTCGCGCATCGGTCAGGTCCCGACTTATGGCCTATCTGCCGCCACCGGCGCGAGCAGCTCCGGCTATGATTCGCTCAACCGCAAGCGACAGCAACCCAAGCTCTATCCGGGTCAGCCGAAGCCGAAGCGCGCGGCCGGTCCCGGCTCGCCGGCGCCGACCACGGTGCCGCCGCCATCTACGCTCGGCCTGCCCAGAATCGCGCCGCCGCCATCCGCCTCCGCCAACAAGGCGCCGGTGCCGGCGGCGATGGCGGGCACCGTGCCCGGCCAGCCGCTGCGCCGCCGCCTCAAGGCGGATGACGATGCGTTTGGGGCCGTCGGCGACTACGCCGGCAGCTTTCTGATCAAGGGCGGGCTCGAGCTCTCCACCGGCTACGACACCAATCCTGCGCGTCTCAACAAGCCGATCGGCTCGCCGGTCTACGTCGTCGCACCCGATCTCGTGGTGATGTCCGACTGGGAGCGCCACGCGCTGGTCGCCGATCTGCGCGGCTCGTTCTCCGGCTACACCAACAACATGCCGGCGACGATCGACGGCTTTGCCTCGCCTTCGCCGGTCGAGATCAATCGTCCTGATTTCACCGGCCATGTCGACGGCCGCCTCGACGTCGATCGCGATCTCAAGCTGACCTCGCAGCTGCGCCTGCGGCTCGCCACCGACAATCCCGGCAGCCCGAACGTGCAGGCCGGCCTGCAGAAATATCCGGTTTACGCCGCCTTCGGCACCACCGTCGGCTTCGACCAGACTTTCAATCGTTTCCAGGTCGCCGCGGGCGCCACCGTCGATCGCACCGCCTACACGGACTCCAAGCTCACCGACGGTTCGACCTTTGGCAACGGCGATCGCGACTTCAACCAGTATGGCGGCATCGGGCGCTTCTCCTACGACCTCAAGCCGGGCCTGAAGCCGTTCGTCGAGATCCAGGGTGACACCCGCGTTCACGACCAGGCCGCTGATCGCAACGGCTATTTCCGCGATTCAAACGGCGGCTACGCCAAGGTCGGCTCGTCCTTCGAATTCTCGCGCATCCTCACCGGCGAAATCTCGGTCGGCTATTCCGCCCGCAACTACACCGACCCGCGCCTCAGCCAGCTCGCGGGCTTCCTCACCTCGGGCTCGCTGATCTGGAATGCGAGCGGCCTGACCACGGTGAAATTCTTCACCGACACGCAGATCGCCGAGACCACCATCCCCGGCTCCTCAGGCGTCCTGGTGCGCACCTATTCGGCCGAAGTCGATCACGACTTCCGCCGCTGGCTGACGGCCGTCGGCAAATTCACCTACGGCACGCTCGACTACCAGGGCCAGAACCGCAACGACAAGACCTACTCGTTCGAAAGCAACCTGATCTACAAGCTCAACCGCAACATCTGGGTCAAGGGCACGCTGCGCCACGACATCCTGGATTCGAACCAGGCGGGCTCGAGCTCGCAGGGCACGGTGGTGATGGTGGGGGTGAGGCTGCAGAATTGATTCCGCTGTCATGCTCCGCGAAGGCGGGGCATCCAGTACGCCGCGGCTTATCCGTAGACGTTTAGCTTCTCTGGAATGCTGGATCGCCCGCTTTCGCGGGCGATGACAGTCTCTGTTGGGCTGCTAGCTCGCGCCTCACCTACCGCGGCAGATCCGTCTTCCCCATCAGGAACGTATCGATCGACCTTGCGCACAGCCGGCCCTCACGGATCGCCCACACCACCAGCGATTGGCCACGGCGCATGTCGCCGGCGGTGAACACGTTCGGTCGCGAGGTCTGGTAGTCCAGCGTGTTGGCCTTGACGTTGCCGCGGGGGTCGAGCTCGACCGACAGCAGCTTCAAGAGGCCTTCGTGCACGGGGTGGACGAAGCCCATCGCAAGCAGGACGAGCTCAGCGTCGAGCTCGAACTCGGTGCCGGCGATCGGCTTGAACTTGTCGTCGACGTGGACGCAGTGCAGCTTCTTGACTTGGCCGTTCTCGCCGGAGAACTTCTGGGTCAGCACGGCGAATTCGCGCACCGCGCCTTCGGCCTGGCTGGAGGACGTCCGCATCTTCAGCGGCCAGTTCGGCCAGGTCAGGCCCTTGTTCTCGCGCTCGGGCGGGGCGGGCATGATCTCGAGCTGGGTCACCGACAGCGCGCCCTGGCGCAGCGAGGTGCCGATGCAGTCGGATCCGGTGTCGCCGCCGCCGATGACGACGACGTGCTTGCCGCCGGCCAGGATCTCCTGGACGCCGTTCAGGGGTTCCTCAGAGACGCGGCGGTTCTGCTGCGGCAGGAAGTCCATGGCGTAGTGGATGCCTTGGAGGTCGCGGCCGGGGATCGGCAGGTCGCGCGGAGCTTCGGCGCCGCCGGTTAGTGCCACGGCGTCGTAGTCGTTGAGCATCTCGCGCGGATCGACATTGCCGTCGGCGCCGACATGGCTGTTGTAGTGGAAGGTGACGCCTTCGCCTTCCATCTGCTTGACGCGGCGGTCGATGACGCCCTTCTCCATCTTGAAGTCGGGGATGCCGTAACGCAGCAGGCCGCCGGCCTTGGCGTACTTCTCGAACAGATGCACGTCGTGGCCGGCGCGCGCGAGCTGCTGCGCGCAGGCCATGCCGGCCGGGCCCGAGCCGATCACCGCGACCTTCTTGCCGGTCTTGACGGACGCGACTTCCGGCTTCAGCCAGCCATTGTCCCAGGCGCGGTCGACGATCGCGCATTCGATGGTCTTGATGGTGACGGGGTTGTCGTCGATGTTGAGCGTGCAGGAGGCTTCACACGGCGCCGGACAGATGCGCCCCGTGAACTCCGGGAAGTTGTTGGTCGAGTGCAGATTGCGCGATGCCTCTTCCCAATTGCCCTGGTAGACGAGGTCGTTCCAATCCGGGATCTGGTTGTTGACCGGGCAGCCGGGCGTGCCGGGCGCGACCGAGCCGGTGCCGTGGCAATAGGGAATGCCGCAGTTCATGCAGCGCGCGGCCTGGTCGCGCGTTTCCTTCTCGGTCAAGGGAAGGACGAACTCGTTGTAATGCTTCACGCGCTCGGCGACCGGGGTGTACTTGCGGTCATGCCGTTCGATTTCGAGAAAACCCGTGATCTTGCCCATTAAACCCGAAGTCCCTGCCGCTTGAATTTCGTCTCTTTTCCAGACCTCATCCTGAGGAGCGGCGCACTTGGCGCCGCGTCTCGAAGGATGAAAGGCCCCGCTGGTGACCTCATGGTTCGAGACGCAGCTATCGCGCTCCTCACCATGAGGGTTTATTGCCCTACGCCCCGATCGCGATTTTCGGCTCGGCGTCCGCGTTGGCGGCCATTTCGCGCAGCGCGCGCCGGTACTCGACCGGCATCACCTTGCGGAATTTTGGCAGCCATTCCTTCCAATTGGCAAGGATGTCGGCGGCGCGCTTGGAGCCGGTCGCTTTCGCGTGGCGCGTGATCAGGACGTGCAGGCGCTCGACGTCGGAGTCGAGCAGGTTTTTGAACACGTCGACCCGGCCATGCGCCTCGAGGTCACCGGAGTGATTGTAGGTGCCGGCGTTGATCAGCTCTTCCGACAGCACCGGCTCGAGCTCGACCATCGCCAGGTTGCAGAGCTTGTCGAAGTCGCCGGTCTCGTCGAGCACATAGGCGATGCCGCCCGACATGCCGGCCGCGAAGTTGCGCCCGGTCTTGCCGAGCACGACCACGATGCCGCCGGTCATGTATTCGCAGCAATGATCGCCCGCGCCCTCGACCACCGCAACGGCGCCCGAATTGCGCACGGCGAAGCGCTCGCCGGCGATGCCGCGGAAGTAGCACTCGCCCTGGATCGCGCCATACATCACGGTGTTGCCGACGATGATGCTCTCTTCCGGCACGATGCCGCTGTTGGCCGGCGGCTTGACGATGATCTTGCCGCCCGAGAGGCCCTTGCCGACATAGTCGTTGGCTTCACCCTCGAGCTCGAAGGTGACGCCCTGCGCCAGCCACGCGCCGAACGCCTGGCCCGCGGTGCCCTTGAGGCCGACATGGATGGTGTCGTGCGGCAGGCCGGCATGACCGTAGATCTTGGCGACCGCACCCGACAGCATCGCACCGGCGGAACGGTTGGTGCTGTTGATATTGGCCTCGATCTTCACCGGCGCGCCGCGGTCGAGCGCAGGCTTTGCCTTCTCGATCAGCGTGCGGTCGAGCACCGCTTCCAGATGATGGTTCTGGCGCTCGGAGTGATAGATCTTCTGGCCCTTCTCTTCCTTCTGCTTGACGAACAGCTTCGAGAAGTCGAGGCCCTTGGCCTTCCAGTGCGCGACCAGCTTGGTCTGGTCGAGCAGCTGAACCTGGCCGACCATCTCGTTGAAGGTGCGGAAGCCGAGCGAAGCCATGATCTCGCGGACTTCTTCCGCGACGAAGAAGAAGTAGTTGATCACGTGCTCGGGCTGGCCGGTGAAGCGCTTGCGCAGGACGGGGTCCTGGGTCGCGACGCCGACCGGGCAGGTGTTGAGATGACACTTGCGCATCATGATGCAGCCGGCCGCAATCAACGGCGCGGTGGCGAAGCCGAACTCGTCGGCGCCCAGCAGTGCGCCGATCACGACGTCACGGCCGGTGCGGAAGCCGCCGTCGACCTGGACCACGATGCGGCTGCGCAGCCGCTCGCGCACCAGGGTCTGGTGGGTTTCGGCAAGGCCGATCTCCCACGGCGAGCCGGCATGCTTGATCGAGGTCAGCGGCGAAGCGCCGGTGCCGCCTTCGAAGCCGGCGATGGTGACATGGTCGGCGCGCGCCTTGGCGACGCCCGCGGCCACCGTGCCGACGCCGATCTCGGAGACGAGCTTGACCGAGACGTCACCCGTCGGGTTGACGTTCTTGAGGTCGTAGATGAGCTGCGCCAGATCCTCGATCGAGTAGATGTCGTGGTGCGGCGGCGGCGAGATCAGGCCGACGCCCGGCGTCGAGTGCCGGACCTTGGCGATGGTCGCGTCGACCTTGTGGCCGGGCAGCTGGCCGCCTTCGCCGGGCTTGGCGCCCTGCGCCATCTTGATCTGCATCATGTCGGAGTTGACGAGATACTCCGTGGTGACGCCGAAGCGGCCCGAGGCCACCTGCTTGATCGCCGAGCGCATGGAATCGCCGTTCGGCATCGGCTTGAAGCGGTCGGCTTCCTCGCCGCCTTCGCCGGTGTTCGACTTGCCGCCGATTCGGTTCATGGCGATGGCGAGCGTGGTGTGGGCCTCACGCGAGATCGAGCCGAAGCTCATCGCGCCGGTGGCGAAACGCTTGACGATGTCCTTGGCGGGCTCGACCTGGTCGAGCGGCACCGGCTTGCGCTTCTCTTCGTCCGCGTTCTTGATCCGGAACAGGCCGCGCAGCGTCAGCAGACGCTCCGACTGCTCGTTGAGGATCTTTGCGAAGGCGCGATAGCGCTCCTGCGAATTGCCGCGGGCGGCGTGCTGCAGCAGCGACACCGATTCGGCGGTCCAGGCATGGTCCTCGCCGCGGCTGCGATAGGCATATTCGCCGCCGACATCGAGCGCGCCCTTGTAGACCAGCGCCTCGCCGAACGCGTCGGCATGACGGCGCACCGCCTCCTCGGCGATCTCGCCAAGGCCGACGCCCTCGACGCGGGTATGCGTGCCCGCGAAGAACTTTGCGACGAAGTCGGCCTTGAGGCCGACGGCGTCGAAGATCTGCGCGCCGCAATAGGACTGGTAGGTCGAGATGCCCATCTTGGACATCACCTTCAAAAGGCCCTTGCCGATCGACTTGATGTAGCGCTTGACGATCTCGTAGTCGTCGAGCGAGCCGGGCAGGCGGTCCTTCATCGCGATGATGGTTTCGAACGCGAGATAGGGGTTGATCGCTTCGGCGCCGTAGCCGGCAAGGCAGGCGAAGTGATGCACTTCGCGCGGCTCGCCGGATTCGACGACGAGACCGACCGAAGTGCGCAGGCCCGTGCGGATCAGGTGGTGGTGCACGGCGGCGCAGGCCAGCAGCGACGGGATCGGAACCCGGTCGGTGCCGACCATGCGGTCGGACAGGATGATGATGTTGACGCCCTCGCGCACCGCGCTTTCGGCGCGCGCGCAGAGCTCGTCGAGCACCTGGTCCATGCCCGCCGCGCCGAGGCCGGCGTGGAAGGTGGTGTCGAGGGTGCGCGACTTGAAGTGGGAATCGGCGACATCCGAGATCGAGCGGATCTTTTCGAGATCCGCGTCGGTCAGGATCGGCTGGCGCGCTTCGAGGCGCTTGGTGGTGGCAAGCCCCTGCAGGTCGAACAGGTTCGGCCGAGGTCCGATGATGGAGACGAGGCTCATCACCAGCTCCTCGCGGATCGGGTCGATCGGCGGGTTGGTGACCTGCGCAAAGTTCTGCTTGAAGTAGGTGAACAGCGGCTTGGCCTTGTCCGACAGCGCCGAGATCGGCGTGTCGTTGCCCATCGAGCCCGCGGCTTCCTCGCCCGTGGCCGCCATCGGCGTCATCAGGATGGCGATGTCTTCCTGGCTGTAGCCGAACGCCTGCTGGCGATCGAGCAGCGACAGATTGGAGCGCACGCCGGTGGTCGGAACCTTCGGCAGCTCCTCCAGCACGATCTGGGTCCGCTCCAGCCACTCCTTGTAGGGGTGGCTCCTGGCGAGCTCGGCCTTGATCTCGTCGTCGGGGATCAGACGGCCCTGATCGAGGTCGACCAGCAGCATCTTGCCGGGCTGCAGCCGCCACTTGGTGATGATCTGGTCCTCGGGGATCGTCAGCACGCCCATTTCGGACGCCATCACGATGCGGTCGTCCTTGGTCACGAGATAGCGCGCCGGCCGCAGGCCGTTGCGGTCGAGCGTAGCGCCGATCTGGCGGCCGTCGGTGAAGGCGATCGCGGCGGGACCGTCCCACGGCTCCATCAGCGCGGCGTGATATTCGTAGAAGGCGCGGCGCTTCTCATCCATCAGGGGATTGCCGGCCCACGCCTCCGGAATCATCATCATGACGGCGTGCGGCAGCGAGTAGCCGCCCTGCACCAGGAATTCGAGCGCGTTGTCGAAGCAGGCGGTGTCGGACTGGCCTTCGTAAGAGATCGGCCAGAGCCGGTTGATGTCCTTGCCGTAGAGCTCGGAGCTCACCGAAGCCTGGCGCGCCGCCATCCAGTTGGTGTTGCCGCGCAGCGTGTTGATCTCGCCGTTATGCGCGATCATGCGATAGGGATGCGCCAGCGACCAGGCCGGGAAGGTGTTGGTCGAGAAGCGCTGATGCACCAGGGCGAGCGCGCTCTCGAAATCCTTCTCGTGCAGATCGGGATAGTACTTGCCGAGCTGGTCGGCGAGGAACATGCCCTTGTAGATCACGGTGCGGCAGGACATCGAGCAGGGGTAATAGCCTGCAAGTCCGCGGTCGCGGCGCTGGTAGATCGCCTGCGAGATCGACTTGCGCAGGATGTAGAGCCGGCGCTCGAACTCGTCCTCGGTCTTGGCGGTGCCGTTGCGGCCGATGAACACCTGCATGCAGGCGGGCTCGGTCGGCTTCACGGTGACACCGAGCGAGGAATTGTCGGTCGGCACGTCGCGCCAGCCGAGCAGGGTCAGGCCCTCTTCCTTGATCTGGTCGGCGATGATGCTCTTGATGACGTTGCGCCATGCGGTGTCGCGCGGCATGAACAGCGCGCCGATGGCGTATTCGCCGGGCGCCGGCAGCGCGAAGCCGAGCTCCCCGGCCTTGCGGCTGAAGAAGGCGTGCGGGATCTGCACCAGGATGCCGGCGCCGTCACCGGCGCGCGGGTCGGCGCCGACGGCACCACGGTGCTCGAGATTGCACAGGATGCTCAGCGCGTCCGCGACGATCTCGTGCGACTTCTTGCCCTTGATATTGGCGATGAAGCCGACGCCGCAGCTGTCCTTCTCCAGGCTCGGATCGTAGAGGCCAACGGCTGGCGGGCGCGAATTGTGTTCCTGAATCGGATCGGTCGTTTTCGAGGCGACCGTCGCCGACAGTTCTTCTGCCACGATGTTTGCGCTCTCGAATTGCGACCCGTTCATTGTTCCAATCCTCTCCGTGCGGCAAGCTGCCTCACCGCCATCTTCGGCGCACCTTGGGCGTTCCGCGGCACCCGCCTCTGGGTCACCGCTCGTCCGCTGCGAGCCGCATTTTCTTAAATTCAGGCCTAGGCGTTCTTCGTCCCCGAGAACGGCTTTGCCTGTTGCCTTACGGTGCTCGAGAGCACCGACTTTCGTTGCAATCCCTATGCCGGAACCGCAAGCAAAATTGAGACAGTCTTCCTGTCCTAACCGTCACCTTGCCAAATTTTTGTCTATCACACAAGCGCGTGGAAGTCCCGATTCCCGATATGTCAATCAATCGCTTTCCGAAAGTTGCGCAGCCCCTGTTTTGAAGCAAACGCGCCCTGATCCGGCCCTGCGGGCGCCGAAATCCCAAATGAAGCTTCGGATCAACCCTTCGAAAGGCGCGCCACGCCGCAAGAAGCGAAAGAGCGCGAGGCTTCGGGGGGCCTGACAGGAGCATGTCGACGATGAAGTTTTTCACAGGATGTGTGGCTACTGCCACGCTGGCGCTCGCCATGGGCGCTTGGCATGGACAGGTTTTGGCGCAAGTTCCCGCGAACGGTATCGCAGGAGGGGCGGCTGTCGCGGTGTCGGATTTCGACGGACCCTATGCGCCCCCCGAAGCTGCCCCGCCATCGCCGCCGCGTTACGGCTACGAGGAGCGCGGTCCGGCGTTGCTGCCGTCGACCGAGGTCTACGCGGTCTTGCGCGACAACGGCTTCTCGCCGCTCGGCATCCCGCGCCTGCGCGGCAGCGTCTACACCATCGCGGTGATCGACCGTCGCGGCGATGACGGCCGGCTCGTGATCGATGCCCGCGACGGGCGGATCATCCGTTTCATGCCGGCCGCCGACGCCTACGGCATGGCGCCCGCCTATGACGAGCGCGCAGTTGCGCCTTACGGTCCGCAAAGTGCGCTGCCGCCGCCGACCGTGATCCGCAGCGGCCCGCCGCGGCCGCCGGCCTTGATCCCGCACGTGGCGAGCCGCACCGTGCCGCTGCCCAGGGCTGCCCCGCGACGCGGCGAGACGCCGGTCGCCGCCAAGCCGGCCGAGCCAGTGACGCAGCAGGCTCAAGCGCCGCAGGCACAAGCACCGCAGCAGACCGCTGCCGCCCAGGCGAAGCCGGCCGAGGCCACACCGCAAACCGTCGCGCCGACCGTCGGTCAGGCCAAGCCGGCCCCAACGATCCTGCCGACGCAGGAGATGCCGGCGGCCCAGGGGCTGGATTAGCGTCGCGAGTTTGGCGCGGCAGCAGCCGGGCAAAACAAAAGGCGCCTGAGCAATTCAGGCGCCTTCCGCATTTCAGCGATCGCTTCAGCTCCGCGGATATCCCGCGGCTTCCAGGATCAAATTCGCGACCTCCTTCGGATGCGACACCAGCGAGAGGTGGCCGGCATCGAGCTCGATCGTGGTGGCGTTCATGCGCTTGGCGAGGAAGCGTTCGAGATCGGGATTGATGGTGTAGTCGTTCTTCGACACCGCGTACCAGCTCGGCTTCGAATGCCACGCAGCTTCTGTGGTGCGGCCGGCGAAGATCGACGCGGCGGTCGGCCATTGCACGGCATAAAGCTCCTTGGCCTGCTCCGGCTTCACGCCATTGGCGAAATATTTCAGGAAGGCGTCTTCCGAGAGTTTTGTGTCGCCGTCGCGCTCGACGATGCCGGCGCGCACCGGGCCGGTCGGGAATTGCTTCGACAGCGCAACGAAATCCTCGTTCGCATCGGGCGCACGTGCGGCGACATAGACGAGGCCGGTGACCTTCGGATCGGTGCCGACCTGGCTGATCACGGTGCCGCCCCAGGAATGCGCGACCAGCACGGTCGGTCCATCCTGCTCGGCCAGCGCGCGCCTGGTCGCCTCGACGGAATCCGCAAGCGACGACAGCGGATTCTGCACGGCGGTGACGTGCAGGCCCGCGGCCTGGAGGATCGGGATCACCTCCGACCAGCTCGAGCCGTCGGCCCAGGCGCCGTGCACCAGCACGACGTTCTTGGCTTTCACCGTCTGCGGTGTCTGCGCGTGAGCGAGGCTGAGGGGGGCCGCCAACAGGCTCGCGGCGACGAAAAGGCTGCGCCAAAGTGACATGATCGTGCTCCGTCTTGTTTTGTGTTCGATGTCCAAAGGACGGAGCGTGTGGCAGCGGCGTTACGCTCAGTCACCTACCTGTGAGCAGCGTCTTGGTCGGGCGTGTACGGGACGCGTGGGCGAGCTTGCAGTGTGGGGTAACGTAGAACGACAGGCCCAACCTGTATTTCCATTTCAACCGAAAACTGCCGCTGGATTCTGCAGCACTGACAAACAGGCCGGTACGAAGTATATCGACGGAGGAGTCGCTGCGGGGCTACTCGCGGCGTTTCGCGACACAACTGGGCAAGTAAAAAAACGCCCCGGGGCACCGGGGCGTTTTCTCAAACCTGGAAGTGGCGTGCCGTGCTTAGGCGGCGACCGAGCTCTCGATCACCTGCGCCTTCGGTGCGCTGGCGTTGATCGCGATCTGGCGCGGTTTCTTCGCCTCGGGAATCTCACGGACGAGGTCGACGTGAAGCAGCCCGTTCTCGAGCGAGGCGTCCTTCACCTGCACGAAGTCGGCGAGCTGGAAGGCGCGCTCGAAGGCACGCGCGGCGATGCCGCGGTAGAGCACTTCGTTCTTGCTGTTCTCGCCTGCGGCCTTCCCGCCCTTGATCGTCAGCGTATTTTCCTTCGCGACGATGGAGAGCTCATCCCTGGCGAAGCCCGAGACCGCAACCGTGATGCGGTAGGCGTTCTCGCCGGTACGCTCGATATTGTAGGGGGGATAACCGGGGCTGCCGTCAGAGCTGGCCTGGTCGAGCAGGCTGAAGAGGCGGTCGAAGCCGACGGTGGAACGATAGAAGGGGGTGAGATCGTAGCTACGCATGGTCAAGTCCTCCATTGAGCGACTGTTGGGTAACCCGCCCGCCAATCGGGCCGGGCTTTAGTCTGTGTGCAGCCTGATGTTCCGGTTCCGAAACACTGGTAGCGGCCTGCACCATGGTGATATGGGTTCAAGGGAACGGCGTTCAAGAGGGCGGCAACTTGCGCCTTTTCGGCGCTCAGCCCCTTGATTTGCAGCACTTCGCGCCCAATGACGCTGGTCTCGATCCCGTCCAATCCCGTCCCCGAAGACGTCGTCAGCGGTACCATCAAGACGCCCGATGGTGCCGAGCTGCGCTTTGCGCGCTGGGCGCCGCCGGCGAACCGCAAGGGCACCGTCTGCGTCTTCACCGGACGCAGCGAGCAGATCGAGAAATATTTCGAGACCGTGCGTGATTTGCGCGACCGCGGCTTTGCGGTGGCGATGATCGACTGGCGCGGGCAGGGCCATTCCTCGCGCCGCCTGCGCGACCCGCGCAAGGGCTATGTGCGCGACTTCTCCGATTTCGAGGTCGACGTGGAGGCCTTCGTGCAGCAGGTCGTGCTGCCGGATTGCCCGCCGCCGTTCTTCGCGCTGGCCCACTCCATGGGCGGCACGGTGATGCTGCGGGTGGCGCATGCGGGCAAGCGCTGGTTCGACCGCATGGTGCTGTCGGCGCCGATGATCGACCTGCCCGGGCGCACCACCTCGCTTCCGGTGCGTGCGCTGCTCAAGACCATGCGCCTGCTCGGGCAGGGGGGCCGTTATGTCCCCGGCGGCAGCGACCGTCTCACCGGGCTCGATCCCTTCATCAACAACCCCGTGACCAGTGATCCCGTCCGCTATGCACGCAATGCCGCGATCCTGGAGGAGGACCCGACGCTCGGGCTGGCATCACCGACCGTGGCCTGGGCCGATACCGCCTTCCGCGCCATGAACACCTTCAAGGGCAAGAACTACCCCTCGCAGATCCGCCAGCCGATCCTGATGCTGGCGGCCTCCAACGACACCGTGGTCTCGACCGCGGCGATCGAGGAGTTCGCCTATCATCTGCGCGCCGGCTCCCACCTCGTGATCGCCGGCGCCAAGCACGAGATCCTCCAGGAGCAGGACCGCTACCGCTCCCAATTCTGGGCCGCCTTCGACGCCTTCGTGCCGGGCACGCCGCTGTTCAAGTGAGGGGGGGCTTCTCCCTCGCCCCGCTTGCGGGGAGAGGGTTGGGGTGAGGGTGAGTCTCCGCAAGGACGGTGGGAGTTGGACTCGCGGAGAGTCCCCCTCACCCGAATTCGATCTGCGATCGAATTCAACTACAGCGTCTTCAGATACTCGATCAGATCGTAGCGCTCGGCATCGTCCTTGAACTCGCGGCCGATGACGCCAGGACGCTTGTCTTCGCCCGGCTTGCGCTCGAAGGAATGGCCGAGCACGCTGTTGCCCTGGATCGGGTCCTTCTCCGACCCCGCCGAGAACTGCGTTTCGCCCGTCTTGCACTTCTCATCCGCGGTCACTGCAAAGCCGACGGTCACGGGATCATAGTCGCGGCGGCCCATGCAGAATTTGGTCGGGCGCTCGTTCGCCGGCTTCAGCAACCAGTACAGCGAAGGCACCGAACCGTTGTGCAGGTAAGGCGCAGTAGCCCAGATGCCGTTGAGGGGCCGCGCGCGATAGCGCGGGTCCGGCGCCGGGTTGAGACAGTTCTTGCGCGCGAGATTCCACATTTTCGCCCGTTCGGCCTCCGGGACCTTCTCGTCGTCCATCCATTTGCGGGCGACGATGTCGACCACCGTCATGAGGCCGAGCGCATAGACCATCTCATTGGGCGATTTGCTCGCGGTCGGGATGTCGCATTGCCACCATGTCTGGAGGTCGGCCGTATTCACCTTCAGGAAGCCGGGCACGTCGACGATCCTGCTGCTGAGAACAAGGGATTGTTCGGGATCCGTGTTGATCTCCTTGAGGGGAATCGTGACCGCGTTCAGGACCTTGCTGTCGCCGCTCGGCTCCCAATGTGTCGAGGACCAGAAAGCCTTGGTGTTGACGGCCGGCAGGTGACATCCGGAGCACATCTCGGTGTAGATCTTGCGGCCGTTCTCGACCTTGGCCTGATCGATCCTCCATGCGTCGCCGAGGATCTGCGAGGGCCATTGCGGCGCCAGCAGGCCGCCGAATTTCGGATCGGCGGAGGGATCGGCCGGCTTGAACGGATCGGGGCCTCTCAGCATGTCCTCGATCCAGCCGAGGGTCCTGATGTTCACGGAGGACCGCCACAGCCGGTCCTCCGGATAGGCGTCGGACAGGTTGAGCAGCGCGGTCACGCCGAGCGCTTCGCCGGCATTGCGAATTAACGGCTGCTCGATCGATGCGTCGTACTGGGCGAATTTAAACCAGGGCACGGTCCAGATCGCGGGGTAGCTGACCGGGGCGTCCTGGGCGTGCAGGTTCTTCTCGAAGCCCTTGACCCCGCTCAGCGCGAGATCCTGCGAGAAGACCTGGTTGCCGATGCGATTGAGAGCGTCGAGGCGGCCGAACCCTTCCTCCGTGTCCTGCTGCTGCCTGCCGTTCCAGGTCTTCTTGCTTTCAACCGTCTGTTGCTGGGTTTTCGCCCAGTCGATCAGGAACGTGCCGATCGCGCTGAGCTTCTGCTTGAGCGCGGCGCGATCCGTCTTGCTGGCATCGGGGCCGAGCACGCGATCGGCGAAGCGCTGGAAGCGGAACGGGACATACAGGGTGTAGGCGATCGACAGGCCGGTCGAGAGCTCCAGCTTCTTCAGGTCGGTCATGGCCGGGCCGCCGTCGAAGCGCACGTCCACGCCCTGGTAATGGATCTGGCCGGTGTGGCAGGCCGCGCAGGTCAGCCCGATCTTGTCCTCTTCGCGACGGCCGGTCGCGGGATCGAGGACGCCGGTCATCCGCGCGAAGCCAACCGGCAGGCCGTCGACGTTCTCCACCGGCGTCCATCTGGTTGACCAGTCCGGCGCCTGCGTCGTCTCATAGACATTGGCGTAACCGAAGCGGCGCAGCGTCGCCGTGTCGGTCTGAATCGATTGCGGGCTCGGGATGAAGCCGAAGCCTTCGAGGTAGGCGCTGTCCTTCATCATGCCCGGCTTCGAGAACAGATGCAGCCGCGGCTGCTCCAGCGCCATGAACCACTCATAGGGCACCGGGAAGGTCGCGGTGCCCTGGCTGGCATGATGGAACCAGTGCCGGTCCTTCAGCGACCAGTTTTGGTCGAGCCAGTAAGCTGCCTTTGCCGCGGGGACCGAAGGCAAGGGCGGCGGCAGAAGATTCACCAGGATGCCCTTCTGCGGCAGCATGGCGCGAACCTGATTGGGGAATTCGGCCACCGCGACGAGGGCAACGAGGCCGATGGCGATCAGCAGGGCCGCAAGCTTGAGGGCGCCCCGCACCACGCGCTGGCAGGTCGACAGCACCGGCGGGACCAGCCGCTCGTTGATGCGCGCCGGGAACTGGCGCTCGTTGAACAGCGTGCGCACGTCGGCAACGCCGAGATAGCGATCCTCGCCCGTGCCCTTGCCGATGATCTTCAGGAGGATCGGCCATTCGAACTTCATCAGCAGCGGGTAGTACCAGCGCGCGGCGCTGCCGGCGCGCTTGAGGTTGTCGCGCATGAAGATGTCGATTTCCGAGGCGTTGAGGCCCAGCTCGGAGCCGCCGTTCGGATCGGAGTAAGTCCGGCCGAAACTCGCGAGCCGCGCGATCTCGTCCTCGTTGACCTTGCCGTCGACTCCGAGGATGCGCGAGCCGGCACCGCGCTTGTCCAGCGGGCCGCCGCGCAGCGCATCGAGCTGCGCGCCCGAAAAGATGCTTCTGAGGATGTGACCGAGACCGTTGGCGATGAGCGCCACGCCGCGGACCTGGAGCCGGGCAGACGCCTTCTTCAGTCCGGTTTCGCCGGTCGCGTTAGCGATCGTCTCCGACAGCTTGCCGAGCGGGACAGTGCCGCCCTCGACAAAGCCCTCGCCGACGAGGCCGCGCAGGAATGGGCAGGGATTGTTCGGCGAGACCTGAATCGAGGGGTCGAACGGCGGTTTCGAAGCGGGGTCATGCATGGCCCAAAATCCTGAAAACAGCGAATCGTGAAATGAGGCGCCGATCAAGCGCGGAAAGTCCTAACAAACCGGCAGCAAGCTATACTACTTGAGCGTGTGGCGAAGTGTGGCCGAATTCACTGTTCTGTCAACAAAAGCGGGCGTGTTCCGGCAAAGAAGTGCGGGACCGACCGCAGGGGATCGCGGCCTGCCGGTCAGGATTCGGCGACGCGTTTGATGTCGCTCTGAACCAGGGTCAGCTTGCCGAGCGGCACGCCGGCCTTCAGCAGCCCCTCGCGATAGTGGGCGAGATCCTCGGGCCGCTTCCAGTGGAAGTTGCGCAAGTGACGATCGACATTGAGGGTCGGGTAGTTGCCCATCAGCACGCCGGTCGCCTCGCTGGCCTCGGCGGTCCGGCCCAATTGCGCCAGGGCCGCGGCGCGGATCGCCAGCGCCTGCATGTGGTTGGGGTTGATGTAAAGCTGCTCGCGCGCCCATGACAGGGTCGCGTCATATTGGCGCAACAGATAATGACTGAAGGCGTTGAGCGCCGCCCATTGGTAGCGCGGGTCGCTGTTGTCGCGCTGCGCGGCCATCGAGAACATCTCGATCGCCTCCCGGTGCTCGCCGATGACGAAATGGCAGATGCCGAGCACGCCGCGCGCGCCCATGTCGTAGGGATTGAGCGCGACCGCGCGCTTGGCCGCGTCCATCGCCGCCTCGTAATGCCCTTCCATGGCGTGCGCCCAGGACAGGCTCGAGAACGCGAAGGACGAGCGCGGGTCGAGCCGGACGCTGGTTTCGGCGAGGTTCATCGCCTCGGCCCACATCTCCCGCGTGCCCTTGACCCAGCCGAACTGGATGCTCTGAATCTGGATCGTGGCGAGATAGGCGTGCGCGATCGACAGCTTGGGATCGACCCTGATGGCTTCCCGGAACAGATCGACGGCGGCAGTCAGGTCCTCCTTGGTCTGCCGGTAGTAATGCGACAGCCCCTTGAGGAAGCGATCCCAGGCGGTGACGTCGGTCGAGAGCCGCGCAGGCGCCGAAGCTTCCGCCCGGACGATCTCGGTGGCGATGGCGGCGGACAGATTGGTCGTGATCTCGTCCTGCATCGCGAAGAAGTCGCCGATGTCGCGGTCGTAACGGCCGGTCCAGAGCTGCTCGCCGGTCTCCGGCGCGATCAGCTCGGCGGTGACGCGGATCTTGGTTCCGGCGCGCCGTACCGAACCCTGGATCAGATAGGTGGCGTCGATCTCGCGCGCGATCAGGCGGGTGCTGGTGTTCCTGCCCTTGAAGGCGAAGGTCGAGTTGCGGCTCAGCACGCGATAGAAGGATTGCAGCGACAGCGCGTGGATCAGATCCTCGGTGAGGCCGTCGGAGAAATATTCGTCCTGGGCATCGCTGAGGTTGGCGAAGGGCAGCACGCCGACGATCGCGGTGCGGTACTGTTGCGAGAGGGTGGACGCCTCCCGGAGCTCGGGGGCGAGCGCCGGTGCACCCTCCGGTGTCCAGGTCCAGACCCCGACCGCATCCTTAATGTTCTTGAAGCGATGATTGCCGGCATCGACCAGCGGCGCGCTGAGATGCTTGCTCGCCTCCTTGTAGGCCTTGGCCGAGATCGCGAAGCCGCCGGGGCTCGCGACCGATTCCAGGCGGACGGCGATGTTGACATCGTCACCGAATACCTCGTCCTCATCGGCGATGACGTCGCCCATGTGGATGCCGAGGCGGAACTGCATGGCACGGTCGGCCGGCAGATGGTGGTTACGCTCCGCCATCAGCGTCTGCATCGCGATCGCGGCCTCGGTGGCGCCGACGATCGAGGGGAACTCCAGCAGGAAGCCGTCGCCGGTGTTCTTCACGACGCGGCCGCCGTGATTGAGGATGATCGGGTGGATCGCGCTGCGATGGGCCTTGAAGGCGGCATGGGTGCCGGCCTCGTCGCTGCCCATCATGCGCGAATAGCCGGCGACATCGGCGCAGACGATGGCGGCCAGACGTCTTTCCATATCCCGGAAGCTCCAAGGGATCGATAAGTGATCGTGAAGGGACCTGGGACTGGCCACGGCGTGGCAAGTCGGCTCGAATCCCACATTTCAAGAACCTCGCCTTTATAAAGCAGATGTGGCCGAGCGGAAGCATGATCCGCATTGCAAATTCGAGGTAAATCCTCCGCAATCCCGGCGGTGGACGAGGAGGAGCGAACCGACTAAGCGGAATTGCGACCGCCGGAACGGGCGGCAGGGGGCACCTTTGCATGCTGGGCATTCACGAAATCGGGCTCTTCATCCTGTCGGGCGTGCTGCTCAACATCACGCCGGGGCCTGATTCCGTCTACGTCATCGGCCGCAGCATGCAGATGGGCTGGCGGGGCGGAGCCGCGGCCGCATTGGGCATCAGTTGCGGCTGTTTCGTCCATGTCGCGGCCGCCGCGATCGGGCTTTCGGCCCTGCTGATGGCCTCGTCGACCGCCTTCTCGATCCTGAAGCTGGTCGGCGCGGCCTATCTCGTGTTCACCGGGCTTCAGATGCTGTGGTCGCGCCCGGTGCTGGCGGCGGCGATCGACGAGCCGGTGCGGAGCTCGCTGCGGCGGGTCTTCCTCCAGGGGGTCTTCACCAACGCGCTCAATCCCAAGGTCGCGCTGTTCTTCCTGGCCTTCCTGCCGCAATTCGTCGCGGCCGATTCACCGCACAAGCCGCTCGCCTTCCTGACGCTCGGCCTGATCTTCATCTCTACAGGAACACTGTGGTGCCTGGTGCTCGCCGCGTTCGCGGCCAAAGCCGCCCACCGCCTGCGCGAGTCCGAAGGCGCGATCGCCTGGGTCAACCGCGCGCTCGGCGGCCTCTTCATCTATCTCGGCATCCGCGTCGCCATGCTGGAGACGCGGTAGGCTCATTCGAACGAATGAGGGTGCGGACGCAATCGGCCGCGAAAGAGGCCGCGCGGGGGAGGTTTCAATGGTTCGAGGAAGCTGTCTGTGCGGCGCCGTGCGCTTCGAGATTGATCAGGTGCGCGCGCTGACGCACTGCCACTGCGTCAATTGCCGCAAGCTGACCGGCGCGGCGTTTGCGACCTATGCCCATGTCGATGCCGACAAGTTTCGCTTCGTCGCGGGCGAGGACATGACGGTGGCTTACGAATCCGCGCCGGGGAGCTTCCGCTATCGGTGCAAGACCTGCGGCTGCCTGACGCCGGGCAAGGCGAGCTATCTTCCAACCGTCAGCATTCCCGCCGGCCTGCTCGACGACGATCCGCAAGTCAGGCCCCGCCTGCACGTCTTCACCTCCTCGCGTGCTCCATGGTGGACGATTGAGGACGACCTGCCCCAGCACGAAAAATGGGTGCCGGGCCACGGGCCGAAATCCTAGGCGAATTCCTTGAGCAGCGCACTGCCGGCCAGATAAAGGCCGAGCAAAATCATCGCGATCAGGAACCAGCGGCGGAACGCTTCGGCCGGCATCCGCGCCCGCACCGACTGTCCCAAGAACATGCCGGCAAAGGCCATCGCCATGCCCACGGCGCCGGGCACGGCATTGGCCGGCGTCAATAATCCGCCGGCGGTGAGGTTGAAGGCGAGCGCCAGTGTCGCCGTCGTGAAGAACACGCCGAGCGCCTGCACCAGCTCGTCCTTCTCCATGCCGATCGCCTGCATGAACGGCATCGAGGGGATCACCTGCACGCCTGTCGAGGCCGAGATCACGCCGGTGATGACACCGACCACGCCGCCGACCCATTTCTCGTTCTGCGGCGCGACGCGGAACTGGAACTTGTTCAGCCCGATCACGGCATAGATGATGAGCAGCACGCCGAGCACGATTGTGCCGTAGCGCGCATGCGGGCCGGTCAGCGCGCCGGCATTGAGCCAGCAGCCGATCACGGTGCCGATCATCAGCGGCCACAGCCGCTTCAGGATGTCGCGCAGATAAGGGCCGACGAAGGTCTGCCAGATGTTGGTGACGATGGCAGGCACGATGACGATGGCGATCGCGCGGCTCGGCGCCATGCTCACCGCGAGCAGGCCCATGGACACCGTGGGCAGGCCGAGCCCGACCACACCCTTGACGAATCCGGCGATCAGGAACACGGCGGCGATGACAATGAGAAGCGGGTCGATCATGCCAGCACATTGACCGAAGCCGCGCGGGCGCACAATCTGGAGGTTACGGAGTAAGCCTTCGCTCTGAACGAAGGCTGGGAGACCTGCCATGCGCTTTGACCTCGTCGATCTCCAACTCTTCATCGCGGTCGCCGACCAGCGCAGCATCACCCGCGGCGCCGAGCGGTCGCACCTGGCCCTGGCCTCGGCCAGCGCGCGCATCAAGGGGCTCGAGGACGCGCTCGGCGTCGCGCTGCTCAAGCGCGGGCGGCGCGGCGTCGAGCTGACCGCGGCCGGCGAGAGCCTGCTCGATCATGCCAGGCTCGTGATCCACCAGATCGATGCCATGCGCGGCGATCTCGCCGGTTTTGCCAGCGGCGTGCGCGCCAGCGTGCATTTCCTCGTCAACACCTCGGGCCTGTCGGAACATCTGCCGAAGGCGCTGGCCGGCTTCCTGCGCGAGCACCGCGACGTCGCCATCGACATCGAGGAGCGCGAGAGCACCGACATCGCGGCGGCGATCACCGCAGGCGCCGCCGATCTCGGTTTCGCCGCCGAGCACGCGCTGCCCGACCATATCGAGCGCTTCGTGTTCAGCGAGGACCACCTGACATTGGTGACGTCGCGGCGCGGCCCGTTCGCGGGTCGCCGCCAGATCGATTTTCAGGAAGCAGGCAGTTGCGACTTCGTCGGGCTCACCAGCGCCACCGCGCTCCAGATGCACATTTCGAAGCACGCCGCCCGGCTCGGCATGCGCCCGCATTACCGCGCGCGCCTGCGCGACTTCGATGCGATCTGCCAGATGGTCGCCGCCGATGTCGGCGTCGCGCTGGTGCCGATATCCGCCGCCCGCCGCTGCGCAAAACTGATGCCGCTCGCCATGGTCCGCCTGCGCGACACCTGGGCCAACCGCAAGCTCGTGATCTGCGCGCGCAGTTTCAAGACGCTGCCAAGGCCGGCGAAGATGCTGGTGGAGCATTTGCGGGCGGCGGCGGTGTGAGAGTGCTGGTGTGAGCCGACGCTGCAACAGCGAGCCTAACTGCGCTCCCCCCCTTGTGGGGGAGGGCGGGGGAGAGGGGTAGCCCAGGAACAGGCGCCTCTGTCGTGAAGAAGAAGTTCTTGTCCGCGATCGATGGAGTCCCCGTGTGAACCCCTCTCCCTAGCCCTCCCCCACAAGGGGGGAGGGAACTCAGCAGTGCTTGTGGCGAGCCTCAAGCCCTACTTTGCCGTCTCGACTCCGGCATCCTTGATCACCTTCGCCCACTTCCTAGTCTCATCCGCGATGAAGCTGCGAAAATGCTCCGGCTCGTCGCCAATCAGCGTCGCGCCCTGCGCGGCGAGCTTCTCCTTCACCGCGGGATCGGCCATCGCCTTCGTCGCCAGGGCGTGCAGTGCCGCGACGATCTCCTTCGGCGTGCCCTTGGGCGCCACCATGCCGTACCAGTTCTCGACACGCAGATCGGGAAAACCCGCTTCCGAAAGAGTCGGCACGTCGGGCGCGGTCGGGGCGCGCTCGGCCGAGCCCATCGCGATCGGCCGCAACGCGCCGGCCTTGACCTGCGGCAGCAGCACGGGGAGATCGAGGAAGGTCATCTGCACCTGCTGGCCCAGCAGATCGTTCACGGCCGGTGCGGCGCCGCGATAGGGCACGTGGACGATGTCGATCTTCGCCGTCAGCTTGAACAATTCGCCAGCCAGATGCGGCAGGCTGCCGGGGCCGGAGGAGGCGAAGTTGAGCTTTCCCGGTTGCGCCTTGGCGAGCGCGATCAATTCGCCGATGTCCTTGGCGGGCACGTTGGTTGCGACCACGAGCATCTCCGGCACCGTCGCAACCAGCGTCACCGGTGTGAGGTCGCTCAAGGTGTCGTAGGCGACCTTCTCCATGCTCGGGCTGATCGCGAGCGCGCCGGCTGAGGAGATCGCGATGGTGTAGCCGTCGGGGGCGGCCTTGGAGACGGCATCGGTGCCGAGCACGCCGCCCTGACCGCCGCGATTGTCGATCAGCACCGGCTGCCCTGACAGCTCCGACATGCGCTGGCCGATGACACGCGCGATGATGTCGTTGGGGCCGCCGGCCGGGAACGGCACGATCAGCTTGATCGGCTTCGTCGGAAAATTCTGCGCCACCACCGCTGACGGCAGCAGCAGGAACAAACCAAGGAGAAGCCTGCGTGAGACGGTCATGCAAGCCCTCCGCTCGCGTTGTTACTGGTTCAAAAGCTTCAGTGCTTCTTCGTGGACCCTGGCGTCGCCGGCCGCGACGATGCGGCCGCCGCCCTGCGCCGGCTTGCCTTCCCAGGTGGTGACGACGCCGCCCGCGCCGGTCACGATCGGGATCAGCGCTGCGATGTCGTAAGGCTTCAGCTCGGTCTCGACCACGAGATCGACGTGCCCGGCCGCCAGCATGCAATAGGAGTAGCAGTCGCCGCCATAGCGCGACAGCCGCACGCCCTGCTCGATACGGCTGAAAATGGCGCGGTCACGCTCGTTCATCAGGAGCGGGCTGGTGGTGTAGGTCGTGGCTTCCGAAAGCGAGGCGCAGCGGCGGACCTGGAGCCGGCGCTCGCCGGACGGGCCCTTGTAGGTGGCCGAACCGTTGTCGCCGGAGAAGCGCTCGCCGATGAAGGGCTGGTGCATCATGCCGTAGACCGGCGCGCCCTTGTGCAGCAGTGCGATCAGCGTCCCCCAGATCGGAAAGCCGCCGATGAAGGATTTGGTGCCGTCGATGGGGTCGAGCACCCAGACGTAGTCGGCATCCTCGCGCTCATTGCCGAATTCCTCGCCGACGATGCCGTGCTGGGGGAAGTTGGCCTTGATCAGCCGCCGCATCACCGCCTCCGCGGCGCGGTCGGCCTCCGTGACCGGATCGAAATCCTTGGTCTTGCTCTTGTCGTCGATCGACAGCGAGGTGCGGAAGAACGGCAGGATGGTTTCGCCGGAGGCGGTGGCGAGCCGTCCGATGAAGGCGGAGAAGTCGATCACCGTCACGGCGTATCCTCAAAGCGAAAGTTGGATGAAGCTCCCCTCCTGCCTAGCCCAATTCGCCTCCCGCGTGCAGCGCTGTCTTGATTTTGCACCCTGGTATTTTGGATGCCGAGGGGCGCTGCCTCATCCAAGTCATCTGCCGGCCAAATATCGATCACAGAGTTGAAAACTTAGTTCCGAATATGCCTTGTTCGTATGCAAATGACTATCAACCCATTGAAATTCCTTATCAAAGAAACTGAATCTGGGTTTCCATAGAAGCAATTGAGCCATGTGCGTATTGCATGGGAAATGGCTCAAAAGCCCTTGCACTTTGTGCGGCGCGGTCGCATATTGTTGCGGTGCGGTAGCGCTTGGCGTTACCGCTGCCCTCCTTGGGCGTTTCCTCCCTAGACTTGGGCCGCTTGCGTCATTCGCGAGCGGCCCTTTTTTCTTTGCGCCTGTCGTTTTCGTTTCAAGGTGCGCAGCGAAAGCGAAGCGAAGACGCGTTCGCGCAATCACAGACAACACGATCTGACGAAGAAAAGCCGGCGCCTATTCCGCCGCGGCCTGGAACGGGCCGAGATCGCCGAAGGGAATCGTGGTCGCGAGCACGTCGGCGAGAACGCCGAAGTCGGACGCCACTTGCGCAAAGCGTGCACTCCGCTCGCGCCGCCGCTCGTCCATGTAGATCGCGCGGTTGAGCTCGAGCTGCACCGCATGCAGGCCGCTCGCGGGATTGCCGTAATGCTCGGTGATGAAGCCGCCGGCATAGGGCTTGTTGCGTCCGATCGAATAGCCGAGCCCGGTCATGGTCTCCTCGACCCGGTCGGGCAGGAGCGGCGTGCAGCTCGTGCCGTAGCGGTCGCCGATCACGACGTCGGGCCGGCGCGGTTCGTCCCGGCTGACGCCGACCGAGGGCATCGAATGGCAGTCGACCAGCACCACGGTGCCGAACATCTGGTGCACCTTGTTGATCAGCCGGCGCAGCGCGCGGTGGTAGGGCTTGTACAGCGTCTCGATCCGTCCCAGCGCATCGTCGACCAGGATGCGGTCGCGGTAGATCTCCTGGCCGTCGCCGACCACGCGCGGAATGGTGCCGAGGCCGCCGGCGACCCGCATCGAGCGGGTATTGGCAAAGCTCGGCAGCCGTCCGCTGAACATGCGGGGATCGAGCTCATAGGGCTCGCGGTTGACGTCGACATAGGAGCGGGGAAAGTTGACCCGCACGGTCGGAAAGCCGCGCTCGCTGAGATGGCCGATCAACTCGTCCATGAAGGAATCTTCGGACCGCCGCAGCGTCGGAAGGTCGATCCGCGAGGCCGCCAAAAATTCGTCCGGATAGGTCGAGCCGGAATGGGGCGAGTTGAAGATGACCGGCGCGCGCCATTGCGCGGGCTCCACGATCTCGAAGGCTGGCGACGTCTCGCCGTCAAACCGGGTCATCTTCTCAGGCTTCGTCCCTTCGCGCCGGGATCTGGCAGTGGCCAGACCGCATTGATTCGGCCGATCGAGCGGCTCTCATGTGTCGTCATTGTCCGGAATCGCAACCATTCTGCCAAGCGAAAAGATGTGATGGTCATTGGAACAGGTCTTAACCGTGTGGGCAGGGAGGCGGGGATGAGCCGGCGCGGCTCGATTGATTCGAGCCGTTTTCCGGTTCACAAGAGTGCGGCAGCGCGGCCGGCTCAGGGTAAAGATTTTCACCCCAAATTTACCCTCTGTCGGGCTTAGTGACCTCTGCTGATATCCTCTGGGGATGCGACGATTCCTGCCATGCCAAAGATCCTGCTCGCCGAAGACGACAACGACATGCGCCGGTTCCTGGTCAAGGCGCTGGAAAACGCCGGTTTTCAGGTCTCGTCCCATGACAACGGCATGGCCGCCTATCAACGGCTGCGGGAAGAGCCGTTCGAGATGCTGCTCACCGACATCGTGATGCCGGAGATGGACGGCATCGAGCTCGCCCGCCGGGCCTCGGAACTCGACCCTGACATCAAGATCATGTTCATCACCGGCTTTGCCGCGGTCGCCCTGAACTCGGATTCGGACGCCCCCAAGAACGCCAAGGTGCTGTCCAAGCCCGTACATTTGCGCGAATTGGTCAGCGAAGTGAACAAGATGCTGGCGGCCTAAATCGGCCTCCTTCGGTCCTTGCACAGGGTCCCCTGAGCCGTTATAGGGACCCAACCCGACGCAAGTGGACTATTAGGGCGCGTAGCTCAGCGGGAGAGCACTACCTTGACATGGTAGGGGTCACAGGTTCGATCCCTGTCGCGCCCACCATCCTTCGCTCGCGATAGCCGAGAGAAGGATGCCGCGCCGAAGCCCAAAGGGCGCAGGCGGGCCTGTATCCGCGAGCTACGGCTCGGCAAGCCACGATCTCCATGCGAAGCGTGTCTGGCGTAGCTCGGAGAGCGAAGACGGACTGGTGCAGCTTGCTCCGTACCTTGGAACGCCGCCACTCCCACGGCATTGTTCCGCCATGCCGAAGACCTCCACAAAATCCTTCAAGCGCGGCGACCACGTCAGCTGGAATTCCGAGGCCGGCCGCGTACGCGGCCATATCCTTCGCGTCCACACCAAGGACGTCGACTACAAGGGCTACACGCACCACGCCAGCCCGGAGGATCCGCAATATGAAATTCGGAGCGACAAGACCGATCACATCGCCCTGCACAAGGGCCGCGCATTGCGGTCGTTGAAGAGCTGACGGCTTCCGAGCCGAGCGGTCGAGGTGTCACCATGGCTCATCCGTTCTTCACCATCGGCCACGCCACACGTTCGATCGAGGAATTCGTCGAATTGTTGCAGGACAGCGCGGTCACCTTCGTGGCTGACGTTCGGACCGTGCCCCGCTCCCGTACCAACCCGCAGTATAATCGCGAGACCCTGCCGCAATCGCTCGCGGCTGCTTCGATCGGCTACGAGCACATTGCCTCGCTCGGCGGCCTGCGCGGCCGCAAACGCGAGGTGCCGCGCGAGGCCAATGCGTTCTGGCAGAACGTCAGCTTTCACAATTACGCCGACCACGCGATGGGCGCGGCCTTTCACGAAGGGCTCGCACATTTGCGCGCCGTCGGGCAGGTGCAGCGCTGCGCCATCATGTGCGCCGAGACATTGTGGTGGCGATGTCACCGTCGGATCATCACCGACTACTTGCTCGCGGCGGGCGAGACGGTGTTTCACATTCTGGGGCCGGGGCAGGTCAAAGAGGCCGAGATGAATCCGGCTGCGCGGGTCGTTCCCGACGAGCGTCTGGTCTACCCGGCGGAAAATCAGCCAATCGCGTAAATCCCCGGCGTGGAGCTAGCCAACGCCGTCAAGCGGGCTGGCTCGCCGGTTGGAGCAGCATATCCTTCAACCCGGTCGGGTAGAGGCTTGGTCCGCCGTCCACGTCGAGGTCGGCAAGGTCGAACCAGCGCGCGACGATCTGTTCTCCATTGTCCTCGAGGAAGTCGATGCGGTCCCGGTCGGCGAAGGCGCCGTCGGGAAACTCCACCTCGCAGATGAACATCACCTCGTGCCCGGTTGCGCCCTCGTGCATGAAGATGTTCTCCAGCACCAACGGCGCGCCCTTGAGCGTGATGGCGATGCCGAGTTCCTCGTTGAACTCGCGCATCAGGGCCGTGCGCCAGCTCTCGCCGAACTCGATCTCTCCGCCGAGCGGGCGCACGCCCTTGATCCGCCCGGCATCGTCGCGAATTTCGGCCGCCAGCAGGCGCCCGTCCCGCCAGTGCAGGCCGATCGCGACGACGCGGATGTGGGGATACGGGCGCCAACTGGTCATAGCGGATCGATATCGCGTGCGCCGCCGCTGTGCAATGCGCGAGGCGAGCTCCGTCGGGCCGGATGAGGCTTCGCAGCCTTGATCCATGACTCGCCGCCTGCCATTGTCCGGTTATCCACCACGGCAACGAGCTGGGGCGATCGAGTTATGGCGTGCGGCGAAATGCGTCGCTTCGCCGGATGTGAAGCAAAAGGCAGGCTATTGAGATGAGCAGCGTGAACAAGCCCGGCGGCAACTATTTGCCGGTGATCATCCATGGTGGACTTGCCTATGTCAGTGGCCAGCTGCCGCGTCGCGGCGAAGACCTGCTGTATGTGGGCAAGGTCGGAGCAGACGTCGATATCGCGGCCGCACAAGAAGCTGCAGCCCTTTGCGCAGATCTCTGCATTTCCGCCATCAATCACGCCACAGGCGGAGAGGACAGGATCGTCCAGGTCCTGCAGCTCGTTGGATATGTCGCTTCAGCGCCTGGATTTACCCAGCAGTCGCAAGTCATGAACGGTGCCTCCGACCGGCTGATCGAACGCCTCGGCGAGCGCGGTCGTCATACGCGGACGTCCGTCGGCGTCGCCGAGTTGCCGCGAGGGGCGCCGGTCGAACTCAACATGATTGCCGCTGTTCGGTCGTAGCGGTCAGCCTATCCAACGAGATATTTGGCAACCGCCGCCTCGTCCCACGCAATCCCGTTGCCGGGCTCCTCGCTCGGCAGCGCGAAGCCGTCCTTGATCCTCAGCCGCGTCGAAAGCACCGCATCGGCCCAGTCGACATATTCCAGCCAATGCGCGGTCGGCGTCACGCAGAGCAAATGCGCGCTGACTTCCGAGAACAGATGCGTGGACATCTCGATGCCGGCGGCATGGGCGAGCGAGGCGGCGCGCAGCCAGCCGGTGACGCCGCCGATGCGCTGCACGTCCGGCATCACGTAATCGCAGGCTTCCGCCGACAGCGCGGATTGCATCGAAAAGGCGCTGTCAAAATTCTCGCCGATCTGGACGGGTGTATGCAGCGCGTCGGCGATGCGGGCGCAGCCGGCATAGTCGTCGTGGCGGATCGGCTCCTCGATCCAGGTCAGGCCCTCGTCGTCGAGCATCTCGCCGCGTTGGATGGCCTCGGTCACCGTCAGTGCCTGGTTGTAGTCGCACATCAGCGTCACCTCGTCGCCGACGGCCTTTCTCACTGCGCGGACGACGGCGAGATCCTCCCGCGCGTCGGGTCGGCCGACGCGGATCTTGGCGGCCTGAAACCCCTCGGCCAGCAGCTTGTGCGCCTCGTCGACCGCGGCGCCCGCCGGCATGATGCCGAGCCCCTTCGAATTGTACGCCCTGACCGGCTTTGGCGCGCCGCCGAGCAGCCGTGCCAGCGGCAGGCCCTTGGCTCGGGCAAGCGCGTCCCAGGCCGCCATGTCGATGCCGGATTGCGCCAGCCGCTGCAGGCCGGCAAGGCCAAGCAGGGTGAAGCGCTGGCTCAGCTTGCGCTCGATCTCGAACGGCAGCAGCTCGTCGCCGGCAAGCAAGTCTGACATTTCCGTGACCATCGCCGTCAGCGGCTTCAAGGCCGATGGCGTGATGGAGAACAGATAGGCGTGCCCGACCGCGCCCTGGTCGGTCTCACAGTCGATCAGCACCAGCGGCGCCCTGGCGACCGCGCCGGTCGAGGTCTGCAGCGGCAGGCTCATCGGCACGATCACGGGCCGCGCATGGAAGCGTTTGATGCGAATGGTCTCGGTCATGAATCTCTCCAGGCGGGCGGATGCAGGTTGATGCCGATCTTAAGCATCTGTGATGAAACGAAAAGGCGCGTTCTGCGACCACCATGAAATGGGGTTGCGCTGCCTTGCGTTTTCTGGGCTCTGTGCCGCCGCATGTCCCATCGCGGGCGCCGGATCACCGCGACAAAATCGCTCACAACGGAGCCACAGAGTGAAACAAGAGATCTCCGAAGAACAGCGCAAGAGCGGCCTGCTCACCGGCGCCATGATCGCATTCCTCCTGCTCGCTTTGCCGCTCGCGGTGTGGCTGGACCTGACCGAGCTGAGCAAGACGGCGCTGCGCCGGCAGGCGGTCGATCTCAATTCGGTGATCACGAGCGTGCGCAGCTATTACGCGTCCAACGTGGTCGGGCGCGTGCTCGCCAACCCCGACGGCACCACCAAGGTCGTGCACAATTACGAATCCGTCCCCGGCGCGATCCCGATCCCGGCGACGCTGTCGCTGGAGCTCGGGCGGGTGATCGGCGCGCAGCAGGAGAACATCACCTATCGCTTCGTCTCCGACTTCCCGTTCCAGAACCGCGCGCCGCACCAGCTCGACAAGTTCGAGAAGGACGCGCTCGATGCGCTCAGGAAGGATCCCGAGCAGAAGATCGTGGAGACCGAGACCTCGCTGTTCTCCGACAAGGTCCGCCTGGTTGCCCCCGTCACGATGGGCCCGGCCTGCGTGAGCTGTCATAACAGCCACCCCGAAAGCCCCAAGAAGGACTGGAAGGTCGGCGACATCAGGGGCATCCAGGAGGTGATCATTGCCCAGCCGATCGCCGCCAACATCTTCTCGTTCAAGTTCCTGCTGGCCTATTTCCTGATCGCGGCGGGCTGCGGCCTGTCGTTCCTGTCGCTCCAGCGCCGCCAGGCGAGCCGCATCAAGGGCATGAACAGAGAGCTCGAATCCGCCAACGACTTCCTCGCCTCGCTGTCGATGAAGATCTCGCGCTACATCCCGCCCCAAGTCTACAAGAGCATCTTCTCGGGCCAGAAGGACGTCACCATCCACACCGAGCGCAAGAAGCTCACCATTTTCTTCTCCGACATCCAGAACTTTACGGCCACCGCCGAGCGGCTGCAGCCGGAGCAATTGACCCAGCTCCTCAACGAATATTTCACGGAGATGTCGGCGATCGCCCATGAATATGGCGGCACCATCGACAAGTTCATCGGCGATGCCATGCTGATCTTCTTCGGCGACCCCGAGACCAAGGGCGACCGCACCGACGCGCAGGCCTGTCTGCAGATGGCCTGGCGCATGCAGCAGCGTCTTGCCGAGCTCAATGCGAAATGGCGGGCATCCGGCATTGAGCAGCCGTTCCGCTCGCGCATGGGCATCAATTCCGGCTATTGCAATGTCGGAAATTTCGGCAGCAGCGACCGCATGGACTACACCATCATCGGTGCCGAGGCGAACCTCGCCGCCCGCCTGCAATCGATCGCCGAGCCCGGCGGCATCGTGCTGAGCTACGAGACTTTTGCACTGGTCAGCGACATCGTCCGCGCCCATGCGCTGCCAGCGATCACGATGAAGGGCATCAGCCGCGAGGTCATTCCGTATTCTGTCGACGCGCTGAACGACGCGGCGGCCGAGCGGAGCGGGGTGATCACCGAACGCGCGCCCGGCCTCGAGCTTTATCTCGATCCCGCCGTGGTGAAATCCGGCGATGCGGCCCGCGTGCGCGCGCTGCTGGAAAGCGCGCTGGCCTCGCTGAAGCCGGCGTGAGGGGGCGCGAACGTGCGTAGCGCTTTCTGATCGAGAGAGTCCCCGTGTGGCACCCCTCTCCCTAACCCTCCCCCACAAGGGGGGAGGGAACGTACCTTTCGGGTGGCACGCGCTCGCTCCTATCAGTCGCGACAGTGAGGCACAGCGCCGCCGCGCACTCCGCTGCGCTCCCTCCGCCCTTGCGGGGGAGGGCGGGGGAGAGGGGTAGCCCAGCAAACGGTGCGTGCTTGAACGCCGCGCTGTCTCAAGGCCGCGTTTGGGTAAACCTCACCGCGCCGCGCCTTCCGTGAACGCCGTCTCGATCACCTCGCCAAAGGGCTGCCACGACCGCCCGTCGAACTGCACCAGCCGCATCTGCCTGATCGGCAGATAGTTGTTGGGCGAGGTATTCATCCTGATATTGGGCAGCGCGACGGATGGCTGATGACCCCTCAGCGAAGCCGCCTGGCGCATGATGTTCTCGCGTGACAGGTCGTCGCCGCATTGCTTCAGCACCTGCGTCAACGCCTCGGCCGCGGCGTAGCCATAGACCGCGGCGCTGTTGTTGGTGCTTTCGACCTGATGGTACTTGTCCATGAAGGCGAACCAGTCCTTCATGGCAGGATCGTCTTTCCAGGCGGGGTCGCTCGGATCCTTCAGGAAGGCGGCCGAGATCACGCCGGCCGAATTCTCCAGGCCCGCGGGCGCCATCGCATTGGCGATCGAGGCGGAAGTATCGTTGACGATGAAGACCGGGCGCCAGTTGAGCGAAGCCGCGAGCCTGATCACCTTGGATGCCGTCGACGGCACGCCGAGAAAGACGAAGATATCGGCACCCGCGCGCTTGAGGATCGAGACGTGCCCGTCGAGGTGCTCGTCGCCGATGTCGAAGGCGATGTCGACGAGGACATGGCGGTTCAGATCGCCAAGTCCGTCCTGGATTCCTTTGTAGAGCATGCGTCCGAACTGGTCGTTCTGCCAGAGCACGACGATCTTCTTCCTGGGATAATAGGCCTGAATGTAGTTGGCGTAGATGCGCCCCTCCGACCGGATCGACGGCTGCCAGCCCATGGTCCAGGGGAAAGCCCTGGCCTGGCTCAGCTCCTCGTCGCCGGAGGCGACGAAAAGCTGCGGCACCTTTTTCTCGTTCAGATACCAGCGCGTGGCGAGATTGCCGGGCGTGCCGAACGATCCGAACATCAGGTGCACGTCGTCCTTCTCGACCAGATTGCGCGTCAGCTCCAGCGCGGTCGACGGATCGGAATTGTCGTCGCGCGTGATGAAGCGGATCTTGCGGCCATTGATGCCGCCGCGCGCGTTGATCATGTCGAAATAGGCGGCCTCCGCCTGACCGATCGCGCCGAATTCAGAGAGCGCTCCCGAATACGGCATGACATTGCCGATGCGGATTTCCTTGTCGCTTGTGGGTTGGTCTGGGCGTTGCTCGGACATCGCGCCAAGCGACGCGAGTGCGGCAATCAAGATGAACAGCAGTCTGCCGGTGACGCGCATGCTCGACACCTTGTCGTTGGCCCCCAACGAGGTCGGCTCAGTCCGCACCAAGGCGAGTTGATCTAGATCAGGCGTTTGGCAATCCTGTGGCCGGCTGCGGCGGCCGGGCATGAAACGGCAGGCGTGCTGACCCGCCGCCTACGGCCGCTGGCGTGATTCGAGCAGCCGCCGCCAGCGGGTGGGAGGGACGCCGCTCCAGCGCTCGAAGGCCCGGCTGAAATGAGCGGGGTCGTCATAGCCGAGCATGGATGCGATGTCGCCGATCGATCGGTCCGTCTGGCACAACAGCCGTACCGCCCGGCGCTGTAGCGCGTTTCGCAACAGGTCGCTGTAGCTCAGGCCCAAATCGCTGAGCCTGCGTTGCAATGTTCGTCTTGCGAGGCCCGACCGGCTTCCGATGCGTGAAAGGGTGGGACGCCGATCGAGCAGCTCCAGTTCGATCAGGACGGACAGACGGCCCGGCAGGTCTTCCGGATCCGGCAGGTCAAAAATGCGCCCGAGCTCGCTTGCTCTCAGCCCGTCGTCTTGTTCGAGGTCCGGGTTGACTGATGTCAGCAGCCGGCGGTCGAAAACGATCGCGCTGGCGGCGTTGCCGATGGCCGTGTCGGTGCGCATCAATTCGCCGACCGAGCATCGCAGCCGGCTTGCCAGATTCGCAAGGACGATCCGGTCCGGTAGCCAGCAGGCGCCGGCAAAATGCCTGACGACGGCGATCATGTACCAGATCGCGAGCATCTCGTTCTGTTGGCGTCCGTCGCGCGCAGGGTCGGCCAATTCGTAGGACCAGTGAATGTCGCGGCCGTGGCGACGGACGACCAGCTGCGTGGCGTTCTGAAGCATGTGCGGCAGGCTCGTTCCGGCGCGCTGGATCGCCTCGAGCAGGGTCGGTGCCTGGCTCACCCATCGGCCGAAGACTCCGAGGCCCGCCATCGACGTCTGGCGACCAAGCCGGGCCGCGAAGACTTCGTCGTGCAGTTCCCGCGAGGTCACCATCAGCAGCCGGAAATGATCGCGCAGTGGCAGCAGCGTGTCAGGCGATTCCAGCAAGGCGAGGGGAAGATCGGCGCGGCGAAACACCCGCTCGATCGATCCCCCGGCCATGGTCACGACTTCCGCGATCGGACCGAGCGTGCTTGCGCGTGTGTAACCGGTCTGGTGCATCTGCCCTCACGCGCCAAACCGGCGGCCAGGTCGGCACGTCATGGCAGGCTGAATTCGGCCCGAAAGCATAGCATCCGAATCTCCGCGGAATACGGCCAGATGCCCGTGTCGCGTACGGGCAGGGAGGAATGCATGTGCTTTGCTTGTCTTGGCTTCTCGTCTCCAGCCGGGAAAATTTCCCGGCGTGATGTCATGTTGCGTGCATCGGCGCTCGGCCTGGTGCTGCCCTTTGCCGGGCCCGCATTGCAGACGGCGCGCGCGGCGCAGCAGAGCGCTCCGGCGCCGGCGGATCCGGTGAGCGGCGTCAAGGACATCATCGCGAAGGCGAATTCACCGGAGCTGGTTGCCTACAAGGCATTCGAGATCAACGGTGCAGATTTGCCCTGGACCGATCTCGGTCTCGACGTGACGCGGGGCCAGCAGGTGACGTTCCTCCTGGGCGGTCGCATGTGGCTGTCGCGCGAGCACGATCTCTGGTTCGGTCCCGGCCTGATCTTCCACGCGCGCACGCGCGGGCAACGGCCGATGTACAATCCGATGCTGGATACGGGAACCATGACGGTCGCTCATGACGGACGCATCGAGGTCGCGCGTTCGGCGGCGGAATGGGCCAATGAGGATGGGGCCTTGGGCACGCCGGAAGACATCTACAAGAAGGCAGATGTGAAGATGGCAGGTGTCGCGCTGCTGTGGCGTGGTGATGCCGCGGTGGGCATCAAGAGCCTCCTGGCGCATGGCGACGTCGATGGTCAGCTCAAGTCCGAGCTTGCGCGTCTCGAGCGTGGCGGCAAGCTGCCGCCGGGCTGGTCGAACCTGCTCGGCTTTGGCGGTGGACAGGAGGTCTTCAGCCAGGGCGCCAACGGCGAGATTGCCTGCGACATCACGGGCCATGTCAGTATCATCGAGCGGCCGCTGTCGCTTCCACTGGTCTCGCGTCCGCGCCTCGCATGGCGCTGGAAAATCGATCAATTGCCATCCGTCGTCGCGGAGGATCAGGCTGCGACCCACGATTATCTCTCGATCGGCGTGAAGTTCGAGGACGGGCAGGATCTGACTTATGTCTGGAGCGAATATTTGCCTGAAGGCAAGGTTTTCCGATGCCCGTTACCCGCCTGGAACGCGATCGAGACGCATATGATCGTCCGTTCCGGGAAGGCGGACCTCGGCACCTGGCAGGCGCAGGAGCGCGACATCGCAGCAGACTACGCCGCTCATATTGGCGGATCGGCAAAGGCCATCTCGAAAATCTGGCTGCTGGCCGTGGCGCCGTTCCAGCGCCGCCACGGCGCCTGTCGCTACGCCGATATCACGGTCACCACCGCCGACAACGCCGTGCACAAGGTTTAGCGCGAGAGGTGATGCGGGTGTTTGACGCGCCGTCGGCGGCGCGGCGCAGGCGGTCCACTCGCTATCTTCCGGTTGAGAGAGTGTGCCGTGTGGCACCCCTCTCCCTAACCCTCCCCCGCAAGGGGGGAGGGGACGCACCGTCGCTGTGGCGAATGAACCGATTCATCAGGGCGCTTGCGATGAGCGGCGGTGCAGCTGCGCGCTCCGCTCGACTCCCTCCCCCCTTGCGGGGGAGGGCGGGGGAGAGGGGTAGCCCAGCAAATGGTGTGAGTTCGTCGTCGAGCCGCCGCAACCCTACGGCAGCCCCCGCGCCTCGAGCTGATGCACCAGCAGCAGCGTCGGCTCGGCGAGGCTGTCGCCGGAGCCATCCAATCCGAACGCGGAGGCGATGCCGTCGCGGCTGCGGAGCAGCGCGCTGCGTGGACAGTGGCCGGCGCCACAGAGCGTCTTCTTCAGGGTTTCGCCCTGCGTCACGAGGCCAGGGGAATCGTCCGCGGCCCAGGCCAGCACGATCGGCACATCGACATTGAGGATGCCGGGGAACACCGAGCGCGCGTTGTACTGGCTGGCGTCGCCGCCGAGATAGGCCTTCTCGCTGTCGCTCGCATCCTTGCCGGCGCGATAGATGCCGGACACCAGCACGACGGCCGCGACATCGGCGCGGTCGGCCTGGAGCTCGGGATGCGCCAGCAGGGTCGCGACATGGAAGGCGCCGGCGCCGTAGCCGATCGCGACGATCTCGCGGGCATCGCCGTTGAACAGGTCGATATTGCCGTGAACCCAGGACAGCGCCGCCGCCACGTCGGTCGCTCCCATCGGCCAGGTCGCGCCGGGGGCCAGGCGATAGTTGACCCGCACCCCGATCATGTCGTTGCGGGCGGCAAAGCACATGACCTGGTCCTGGATCTGGCGCGACAGCTCGGGCGCGGCGTGATCGCCGGTGAAAGTGTCGCCGGCCACGAACAGCAGCACGGGCCGCGGCGTATCCGCCTTGGTCGTGCTGGCGGCGACATCGAGCACGTTTGCTTCGCTCTCGCCGTAGCGCAGGCCCCGCGAGAAGGTGACCTGCTCGCACAGCCGCGCGGTGCCGCCGGCCGTGGTGTCGGAATCGGTCAGGCCTGTCCGGATGAGGTCGGAGGGCGCCGTCAGCCGCGCCGGCAACGGGCCATGCGCGGAGGCTGTCGTGACGGTCAGAAACAGGAAAAAAGCGAGAAGATTTTTCATCTTGGATGTTGTGCCAGCCTTGCGTCCCTCACAGCCTTGCGCCCCTCATTTTGGCCCGCGCGTTTGGCCTGTCTTTTCAATTCGCCTTATTAGTTGACGGCTTAGTTGGCGGCTATTAGTCAGCTGGTCTTGAGGCGATTTCACGGCACCTTCGATGCGGCCCTGGCGCGTCCTTTTGGCTCAATTTCCCGGCTGGAACGTGCAGTCCGCCCCGCTGCCGTCCTTCCGCCTGATCGCGTTGGGATCGATCGTGCAGCTCAGCCGGGTCAGGCTCTCGAAGTTCGATCCCGCGGCACCGTCCGGCGGGATGCCGGCCAACGCCTCGGTGGCGAAGATCTCGTTGGCGGTGGAGCCGTTCACGGTCCTCATTTTCTTGCCGAAGGTCACTTCGCAATTGCGAACGGTGATGTCGACATTGCCGGTGCGGCAGACGATCCTGTCCGCGCTGACCACGATCGCCTTCTTGTAGGGAACGTCGTTGCCGCCGGCGAACAGCATCGCCACCGCCTTCTTCTCGGCACCCGACAGATCCGGCGACAGCGGCGCGATCACGCCCGCGAGCGCCAGCGCCGTCGCGCCCGAGACTTTTGCCGGCGTGGCGCCGAAGGCACCGGACGCGCCGGCGAGGACCAGGGCGGATGTGAGGACATAGCTGCGGGCCTGCATCCATCGGCTCCCCGGCGGCGTCTCAGGCGGCGCTTTTGCGCTTGGCTGCCTTCTTCGTCGTCTTCTTTGTTGTCTTCTTGGCCGCCTTCTTCTTTGCCGCCTTCCGGGCGGCGAGATAGGCTTCGACCTTCCTGGAGGAATGGCCAGCCGCGGCGACGGCAGCCTTCAGCTTGGCCGGGGTGATCTTGAATTTCTTCGACCAGTACCGAACCTCATAGGCCTCGCTCAGCGCGATCCGGCTCTTGTCGGAGGCGCGGTGCTTCTGGAGCTTGATATACGCCTCGACCTTCTTGGCGGAACGGCCGACCTTCTTGACGGCGTATTTCAGCTTGGCCGGGGTCACCTTGAACTTCTTCGACCAGTAGGCGACTTCATATTTTTCGGTGAGCGCAATCAGCGCCCGATCGGCCCCGCCGCGTTTTGCCTTGTCGTCGGCCATGCTTCCCTCCTGCCGTGGAATGCGTGCTGCCAATCTAGCATGCAACCGGATTCGGAAGGCAAGACACAAGCCGTGCGGTGATTGCGCAAGGCGGCGGTTTTGCACCGCTGTGTCAAACCCTTGCGCGGCGCGGCCGCGCCTCGGGCGGAACGGGCGTTCTACTTTGCATGGGGTTGTTTTCGCATTTTTTGTGGCCGGCCGCGTTAGGCCCGCTTCATCGTCCGGAATGTGATGGAGTAACGGCGTGCCTCGACCGGCGGGATACTGTGCTCCCATTGCGAGCGCGCCTCGCCCTCCATCATGTAGAGCGAGCGCGGCTGGGCCTCGCGCGTGTGGCGCTGCCACTTGTCCCCACTGCGGCGGCGGAAGCGGAATTTGCAGGCCGAGCCGAGCGACAGGCCGAGGATCTTGTCGAAGTGCGGCTTGTCGCGATGCCAGCCGATGCCGACGCCGGCCTCATATTCGGTACAGAGCACCTGCCGGACGCTAGCCGCCGGCAGCGCCGCCCAGGCTTCGACCTGACGCGCGATGGGCAACAGCCAGTCCGGGATCGGCTCCGCCTCGGCCAGCCGCTGCAGCGCGTAGTCATAGCGAAAGCCGAAGGACGCCACCCGGCGGTTGCCCTCGAACGCCCCGAACTGGAAACGTTCGAGCGGCAATGCTGCGATGCGGCCGATCAAGGATTGCTCGACGGCTGGTTCGATAAAATTGTCCGTGTAGCGAAGGCCGGCCGGACCTTCGTCAGGGACGTCGAACAAGCCAAGCTGCGTCATTCCTCGCATTTCCGTGATGGAACCTAATGGCGGCTGATGCGACTTACATATGACGCGGGAAGAAACGTGCGAGGCTGTCATGGCACAGAAGCATACCGCCGATCCGGCAGAGATCATGCGGGCGACCGGTCATCCTGAGCTGGAATATGCCGCCGGCTGGACCATCGCCGGTCTCGTCACCATCGGCACCATCGTCGCCGCCTGGGTGTTCGCGATCTAGACCGCAGGGAATTGCAGCTCGAAGGCGGCGCCCGCTTCGGTCGGCTTGAGCCTGATCGAGCCGCCATGGCTCGCCATGACCGCGCGTGCGATCGCAAGCCCCATCCCGGTGCCGCCCTGGTCGCGGCGGGTGGTGAAGAACGCATCAAAAATCCTGTCGCGGTTCGGTGCCGAGATCGGCTCGCCGTCATTGCTCACCGTCAGACGCAAGGTCGTGCGTTCGTCCACAGCCTCCAGCCTGATCGTCCCAGCCTTGTGCCGCATCGCGTTGTCGGCGAGATGCGACAGCACGATCAGCGCCTTTTCGCCGGACATGCCGATGGGGCGGTCGAGGCTGCCGCTGGCCTCGATGGAGCTGGCCGGAAACCTGTTCCTGAGGTCGGCGATCACGGGCGCCAGCTCCGTGCGCTCGTTCTGCGGCAGGCTCTCGGCACGCGCCAGATCGCGCAGCCGCTGCGCCATCGCTTCCAGCCGCTTTGTGTCCGACAAGATGTTGGCGATGAACGTCTTCTGCTCGGCCGGCGTCAGTCCGTCAGACTTGCCTTGATATGAATCCTGCAGCAGCTCGGCCGCGCCCTTGATCGAGGTCAGCGGCGATTTCAGCTCGTGAGTGAGATGGGCCGAGAACGTCGCGATATAGTCGGAGCGCCGCGCCAGCTGCTCGGCCATGCCGAGGAAGCTGTGCGAGAGCTGTGCGAACTCGCGCGTGCCGTAATGCCGCAGCGGCTGGAACGCCTCGCGGTCGCCGCGGCCGATCCGTGCGGCGCGGTCGATCAGCTCGCGCATCGGCAGGGTGATGGTGCGCGAGAACACGAGGCCGATCGCGATCGTGCCGAGGATCACGGCGAGCCCCGCCAGCACGAACTTTGCCCGCTCCTGGTAGAGATGGTCGAAGATGTTGCTCGGCGTCCGCGTGGTGTAGATCACGCCCGCGACGCGGTTGTTGACGATGACCGGCATCGCCGAGAACACGTGTACGCCGAGGCCGCGGCTGAAGGAATAGATCGGCGGCGGCGGCTTGTCCGGCACGCGGTTGCGCAAGGTGGCGCGATACTGCCCGTGCAGCGCGTCGGCGACCTCCTCGATATGGGCGAGCGATTGGCCGACCTCCTGGCGTCCGGCGATGACGACGCCTTGCGGATCGAGGATACGAAAGCCCGCCAGCGTCACCTTCTGGGTCTCGCGGATGATCGGCGTCAGCCTTGCGCCGATCTCGACATAGGCCGCCTGCGCCGGATGAGGCGCGGCCTGCGCATCCGGTCGCCGCCGCAGCAGATCGTTGGCGGTGAGGTCGAGCGCGGGACGGATCGGGGTGACCTGGTCGCCGGGGTCAGGCAGCACGTTCGGCGGCACCTCGGCGCCGAGCGTCAGGCCGCTGTCGAGCCTGGCCGTGACCTCCTGCGAATAGATCGTCGCCAGCACGCGGCTTTGCGCGATCAGCTCGGCCTGGGTCTGGCGGATCAGCTGGTTGTCGTAAAGGCGGAAGAAGAACAGGCCGACCAGCGGCAGAACGCCAACGGTGGTCAGCACCGTGAAGATCACGAGCCCCAGCGACGGCCGCCATTTGTCAGGCGCCGCACTCATGCCGCCTTCTCGCAGCGGCCGAGCTTGAAGCCGACGCCGTGGATGGTCTCGATGACGCTGTCGCAGGCCAGCGCCGCGAGCTTGGCGCGGATGTTGCGGATGTGGCTGTCGATGGTGCGGTCGGAGACCTGGATGTTGAGCTGATAGGCCGCCCGCATCAGCTGCTCCCGGTTGAACACCGAAGTCGGCCGGGTCAGGAACGCGCGCAGGATGCCGAACTCGATCGCGGTCAGCTTCAGCGGCGTGCCGGCGAAGGTCGCGACATGCTGCTCGGGGTCGATCAGCAGGCCGCCTTGCGACAGCGCGGCCGGGCCCGCCTTGGCCTCGCCATTGCGCGGGCTGAGCCGGCGCAGGATGACGTTGACCCGCGCCACCAGCTCGCGCGGGCTGAACGGCTTCGTCACGTAGTCGTCGCCGCCGATCTCGAGGCCAAGGATGCGGTCGATCTCCTCGTCGCGCGCCGACAGGAACAGGATCGGCACGTCCGAGCTCTTGCGGATCTCGCGGCAGACATCGAGGCCGTCGAACTCGGGCATGCCGATGTCGAGCACGATCAGGTCGGGCTTGTCGGCGGCGAAGCGGCTGAGCGCCTCCTTGCCGTCGCGGGACTCGATCACGTCCATGCCGGCCTTCTTCAGCGCAACGCGGATGACCTCGCGGATATGGCCCTCGTCGTCCACGATGAGAATGCGATGCGCCAAGAAACTCTCCGCTCATCCTGCCGGCCGGCTGCCGGACTGATCCTTCGCCTGCGCGTCCAGCCTGCGCTGAAGCCGCCAGCTGCGAAAGCCCCAGCTCCGCCAGGCCAGATCCTGGCGTTGCTGTTCTATAAGGCGGTCGCGTCGGGACACAAGACAGCTCTCGGGATTACCGGGCCTGAGCATAATCGCCCTGTCGATGGCGGGGAGTGCCTGCGGTCCGAGCGTCAGGAGATAGTTGATGTCGATCTGCACGCCGATGCCCGATGCTTCCCGGCTGTGGGTGACATTGTAGTCGGCAATGAAGGCGTCGAAGTTCACGAGCGAGCAACCATAGAGCACGATCGCGAGCGCGATCAGATTGGCACCAATCAGCCAGCGGTTGGACCGGTTGAGCGCGATGCGGGCCACGATCAAGATCAGCCCCAGCGCGACCAGTCCCATCCAGATGAAGGCCGCGATCCGCCAGTAAGTCAGCATGTAGATGTCGACGTAAAGGTCGAGGCGGAGGATGGAGGAGGCGACGAGAAGCACGTTCTGCCCGACCCAGAGATAGACCAGCGGCCGGATCACCTTCGATTTTTCGGCCGGTCCGCCCGGACGCATCGCGGCCAGCACGAAGGCGGCGGCGAGCAGCGCGGTCGCGATCAGCGGATAGGCGCCGCGATGCGCGTAGCCCGCATAGGTCAGATTGTCGGGCAGCGCCATATGGCCCCAGAGATAGATGCCGTCGAGAATGGACTGCGCCGCGAACAGCAGGTTGAACAGGATCAGCGAGCGCAGGATGGTGGAGGGACCAAGAAATTCCGCCGAGGCCAGCGGCGGGAGCGGCGGCGGCACAGGTCCGTCCGCGACGGCGATGGTGACGATCGTCTTGCGCCGCCAGCGCACATGGATGAACGGCCAGACCAGCGCCAGCATCAAGGCCCAGAACAGCACGCGCGGGATGCTGACATATTGGAGGATGAGCTTCGGATTGAGCAGGGACACCCATTGCTCGATCACCGGATTGGCCGCGGCGAACAGCGCGACGAAGACCGTGCTGAGTGCTGCAGGGAGCAGCCAGCGCGCGACGCCGCGGGTCAGCGCCGAGGCGTTGAACGCCTGGGGCGCATCGAGGAAGAACCTGAAGGGGCCGAGCAGGAGGAAGTTGCGGAGCGCGCGGACGCGGTCGGCGAGCCCGGTCGCTTCCGCATTGGTCACGAGCAGCAACGCAATCGCCAGCGATGCGATGAGGATCAGGAACGACAGCGTGTTGAGTTCCTCGACGGCTGGCACCAGACCGGCGACGAGAATGGCCGAGCCGATCAGGGCGCGGCGCAAGTCCAGGGCCGCATGATTGAACAGCGCCGACACGCCGGCGAGTGCGATCGCAAAGAGCGTCAGCGACAGCCCGATTCGCTGGCCGTAGAACAGCCAGTCGGCGAGTGCGGCCAGCACCAGTGCGAGACCGACCTTGGCCGGGATCGAGGAATGACCGATCGGCTTGATTTCCTCTACGATCGTCGAAGCCAGGCTTGTCATATCCGAAAAGACCTTTCGTGATGGTGGCATCACGAAGTCTGAACGGTGCTTGTGCAGAAGCCGGGATCATCGTCTGCACGGTTTCAGGAGTCTTTTGCAGTTTTCGTGCAGGCGCGCGTTTGCCTCTCGCCCGGCGCAAATCGCTTTGATAGGTGCGAAGCATTCGCCACTCCCAGCGCGTGATGCATCATGCAATTCCTCCGTATCGGTCTCATTCTGCTCTGGCTTGCCGCGCCTGTCGTCGCATTCGCGGCCGCGAACAAGAACGATCCCTATCTGGTCGCGCTCCGCGGCGCCGGAAACATCGCGCTTGTCGTCGCAAGCATCATGATCGTCCTCCTGGTGCTGCGCAGAGGGCGGTGGCGTACGATCGCGGGCAAGCTGCTGGTCACACTCTGGTGCCTGACGCCGGTCCTGATGTCCGCGGCGCATCTGAAGTTCGAGCTGCGCAAGCACGACGTTCTCGGCGCAAGTGCCGCCGAGGCGCGGCAGCTTGGGCCTCATTTCATGGTCGGCTATTCCTCGTTTTCCGAGGTCGCACGGCTGGCCGAGCAGGGATTGATCGGCGGCGTCTATGTGACCCGGCACAACATTCGGGGCCGGAGCGTCGAGGCCCTGCGGACCGAGATCGCGGCGCTTCAGGACAAGCGGCGCGCGGCGGGCCTGCCGCCGCTGGTCGTTGCCGCCGACCAGGAAGGCGGCATCGTCGGGCATCTGGCGCCGCCGCTGACCAAGGTGCCGGCGCTGGCGACGCTCGCCGGTCTTGCTCCCGACGAGCAGCAAGCCAAGGCTGAAGAGTTCGGTCGTATCCACGGGCGAGAGCTTGCGGGCCTCGGTGTCAACCTCAATCTCGCGCCGGTGCTCGACCTCAAGCCGCCGGCGCGGCGCAACCGCCTCGATTTCCACACGCTGATCGGCCAGCGCGCAATCGCAACCGATCCGGCCGTCGTCGGCACGATCGCGAGCGCCTATGTGCGCGGGCTGGAAGAATCCGGCGTCGGTGCCACGCTCAAACACTTTCCGGGCATCGGCCGCGTCCGCACCGACACGCATCATTTCAGCGCCAATCTCGACGCGCCGGTCGCGGAATTGGAAGCAACCGACTGGCTTCCGTTCCGCGAGGTACTGTCGCATTCGCGCAGCGCACTGATGGTCGGCCATGTCACGCTGACCGCGGTCGATCCCGACCGCGCCGCCTCGCACTCCAAGCGCGTCGTCGACGGCATCATCCGTGACAAATGGGGCTATCAGGGCGTGGTGATGACCGACGACCTCGTGATGGGTGCGATCTACCAGAACGATGTCTGCAAGGCCGTGGTCGAGGCGATCAATGCCGGCGTCGACCTGCTGCTGGTCGCCTATGACGGCGCGCAGTTCTACCGCGTCTTCGTCTGCGCTCTGGACGGCTTGCGGCAGGGCAGGCTCGATGCGGCGATGCTGCGCGCAAGCGCTACGCGGCTGGAAAGAGGATTTCCGATCGAGCAGGCGCGCGCGGGCCCGGGCGCGGTCAGCCTCGCCCGTCAGGACTAGCTTCACATGCTGACGGTAGTCCGGTTCGCGCCCCGCGCGACGGCGCGAGGCGGTTTCATTTGGTGTGTCTGCGCGCGCCAGGCGCTTGTTATTCGGCCTGCTCCAGTGCGGCAGGCATCTTCGCAACCGACATCAGCGATCGCGCGACCTGATTGAGCAGGAGATCGGCGTTTTCCTCTTCGGCGAGGGATTTGGAGAGCAGGGCGACCACCGCGCTATGCCGGAGCTGCTGCGCCAGGTTGCGGGCGGTGGTGTAGCCGGACATCTCGTAATGTTCGACGCGTTGAGCCGCAGAAATCAGTGCGAGATCGGCGGCTGCGTCTTCCTTGTCTTCGCCTTCCTTCATGACCTCCTGGCCTTCCTCGATGAGGCCCATCATGCCCTTGCAAGGCTTGGCGCGCGCGTTCTCGCCGAGCAGCTCGAAGCATTCGTTGATGCGCTCGATCTGATTCTCGGTCTCGGCCAGATGCTGCTCGAACAATTCCCGCAGCTGGTCGAAGCGGGCGGCCTGCGCCATCTTGGGAAGCGCCTTGGTCAACTGCTTCTCGGCGTGGAGAATGTCGCGCAGTTCATGGAGCAGGAGATCGGTCAGGCCGGACTCGTCGACGAGCGGTGAGCTCTCCGTGACGATCGGCGTGCCGGCGCCGGGATCGGTGGACTGCAACGCCGGCGATTCCGTGAACACCCAGTCCTCACCCTCGTTCCAGGGACCGCGGGTGTCGATTTCGCCGTGGTCACCGCTGCCGGTGGAGTCGTTGAAGTACTGGTTCACGAGGCCCGGCGTCGGCGCGATCCTGCCGACACTGAAGGCCGGCTTCGACAGGCTTTCGAGCGCTCGCGCGAACGCCTTCATATGAGTGATCTCCCGCGTCATCAGGAACTGGAGCGCGTCCTTGCTGCCGGAGTCGTCGCAGAAATTGATCAGCCGTTCATAGACGATCTTGGCGCGCGCCTCGGCGGCGATGTTGCTGCGGAGATCGACGTCGAGCTCGCCGGTGATCTTGAGATAGTCGGCGGTCCAGGGATTGCCTTGCGAATTGAACAGGTTGACTCCGCCGCCGCCGGCGATCGCAATCAGCGGATCGGCCTCCGCCGCCTGGCGGTCATTCTTCGAAGGCGCAAGATGCATCCGCGCGAGACAACCGACGACTTCGAGATGGCTGAGCTCTTCGGTGCCGATATCCATCAACAGATCCTTGCGGTCGGGGTCCTCGCAATTCAGACCTTGAATCGAATATTGCATCGCGGCCGCGAGTTCCCCGTTGGCGCCGCCGAACTGCTCGAGCAGCATATTGCCGAAGCGGGGATCGGGTTCGTCGACACGCACGGTGAACATCAGTTTTTTGACGTGGTGATACATGGGAAGGCTCGCGCTCTGAGGGAAACTATGCGCGTCAACCGACCCTCGGAATGTTCGTTCCTAGCTCTCGCCGAGATTCAGAGCTGGTGATGGAGCGCGTCTACGCGTTGGTTGGTGCCGGCGAGATCTCTGCGATCCCGCTGCTGCGCGCCTCTACTTTGCACGCGCGATCAGTCCGTCAATCATCGCACGCACGAGGCCTGCGATTTCCTTGCGCAGCGCCGGCAGCGGCACGGCGACCAGCTTCTGCTCCAACCCCAGCGCCACCATGCCATGCACCGCCGAGAACAGGCTGCGTGCGGTGATGCCGAGCTCCTCCGGGCCGCGCCTTGGAAACAGCGCGGCCAGCGGCTGGTAGATGTGGCGGAACAGCTGCATCTGGTCCTCGACGTACCAGTCGGGAACGACCTTGTCGGCCTCCATCCGGTGCTCGAACAGCGCGCGCCAGAGCTGGAGGTTCTCCGCCGCGAAATCGCAATAAGCGATGGCGATCCGGACCAGCGTTTCCTGCGGCGAGGGGGGGGCCGCACGTTCCGCCGCGCTCAGCGTCTCGTCGAGCCGGTGCAGCGTGCGCGAGCCCACACGCAGGATCAGCTCGTCCATATCGGCCACGAGATTATAGACCGCACCATTGGCGCAGCCGATCTCACGGGCGAGATTGCGGGTTTTCAGCCCCGGCAATCCACGGTCCGCGATCATCCGTTCCGCCGCCAGGATCAGGGCGACCCGAAGTTTCTCTCGGCGTTCCAAGGCCTTAGACATACGTTGGCCAAATTCTTGAGCATCGCTCAAATTTTTCTTGAACAATGTTCACGGTTGCTGCTACAAAGGTCTGTGAGCAACGCTCATAACAGGGAGCAACAGATGTTCAAGACCGTCGTGACACTTTTCCGCGGCAGCGTGGCCGCCGCGGGCGAAGAGCTGGAGGACCGGACGGCCCTCCTCATCCTCGACCAGCAGATGCGCGATGCGGCCGCGGCTGTCGAGCGCAGCAAGCGGACGCTGGCGCTGGCGATCGCGCAGGATCAGCAGGAAGGCCGCAAGCTCGAGGCGACCGTCGCCCGCATTGCCGATCTCGAGACGCGCGCGGTTGCGGCGCTCGACGGCGGCCGCGAGGATCTCGCCAGGGATGCTGCCGAAGCCATCGCAGGCCTGGAGGCCGACCGCGATGCGGCGATGACGGCTCGCGCCTTGTTCGCGACCGAGATCTCCCGGCTGAAGCGGCACGTCGCAACCGCGCAGGCCCGCATCACCGAGCTCGATCGCGGCCGCCGCGTCGCCCGAGCCTCGGAGGCGGTGCGCTCGCTCCGTCGCAGCGGCATCGAGGCGGCACGCCCTTACGAATCCACGCTGCCGGAGGCGGAGAGCACCCTGCGGCGCCTGCGCGAGCGGCAGATGGAAGCGCAGGCCGCGGATGATGCGCTGGTCGAGCTCGATGCGGCCACGGGGCCTCTCGCCACCGCCGAGAGATTAGCCGAACAGGGTTTTGGTCCACGGCTGAAGACGACTGCGGACGACGTGCTGGTCCGGTTGAAGTCCAAGCGCGCGCCGACCGCCTGATCCCCATCCCATCATCGTTGGAACCAACAGGAGACCATCATGAACCAGAACGGCCAACCCCATAGCAGCGCCTGGGTGACCTTCACTTACGCGTCCTTCGCCGCCTCCGCATTTCTCGTCGCCATCGGCATCTTCTTCCTGCCGATCGACCTCTGGATGAAGGGCTATCTCACCATGGGCATCGTCATGCTGATCCAGACCTGCATCACCCTGACCAAGACCGTGCGCGACAATCACGAGAGCAGCCGGCTGGTGAACCGCATCGAGGATGCCAAGGCCGAACGGCTGCTGATGGAGGTTTCCAAGGCGGCTTGAAAAGGCCGCGTGACTGGAGAGCGCGTGAGCGGCGGATGCCCAGACATCCGCCGCTCATGTGATTGTCGAGGTCTGGGCAGCCGTTTCGGATTGTGATTTCGACGCAGGTGCGATAAGCCTCGCCCGCATTATGGCGGAGACGAGCTTTGTCCAAACAATCCCTGCGCGAGGAAGCCGAGCGCCTGATCCGCGAATCGATGGAAAAGAAATCCCTCGTCGTCAAGCAGGGCGATACCCGAATCGAGGCGGTCTGTGGCAAGTGCGGTGCCCCGAATCGGGTGCAGGCCCCGAAGGGCCAGACCCGCGTCAAGTTCGCTTGCAAGAATTGCGGGCACCAGCAAGAGACGCTGTAAGGCGTGATCGCACTTTCTCCCACAAGGGAGAAGGGAGCACAGGTCACTCTCCCTCCACGAACCTCGTGAACGCATCCGCGTAATCCGGGTGCCAGCGCGACAGCGGCGGCCGGTTCTCGACGATGTCGCCGGCGGCCCACTGCATGCGCTTCTCGTCGAGTGCGCGCGGCACGTCGTTGTCGGGGCACAGGATGTAGAAATCGCCCACCTCCAGCCGCATCAGCATGAAATCCACCGTCTGCTCCGGCGTCCAGGCGCCGGCCGGCTTCTCGGTGCGTCCCTTCGCGGTGAGGCCCGTGAAGACGAAGCCCGGGATCAGCAAATGTGCCGTGACGCGACAGTCTCTCGTGTTGCGCAGCTCATGCTGGAGCGCTTCGGTAAACGCCTTCACGCCGGCCTTGGAGACATTGTAGGCGGGATCGCCCGGCGGCGTGGTGATGCCCTGCTTCGAGCCGGTGTTGATGATGAGGCCGCATCTGCCGCGCGCGATCATGTTGGGCGCGAAGATGCGCGAGCCGTTGATGATGCCCCACATGTTGACGGCGATGATGCGCTGCCAATTGTCGGGTTCGCCGAACAATGTGCTGCCCGGCTGGATGCCGGCATTGTTCATGAGCAGGTCCGTTCCGCCGAAATGCGCGGCCACGGCGTGTTCCAGTTCCGTCACGCTCTCCGGTCTGCTGACATCGACGGCGAAGGTCATCACGTCAGCGGCCGAAGTGACGGATGACAGTTTTGTTGCAGCGTCCGCCAGCCGTTCCCGGTCCACGTCCGCGATGCACACTTTCATGCCGGCGCGCGCGAAGGCCGCGGCGGCGGCAAATCCGATTCCAGACGCGCCACCTGTGATCACGGCGACATTGTCTTTGACGATGGCTGGATGCGGCATGGATCATCTCCGGGGAGGACTCTCGATCGAGCTATAACATGGCGGCAGTCCGACCCTGCACAAGTTGGCATGGGAGGTCTTCGTTCGACGCTGCCTTTACGCCTATCGGGCGCGGCTGTATCCTTCGCTCTAACGATCCCGCCCAGATCGAACCAATCAATCACCTGACAGGGAGTGCAGCCATGGCTGTGTCGCAGGCTATTCCGATCACGCGCCATCCGTTCGCGAATGGGTCCTACAAGCAGATGCTGATCGACGGGAAGTGGGTCGATGCAGCCTCAGGCAAGCGCTTCGAGACTCATAACCCTGCCACCGGCGAATTGCTCGCAACCGTCGCCGAGGGCGACAAGGAAGACATCGATCGTGCGGTTGCTGCGGCCCGCCGCGCCTTCGAAGGATCCTGGAGCAAAGTGAAACCGTTCGAGCGGCAGAATCTGCTGCTCAAGCTCGCCGATCTCGTCGAGAAGAATTTCGACGAATTGTCGCAGCTCGATACCCTCGACATGGGTGCGCCTCTCAGCCGCACCCGCGCCTATCGCCTGCGCGCCGTCGGCATGCTGCGTTATTACGCCGGCCAGACCACGGCGATCCACGGCGAGACCATCGAGAACTCGCTGCCCGGCGAGATCTTCTCCTACACGTTGAAGGAGCCGATCGGCGTCGTCGGCGCCATCATTCCCTGGAACGGCCCGCTCACCGCGACGATCTGGAAGATCGGCCCGGCGATCGCGACCGGCTGCACCGTGGTGCTCAAGCCCGCCGAAGAGGCGCCGCTGACCTCGCTGCGCATTGCCGAGCTGGCGATGGAAGCGGGCATCCCGCCCGGCGTCATCAACGTCGTGCCCGGCTATGGCGAGACCGCGGGCGCGGCGCTCGCTTCGCATCATGACGTCGACAAGGTCGCCTTCACCGGTTCGCACGTTACGGGCCAGTCGATCATTCGCGCTTCGGCCGGCAATTTGAAGCGTGTTTCGCTCGAGCTCGGCGGCAAGTCGCCGGACATCGTGTTTGCGGATGCCGATCTCGATGCCGCCGTGCCCGGCGCGGCGATGGCGGTGTTCGCCAATTCGGGGCAGATCTGCAGCGCTGGCACGCGCCTGTTCGTCGAGCAGTCGATCTACGAGGAGTTCGTCGGCCGCGTCGCCGAGTTCGGCAAGAAGCTGCAGGTCGGCAACGGCCTCGATCCCAACGTGCAGATCGGCCCGCTGGTGTCCGAGCAGCAGCTCGAACGCGTCACCGGCTATCTCGACATCGGCCAGAAGGAAGGCGCGCGCGCGCTCGCCGGCGGCGGCCGCGTCACCGAGGGCGCGCTGTCGAAGGGTTTCTTCGTCTCGCCGACCGTGTTCGCGGGCGTCCAGGACAACATGCGCATCGCGCAGGAGGAGATCTTTGGCCCCGTCATCTCCGCGATCGCGTTCAAGGACATGGACGAGCTGGTCAAGCGTGCCAATAACACCACCTTCGGCCTCGGCTCGGGCCTGTGGACGCGCGACGTCAGCAAGGCGCATGCGGTTGCGAAGAGCCTGCGCGCCGGCTCGGTCTGGGTGAACTGCTACCAGGCCATGGATCCGGCTGTGCCCTTCGGCGGCTACAAGATGAGCGGCTATGGCCGCGAGTCCGGCAAGCAGCATGTCGAGGAATATCTCAACGTGAAGTCCGTCTGGATCAAGACGGCCTAGCACTTGTTCTCTCCTGCCTTCCGCGGGAGGGAATATCTGCTTTTGTGGGGGCGGCGCCTTTTCCGGGTGCCGCCCCTCGCTATATGATCCGCATCCTTCCAAAGAAACTCGGGGTCAGCATGAAATTCGAGGCGTTGTTTAGACCGTTGCAGGTCGGTCCGTACAAGCTTGCGCATCGCGTCGCGATGGCACCGCTGACACGCATGCGGGCCGAGCGCGAGAGCTTTTCACCGCGCCCGCTCAACGCCGAATATTACGGCCAGCGTGCGACGCCGGGCGGCCTGCTCATCGCCGAGGCCTCGCCGGTGCTCTCGCACGGCCGCGGCAATCCGGCGACGCCCGGCATCTATTCGGAGGCGCAGATCGCCGGCTGGCGCAAGGTGGTCGATGCCGTGCACGCCAAGGGCGGCATCATCTTCCTCCAGCTCTGGCATGTCGGCCGCGTCTCGCATTCCTCCTTCCACGGCGGCGAGCTGCCGGTTTCGGCCTCGGCGATCCCGATCAAGGCGGAAGGCATGAAGGCGATGACGGCCGACGGCAAGATCTCGGACTATGAGACGCCGCGCGCGCTGGAGACCGATGAGGTCAAGGGCATCGTCGAGGCGTTCCGGCAGGGCGCGAAGAACGCGCTCGCGGCCGGTTTCGACGGCGTCGAGATCCACGGTGCCAACGGCTATCTGCTCGAGCAATTCCTGCAGTCGCGCAGCAATCAGCGCACCGATCAATATGGCGGTTCGATCGAGAACCGTGCCCGGCTGCTGCTCGAGGTCACGCAGGCCGCGATCGACGTCTGGGGGGCCAACCGCGTCGCCGTGCGGCTGTCGCCGCATGGCATCGCCAATGATTCCGGCGAGCCTGATCCGATGCCGCTCTACACCCACGTGGTGAAGGCACTCGACAAGCTCGGCCTCGCCTATCTGCACTTCATCGAGCCGCGATCGAGCGGCTCGGGTCGCGCCGAGGTCAACTGGCAGAACGTGCCGTCCGCGATGCTGCTGTTCCGCCCGCTCTACAGCGGCGTGCTGATGACCGCCGGCGGCTTTACCGGCGAGACCGCGAATGCGGCGATCGCCGACGGCCATGCCGACATCATCGCCTTCGGCCGCATCTTCATCTCGAACCCCGATCTGCCGCGGCGGCTGGAGCATGACTACCCGATCACGCCGTACAACCGCGCGACGTTCTACGGCGGCGAGGAGAAGGGGTATACGGACTATCCTGTCTATGACGAGCTGACGCCGGCGTGACGCTGCCGTAGCCCGGATGGAGCGCAGCGAAATCCGGGTTCTCACCCCGTCGATAGACTTCCCCGGATTGCGCTTCGCTCCATCCGGGCTACGGGGCTACATTGTCGCTGCGCTCGCAATGACAATGGGGAGAGAAGATGGCCAAAGCCGCAGCCGCCGCAGGTATCGCCACCGGCCAATGCCTCTGCGGCAAGGTCACCTTCGAGATCGATGTCCCCGCGCGCTGGGCCTGGCACGATCACTCCGCCGCCAGCCGCCGCGCCCATGGCGCAGCCTACGCGACCTATGTCGGCAGCTGGAAGAAACGGTTTCGCATCATTTCAGGCAAGACGGCGCTCACCCGCTACGAGGACAAGGCCACCAAGACCTCGCGCAGCTTCTGCTCGCATTGCGGCACGCCGATTGCCTATGAACGTCCGCGCGGTCCGCACATGGTCAACATCCCGCGTGCGCTCTTCAAGGAGCCCACCGGCCGCCAGCCGCTCTATCACCTCGCGATCGAGGAGCTGCAGGAATGGGCCTATACCGGCGAGCCGCTGGTGCCGCTGAAGGGTTTTCCCGGCGTGGTCTGGCAGCGGTCGAAAAAGAAGAAGCGGGCAGGCGGCGAGGACCCGTTCGAGCTGGGGCGGGAGGAGATGTAGCTCCGCTCGTGCCCCGGACGCGGTGCGGCACGGAGTGCAGCGCCGCCGAGCCGGGGCCCATGCGTCCGCGAATTCCGCGCCAATTCTGGGTCCCGGCTCTGCGCCGCAACGCTTCGCGCTGCGTCGCGTCCGGGACACGAGAGCGGGGCTTCCACGCAACGCAGCCATGAGCACGCTTCCTTGCGCGCCTCCCGCGACTTCGGTCATCATGCCGCCGTCCTTGCGGCAACGTCCGCTCCTGGAGGAAACATGAAGAACAAGATCACCGGCCGCTCCGCCTTTCTCGCGCTGCTCAAGGACGAGGGCATCACGCATCTGTTCGGCAATCCCGGCACCACCGAGCTGCCGATCATGCATGCGCTGAAGGACCATCCCGACCTCACCTATGTGATGGCGATGCAGGAGAGCCTGGTGGTGGCGATCGCCGACGGCTATAGCCGCGCCTCCGGAAAACTCGTCGCCTGCAACGTTCATGTTGCGCCCGGCCTCGGCAACGCGATGGGCTCGCTCTACAACGCCCAGTTCACGGGCACGCCGATGATCCTCACCGCCGGCCAGCAGGAGCAGGGGCACGGCCTGATGGAGCCGGTGCTGTATGGCCCGCTGGTGCGGATGGCCGAACCGCTGGTGAAATGGGCAGTGGAGGTGACGCGGCTGGAGGATTTGCCGCGCATCGTGCGCCGCGCCGCCAAGATTGCGACGACGCCGCCGACCGGTCCGGTGTTCATCTCGCTGCCCGGCGACATCCTGAACAGCGAAGCGGGGATCGATCTCGGCCGCTCCACCCGCATCGATGCGCGCGTCAAGCCGTCGGACGAAGCGCTGAAGGCGTTTGCAGCTCGGCTGCTGAAGGCCGAGCGCCCCGTCATCGTCACCATGGACGAGGTGGTCAAAAGCGATGCGCTGAAGGAGGCTGCCGAACTTGCCGAGCTGCTCGGTGCGGCGGCCTTTCAATCCTCGACGCCCTATGGCTCGCACTTCCTCTCGGAGAGCCCGAGCTTTGTCGGCACGCTGGCACGCGTGCAGAAGGTCGCGCGCGATACGCTCGCGCCGTACGATCTCTTGATCGCACTCGGCGGCGATCCCTTGCGGATGTCCGTTTATAGCGAGGTCGATGCGCTGCCTGACGGACTCGGCATCGTGCAGATCGGCCTTGTCGATTGGGAGATCGCCAAGAATTACGGCGCCGAGATCGCGCTGAAGGCGGATCTGAAGGAAACGCTGCGTGCGCTGATTCCCGTCCTGAGGGAGATGGGTGGTGCGGCACTTGCGAGCCGGGCGAAGCAACGTCTCGCCGAGCTGGTGCCGAAGAACTGGACCGCGCGGCGTGCCGCGCTGGTCGAGCAGATCGGCAAGAGCGCGGGACGTGCGCCGATCGATCCGGATTTTCTGGTGCTGCAGATGGTCGAGGCCATGCCGGATAACGCCATTCTCGTTGACGAGGGCCTCACCTCCAGCCGTCAAGTGACGGCGCTGCGACCGCATCGCGATCGCTACGGCTATCACGGCCTTGCCTCAGGCGGCATCGGCTGGGGCCTGCCGGCCTCGGTCGGCGCCAGCATCGCCAATCCGGATCGCCCCGTCGTGTGCTTCTCGGGCGACGGCAGTGCGATGTATTCGATCCAGTCGCTATGGACCGCGGCGCATCACAAGCTGCCGCTCAACGTCGTCATCGCCAACAATGGCGGCTACCGCATCATCAAGCAGCGCCTGCTCGCCTTCCATGGCGATGACAATTACGTGGGCATGGATTTTGTCGATCCGCCCGTGGATTTCGCCGGCGTCGCCAAGGCGTTGGGGTGCGAAGCCATCAAGGTCAGCGATCCCAGGGAGCTGAAGGCGACGCTGGCGTCGGCGTTCAATCGGCCGGGGACGAAGTTGATCGAGGTGATGGTGGACGGGAAGGTGTAGCCCCGCTGTCGTCCCGGCGAACGCCGGGACCCATACCGCGTGATCTATCGATCGCGGCTGCTCCCAATCCCGAACGACCAATCTTCGCCAAAACTACTCCCTGGGGTTATGGGTCCCGGCGTTCGCCGGAACGACACGGCGTGTGTGGTGCTACCCCTTCTTCCCCACCCGATACCCCGCCGCCGGATGCGGCGCATCCAGCCTTGCGCGGCCGTCGCCGAACAGTTTTTCGCGCAGCGTGCCCTTTGCGTATTCCGACTTGTAACGTCCCCGCCGCGTCAGCTCCGGCACCAGCATGTCGGCGATATCCTCGAAGTCGCCGGGCGAGACCGCAAAGGCGACGTTGAGGCCGTCGACGTCGGTCTTCTCGAACCAGTCCTCGATCTTGTCCGCGACCATCTCCGGCGTGCCGACCACGACAGGGCCGGCGCCGCCGATGCCGACATGCTCGATGACGTCGCGCACGGTCCAGACGCGGTCCGGATCGCCCCGGGTGACGTTGTCGAGCGCGCTGCGGCCGGCATCGTTCTGGACGTGACGGACCTGCTGGTCGAGCTGGTAGCCGGAGAAGTCGATGCCGGTCCATCCCGACATCAGCGCCAGCGCGCCTTCCGGATTGATATGCGACCGGTAGTCGGCATATTTCGCCGCAGCTTCTGCTTCCGTGTTGCCGAGGATGATCGTCATCATGTTGAACATCAGGATCTCCGCCGGGTTGCGGCCGAGTGCGGCGGCCTCCTGGCGGATCGCCGACACGCGCGGCGCAATGATCTTGGCCGACGGTCCCGACATGAACACGCATTCGGCGTGCTTGGCCGCGAACTGCCGGCCGCGCGGCGAGGTGCCGGCCTGGTACAGCACGGGCGTGCGCTGCGGCGAAGGCTCGCTGAGATGAATGGTGTTGTTGATGCGGTAGTTCGCGCTCTCGTGGTTGACGCGGTGAACCTTGCTGGGATCGGTGAAGATGCCACGCTTGCGGTCGCGCAGCACGGCGTCGTCCTCCCAGCTTCCTTCCCAGAGCTTGTAGACGACCTCCATATATTCGTCGGCGATGTCGTAGCGGTCGTCGTGCCCGGTCTGCTTGTCCTTGCCGGCGCCGCGCGCGGCGCTGTCGAGATAGCCGGTGACGACGTTCCAGCCGATCCGCCCTTCGGTGAGGTGATCGAGCGTCGACATCCGCCGCGCGAACGGATAGGGCGGTTCAAAGGACAGATTGCTGGTGACGCCGAAGCCGAGGTCTTTCGTCACCGCGGCCATCGCCGAGAGCAGCAGCAGCGGCTCGTTTGACGGCGTCTGCGCCGCGTTGCGCAAGGCCGCGTCGGGGCTATTGCCGTAGACGTCGTAGACCCCGAGCACGTCGGCGAGGAACAGTCCGTCGAAACGGCCGCGCTCCAGCGTTTTGGCGAGATCGATCCAGTAGGGCAGGCGGTTATACTCGGCGGTGCGGTCGCGCGGATGGGTCCACAGGCCCGGTGACTGATGTGCGACGCAATTCATCGCAAAGGCGTTGAGCCTGATCTGCTTGGCCATGATCGTTCCCCGGCGCTCTATACCGAGCGCTCTTCGAATGGTAGATGTGCGCCCGAACTTGGCGAAGTTCTTGCATATAACCTGCGCTTGGCAAGGCCAAAATCAGTGGGCTGCCGCCCTTGGCAAGCCAATCTCAAGAGAGCAAGAACGAAATCCCAAGAGAAGACCAAGACCTGTCCAAGTCCCCGCCACTTTCGAAGGCCAACCCGTGTCGGGTAGAGTCCTTCGTCTCAAAGCTTCGAAAAGCAAGTCATGACCAGAGCCGACGCCATCGCCCGCGCCCGTGAGGATTTCACATCCGGTGCGTTCCTTGCTGAACTCGACCGCCGCGTCGCCTTCAAGACCGAAAGCCAGAATCCGTCGCGCGGCACCGAGCTGCGCGCTTATCTGGAACAGGAGATGCAGCCGGCGTTTGCCGCGCTGGATTTTACCAGCCGCATCGTCGAGTCCCCCAGTGGCAAGTCGCCGTTCCTGTTCGCCGAGCATCACGAAAGCGCCTCAGCGCCGACCGTGCTGATCTACGGCCATGGCGACGTCGTCGACGGCATGGAGGGCGAGTGGCGCGAGGGCCGCGATCCCTGGCGCACCACGGTTGCGGGCACGCGGCTCTATGGCCGCGGCACCGCCGACAACAAGGGCCAGCACAGCATCAACATGGCGGCACTCCGCGCGGTGCGCGACGCCCGTGGCGGCAAGCTCGGCTTCAACGCCAAGTTCATCGTCGAGATGGGCGAGGAGATCGGCTCGCCCGATCTGGGCAAGGTCTGCGACCTCAATCGCGACGCGCTCAAGGCCGACCTGTTCATGGCGTCCGACGGGCCCCGTTTGTCCGCCGACCGTCCGACCCTGTTCCTGGGATGCCGCGGCGGCATCCGCATTCATTTGGATGTGAACCTGCGCGACGGCGGCCACCATTCCGGCAATTGGGGCGGCGTGCTCGCCAACCCCGCGACCATCCTGGTGAATGCGATCTCGACGCTGGTCGACGGCCGCGGCCGCCTCCAGCTCGATGCGCTGAAGCCGCCGCGCCTTACCAACCAGATCCGCAGCTATCTCGCCGACGTACAGGTGGTCCCTACCGAGGACGAGCCGCCGCTTGCCGAGAACTGGGGCGAGGAGGGGCTGTCGGCCGCCGAGCGGCTTTACGCCTGGAACACGCTGGAAGTGTTGGCGATGTCATCGGGCAATATCGAGAAGCCTGCCAACGCCATTCCGGGCCATGCCAACGCCGTGCTGCAACTGCGTTTCGTGGTCGGCACCGAGGTCGGCGGCCTGATCGAGGCGATCCGCGCGCATCTTGTCCAGAAGGGCTTTCCGATGGTCGAGGTGCGGGCGGCGCAGAGCTTTGCCGCGTCGCGAACCGATTTCGACAGCCCCTGGATCAAATGGGCGGCGGATTCGGTGAAAGAGACCACCGGCAAGCCGCCGGCGGTGCTGCCGAACTTCGGCGGCTCGCTGCCCAACGACGTATTCTCCGAGATCCTGGGTCTGCCGACGATCTGGGTCCCACACTCTTATCCCGGCTGCTCCCAGCATGCGCCCAATGAGCACATCCTGCTGCCATTGACTGAAGAGGCCTTGACGGTGATGGCCGGGCTGTTCTGGGATCTCGGGGAATTACCCAAGCCGCTGACCTGAGCCCATTAACCTGAGCCGCAATCCAGCCGAAAGTCACATTCTAATCCGGCCCAATCTGTGCTTGCATCCGGGCCGCATCATCCTGAAAGGGGACCAAAAAAGTGAAACATTTCCGTAGCATCGGGCTCGCGCTCGCCGCGACCTTCGCCGTCAGCCAGGCCGGGGCCCAGGAGCTGACAGGCACGCTGAAGAACATCAAGGACACCGGCGCCATCACGCTGGGCTTCCGCGACTCCTCAATCCCGTTCTCCTATCTCGACGACAATCAGAAGCCGGTCGGGTTCGCGATGGACATCTGCTACAAGATCGTCGATGCCGTGAAGAAGGAGCTCAAGCTCGACAAGCTCGAGGTCAAGCTCAACCCGGTGACGTCGGCGACCCGCATCCCGCTGATGGCCAACGGCACCATCGATCTCGAATGCGGCTCGACCACCAACAATGCCGAGCGCCAGAAGCAGGTTGCCTTCACCAACACCCACTTCCTGACCGCCAGCCGCTACGTCTTCAAGAAGTCGAGCGGCCTGAAGTCGATCGACGACCTCAAGGGCAAGACCGTGGTCTCGACCGCGGGAACCACCAACATCAAGCAGCTCACCGAGGCCAACGTCGCCAAAAGCCTCGGCGCCAACATCATCCCCGCCAAGGACCACGCCGAAGCCTTCCTGATGGTCGAGACCGACCGCGCGGTCGCCTTCGTCATGGACGACATCCTGCTCGCGAGCCTCGTCGCCGGCTCGAAGTCGCCGGATGACTATGCCGTCTCCAAGGACGCGTTCTCCAAGCCCGAGCCCTACGGCATCATGCTGCGCAAGGACGACGCTGCCTTCAAGAAGGTGGTCGATGCGGCGACCGCTGCGCTCTATACGTCCGGCGAGGCCCAGAAGATCTACGACAAGTGGTTCACGGCCAAGATCCCGCCGAAGGGCCTCAACCTCAACACGCCGATCTCGGCCGAGCTGAAGAACGAGTTCGCGAAGCCTTCGGACTCGCCGAACCCGGACGACTATAAGTAAGATAACCTCGATCTTTCGATCGGGATCATGTCCGGCCACTCTTGACACAGGGGTGGCCGGACATTTGCATAGGCGGCCAGGATATCTCTGACTGGCGCGTTCGCGCGGGGGACACGTGAACTATAACTGGAACTGGGGAATCTTCTTCCAGCCGAACCCGATGGGGACGGGCACCTATCTCGACATGCTGCTGTCGGGCCTGGTGCTGACCCTGAAGACCGCGGCGTTGGCCTGGGTCATCGCGCTGATCACCGGCTCGCTCGTCGGCGTCATGCGCACGCTGCCGTCGAAAGGCGCCTACTGGTTCGGCTTCGCTTACGTCGAATTCTTCCGCAACATGCCGCTGCTGGTGCAGCTGTTCCTGTGGTTCTTCGTGCTGCCGGAATTGCTGCCAAAAGCCGCCGGCACCTGGCTGAAACAGCTGCCGAACGCACCGTTCTGGACGGCGGCGATCGGCGTCGGCTTCTTCATGTCGGCGCGCGTGGCCGTGCAGCTGCAGGCCGGCATCGGCTCACTGCCGCGCGGGCAGAAGATGGCCGCAACCGCGCTCGGCCTGACCACTGCGCAGGGCTATCGCTACGTGCTGCTGCCGATGGCGTTCCGCATCATCCTGCCGCCGCTGACGTCCGAATTCCTCAACACCATCAAGAACACGGCGGTGGCGATCACCATCGGCCTGCTCGAGCTGACCGGACAGGCGCGCTCGATGCAGGAATTCTCGTTCCAGGTGTTCGAGGCCTTCACCGCCGCGACCATCCTCTATCTTCTCGTCAACGCCGTCGTCGTGACCGCGATGCGCTTCCTCGAACGCTGGGTCGCGATCCCCGGCTACATCACGGGGAAATAAGCGATGTTCGGCAATCTCGATTTCGACGTCATCCGCCGCGCGCTGCCTTATCTGTTCTACGAGGGCATGTCGTTCACACTGACGCTGACGGGCCTTGCAGCCCTCGGTGGCCTCGTCTTCGGCACGGCGCTCGCCCTGATGCGCCTGTCCGGCTACAAGACCCTCGGACGTATCGCCGGTCTCTATGTCGACTTCATGCGCTCGCTGCCGCTGGTGCTTGTCATCTTCTGGTTCTACTTCCTGGTGCCCTATATCGGGCAATGGCTGACCGGCGCCTCGCGCCCCATCAGCGTCGGCGCGTTCGCATCCTCGCTCATCACCTTCATCATGTTCGAGGCGGCGTACTTCTCCGAGATCATGCGCGCCGGCATCCAGTCCATCTCGCGCGGCCAGCCGGCCGCGGCGAGCGCGCTGGGGCTGACCTACGCCCAGACCATGCGCTACGTCGTGTTGCCGCAAGCCTTCCGCAACATGCTGCCGGTCCTGATCACGCAGACCATCGTGCTGTTCCAGGACACCTCGCTGGTCTACGTCCTGTCGATCACGGACTTCCTGGGAGCGGCGAGCAAGGTCGCGCAGCGCGACGGGCGCCTCGTCGAAATGTACCTGTTCGCAGCCGTCGTCTACTTCACCATCTCCTGTATCGCGTCCTTCGGCGTTCGCCGCCTCCAGGCGCGCATCGCCATCATTCGCTAGGGCTCCTCGCTCATGATCGAAATCAGCCACGTCAACAAATGGTACACGCCGAGCTTCCAGGTGCTGACCGATTGCACCACCAGCGTCACCAAGGGCGAGGTCGTGGTGGTCTGCGGCCCCTCCGGCTCGGGCAAGTCGACCCTGATCAAATGCGTCAATGCGCTGGAGCCGTTCCAGAGCGGCGACATCAGCGTCGACGGCACCAAGGTCAACGACCCCAAGACCAATCTGCCCAAGCTGCGCTCGCGCGTCGGCATGGTGTTCCAGCACTTCGAGCTGTTTCCTCACCTGAAGATCATCGACAATCTCTGCCTCGCGCAGGAGAAGGTGCTGAACCGGTCGCGCGACAAGGCGATGGCGAAAGGCATGCAGCTGCTGGAGCGCGTCGGCCTCAAGGAACAGGCGCAAAAGTTTCCCGCGAACCTGTCCGGCGGCCAGCAGCAGCGCGTTGCGATCGCCCGTGCGCTCGCCATGGATCCGATCGTCATGCTGTTCGACGAGCCGACCTCGGCGCTCGACCCGGAAATGGTCAGCGAGGTGCTTGACGTCATGGTCGACCTCGCTCATGAGGGCATGACCATGATGGTCGTGACCCACGAGATGGGCTTTGCGCGCAAGGTCGCCAACCGCGTCATCTTCATGGACCGCGGCGAGATCGTCGAGGACGCGGCGAAGGAAGACTTCTTCGGCAAGCCGCGCAGCGACCGCGCGCAGAAGTTCTTGTCGAAGATTTTGTCGCACTAACCACCGCTGTCATTCCGGGATGCGCCGAAGGCGCAGGCCCGGAATCCATCGAGCGGCAACGCCCGGGGTGGAATGGATTCCGGGCTCATTCGCTGCGCGAATGCCCCGGAATGACGAAACGTGGGGGTGCTTGCTCCCCCCAACTGGCGTATAAGCGCGCCAAATCCTCATTCCTGCCAGGAGACCTGCCTTGGACCCGATCGCCTACGTCAACGGCTCATTCGTCCCGCTCTCGGATGCCAAAATCTCGGTCCTCGATCGCGGTTTTCTGTTCGCCGACGGCATCTATGAGGTCTCGGCCGTGCTCGACGGCAAGCTGGTCGACAACGCCTCGCATCTGGCGCGGCTGGAGCGCTCGGTCGGCGAGATCAAGCTGAAGCTGCCGGAGACGGTCGAGCGCATCACCGAGCTGCAGAAGGAGCTGATCGCGCGCAACAAAGTTGCGAACGGCCTCGTCTATCTCCAGGTGACGCGCGGCGCCGACAAGGGCCGTGACTTCGCCTTCCCCAAGGGTGACGTCAAGTCGAGCCTGGTGATGTTCACCTCGGAAAAGGACATCATCAACGCCGCCTCCGCAAAGACCGGCATCAATGTCATCACGGTGCCGGATATCCGCTGGGAGCGGCGCGACATCAAGAGCGTGGCCCTGCTGGCGCAGGTCTTGGCAAAGCAGGCGGCGGCCGAAGCCGGCGCCGGCGAAGCCTGGATGCTGGAAGACGGATACGTCACCGAGGGCGGCTCCTCCTCGGCGTTCATCCTGACCAAGGACGACGTCATCGTGACCCGCAAGAACTCCAACGCGATCCTGCCGGGCTGCACCCGCAAGGCCGTGGTGGCGCTCGCCGAAGAACGTCAGCTCCGCGTCGAGGAGCGCTCGTTCACGGTCGCCGAGGCGCTCGCCGCGAAGGAAGCTTTCGCGACGTCGGCCTCATTGTTCGTCCAGCCGGTGGTTGCGATCGACGGCAAGAAGATCGGCGACGGCAAGCCCGGGCCGATGGCCACGCGCCTGCGCGAGATCTATGTGGAGTTCGCCAAGGCGACGGCGGTCTGAGCGGCATACGCTCAACTGTCGTAGGGTGGGCAAAGGCGCACTTGCGCCGTGCCCACGTCTTTCTCGCGTGTCGAAAGAACGGTGGGCACGCTTCGCTTTGCCCACCCTACGGGATCTGCGCCTAGGCGCGCGCCGCCCCGTCACGCCGCCGACGCCTTCACCTTCACTGGATGAACCGCGCGGAATGCGATCGCGATCCTGTTCCAGGCGTTGATGGCGCCGATCAGCATGGTCAGGTTAACCGTCTCTTCCTCGGAGAACTGCGCGCGGATCTGCTCGTAGACGTCATCGGGCGCGTGCGTCTGCGCGATCAGCGTGACCGATTCCGTCCAGGCCAGCGCGGCGCGTTCGCGATCGGTGTAGAGCGGGGATTCGCGCCAGGCATCGAGCAGGTAGATGCGCTGCTCGGTCTCGCCGCGCTTGCGCGCGTCCTCGGTGTGCATGTTGATGCAAAAGGCGCAGCCGTTGATCTGTGACGCCCGGATCTTGACGAGCTCGATCAGCGATTTCTCGAGCCCAGTGGACTGGATCTGCGTCTCCAGCGCCATCAGCGCCTTCATCGTGTCGGGCGCGGCCTGGTAGAAATTCATCCGGGGTTTCATGGTCGTTCTCCTTGCTTGCTGGTTGAGTCAGTGGGCACCACCGGCCGAGGTCTGGCCGGGCTTCTTCAGGAAGAGGACCGCGGCGAGCGCGACGATCAGCGCCATGCCGAGCAGATAAAACGTGTCGCTGAAGGCGAAGATATAGGCCTGCTTCTGCACGGTATGGCCAATCGCGACATAGGCGCGATGCGCCGCATCCGCACGGTCGAGGACGCCGTGATTGACGAAATATTGCGTGAGCTGTTCCAGCCGTGTGCGGGTGGCCTGCTCGAGCACCGAGACGGACTGCATCAGCACGTTGGAGTGATACTGCTCGCGCTTGGTCAGCACGGTCTGGAGCAGTGCGATTCCGACAGCGCCGCCGAGATTGCGCATCATGTTGAACAGGCCCGAGGCCGAGCCCGCGTTCTCCGGCTCGATGCCTGATGTGGCGACCGCCGACAGCGGCGCCATGACCAGCGCCTGGCCGATGGCGCGGACGACGTTGGGCCACAGCAGTTGGTCGGCGGCGTAATCGTTGGTCATATAGATGTTCATGAAGTTGGAAGCCGCGAACAGCACGAAGCCGATGCCGATGATGATCCGCGCATCGAACTTTTGCATCAGGCGCGGCACCAGCGGAATCAGCAGGAGTTGCGGCAATCCGGTCCATGCCAGCACCATGCCGATCTGCTCGGAATTGTAGCCCTGAATCCGCGACAGATATTGCGGCAGGATGAAGACCGAGCCGTACAGCGCGATGCCGAGCAGGAAATTTGCGAGCATGCCGAAGCCGAAATTGCGGCGGACGAGCAGGCGCAGGTTGAGCAGCGGCTTCTTCACCGTGAGCTCGATGATCAGGAAGGCAGTCAGCGCGACGGCCGCGATCACTGATAGCCTGACGATGAAAGGTGAGCCGAACCAGTCGTCCTTGTTGCCTTCCTCCAGCACGGTCTGGAGCGCCGATAGCCCGATCGCCATGGTGATGATGCCGGCCCAGTCGCCCTCGCGCAGCAGCGCCAGCTTCATCGGCTTGGCGTCGAGCGCGTACCAGAGCATGCCGACCATCACCGCGCCGGGGATGAGGTTGACGTAGAAGATGTATTCCCAACCGAAATTCTCGGTGAGATAGCCGCCGATGGTCGGGCCGATCGCGGGTGCGAACGTCGCCGACAGCGCGAACAGCGCAAGGCCGACCGGCTGTTTTGCGCGCGGCAGGAGCGTGATGATCAGCGTGAACGCCATCGGAATCAGCACGCCGCCGGTAAATCCCTGCACGGCGCGCAGCACGATCATCTGCGGCAGATCCTGCGCAAGTGCGCAGGCCGCCGAGAGCACCAGGAACAGGACCGCGTTGGTCAGAAGATAGATCCGGATCGAGAACACCTGCGCCAGCCAGCCGGAGAGCGGGATCACCACGATTTCCGCGATCAGATAGGAGGTCGAGATCCAGCCGCCGTCGTCGATGCCGGCGCCGATCGCGCCCTGGATGTCGGCGAGCGAGGCGTTGACGATCTGGATGTTCAGCACTGCCATGAAGGCGCCGAGCGTGGCGCCGATCACGGCGACCCAGGTCTTTGCGGATACCGCCGGCGTGGCGGGAGCTGCGGGGGCGGCCAGATTGGTGGCGGCGTCGACGGTCGGTTGCAGCGTGCTCATGGAAGCCTCGTCTCGGGTACGGAGACAGGATGCATTCGGCGAATGGTTTCGATCATCGATGAAGCTGTGGAAGGATCATTCGGCAGGATCTGATAATCCGCCGAGGCCTTCCGGCTTCAGCCGCCGTTGGGGCGGGACGTGTTGTCGGCGAGGCGCTTCGCCGTCTCGCGCTCGGCCAGCACCGCCTGCTTGGTATCGACCGTCGGCACCGCCGACATGCCGGGGCGCAGCAGGCCGGTGAGGCTGTGGTCGTCGAGCACGATCTTCACCGGGACCCGCTGCACGATCTTGGTGAAATTGCCGGTGGCGTTGTCGGGCGGCAGCAGCGCGAATTCGAGTCCGCTTGCCGGCGACAGGCTGTCGACATGGCCGTGCAGGGTTCGATTGCGAAAACTGTCGACGTGCAACTCGACCGGCTGACCCGGCCGCACATGCGTGAGCTGGGTCTCCTTGAAGTTGGCGACCACATAGACCGCATCGAGCGGCACCACCGCCATCAATTGCGTGCCGGCTTGCACGTACTGGCCGACGCGCAGCGAGCGGGCGCCGACGGTGCCGTCGACCGGCGCGGTAATCTCGGTATAGGACAGGTTCAGCGCCGCCTGCTGCGCGACCGCGCGGGCCCGTTCGAGCTGGGCCGCCGCCTGGGCGCGCTGGGTGGTGAGCACATCGATCTTGCGCTGAGCGGCCAGAAGGCCGGATTTCGCGTGCTGCAATTGCGCGCTGCTCGCGCGTAGCGCCGCGTCGGTCTGCTGCGCGCGCTGGATCGTGCCGGAGCCGGTCTTCATGAGGTCGTCGTAGCGGGAGCGCTCTTCCTGCGCGAATTTCAGGTTGGCATCCGCTGCAGTGACATCAGCCGTGCTCTGCTCGATGATCGGCTGTTGCAGTTCAAGCTGCGCATCGATGTTGCGCACCGAGGCTTCGCCGGCGGCGATATCGGCGCGGGCCTGCTCCAGCGCCGCCTTGAAGTCGCGATCGTCGATCTTGGCCAGCGCCTGGCCGGCCTTCACCTTTTCGTTGTCACTGACCAGCACCTTGGCGATGTAGCCAGAGATTTTTGGCGCGATGATCGTGGAGTCGGCCTTCACATAGGCGTCGTCGGTTGTCTCGAGGTAGCGGCCGTTGGTCCAGTAGTCGTGTCCGTAATAGGCCGCGGCCGCCGTGCCCGCGAGCAGCGCAAGCACCAACGCCGCGCGCCGAACCATATTCCGGGGCGGGGCACTCGGCGGCGTCTTGGAATAATCGTCAGCGATTTCAGTTGCTTGCTGAAAGGTATCGGTGCGGGGCATCTCGGACATGGCGGTCTTCCTTTTCGGCTCGCCGGGAGTATCGGTCTTTCCAGTTCAAGCGATAATTGGCGAAATGCTGGAAGGATTATCCACCAGCGGCGGATAGTCCGAGGCTTCGTCTGACCCGGGTGGTGTACCGAACCAGCCCGGGGACTGCGCCAGAGCGATTGCCGTCTCTGTCGTACGATTGCTGCTAACGCGCCTGCGTCCTGCCGTACGCGAAGCTTTAGGCGGGGTGGGACCCGTATGGAGGATCTGATAGATAATCGGGGAGAATCCCCTGCGATTATCGATCAAGAGCGGACAATCACGCAGCCATGGACCGATTGACCAGCCTCGAAGTCTTCAGCCGGGTGGTAGAGACCGGCGGCTTCTCTGCAGCCGCCCGCAAGCTCAACATGTCCACAACCATGGTGAGCAATCACGTTCAGGCGCTGGAAGACCGGCTCGGAGTGAGGCTGCTTCAGCGAACCACGCGCAAGGTCAACCTCACCGAGATCGGCAAGGCCTATTACGACCGCTGCGTCCAGATCCTCGCCGACATCGAACAGGCCGACGATATCGCAAGCGAATTGCAGTCGGTGCCCCGCGGCACGCTGCGCATCCACGTCGCCACGCATATGGTGCAGTTCGTCGCGCCTGTGGTGGCAAAGCTTCTGTCGACCTATTCGGAGCTCAAGATCGATCTGCGCATGGGCGAGGCTGACGTCGATCTCATCGAGGAAGGCTACGACGTCGCCTTGCGCATGACCTCGCCGCCGGATTCAAGCCTGATCGTCCGCAGCCTCGCCACCTGGCGTCACGTGCTGTGCTGCTCGCACGATTATCTCGAGAGGCACGGTCGGGTGCAGAAGCTCGACGAGCTCGCCGCGCATAATTGTGGCCGGCACCTGAACTATCCGTTTGGCGACGAATGGCGCTTCCTCGATCGCAAAGGTGCGCCGGCCTCCGTACGCATCTCGGGCAGCTTCGTCACCAATAGTGGGGAAGCGCTGCGGAAGGTCGCACTGGAGGGGGCCGCCGTCTGTCTGATGGCGGGCTTTCTCATTCAGGACGACCTCGAAGCCGGCCGCCTCGTGCGCCTCTTGCCGGAATATCGGACGATCGAGCTGTCCATGAACGCGGTCTACCCGCATCGCCATCATCTGTCGGCGAAGGTCAGGACCTTCATCGACCTGCTCGCGCACCACAGCGCCGAGCAGCAGAAGCTGATCAATCCGTATTCGTGAGCGACGTCGGCAGTGCCGTAGGGTGAATTCGAAAAGAGGTGGGCACGCTTCGCTTTGCGCACCCTACGATTCCATCAGCGTGGCGGCGGCAATCGTCTGAACGCGTTGTCCAGAACCGTGCCGATTGGGAGCAGCCGGCGTCAACCGGTGGCGTGCATCCTCGCCGGCGACGGTGTGTCGAGTTCGGTGAGCAGTCGCTCGACGTCGGCCTTCACCTTCACGATCGCGGCGTCCTTCACCGGGCCATAGCCGCGAATTTCCATTGGGGCTTTGGCGATGGCGACGAGTTCGGGCAGATGTCCTGCGTCGAGCTGGCACAGCATCCGTTCGATCACGCCTTCATACCAGGCGATCAGCCCGCGCTCGGTGCGCCTTTCCGAGGTGTAACCGAATGGATCGAACGGCGTGCCGCGTAGTCCCTTCAAGCGCGCGAGCATGGCGAGCGGCATCTGGATCCATTGGCCGAAGGCGCGCTTGCGCGGCCGCCCCCGTGCGTCGTGCCGCGACGGCAGGAAGGGCGGGGCGAGGTGATACTGGACTCTGAAGCCATCCTCGAATTCGCGTTTCAGCTCATCGAGGAATCCGCCCTGCATGTGCAGCCGCGCCACCTCATACTCGTCCTTGTAGGCCATCAGCTTGAACAGGGCCCGGGCAACGGCCTCGGTCAGGGCCTCGCTGTTCAGGACCGCTTCGGCACGGCGGACCCTCGCGACGGTCGCCCGGTAGCGCGCCGCATAGGCGTCGTCCTGATAGGCAGTGAGGAAATCGGCGCGACGGTCGATCATCTGGTCGAGCGTCTCGGCCTTGGGCGCATCGTCCGCCTTCAAGAGGTCGGGATCGGTGGCCGCAATCCGGCCCCAGGCAAAGGCCTGCTTGTTGCGCTCGACGGCGACGCCGTTGAGCTCGATTGCGCGCAGCAGCGCCTGCAGCGAGATCGGGACCAGCCCGCGCTGCCAGGCAAAGCCGAGCATGATGATGTTAGCATAGACGGCATCGCCGAGCAGCCGTTCGGCCAGCGCGTTGGCGTTGATGGTGCCGAGATTGCTCTCGCCGATGACCTGGCCAATGGCGCGCAGGCGGGCGGGGGAGGCGAGATCGGCGTCCCGGAAACGGACGACGTCACCGGTCGGCATCTCTGCGGTGTTGACCGCGGCGCGCGTGCCGCGGTGGTAGGTGCCTGAGGCTTTTGGCGAGGAGCTCACCACGAGGTCGCAGCCGATCAGCGCATCGGCTGCGCCCTGGTCGATACGGACCTGATGCAGGGCCTCGGGACTCGCGGCAAGGCGGATGTAGCTCAGCACGGGCCCGAACTTCTGCGCAAAGCCGGTGAAGTCCAGCACCGAGACGCCGCGGCGTTCGAGATGCGCGGCCATCCCGATCAGCGCGCCGACAGTAATCACGCCGGTGCCGCCGACGCCGGTGATGAGCAGATCGTAGGGACGGTCGAGCGTTGCCGTCGCGGGCAACGGAAGTGTGGCGGCCCGACCAACGGCGTCGATCCGGCTCGCGCCCTTCTTCCGGCGCGTCGCGCCTTCGACGGTCACAAAACTCGGGCAGAAACCGTTGAGGCAGGAAAAATCCTTGTTACAGGCCGACAGATTGATCTGGCGCTTGCGGCCGAACGGCGTCTCCTTCGGCTCGACGCTGAGGCAGTTGGATTCCACCGAGCAGTCGCCGCAGCCCTCGCAGACGAGATCGTTGATATAGGCGAAACGCTTGGGGTCGACCATCTGCCCACGCTTGCGCCGGCGCCGCTTCTCCGTGGCGCAGGTCTGCTGATAGATCAGCACCGAGACGCCGGGGATATTGCGCAGCTCGCGCTGCACGGCATCCATCTCTTCGCGCGGATGAAGGGTGACGCCGGCAGGAAGGTCGGCAGGCGAAAATTGTTCGGGATTATCCGACACCAGCGCGATGCGGGTCACGCCTTCGGCGCGGACGCTGTGGGCGATGGCATGCACGCTGATGGGACCGTCGACGGGCTGGCCGCCGGTCATCGCGACGGCATCGTTGAACAGGATCTTGTAGGTGATGTTGGCCTTGGCAGCGACCGCCTGCCGGATCGCCATTGAGCCGGAGTGGTAGTAGGTGCCTTCGCCGAGATTCTGGAACACGTGCTTGCCGCCCGTGAATTTCGACGACGCCGCCCAGTTCACGCCTTCGCCGCCCATCTGGATCAGTGACGAGGTCTCGCGGTCCATCCAGCTTGCCATGAAGTGACAGCCGATGCCGGCCAGCGCCTTCGATCCCTCCGGTACTTTCGTCGAAATGTTGTGCGGACATCCCGAGCAGAAATACGGCGTTCGTGTCGCGCCGCTGACGTTGATCGTGCGCGCTGCTTCCGGCATCAAGGCGGCTGCGCGTGCGGCGAGATTGAGGCCCGGAAACATCGGATCAAGCCGGCGGGCAAGCACGGCAGCGAGCGCCCGTGGCGACAGCTCGCCGATCCAGGAGATCAGCCGCGCCCCTCGCTCGTCGTGCTTGCCGACCATGCGCTCGGGCTTGGCACCGGGATAGTCGTAGAAATATTCCTTGAACTGGCTTTCGATGATGCCGCGCTTCTCCTCGACCACGAGGATCTCGCGCTTGCCCTTCACAAAATCCATGGCGTCATGCAGCGCCAGCGGCCAGACCATGCCGACCTTGTAAACGTCGATGCCGATGCTGCGGCAGGCGGCTTCGTCAAGACCCATCAGCCGCAGCGCCTCCATCAGGTCGAGATGGGCCTTGCCGGTGGTGACGATGCCGTAGGTGGCATCCGGAATGTCGTAGATGTGACGGTCGATCGGATTGGCCTTCGCGAAGGCGTAGACCGCGTGCTTCTTCGCCTCCAGCCGCTCTTCGATCTGCGGGCCCGGCAAATCAGGCCAGCGGTAGTGCAGGCCTCCCGGCGGCGGCGTGAAATCGGGCGTGCGGAAGAGGCGGGGCGGTTGCAGCGCGACGGAGGCGCCCGCCTCCACGATCTCCGAGATCGCCTTGAAGCCGACCCACATGCCGGAGAAGCGGCTCAGCGCGTAACCATATTCGCCGAACGCGAGATATTCGCTGACGCTCGCGGGATGCAGCGTCGGCATGAACCAGCTCATGAAGGCAACGTCGGACTGGTGCGGCATCGAGGAGGAGACGCAGCCATGGTCGTCGCCGGCGACCACCAGCACGCCGCCATGCGGCGAGGAGCCGTAGGCGTTGCCATGCTTGAGCGCATCGCCGGAGCGGTCGACGCCCGGGCCCTTGCCGTACCAGAGTCCGAACACGCCATCGACCTCGCGATCTCCTTGCGTCTCGACCTGCTGCGAGCCGAGCACCGCCGTCGCGGCGAGGTCCTCGTTGACGGCGGGGAGGAATTCGACACGGTCCCGCTTCAGCCGCTCCTGGATGCGCCAGAGCTCGAGGTCGATGCCGCCGAGCGGCGAGCCGCGATAGCCCGAGATGAAGCCGGCGGTGTTGAGCCCAGCGGCACGGTCTCGCCTGACCTGGTCGAGCGCGATGCGGACGATGGCCTGCGTTCCCGTGAGGAAGACGCGGCCGTGTTCGCGATCGTAGCGATCGGACAGTTCATAGGGGTCGAGTGACGGAAAAGCGTCCATGCGGACCTCCCGCGGCATCCCTGCCGGATGAGAGGAGGGTAGGCCCTGATGGTTGGTAGGTCTTACCTATCTTTTCCTCAACGCCGCTATATTGTGGTAGATTTTCCCGATGCGATGGATGGTCGGGTAGATTATTCCAGATCGGCGGTGCCTCATGATCGAAGACCAGGACGCGCGAATTCTCGCTCATCTCCAGAAGGATGGCCGTGCCACCAACCAGCAACTGGCGGACGAGGTCGGCATGTCCACTTCGGCCTGCTGGCGCCGGGTGCGCGCGCTGGAGGAAGCCGGCGTCATCCAGGGCTATGCGGCGTTGGTCGCGCGCGAGCAGGCGGGCTTTGCGATGTCGGCCATCCTCCATGTCTCGCTGGAGCGGCACGACGCGAAGTTTGTCGACGAGTTCGTCGCGCGGGTAACCAAACGCCGCGAGGTGCTGGAGTGCTTTGCGACCACGGGCGACGCCGATTATCATCTGCGCGTCGTCGTGCAGGACATGGCGGCCTACAACAGATTCCTCGACGAGTTCATGTTCCGCATCCCCGGTATCCGCTATGTCCGCAGCAACGTGGTGCTGAAGGAGATCAAGTCGAGCGTGGCGCTGCCGTTTTGAGACACGGGAAGTGCCGTAGACGCAGGAGGTGCCGTAGGGTGGGCACGCTCCGCTTTGCCCACCCTACGGCACCGGTGCTTACCGCCCCTCCCGCACAAACCTGTTCCGCAACGTCCCGACGCCCGCAATGTCGATCTCGACGACGTCGCCATGCTTGATGTCGGGCGAGGCGCCGTCTGTGCCCATCCAGATCACATCGCCTGGCCACAGCGTGAAATACTTCGTCAGCTCGACCAGGAACGGCACCACGCCGAAAATCATGTCGCCGGTCGCGAAGCGGTTGGTCTCCTTGCCGTTGACCCGGACGATCGTTTCCATCTTGCCAAGATCGGCTTCGGTCTCGATCCACGGCCCCATCGGCTTGAACGTGTCGGCGTTCTTCGAGCGCCACAGGCTGCGGTCGGCCTTCTGCCAGCTGCGCTCGCTGACGTCGTTGCCGATGGTGTAGCCGAACACGCAATCCATCGCGTTCGCTTCGGTGAGGTGCTTCACCTTCTTGCCGATGATGACGACGAGCTCTCCCTCGTAGTGGATCTTCTCCGTCGCAAAGGACGGGATCACGACGTCCTCGTCATGCGCGATCAGTGCGTTCTGTGCACGATAGCCGATCTCGGGCCGGTCGGGCACGGCCGGCACTGTGCCGGCCTTGTCGGCGGCTTCCTTCAGGTGCTTCAGATAATTGAGGCCGACGCAATAAAAGGTGCGCGGGATCAGCGGCAGCTCGATCTTGACCTGCGCCAAAGGATGCGTGCGCGAGGTGCGCTGCCATTCACCGAAGGGATCGCCGTCGACTGCGATGACCTTGTCGCCCTCGATGATTCCCCACGATGTCTTGCCTGTCTCAGTGAACTTCAGCCAGCGCATGTTGTGTACCCGCCATCATTCCGCGGCATCGCGCGGCTGCACCTTCCAGGCGCCGGCCGCCAGCCGCTTGAGCCCGAGATTTTCCCGTAGCGTCCTGCCGCGATAATCCTTCTGGAACAGGCCGCGGCGCTGCAGCTCCGGCACGACATGCTGGACGAAATCGGCGTAGGAGCCGGGGACGTAGGTTGCGGCGATGACAAAACCGTCGCAACCGCGCTCCACGAACATTTCCTCTAACTTGTCCGCGATCTCCTTGGGGCCGCCGACCATGGCGTCCTGCACCTGGCCGCGGCCGGAGAAGGTGACGAAATCGCGCGCGCTCGGATTGCTCTTGCCCGAATTCTTCAGCACGCCATCGCGGATGCCCAGAATGCCCTGCATGCTCTTCAATTCTTCCGTCGTCAGCGGTTCGTCGAGGTCCTTGGAGGCGAAATCGTAGTTGAGCGCTTCGGCGAGCAGCGACAGCGCGTCGATCTGGAGCGGCAGCTTGTTGATCAGCGCCATCTTGTCCTCGGCCTCGGCCTTGGTCGCCGCGCAGACCGGCGTCGTCAGATTGCAGAGGAACATCTGGTCGGGATCCCGGCCGGCCTTGACGGCCTCGTTGCGCACGGAGGCATAGCCGTCCTTGGCGCCCTGAAGATTGCGCGCGGCGGTGAAGATCACCTCGCCCCATCGCCCGGCAAAGCGCTGGCCACGGCCGGAGGCGCCGGCCTGAATGATCACGGGATGGCCCTGCTGCGAGCGCGGCACGGTGAATGGCCCGCGTGACCTGAACGACGCGCCTTTGTGATCGAGCCGCTTCACCTTGGACGGATCAGCAAAGCGGCCGGTCTTCTTGTCCATGATGAGCGCGCCGTCCTCCCAGGTGTCCCAATGACCGAGCACGACCTCCATGAACTCGTCGGCCTTGTCGTAGCGGGAATCGTGTTCGGGATGCGAATCCCGGCCCATGTTGAGGGCTTCACCGTCATTGAGCGAGGTCACGACGTTCCAGCCGGCGCGTCCGCCCGACATGAGGTCAAGCGTCGCAAAACGGCGGGCGACGTCGAACGGTTCGTAATAAGTGGTCGAGCAGGTTGCCCCAAGGCCGAGCTTCTCGGTGACCATGCCCATCGTGGTCAGCACGATCAGCGGGTCCATCTTCACGCAGCGGATGCCGTATTCGACCGTGTGGGCGTGGTCGTTGCCGTAGCGGTCCGGCATTGCCAGGCGATCGTCGAAGAAGGCCATGTGGAACTTGCCGGCTTCGAGAATCCTGCCGATCTCCTGATAGTAGTCCGCCGACATCGAATCGTCGCGCGAGTCCGGATGTCGCCAGGAACTCGGCAAGTTGGTGCAGTTCTGCGCCTGGAGGAAGCCGACCAGGACCATCTGCCGATTCATGCTGCTGTTCTCCTGCTGCCGTCAGGTCAGATCGAGGACGGTGTCGAGCCTGTATTCGCGCGCCAGCGCGCGCAGCTTTTCCCAGGTGGCATCCTCGATCTCGATGCCGTCGCGCAGACGCTGCTGCTCGCGCAGGCCCTCGATCTCGCCGGGATAGTAGACGCCTTTGCTGCCCTCGGACGGCGGCGTCGATTTCAGATAGCGCGCGAACTCGGCGACCTCGCGTTTGAACTCCTGCAGCGGGCGGAACGCGGCGACATTGAACACCGCCATGAAGCATCCGTCGTTGTGTCGTCCCGTAGGCTCGACGCCGAAGCCGAGACCGGTGAGCAGGCCGCACAGCACCTCGACCATGGCAGCAAGACCGCTGCCCTTGTAGCCCTCGGTGCCGCCGAGCGGCAGCAGCGCGCCGCCCTTGCGGTATTGGGTGGGATCGGTGGTGTGCCGTCCCTCGGCATCGATGATCCAGCCCGTCGGAATCTCCTCGCCGCGCGCGACCGCGAGCTGGATCTTGCCGGCTGCCACCGCCGAAGTCGCCATGTCCAGATAGAACGGCGCGTCGAGATCGGACGGCACCGCGATCGAGATCGGGTTGGTGCCGAGCCGCGCCTCCCTGCCTCCGAACGGCGCCACATGTTTCGGCGAGCGGCCGGAGTCCGCCGTGGCAATCCCGATCATGCCTGCGCGCATCGCCATCAAGGGGTAGGCGGCGAGGCGGCCGACATGGCTTTGCCGGAACACGGTGCAGGCAGCGACATTCGCCGTCCTGGCTTTCTCGATCGTCAGCGCCATCGCCCTGGCGTTGACGTGGAAGCCAAAGCCCCAATGGCCGTCGATCACGGTCGTGGTCGGCGATTCCTGGACGACGGTCCATTTGGCGCCGGGAACGATGTGGCCGGCCTTGATGCGGTCGATATAGGTGGGAACGGCGATCACGCCGTGGGAATCGTGGCCGGCGAGATTGGCGTTGACGCAGCCGACCGCGACGGCGTCGGCTTCTTCCTCGGAAGCTCCGGCGGCCCGGAGCAGGGCGGCGCTGACGCGCGTGAGGCGATCGGCCTTGACGATCGGCATGGCGTTCCCCGGGGTCCTTGCCCTTGGTGGGCACTGATTGTTGGAGGCCATCGTCTCAAAGCGCAGCTGCGATATCAATCTCCCGTAAACCAATACAGGGCTGCAAATTCGTAAAGAGGTCGCGCCTCTCGCTCAGGATTCGTCCCGTGCGGCGGTATTTTCGATAGTTTGCCTCGGGTCGTTCGCAGCTCGTTCACTTTGATCGATTGTTTGCAGCGCGCAATAACGACCACTTAGGCGATGGCCCCTCATAAAGGCACCCGGGAGAAATAGGCAGAAATGCCCGGGAGCTGAGATCGTGCCGACGACACTCGCGCGCACCTTTGCGGCGTTGAGCGCCATCAACGAAGCGATTCTCTATGCGAAATCGCCGGACGAGCTGTACCAGAAGGTCTGCGACGCCGGGTTTTCGAGCGGGGATTTCTTGGCCGTCGCCGTGTTCCTGGTCGAACCGGACGGCCGGCGGTTGCGATTTGCGGCCGGCTGCGGCGACGACATCCCGCGACTGCGCTCGATCCTGATCACCACCGAAGCCGGCACGCCCGAAGGATCGGGCGTCGGGGGCGAGGCGTTTCGCGATCAGAAACTGTGCATCAGCAACGATTATCTCAATGATCCGCGCTCGCTGGCGTGGCGTGCGGGGGCGGCCACGGCCCATATCGGCGCGGCTGCGGCGCTACCGCTGCTCTGCAACGGCCGCAGCGTCGGAGTGCTGTATGTGACCCGCAGCGAGCCGAATTCGCTGAACGACCAGATGGTCTCGCTGTTCGAGCGCATGTCGGCCAACATATCCTATGCGCTGGACAATTTCGCGCGCGAGACCGCACAGCAGACCAGCGAGCGGGCGGCGCGGCGGCTCAACCGCATGTTCGGCGCCATCAGCGCCACCAACGAGGCCATTCTGCGCGCCAAGACCGAGCAGGAGCTGTACCAGCTCGTGTGCGACGCCTCCGTCCACGGCGGCAAGTCGCTGGCGACGATCGTCCTGCTGAAGGAGCAGGAGTCCCACTGGCTGAAGCCAGTTGCCGGCACTGGCCAGAATCTGGAGCTCGTTGCCCAGACCAATTATTCCGTCGATGCCGCCAATCCCTATGGCCGCGGCATCTCCGGCAACGTCTTCCGCAGCCAAAAGCCCTTTGTCGAGGACGACCTCGCGAGCCGCACCAAGGGAACGCTGTGGGAGCAGGCCAATGTCAACGCGGGGGTCGCAGCCTGCGTTGCGGCTCCGCTGGTCAAGTTCGGCAAGAGCGTCGGCGTCGTCCTGTTCTTCATCAGCAAGTCATGGGCGAAGGACGAGGAGGTCGTTGCGCTCTTGCTGCGCATGGCGGAGAACGTCTCGTTCGCGATCGAGAATTTTCACCGGGAGTCCGAGAAGGCCAGAATCGCCGCGGAGGAAGAACGTCTGGCGCGCATGTATGCGGCGCTCAGTGCCACCAACGAGGCGATCCTGCGCGCGCGGACGCGCGCCGAGCTGTTCGACCTCGTCTGCGAGGCGACCGCGAAGGGCGCCAAGTTCACCTCGGCCACCATCGCGCTGGTCGACCGCGACGCCGAGCTGCTGCGTGTCGTCGCCTGTTACGGGCCCAACGCCGACCAGGTTCGTAACTTCAAATTCTCGATCTCCGAAGAAGTGCCGGAGGGGCGCGGACTGACGGGCACGGCGTTCCGCACGCGCCAGCCCGCGGTCAGCAACGACGTGCTCGCCGACGAGCGCATCGCGCCGTGGCACGCCAGCGCCCGCCGCAACGGGATCGCGTCCTCCGCGGCGTTGCCGCTCTTCAACGGCGACCGGGTCGAAGGCGTGTTCCTGTTCAACTCTCCGGAGTGCGGCACCTTCACGGACGAATTCGTCGAATTGCTGCGCAAGCTCCAGGCCAATGTCGCCTTCGCGCTGGAAAGCTTCGATCGCGCCGGGGAGAAGGCGCAAGTGGACAAGCAGCGCAATCGCCTGACCGGAATGTTCGAAGCGCTCAGCGCAACCAACGAAGCGATCATGCGCGCCAAGACGCGCGAGGACCTGTTCGAGGCCGCGTGCCAGGCAGCTATCCTCGGCGACGTGTTCGCGTCGGCAACGATCGGTATCATCGACGAGGAAAACGAACTCGTTCGCGTCGTCGCGGTGAAGGGTCGCCTGCAGCAGCAAATGGTTGGACGGACCTGTCGCATTTCCGTCGACCATCCCGAAGGCGAGGGAATCATCGGTACTTCGCTCCGGACCCGCCAGCCCAGCGTCATGAACGACTATCTGAACGAGCCGCGGTCGGCATATTGGCGGACGAAGGCGATCGAGGATGGAACGCGGGCCGCCGCCAGCTTCCCGCTTCTAAAGGCCGGTCAGGAACCGATCGGCATCCTGCTTTTCCTTGCACCCGAGGAGAACACATTCACGCCCGATCTGGTCGAGCTGCTCGGACGCCTTGCCGAAAACGTCTCCTTCGCGCTCGACAATTTCGACCGAGCCGAGGAAAAGGCCCGCACCGAGGCGCAGAAGGAGCGCCTGACGCGGATGTTCGCGGCTCTGAGCGCGACCAACGAGGCGATCATGCGGGCGAAGTCGCGCGCCGAGCTGTTCGACCTCGTCTGCCTTGCCGCCTCGAACGGTGCCAAGTTCACGTCGACGACCATCGCGCTGGCCAGGGCCGACAGCGACCAGCTGGAGATCGCGGCGAGCGCAGGCCCGTCCGCCGACACCACGCGGAACGTCCGCCTCTCCGTCGATCCCGAGCGGCCCGAAGGACGCGGAATGAGCGGCACGGCGTTCCGCACGCGCCAGCCCTGCATCAGCAACGACTATCTCAACGACCAGCGCGTAAGCGCCTTCCATGCCGTCGTCCGCGGCGACGGCGCGCGGTCCGGCGCGGCATTTCCGCTCATCGTGCACGACCAGGCCGTCGGCGTCATGATCTACATGTCGACCGAGCCGGCGACCTTCACGGCCGAGTTCGTCGAGCTGTTGCAGCGTCTGGCCGACAACGTGTCCTTTGCGATGGAGAATTTCGATCGCGCCGACGCCAAGAACGAGGCGGACGAGCGGATCGAGTACCTGGCCTCGCATGACAGCCTGACGGACCTTCCGAACCGCGAGACCTTCAACGGGCTTTTGCGCGAGGCGATCGACACGGCGGAGCGTCACGATCACCGTTTCGCGGTGCTGTTCATCGATCTCGACCGCTTCAAGGTCATCAACGATTCGCTGGGCCATGAGGCCGGCGACCTGCTCCTGCTCGAAGTCGCCAACCGCTTACGCGGGGCGCTGCGGGAGAGCGACGTGGTGGCCCGCCTCGGCGGCGACGAGTTCGTGGTGATCCTCGACCAGTGCGGCGAGATCGACGACGTCCAGCGCATCGCGACCGGACTGCTCGCGGCTCTCGCCGAGCCCATGGAGCTGGCCGGACACGAGTGTCATACCACGGCCTCGATCGGTATCGCGATGTATCCGGCCAACGGCTCCGATGCGCAGACCCTGACCAAGAACGCCGACATGGCGATGTATCTCGCCAAGGAGGACGGCAAGAACGGCTACCGCTTCTTCTCCAAGGAAGTGACGACGCAGTCGATCGAGCGGCTGTCGCTGGAGAGTGCGCTGCGCCGCGCGCTGGAGCGCGAGCAGTTCTCGCTGAATTACCAGCCCAAGGTCGACATGGCGACCGGCCAGATCACCGGCGTGGAAGCCCTGCTGCGCTGGGCGCATCCTGATCTCGGCAACATCTCGCCGGCTCAGTTCATCCCGCTCGCGGAGGAGACCGGCCTGATCGTGCCGATCGGCCGCTGGGTGCTGAGGGAAGCCTGCGCGCAGGCCATGGCGTGGCAGCGCCGCGGCCTGTTGCCGTTGTCGATGGCGGTCAACCTGTCGCCGCGGCAGTTCGCCGACGAGCATCTGTTGCAGGACGTCGACGAGGCGCTGGCGGCCAGCGGCATGTCGCCGGTGCTGCTCCAGCTCGAGGTCACCGAGAGCATGATGATGCGCAATGTCGGCCGCGCGCTCAAGGTGCTCGATGCCATCCAGAGCCGCGGCATCCGCCTCGCCATCGACGATTTCGGCACCGGCTATTCGTCGATGTCGCTGATGAAGCACTTCCCGATCGACACGATCAAGATCGACCGCTCCTTCGTACGGGACCTGCCGCAGGATTCGGAAGACCAGGCGATCGCACAGGCCATCATCAGCATGGGCAAGGCGCTCGGCATGACTGTCGTCGCCGAAGGCGTCGAGAACGCCGAGCAGGAGGCATTCCTGCGCACCCATGGCTGCGACGAGATGCAGGGCTTCCTGATCTCGAAGCCGCTGCCAGCCAAGCAGATGGCCGCGCTGTTGCGGCCGATGGTCCTGCCTATCGCCCCGCCGCTCCAGCCGGAGCCGGACGTTGCGGCCATGGAAGCTGCAGCGTCACGGCTGAAACGCGCTGTCGTCTGACGGCTGCGGGTGCAGCTCGCGGGCGTCGTGTTCCCCGCCCTCGGCCTTGCTCGGAAAATCCTGCGGTCCCGTCAGCGATGTCTGTTCGACGAACAGCGCGAGAATCGTGTGCGCGCCCTCGGCGAAGCTCGCGCCCTCGTTCAAACCGAGTTCGGCGCAGCATGCGCAGCTCATCGGCTCCCGGTCATCGAACACTGCCATCGCGGGTCCCCACCACCAGGCGGGCGCAGGCGAGCGCTCGTCCGCGGGCACAATGTGCCAGCGGGCAAACTCTGCCATCACGCGTTCGAACTCCAGGCGTGCGGCCTGATGCATTCGTTCCATGCTCCCAGGGGGCCGCGACCGATGAAAGGCCGACGCGTCGACGTGATCGTGGCCTGACGCTCGGAAAAATCGGCTCGCGCAATCGCCGAGCCATGCATGCCGGCATCGTCGCCGGCAGCGAAGGCCCAGTCTAGCCGTTCATGCCTCCGTCGAGCAAGGCGCGGGCGCCCCGATTGCCTAACGCTGTCTGAGCGGATGCGCCTTCTGGTGCCAGGCCCAGGCGGTGCGGATGACCGTCGCCAGGTCGGAATGACGCGGCACGAAGTTCAGCACCTTTCTCGCAGCGGAAGGATCCGCGACCAGATAAGTGGGATCGCCGGCGCGGCGCGGCTTGATGGTATGCGGCACCTCGCGGCCGGTCTCCTGCCTGATCGCGTTCAGGATCTCGCGCACGGAAAAGCCGGAGCCGGTGCCGAGATTGAAGCTGCCGCCGGCATGCCCCTCTTCCAGGAGCTTCAGGGCCGCGACATGCGCCGCGGCGAGGTCGGTGACGTGGATATAATCGCGGATCGCGGTTCCGTCGGGCGTGTCGTAATCGTCGCCGAACACTGCGAAGTCGACATGGCCCTGCAGCGCCATCATGGCGCGGGGAATGAGGTGGGTTTCATTGTCGCGCAGCTCGCCGATGCCGCCGGCCGGATCGGCGCCGCTGGCGTTGAAGTAACGCAGGCAGAACGCGCCGAAGCCGTAGGCCGCGCGGTAATCGGCGAGCATCCGCTCGATCATCCATTTCGACGCGCCATAGGGGTTGATCGGTGCGCAGGGAAAGTCTTCCGGCAGCTCCTTGGAATCGGCATTGCCGTAGACGGCGCCGGTCGAGGAGAACACGATGCGATGGCAGCCGGCGTTGCGCATCGCCTGCAACAGCGACAGCGTGCCCTGTACGTTGTTGATGTAGTATTTCTGCGGATCGGTCATGGACTCGCCGACCAGGCTCGCCGCCGCGAAATGCATCACTGCCGTGATTTTGTGATCGGCGAAGGCGCGTGCCAGCGCCGTGCCGTCGAGCAGATCGCCCGTCACCAGGGGACCGGCAACGAAGCTGCGATGACCTGTCGAGAGATTGTCATAAACGACGGGCTGATAGCCGGCGGCGGTCAATGCGCGGCAGGCATGCGAGCCAATATAGCCCGCGCCCCCAGTGACGAGGACAGTCGGTCGGTCGGTCATGTCGTCTTCTGCTCTTCTCTTAGCGGAGGGGTTTGTTGCGGCTGAAGAGAAGATAGAGCGCGCGGGGGTTGGTGGTCAAATAGCGCCAGAACAGGCGGCGCGGCTCGAGCAAGGTGCGCCAGGCCCATTCGAGTCCGACCTTCTGCATCCATTGTGGCGCGCGGGAACGGCTGCCCGATAAAAAATTGAACAGCCCGCCTGATGTCTTGATAACGCCCACATTGGTCAGGTGCGGCGTGAACTCTTCCACGAATGCCTGCTCGTTGGGCACGCCGAGCGCGACCCACAGATAGTCCGGCGCAAGCGCGTTGATTTCCTCGACCTTGGCGCGCAGCGCCTCGCCTCGCAGATAGCCATGGCTGCGCCCGATGATCTTGAGGTCCGGATACAGCTTCTGGACGTTCTCGACGGCCACGATGTTTTCGGCCTCGCTGGCGCCGAACATGTAGAAGGTGCGGCCGACCGCTTCCGCCTTGCGCGCGACGACGTGGAACAGGTCCGTGGTCGCGACGCGCTCGGGCAGGGGAAACCATGATTGCAGCCTCGAGGCCGCCACCAGCGGCTGGCCGTCGGCGTTGATCAGGTCGGCGGCGCGGAACAGGCGCTCGGTCTGCGGTTCCGTCGAGCAGCGCGCCAGCACCTCGCCATTGGCCGAGGTCAGGAATAACGGGCGGCCGATGCGATTGTCCGGATCGGTCGCTTCGATCATGAAATCGGCGGTCGCTTCCAGATCGATCGCGGCCATGCGGAGGCCGCCGACGGTGATTCGCGGCACGTCGGCCGTTGCCGCCCGTCCGTCGAGGTTGACGCGACGCTCAAGCATATTGTCTGCCTCGCTGGCGCGTTTGGAGTGCCGGGGTGAGCTCGTCCAGCACGACGCCGACGAGCTTGCGCTCGGCGCGGCCCAGCGCGGTCAGGATCTCTTCCAGGCTGTCGTTGATGTCGAGGCTGGTCGGCAGCACCGCCACCAGCGCGTCGGTGTCGTCGAGCAGCTTGCGGCCGCTGGCCGAGAGCGGCATCGCCGGGCCGTCCAGGATCACGAGGTCATAGCCGCCTGCGGAACGCGCCTGCGCAATCGCCTTGCGGATCGCGTCGGCAGCCTTTCCGGCGTCACTCTCGCCGACCGGCAGCACCGAAATGCCGTTGACCGTCTTGATCTCGCGTGCGGCCTTGCTGCCGATCGAGAGCCAGCCGAGCCTGCTCGGCTCGCTCTTGCCGGGGCGGCTGACCCTGTTCGAGAGCGCGTGGGCCTGATGGTCGGCATCGATCATCAGCACGCGGGCACCGTCGCGCGCGGCCGCGAGCGCGAAATTCAGCGCGATCACGCTGCGTCCGCTGGTCTCGTCGGCGCCGACGAGCGCGATGACCGGCATCGCCTTGTCGCCGGTGCGCCGGGCCACGGCCGTTCGCATATCGCGCCAGGCGTTGAGCAGCCGCGTCAGGGGAAAGCCGGGCCGCAACGTCGGCCAGCCCAGCCGGGTGAGGTCGACGCCGCCGCCGGTGGCGAGAATGGCTCCGAGCGTGTGGATGACGTCGGCCTCCTGGAGGCGCGCAATCAGCGGCTTTTCGATCAGGGGCTTTTCGACCATCTCAGGCTGCAGCGATGGCGCGGCAAGTTCGGGCAGGACCTGCGCCACTTCCTGAGGTCGCGAAACCTGCGGGGGCTGCGGAGCTTCCGGAGCCGGCAAGACCTCGGGCGTGCGCGTTCTCTCCGGTACCGGCTTGCGCTCACGGCGGGCCGATGCGGGCGCCGGTGCGCCGACGAGCAGGAGTTCGGCCGCGGCGAACCAGCTCGACGCCGCGAACGCGCCGAAGATGAAGCCGATCATGGCGAACAGGCTCATGGCGGGCGGGAACGAGCGCCGCTGCGGTACCGTCGCTTCGCCGATGACGCGGGCCGCCGAGGTGTTCAGCGTCTCCTGCTCCTCGGTCTCGCGCGAGCGCTTGAGGAAGGATTGGTAGACGTCGCGGCTGGCATCGGCCTCGCGCTCGAGCTCGCGCAGGCGCACGGCGGCCTGGCTGAGCTGGACGCTCTGCCGCTTCTGCGCTTCCAGCGCCCGGTTGAGCGAGGCCTCGAAGTCGCGGGCGCGCGTCAGATCGTTCTTGGCGGACTGCGCGAAGCGGTCGATCTCTTCGTTGATGGTGCGCTTGAGGTCCTCGACCTGCTTCTCGGTCTGGCGCAGCGCCGGATGGCGCGGCCCGAGCTCGCCGGCCTGCTCAGCATATCTCTTTCGCGCGTCGGCATATTGCGCGCGCAAATTCGCGATGGTCGGCGATTGCAGCGCCTCCGAATTTGCGCCGGCATCGGCAGCGGTACGGCGGCTCGCCTCGATCTGGTCGAGCCGCGCCTGCGCGTCCATCGTCGCCGCGCGAGCCGCGGAAAGCCGCTGGTTGCTGGCTGAGAGCTGCTGATCGCTGATCAGCGCGTCCTGGGTGCCGACGAAATTGTTCTGGGCCTTGTAGGTGGCGAGCGTGGTCTCGGCGCTGCGCAGCCGCTCGCGCAGCTCCTTGAGGCGGCCGGAGAGATCGTTGGTGGCACGCCGTGCGGCCGAGGCCTGCGAGTTGCGGGATTCGGTGAGGTAGGCATTGGTCAGCGTGTTGGCGAGCATCGCCGCTTTCGCCGGATCGGTCGACCAGACCTCGATGTCGACGATGAAGCTCTTCTCGGTCTTGCGGACCGTGATGTGCCGGTTCAGCGCGTCGAGCGCCCCAAGCTGCACTTCCTTCGTCTCCGCAGCGGAGGGCGCGCGGGGCTGCAGGCCGATCAGGCCGAGCAGCGACGACATCAGGCTCTTGCCGTCGCCGCCGCCGAATTCCGGATCCTTGTCGAGACCGGCCTGCTGGATCACCTTGAGCAGGACGCTGTTGGAGGTGATCAAGCGCGCCTGGCTCTCCACCACCATGGACATGCCGGAGACGTCCTGCGCGCGCGGCGTGAGCTCGCGGTCGACGAGCTGAAGCTCGCGCGGATCGACATAGAGCTGGGCGGTGGCGGTGTAGCGGGGCGTCAGGCTCTTGCCCACGGTGACGGCAAGCGTCGCGCCGAGCAGGGCAGCCGCGGCAATCGCGATCTTCCGCCGCCAGAGCAGATTGGCGAGCTCCAGCACGTTGAAGCCGGCCTGAGACCTCTGTTGCGGGGGCTCGGATTTCGCCCGATCTATTGGCTGGTTATAGTCAAGCATGATCCCCAGCTTTCATTCCAAATGCCGCAGGCTGAGGGGTTACTCTTCGCTTCTTGCCATGCACCCGGGATATAGGTGCCCAATCAACGCAACAGGGAAAATTAACCATACTCACTGAGGGACTATTCACCGAAATGGCAAACAAAGCGTTTAAGCGCTTGCCACTCCGCGGTGCGTCCTCGTGACGCCGGCGATGCCGGGGCTCCCTGGAGATTAACGGTTCGTTACCGCGCACGGCATGGCTGCGAGGCTCGGCTTGCTCTGCAATGGGCCGCGCGCGCGCCATGATCGTCAGCTCTTCCGCAGGATGACGTGATAGTCGCCGCGACGGACGTCGGTCCCACGCGAAAGCATGGTATTCAGCACGGCCGCGCCGGCGTCCACGAGCGCCGCGAACAGCGGCTTGCGCCGGCGCATCTCGGGATAGCGCGGACTTTCGACCTCGCGGCGGTAGATCATCTCAAGGCCGTTGGCAGCCGCGAAGGCTTCGAGCCGGGGCAGCGTCACCAGCGGATGGAAGAAGGTCGGGAATGGCGGCTCCCCGGGCAGTCCGGCATCCTTGATGCCGCGGATGTGCCGGTAGAACCAGACGTGGAACCAGTGCGGCGAATATTTGGTGACGACGCCAGACAGCGAGCGGGGATTGGGCGCGCCGATCAGGATCAAGCCGCCGCGCTTGAGCGCATCGCGGAAGTTCAGGAGCGCGGCGTCGACATGGGGCAGATGCTCGATCACGTTGTAGCAGATCACGAGATCGAAGGTCTCGTGTCCGAAACGGTAGGTCTGCACGTCGCCGAGGATCGCCTCGTCCGCGTAAGTGTTGTTGCGGACCTGGTCCTCGTCGATGTCGACGACGGTGACCTTGCTGCGGTTCGGCAATTCCGGCGGCAGGACGCTGCACGAGCCGCCGCCGGCTTCATATATGGCGAGTTGGCCCTGCGGCAGTTCGCGGCGTAGCACGTCGTGAACGGCGAGCAGGCTGTCGCGGGCTTCGCCCGGGACGAGATCGTGAAGCGCCTGGACGGGTGCAGCCGCCGCGGGGATCTGGATCGCCGTGGCTGTCGCAAAATCGATTGTGGCTGGCTTGTTCATGTTTTTGGACCGCGCTTGTTCTATTCAAATTTACAGGAAAAATATCGCGAGCCCGAAGAGCAAATCCGATGCCGCGCCGTCTCACCGGTCGCAGTGCTTAGGGGCGGGTTAATGCGCATGCGCATTAACTACGGCATTGTTCATGTTGGGTCGTCGTCGGCGCATGGACCGCGACTTGCAGTATCACGCGCGCATGATGTCGCGGGAGAAACCGGCGAATGCGGTTAAACGCATGATGTTGTTTCAGGACGGCCGGGAGACCGGGGCTAGGCACAGGCGCGCCCCTTCAACTGGCCGTTCGTTTTGGGACGCATCTGTCCCGCGACGATGCGCCGTTGCGGGACGTACGAATGAAGCAGGGCTTTTTCAACATATCTCGGACATCTAGAACGTCATGACATTGATCCCGACAGACCTGTCCGCCACGCGCATCTCGGATGCCGTGCGCGATCCCAACCGGGAGATCGTGGCGAGCTCCGGGGTCATCGACCTGTCGGTCGGTATCGTCGTCTGCATTCCCTGCTTCCGCCGTCCGCAGCATCTGCGATTGACGCTGGAGTCGCTTGCGAACCAGCGGACCCCACGTTCCTTTGCCGTCGTCATGGTCGAGAACGATGCCGCGCAGCGCGAAAGCGCGCCGGTTGCTGCGGAATTCCTGGCGGCCGGCAGGCTGCAGGGCGTCTGCCTCGTCGAGAAGCGCCAGGGCAATTGCCAGGCCATCAACGCTGCGTTCGAGACGGCGCAGGCGCTGTTTTCCGCCGCGACCCGCTTCCTGATGATCGACGACGACGAGATCGCCTCGCCGGACTGGCTCGAGCTGATGGTCCGCACCGCGGAGGCGACCGGCGCCGACGTGGTCGGCGGGCCGGTGCTGCCGATGTTCGACGACGACAGCAAGCCGTGGCTTTCGCGTCATCCCGCCTTCCGTCCCGCCTACGACTATTCCGGCGCGGTGCCGCTGATCTACGGCTGCGGCAATTGTCTGATCACACGGTCCGCCTTCGAGCGGTTCGATCGTCCCGCATTCGACCTGCGCTTCAACTTCCTCGGCGGCGGCGATTGCGACTTCTTCGTGCGGTGCCGCGATGCCGGCATGATCTTCCACTGGACGGCGGAGGCGGTCATCACCGAGACCGTGCCGCAAAGCCGCACCAGCCTCGGCTGGATCGCCAAGCGTGGCCTGCGCATCGGCGCAATCAATTATCGCGTGCAGCACAAGGCCGCGCAGAGCGCGGCGGCCCGAGCGCGGGTGTTCGTACAGATGCTCGGGCGGCTGCCGCTCTCGCTGGTTCGGTCCGCAGGTCTGTTGACGTCGTCGAAGGCCGTCGTGGCGATGCATCCGGTGATGGTCGCGCTCGGCTCGATGCTCGCGGCGTTCGGGATCGAGCCAAAACCCTATGAGGCCTCGAAGATCGTGTCGTGACGATCAGATGCCGAAGCGTGCGAGGGCGGTCCTGGCCGCGGCGCGCGGCAACGCCTTGAGCGAGCGCCGGCCGACCATTCCGAGATAGAAGAAGGCCTGGCGATATCGGCCGAAGCGCACCGCCTGCATCGCCGAGTAGGTGATGAGATGAAGTTCGGCGGCGAGGCGCAGTCCGGCCGCCGTGCCCTCGGGCAGCCGTGCCAGGATCAGCCCGTCGTCGAATACCCGCGCGATGGCCGGGAAGAAATCCTTCGGCGTCCGCACCGCGGCATTCATGGTGTTGGCGGTGTGCAGGCGATAATCGAGCAGCAGTTTCGGCGCGAATTCGAACTCGCCGATCGCGGCCAGGCGGCACCAGCAATGCCAATCCTCGCAATATCTGAGCGAGGCGTCGAAGCCGCCGATGGCACGGAAAGCCTCGGCGCGCGCGAGCGCGATGCCGCCATTGACGATGAAATTGCCGGCGGCGAGCCGCGTCAGCACGTCGCCGGACGGCTTCCGGCGCCCCTTCAGCAGGCCGCGCCGGCCGATCTGGTGTCCCTCGCTGTCGATCGTGTTGTAATCGCCGTAGACGAGCACCGCCCGCGGCGCCCCGCGTGCCGCCGCCAGCAGCGCCGCCACTGCGCCGGGGCGGAGGCGGTCGTCGGCATCGAGGAACAGCAGCCAGTCGCCGCGGGCATATCGCGCACCGAGATTGCGCGCTGCCGACACGCCGGCGGAATCATTCGTGATCAGACGCAGCCGCGGATCGCGGATGCCGCGGACGATGGCGGCGGTGTTGTCGGTCGAGCCGTCGTCCACGACGATCACTTCGCCCACCTCGCCCTGCGCCAGTGCGCTGGCGAGGGTTTCGCCGACATAGGCCGCAACGTTCTTGGCGGGAATGACCACGGACACCGTCGTGCTCGACGGCAGCGGCTGGCGAACCGCCGGAACGAGGCGCGTGGTGGCCTGCAAGTCGAGAACGTCTTCGGCGGTGATCTGAGCCACGGCTCGCCTTTAAGAGTCTGTTAACCAGGGCGCATCTGCTGAATGGATGATGCGATCGATCGCAGCATGTGCAGGCCCCGCGAATGATACTCGCATTACAGCCAGATCGTTGCCGGGAAGCCGTGCGCGGCGCTGGTTTCGTCAGTTAGCGTTAAGCCGCTGGCATTAAGCCTGTGGCAAATTTGGAAGAGAGCGACAGCCGCTCCCATGCGAGAATGCGCATCCGGCTGCCGCGGATGGATCCAGTGCCCGCAAAGACCTTCGAACACGACCCAGATGCGATGATCCTCAACCTCTTCTATGAGGACAAGGACGACCGCTGGTTTCCCGGCGATCGGCATCTGCGGCGCATGGCGCGCCGCTTGCTGCTCGGCGAGCCGCGCATGAGCGGTCAGCTTCGCGTGTTCCTCAATCTCTGCGCGGGACTCGACCGGCTCGGGATCCGCTATCGCGTCAACGATTACGGCTACATCGCGCGGCATCCCGACGAGCTCGCCTGCATCATCGGCCGCACCTTCCTGCTCGACAAGTTCGCGTGGAAGAACCCGATCCTGCTCGGCGTCGCCGCCCACAATCATCCGCTCGACGACCCTGATTTGTTCAAGCGTCTGCCGGTGAAGAAGGTCGTGGTACCCGGCCCCTGGTACGTTGACATGTACCGGCCGTACTGGCCCGAGACGGAGGCCTGGCCGGTCGGCATCGACACCGATCTCTGGGCGCCGTCGCACGTCGCGCAAAAGGCGGTCGACGTGCTGATCTACGACAAGGTCTACTGGGACCGCGAGCGCTATGCGCCGGAGCTGATCGATCCCGTCCGCGCCCGGCTCCTGAAGGACGGCCGCTCGTTCACGGAGCTGCGTTATGGCAGCTATAAGGAGGAAGAGTATCAGGCCGCGCTGGCGCGTTCGCGCGCGATGATCTTCCTGTGCCAGAACGAGAGCCAGGGCATCGCCTATCAGCAGGCCTTGTCTTGCGGCGTGCCGGTGTTCGCCTGGGATCCGGGCGGCCCGTGGCGAGACCCCGATTACTATCCGCACCGTGTGCAGTTCGCGCCGGTGTCGTCGGTGCCGTATTGGGATGAGCGCTGCGGGGCCAAATTCGTCGACGTCGCGGGATTCGACGCGGGCTGGGAAAACTTCTGGGAAGGGTGCGCTGCGGGCGTGTTTGATCCGCGCGGCTATGTCCTGGACAGCCTCACGCTGGAGCAACGGGCGCTGCAATATTACGAGATCGCGCGGAGCATCGTGCGGCAGCCGGCGGCGTCGCAGGCCTCCGGTGGCCCGGTCGATGGACGCTCGATGGGGTTAAGCCACGACCTTGAGCTTCCCCGGCGTCACCAAATGTCTTGAACCATGGACCGCAGCGCCGCCGACATCACCGACATCGAGGCCCGATCGTTGGGCCGCGCCTTCCGCGACGGCCTTGCGGAGCTGAATGCCGTGCAGGCGGCGCGCTGCCTCGTCGCCGTCGCCTCGCTGCTGCTGGTGCTGGTGACGCTCGATCCCTTTCCGGACCTGCGCAATCCCGATGTCACCACCGTCGTCGGCGGACGAATGGCGCTGGCCTATGTTTCCTGGGGTCTCCTCGCTGCGGTTGCGGTGCTGTTCGTCGCCATCACGGATGCGCCCGCGCTGAAGACCCTGGTGACGCCGCTTCATCTCTGCCTCGTAGGCTGGCTGCTGATCAACATCGTCCTCTCCGAAAGCCCAGGTGTTTCGATCCAGCGTTTTGTGCTCGCCGCCAGCGTGACGTCGCTCGCCGTCCTGCTGCCATTGCTGCCGCCGACGCAGCGCAGCTTCAACCTGTGCCTGGGTGTCGCTGCGCTGGTGCTGCTCGCGCTCTGCTATCTCGGCGTCTTCCTCGCGCCGCACTATTCGATCCACACCGCGCTTGATATCAGCGAGCCGCAGCTTGCCGGCGACTGGCGCGGCAGCTTTGGTCACAAGAACATCGCCTCACCCGTGATGACCATCCTGGTCTATGTCGGCATCTACCTGTCCGCCGTCGGCTCGTTCGTGATGGGACCGGCGATCGCCGCGCTGGCCGGCATCTTCCTGATCTTCACCGGCGGCAAGACGTCGTCGGTGCTGTGCCTTGCGATCTACGCGCTCGCGTCGCTGGTCTATGTCACCCCCGGCCTGTGGCTGAAGCGGATCATCTGCTTCGTGCCGCTGATCGTGATGAACCTGCTGACGGTCGGCAGTGTCATGAGCCCGGCGTTGGGGGCGATGACGCGCTTGCTGCCGCTCGATCCGACCTTCACCGGCCGCTCCGCGATCTGGGAGTTCGCGCTCGCGGCCGTTACCGAGAAGCCGATCATCGGTCATGGCTATGCGGCCTTCTGGGATGATGTCACGGCGCGGCAGACCGCCCAGGGCGCCGAATGGGCGACGTCGGCGGCGCATAGCCACAACAGCTATCTCGACCTCGCGGTCACCATCGGTCTGCCGGGGCTGCTGCTCGTGATACTCGTCTTCGTGCTCGCACCTCTCGGCAATTTCCAGTCAGCCCAGACCCACAATCGCAGTGGGGCGCTGGCAAAGCTGTTGCTGACCGTGTGGCTGTTCGGCCTGTACTACGGCGCGACCGAGACCTTCCTGCTCGAACGGCAGAATCCGATCTGGTTCATGTTCGCGCTCGCCGTGGCCGGCCTGCATTTCCTCGCCAGGTTCCAATGCGTCGAGCAGCTGGAACCGGAGCTCTGACAGCTTGTCGCAGTCGAGGCGATGGTGGCATCGGCTTAACGATAAGCGGCTAGGTCTCTTGTGGTGTGCGACAAAACATAATCTATCTCGAAACATTCAGTAATCGTATGCCTCGCAGATGACGTTCCTCAGCGTCGAGCAACCAGATGGTCTTGTGTCCAGCACGTCGAAAATCGCCGTCGATTTCGTGCGTGACTGGCGGCAGGCCGCGTCGCGTCTGAACGCCGGGCATCGCACCGCATTCCAGCATGGCTACTGGCTCGATGCATGGTATCAGGCGTTTCACGATTTTGCGCCGCTGATCGCGATGATCTCGGATGCCACCACCGGCAGGGACATCGCGCTAGTGCCGATGGTCAGCCACATCAGGCGCGGCATCCGCATCGTCGAATTCGCCGATCTCGGCGTCTCCGACAACAACGCGCCGATCCTGGCGCTCGATGCCGCGTTGGACGCGGCGGCGATGGATGCGATCGGCGGAGCCCTGGTTGAGGCATTGCGCGCCTTGCCGGACCGCTTCGACCTGCTCCGCCTGAGGAAGATGCCGGCCCAGGTCGGCGGCAAGCCGAATCCGCTGGTGTTGCTCGGGCGGATCGGCTCCTCGTCGCTCAACGGCAATGTCGTGCTGATGGGCGACGACTATGAGAACTATCAAGCGTCGATCAAGCGCATGCAGATGCCGCGTTGCTGGCGCGTCTTCAGCCGGCACGAAGGCGCGCGGTTCGAGATCGCCGCGGACGTTGCGCGCGCGCATGAGCTTCTTGACGTGATGGATGTCCAGCAGCAGGCGCGCATGCGCCAGCTCGGCTCGCGGTTCGTCCTCAACGACGACGCCCATGCCCGGTTTTACCGCGAGGTCGCCCGCCAGGGCGTCGCGGACGGCTATGCCGTCGTCACGGCGCTCGTCTGCGATAAGGGTACCGTTGCCACCGCGTTCGGCGTCAGATCCGGCGCGACCTATTACCTTCTGCGCATCAGCCACGCCGGCAATCCATGGTCGAGCTGCTCGCCGGGGCTGCTCGTCGCCGAGCGCACGATGGCGGCGTTGCATGCGGAGGGCGTGCGCCGCTTCGACCTCAGCATCGGCAATCAAGACTACAAGCGGCGCTTTGGCGCCGAGAGGGTGCCGCTGACCGACGTCAGCATCGCGCTGTCCTGGCGCGGCGCTCCCTTTGCGTGGCGCGACCATGCCGCGCAGGGCCTGCGCCGCCATCCCGCGGCGGCCGCCCTTGCGGCGCGCGCCATGGGCAAGGGGACACGCTGAAGCGGCACTCCCGAACGGGAATGCCGCGACGCATCGGCGCTACCGATCAGCCATGGAGCTCAGCCATGGAGCTTCCTGGCGGTCTCCGCGATCTGGCGTCCCTGATAGCGCGCGCCGGCGAGCTCGTTGGCGCTGGGCTGGCGGCTGCCGTCGCCGCCGGTGATCGTGGTGGCGCCGTAGGGTGCGCCGCCGGTGACCTCGTCGAGCTTCATCTGGCCGGCGAAGCCGTAGTTCATGCCGACCACGACCATGCCGAAATGCAGGAGGTTGGTGATGATCGAGAATAGCGTCGTCTCCTGGCCGCCATGCTGGGTCGCAGTCGACGTGAAGGCACCGCCGACCTTGCCGTGCAGCGCGCCCTTGGCCCAGAGCCCGCCGGCCTGATCGAGGAAGTTCGCCATCTGCGAGGCCATGCGGCCGAAGCGGGTGCCGGTGCCGACGATGATCGCGTCGTAATTGGCGAGATCGCCGATCTCAGCCACGGGAGCGGCCTGATCGAGCTTGTAATACGAAGCCTTGGCGACCTCGGCCGGCACCAACTCCGGCACGCGCTTGACGTCGACGGTGGCGCCCGCCTCGCGCGCGCCTTCGGCGACGGCGTTGGCCATCGCTTCGATGTGGCCATAGGCGGAATAATAGAGGACGAGAACTTTGGTCATGGTGGTCTCCGTTGGGGGGATGAGATGATTGGTTGATTGGAGCGTTTACGCCGCGTCGACGAGCACGAGCTCGGTGTCCTCGAGCGCGGTGATCTTCAGCCGGTCCTCGTCGCGGATCGCGGCGCCGTCGCGGGCGTTGACGCGCACGCCGTTGATCTCGACTGAACCTGCCGCGGGCACGAGGTAAAGATGCCGCGCCTTCTCTGGTGCGTACTCCGCGCTCTCGCCGGCCTTGAGCGTGGTGGCGAGCACCCGCGCATCGGCGCGGATCGGTAGCGCGTCGGTGTCGCCTTCGATCCCACTCGCGATGGTCACGAGCTTGCCGGAGCGATCCGCTTTCGGAAACGGCTTCGAGCCCCAGGTCGGCTGTCCGCCGTGCTGCGTCGGCTCGATCCAGATCTGGAAGATCCGCGTCCTGGTCGGTTCCAGATTGTACTCGGAGTGGCGGATGCCGCTGCCGGCGCTCATCACCTGCACGTCGCCCGCTTCAGTACGGCCCTGATTGCCGAGGCTGTCCTGATGGGTGATCGCGCCTTCGCGCACATAGGTGATGATCTCCATGTTGGCGTGGGGATGGGCGGGAAAGCCGGTGTTGGGCGCGATCTCGTCGTCGTTCCACACCCTTAAAGAGCCATGGCCCATGTTGTCGGGGTCATAATGGCTGGCGAAGGAGAAATGATGTTTTGCTTTTAGCCAACCGTGATCGGCGCCGCCGAGCTTGTTGAAAGGTCTGAGTTCGATCATTTGGTTTATCCCTGTGTGGGCGTCCTGAATGTCTGATGACCCTTGGATAAGCCTCCGTCTGTGGTATAGAAATAGAAACTGTTGAAACGCATTGTTTCCGTGGATGCCCCAATTGGACGGCCCTGATGGCAAAACTCCCTGATTTCGAGGCGCTCGCGATTTTCGCAAAAGTCGTGGAGTTACGGTCGTTTGCGGGGGCCGCGAGCGAGCTCGTCATGTCCAAGGCGACGGTGTCCAAGGCGGTGACGCGGCTGGAGGAGAGGCTCGGCGCCCGGCTGTTCAACCGCACCTCGCGCCGCCTTGCGCTGACCGACGCCGGGCACAAGCTCGCCGAGCGCGCGACGCGCCTTTTGGCCGACGGCGAAGCCGCGGAGAACGAGGCACTGGCGCAATCGGTGGCGCCGCGGGGCCTGGTGCGGCTCGCCGTGCCCATGACGTTCGGCATCAAGGCGGTGGCGCCGCTGCTGCCTGAGTTTTTCGAGGCCTATCCGGAAGTCTCGGTCGATCTGCATTTGAGCGATGCGACCGTCGACCTGATCGGCGAGGGTTTTGACATGGCGGTGCGGATCGCGCGGCTGCCGGACTCCTCGCTGATCGCGCGGCGGCTCTTCACCATGCCGCGCTTCACCGTGGCTGCGCCGTCCTATCTGAAGAAGCATGGCCGGCCGACGCATCCGATGCATCTGGCCGAGCACAAATGCTTCAGCTACGCCTACATGTCGACACCCAATGTCTGGCACTACACCAATTCAGCCGGTGAGCAGGCCAGCGTGCGCCCGGGCGGCCAGCTTCGCGTCAACAACGGCGAAGCCGTGATGCCGGCGCTGATCGCGGGTCTAGGCATCGCCGAGCTGCCCGAGTTCATCGTCGGTGAAGCGATCTCGTCGGGCGCCGTCGAAGTGATCCTGAAGGACTGGAAACAGGCCGAAGGCGCCGTACACCTGGTGACGCCCCCCGGCGGCCCGCGTCCCGCCCGCGTCGAGGCGCTCGGCGATTTCCTTGCGGCCAAGCTGCCGGGCACATGCAAGCGGCGGACGCGCGGGAAGGTCAAGGCGCCGTAGGAAGGCGAGCGGCATCAATGACGGCTTCGCCTACGCCACCTTCACGCCGTCGATCGCGACGATGCGCAAGGCTGGCTTCAGCGTTTCTTCCAGCTGCGACTTCAATTCGTGAACGCGAGGGTCCCTCGAACGCCTCGCACAAACCGCGTATTGATGGACCGATTGCGCCAATGCGCGGCGCGCTTCCGGCGTACGTGTCACGTCGGGCCTTGCAAGCCGCAGAACGATCGCGGCGAGATTCACCAGCATCTCGTCCAGGGCGACATCGATGGTTCCAAGTTTCGGCATCTGCTCACTCCCTGGGAGGGCAACAGCGGCTCCAGGCATGCGTTCCGGGCTGGGCCGAACATGGCTAACGCTTCGTAAAAATCTTGTTCTTGCCGATCGCCGCGCTAGGCTGGGAGCGAAGAAGAAAATTCGGGGAGGGATCTGCCATGGATCGACGCGATGTCCTGCGCGCCGCTGCTGCACTGCCGTTGCTGCGCGCTGCGTTACCCGGACCGGCCTTCGCGCAAACCTACCCAGCCCGCAACATCACCATGATCGTGCCGTTTCCGGCCGGCGGACAGGCCGATCTCGCGGCGCGGCCGGTGGCGATGGCGCTGGAGCGGATCCTCGGCAAGGCTGTCATCGTCGACAACCGTGCCGGTGGCGGCGGCGGCTCGGTCGGCAATGCCGCGGCGGCACGCGCCGAGCCCGACGGCTACACGCTGCTGATGACGCTGTCCTCGCTCGCGGTGCTTCCCGAGGCCGACCGTCTGTTCGACCGTCCCGCCGCCTACGAGGTCTCGCAGTTCATGCCGATCGCGCGCGTGCTCGCCGATCCCACGCTGCTCGCCGTGCCCGCCTCCGCACCGTGGAAAACGGCGCAGGATTTCGTCGAGGATGCCCGGAAACGCCCGGGTCAGATCACCTATGGCTCGTCGGGCCCTTACGGCACGCTGCATGTGGCGATGGAGATGTTCGCGAACAGCGCCGGCATCAAGCTGCTGCACGTGCCGTTCCGTGGCGCCGGTCCCGCACTCACCGCGATCCTCGGCGGCACCGTGCAGGCGATCGCCGCCGCACCCGGCACGCTGAAGCCGCAGGTCGACGACGGCAAGCTGCGCGTGCTCGGAAATTGCGGCGCGCAGCGCATCGCGAGCTTCCCCGACGTGCCGACCTTCCAGGAGCTCGGCTACAAGGACGTCGAGATGTACATTTGGGCGGGGCTGTTTGCGCAAAGTGCGCTGCCGACACCGATCGCGACCCGCCTGCGCGAGGCGATGGCGCAGGTGATGGCGAGCCCCGAGGTGCTCAAGGCCTTCGAAACCTCGGGCAGCCTCGTCGCCTATCAGGATGCGCCGGCCTTCGCCCAATTCGTCGCGACCGACAGCACGCGGCTGATCGCGGCGGTGAAGAAGATCGGCAAGGTGGAGTAGGGGCTTCGCTCTAAAGCGCGATGCGATTAGGATGAATCGTCATCGCGCTTTAAGTTGTCTGTTTAAGCATGATCTTTTCGGAAAACCGCTGTGCACTTTTCCGGATCATGCTCTAGAATTCGCTGCGGACGACGCCCCGCAGGGTGTGCCGGTCATATCCCGGCGCGAACGCACCCTCGTAAGACGCCTTGAACGATGTCGCGGCCGTGAGGTCCCATCGGATCTCGGCACCGGTGAGCGCCACCGTGCGTGCGCGCTCGACGCCGGTGATCGCGAACGGAATGCCGGGCGCGCCTTCGAGCGCAGCCGTAATGGTTGCTGCGTTGCCGGAAAACTCATGGCGTACGGCAAGGGTCGCGCCGAACTGCGCCGCGTGACCGTTCTGCATCATCATGCGGTGATGGGTGCGCAAGCCGGCCGTGCCGTAGCCGACGTCGAAGCTGCCGGCGCGCACCAGCTGATTGACGCCGGGCGCGCCGGTCTCGGAGAAGCTGCCCTGGCGCGTTGAATACCAGTCGGCCTTGGCGAATGGCTCGGCCGTAAAGCCCCATCCGGTCTCGAAGGGACGTGCGATGCCGAACGAAGCGGCAAAGGTATTCGCCCGCGAGGACGCGGTTGCAGTCTGTCCCAGGAACGAGATCGTGCGGGAGGATTCCAGCGCCGCGAAGGAATAGCTGATGGCGGATGCGAGGTTGAATCCCCCGGCTTCACCGCGTGCGTAGAAGCCGGCATGACCGGCATTGGCGTCGATGCGGTCGGCCCGGCCCGCCAAGCGCAACTGACCGGTCGATGCGCCGATCGCAAGGCCGGCCGTGAAGCCCAGCAGGTTCCAGAGATCGGCGCCGAGGGCCGCGCCGCCAACGGCCGTGCTGGTCCCGAAAGCAATGTTGCTCGTCGCCACCTTGTCCCAATTGCCGTACCCGCCGAACCAGACGCTCTGCACCGGCGCAGCGCGGCGACCCCGCAGCGCCTTGCCGATCGGGTCCGCCGGCGCCTCGGCGTAAGCGGTGGCCGCCATCCGCACGCTCTCGCCGCGCGACTGCGTGCCGGCGTTCCACATGAAGCTCTGGAACATGTCGGCCTGGTCCGCGGTGAAGCGGCGAGCGTCGGCGTGAATCTGCCCGGCGAGATCGTCGAGGCCGGCCTTGATGCCCGATGTGTTGAGCGCGGCGAGCGTGTTGATCGCGGTGCCGAGCGGTCCCGATGCGCCGCCGGACTGCGCCTGATCCAGCGCGCCGGCGACCGCCGTCTGGTTCGGCGTCAGGCCCGACAGCATGCCGAAGCCGCCGACCTGTTGCAGGATGAAGTAGACATTGTTGGCATCGTAGCTGAGCTGCCCCGAGACCAGCGGGCTGCCCGAGGTCGTGAGCGTCGCGAACGTGCCGCTGACGCCGCCGGTCGCGGTGAGGATCGTATATTGGGTGTTGGCGAGGAAGCCGGCGCCGAGCGGCACGATCTGCACCGTGCCGCCATTGAGCGTCGCCGTTCCGGTGGCCGCGATCTTGTCGGACTGACCGCCGGGATTGATCTCGACCTGAAAGGTCGAGCCGGCGTTGAAGGTGACGTTGCCGCTGACGTTGAGGGTCCCGATCGAATTGCCGGGCGCGATCCTGCCGCCATTGTTGACGACGATGCCGCCGACCGTGCCGGTGCCGCCGAGATAGCCGCCGTTGACGGTGACCACGGAGGGCAACGAGCCGTTCACGATCAGGCCGCCGGCATCCACCGTGGTGGCACCGTTGAAGGCGGTGGTGCCGGTCAGCGTCCAGACCGAGGTGCCGGTCTTTGTCAGTTGCTCGAACTCGTCGAATTGCAGTCCGGCTCCGAGATTGCCGAGATCGAACGAGGCGCTGCCGCTGCTGCCGAAATTCAGCGTGTCGGTGCCAGTCCCGCCGCGAACATTTCCGGTGATGGTCGAGCCGGGGGCGAGGCCCAGCAGGTCGTCGCCCCCGAACAGGCCGATCGCTCCGCTGCCGCCGCCCGAGATGGTTCCGGCATTGAGGACAGTGTCGGTGCCGGAAGAGCCCTGGATGGCGATGAAGAAGCCACCCGAAATCGTGCCGCCATTGATGAGCGTGTTGCCGCCGGCAATGAGCTGCACGCCGGTATGGCCGCCGCCGATCGATCCACCCTGATAGACAAGGACGACATTGTCGCTGGACGTGCCGCTGATCCGCAGTCCCGTCGTGTTTCCTCCGGTGCCGACGACCGTCCCGCGAATGTTGACGAGATTGCTGTTCGAATTGTCGATGACGATGGCCGCTTCGGCGTTGCCCGTACCCTCCGCGATCCCGCCGGCCGCGATCGTCACATTGTTGTGGCTTGATCCGTTGGAGAGCAGTACGGCTCCGCTGTAGGTCGAAGCTGTCGCCTGATTGTTGACGGTGACATGCGAAGCAATGGTGCCGTCAAACACGATCGCGGGAATCCCGGCGCCCGGCAGGAGCGACGTCAATGTACCGTCGCCGACGTTGACCGTGACGTTGCTGCCGCCGGTGGCGTTGATGTGGTCGGTGTTGCCGAGGCCGGTGCAGGTCGCGACATCGCCCGAATTGAGCGCGCCAATCGTACCGGTGCCGGCCACAGTGCACGCCGCGAGCGCCGGGCTCGGCATCAGGACCGGGAACGCGGCGAGCGCGAGGGGCGTCAACGCCGCGGTGACGAGCAGCCTGTGACGCAGGATGGCGGCCGTTGTGGCACTTTGCGCACAGGCCGGTATTGCAGTCGGCATCGACATTCCCCTCATTGCAACACGATTGCTAGCGGGGAAGCCCTCATGCTTCTTGGCGTTATGCGAAATGCCTTATGGCCAAAGGCGCAAGACGCCGGTTTGCGCCGGCGCTGTTGCGGCGCTGCCACGGACTGGAGCGCCAGCGAGACCGCCGAGGTTCCAGCCGCGTTTTCACATTTTTTTGTTGGTCCAGAACCGGCTCCCGCCTCATTGATTGATGAGAATTCGCAGCAATCGAGAAGGAACGGGATATGCGAACAGAGCGGATTGCGCTGGGTGTCGTGCTCGCGATCGGCGGCATCGTCGCGCCGGGCGCAGCATTCGCCGAGGAATATCGCGGGACCATGGAACAGCAGATGGCCTGCACGCCGGATGTCTGGCGTCTGTGCAGCGATCAGATTCCGGACGTGAGCCGGATCACGGCTTGCCTGCAGCAGAACACGCCGCAGCTCTCGAGCGGCTGCCGTGCCGTGTTCCAGTCCAATAACCAGATGTCGCCGCAGCAGCAGGTCCCGCGCAATCGCGCCGCACCGCCGCCGCGCTATAACAATGCGCCGCCGCCCCCTCCGCAGCGTCCCTATGACGATTACGACGATTAGGCTTCGAAGAGCGCATGATCCGGAAAATTGCGCAGCGGACGGCGCGACGATGCGGTCGTGCCGCCCGGTCAGCGCTCGGTCTTGCTGTCCGATTCAGGTCGCTGTCCCAGCACCATCCGCAGGACGACACCGAAGAGAATGGCTGCGACTGGCCAATGGAACCAGATCTTGTTGCCAGTGAAAAGATTGATCAGAATCAGGAAGGCCGACACCGTGAGGGCCGCTGCCAGCGGGCGGGGCAGCTTTGCGAGCCAGTCCGAGACGACATTCGTCGCCGAAGAAAGCTCGCGCCTGTCTTCCACCCGAGGAGCACGCGCTCGCTCCGAGGGCGTTGCGCTTGCCGCGATCGGGAAGCTCCCTTGTGCGGCGGCCCGGCCGCCCAGGGTCAGCCGATAACTGGTCAGGGGAGCAATGTTCTTCAGGGGACGCTGGCCGAGACAGTCGAAGCCAACGGACAGCTTGTTGTGCACCTGGTCGTAGACGGAGCTCGAGATCACGACGCCGCCGGGCTCAGCGAGCTCTTGCAGCCGCGATGCGATATTGACCCCGTCGCCATAGATGTCGGAGCCGTCCACCATCACGTCGCCGAGGTTGATGCCGATGCGAAACTGCATCGGGCTCGCCTGGGGCGTGTCAGCAGCCTGATTGGAGATTTCCTGCTGGATCTCGACCGCACATTGCACGGCCTCGACCACGCTGGCGAACTCGGCGATCACGGCATCGCCCCAGGTATTCACGATGCGGCCGTCATGGCGCTCGACCAATCGCGCAATGGCCGTGCGGTAGCGGCGGAGCGTCTCCAGCGTCCCGGCCTCGTCCGCTTCCATGAGACGAGAATAGCCGTACACGTCGGCGCACAGCACGGTGGTCAGTCGGCGTTTCACCTTGTCGTCGGTCATCGTCGCTATGCTAGCCTCCCTGGCCGGCAAATGCATCAGGCATCGTATCCGGTGCCACCTTACGGCCTGACCTCGCAGACATCGACCCATTCGGCGGCGGTCAGTTCGGCCATGCGATCGGGGGTGATGCGCACCGCGCTGTGGGTCGAGCCGGCGGCCGGCACCACCACGTCGAATGCCTTCAGCGACACGTCGCAGTAGATCGGCAGCGGCGCCTTCAGCCCGAACGGACAGACCCCGCCGACCTCGTGGCCGGTGATGTCGGCGACCTCCTCCAGCCCCAGCATCTTCGGCTTGCCGCCGAACTGCGCCTTGACCTTCTTGTTGTCCATCCGCGAGGTGCCGGCGGCGACGATCAGGATCACGCGTTCGCCGACGCGCAGGCTCAGCGTCTTGGCGATCATTCCGGGCTCGACGCCATAGGCTTCGGCGGCCAGCGGCACCGTGGCCGAGCTGATCTGTGATTCCATCACGGTGATGTCGGGGGCTTTCTCGGCGAAGAAGGCGCGAACGGATTCCAGGCTCATTCCGGGCAGCTCATTTCAGACTTTGCGGGCGGCGATGCCTAAGCAATCATTGGCAGCTCGGACAGCGAACGGACGCGGTGGTCCGGCGCAAATCCAAGCTCGTCCATCTGCGTGCGGATCGCCTTGAACAGGGTCAGCGGTGCCACGAGTTCGTTCTCGACGCAAGCCAGCGCCATCGCCTCCGGCGTCACCCGCTCGATCCAGGCGACGTTCAGCCCGAATGCTTTCGCGCCCGCCACGTCCCAGGGGTTGGAGGACACGAACAGAACCTCTTCAGGCGTGGTGCCGAGCTCCTCGCCGATCAGCTCATAGGCCTGTGGGCTCGGTTTGAAGATCTTCTTCGCGTCGACGCTGATGGTCGCATCGAGCAGGCGGTCGAGCCCGGAATTGCGTACCAGCGCGTTCAGCATCTCCGGGCTGCCGTTGGAGAGGATAGCGAGCTTTCGCGGCTTGAGCGCTGCAAGCGCGCTTGTCGCATCCGGATAGAGATCGAGGTGCAGATATTTCTCGATCACCCGCTCGAACGCCTCGCTCTCATAGGCCAGCCCGAGCACGCGCAGCGTATAGGCGAGGGAGTCGCGGGTGACCGCGGCAAAATCCTGGTAAGCCTGCATCAGCGAGCGCAACCAGGTGTATTCGAGCTGCTTGATCCGCCAGACCTGCGTGATGATCTCGCCATAGCCCGGAAACGCATCCTCGGTGACCTCAGCCACCGACTGGATGTCGTAGAGCGTTCCGTAGGCGTCGAAGACGACTGCTTTGATGGTCATCGGCTGTCCCTTCGCGACCGCCAATTATTGAACTTCGGCATAGCGGATGATGCTCTGATTCTGAACGCTTGCGATCAATTCATCTGCGCGAGACAAAAGCCGTTGGAGCAACGGGGAGGAATTTTCCTGATTGAACCCCAAGGCTAAATCGACCGTTGGCGCTCCTCCCTCGATCGCTCTGGCAACAACGTTGGGCGCCAGCATATTCTGCGCATAGAGGGGAACAAGACTAATTCCGCCTGTGGACGCTACGAGCGACATCGCCGACGATATATTCTCGCCTTCGTACCTTGCCTTGAGCGTGATCCCAACCCTGGATGCATAATCATCAATGACGGCTTGCAGCACCGGGGAGGTTCTTGCCGAACTGACGTAAATTTCCCGGGCCAGATCTTGCGGCCGAATCTTTTTGCGAGAGGCCAAACGATGGTCAGCCGGAAGCACAGCAATCAAGGGCTCCTTCGCCAGCATCTTGAAGATTAGACCCGCGCTGTCTTTCTCAGGCCGAAGGAAGGCGACATCCAACTTTCCTCGCATCAACGCGAGCGTGAGTTCTGGAGAGGATTGAGTGCAGAGCGTGACTTCGACCTCGGGTGCTTCCTCGCGGAGGATCCGCAACAGATGGGGTAGCCACATAACCTCCAATCCAACCAGGAACCCCATGGAAAGCGCGGGTCTTTGCGGCTCGGCCGTCCGCCGGGCACCGTCAGTCGCCGCCTCTACTTGCAAGAGCGCCAGCCGAGCGTGATCGAGAAACACTCTTCCTGCGGCTGTCAGCGTCACGCCGCGGGCCTGGCGCTCCAATAGCTGTACGCCAACTTCGTTTTCCAGATCGCGAATCTGTCGACTCAAAGACGGCTGCGATGTGTTCAGCCGCCGCTGGGCAGCGGTCAAAAAGCTGCCCTCTTCCGCCACGGCAACGAAATAGCGCAAATGCCGAAGTTCCATTCGCCCTCGTATATCTTTGAGGCATAGCTCCGAGCGTACAAGGTCTTAGTCATCAACAGAAGGGGGATTTAGCTTCGCGCAGTTTCAACCCACCAAGGGACCAGGAAGAATGTCGACAACCTCCAAGCCTAGCATCGTGTTCTGTCACGGCCTCTGGGCCGATGGCTCCTGCTTCGGCAAGGTGATTCCCACCTTGCAGGCCGATGGTCACGAAGTGATCGCTGTCCAATACGGGCTCAACAACTACGCGGACGACGTCGCCACCGTGAAGCGCACGCTGGGTCGGGTCAACAGCCCAGCCGTACTCGTGGGTCACTCCTATGGCGGAGCCACCATCACGGGCGCCGGTACCGACGAGCGCGTCGCCGGCCTCGTTTACATCGCCGCGGTCGTCCCGGATGTTCGGGAGACCGTGCAGAGCCAGCTCAACAAGTACCCGACCGAAATATTCTCCCAGATCGAGAACGCAGGCGGGCGTATCTGGATCAAGCCGGATGGCGTCAAGTACTTCGCGGGAGACCTTTCCGAGCAAGAGCAGAAGCTGGTGTGGGCGACCCATTATCCGCCCGCTGCCGATCTGCTCGATCAGCAAAATCTCGATGAAGTCGCCTGGAGGTCCAAGCCGAGCTGGTACATCCTCGCGCAGAAGGACCAGACCGTGCATCCCGACCTTCAGCGTTTCCTGGCCAAGCGCATGAATGCCACCACGGTCGAGACCAACAGCAGCCATGTCACCATGCTCTCCCAGCCTGACCTCGTCATCGAGGTCATTCGCAAGGCCGCTGCCGCGGTTCAGGCGAGTCGGTCGAAGTAGGTGGCATTTCGCTCGCGAAGGGGACGCCGTTTAAGGCGTCTCCTTTTCGCCGATTCGGGGGATTTCGGAAGACGTAGCTGGGTCTTTCGCCAGAATTCGGGATCCAGTCACGACAATTGAGGAGTGCCCATGTCCACCGTCTCGAAGCCAACAATCGTCTTTTGTCACGGTATCTGGGCTGATGGCTCGTGCTTCAGCAAAGTCATTCCTGCATTGCAGACCGACGGCCACGAGGTCATTGCCGTCCAATATGGATTGGACTCCTATGAAGAAGACCTTGCGACGGTGAAGCGCACGCTCAACCGCGTTGGCAGCCCAGTGCTCCTCGTCGGTCATTCCTATGGCGGAGCGACCATCACCGGCGCCGGTACTGATGATCGCGTTTGTGGCCTCGTCTACATCGCAGCCGTGGCCCCCGATGCAGGTGAAACCGTGCAAGACCAGCTCGATAAATATCCATCGGACATCTTCTCGCGCGTCGAGATCGCAGACGGACGAGCCTGGATGCTGCCGAGCGGCACCGAGTTTTTTGCCGGCGACCTTTCCGAGGCAGAGCAGAAGCTGGTGTGGGCCACTCATTATGCGCCCGTCGCCGATCTGTTCCAGCAGCAGAAGCTTAGCGCGGACGAGGTCGCGTGGAGATCGAAGCCAAGTTGGTACATCCTGGCTACTGGAGACCATACGGTGCATCCCGACCTGCAACGCTGGGTCTCGAAGCGCATGGGAGCGACGGTCACGGAGGTGGCAAGTAGCCACGTGCCGATGCTTTCTCAGCCCGACCTTGTGATCGACGTCATCCGCAAGGCGGCAGCCGCTGTTCGAAAGAGCTAGTTCGCAGGATGGGTTGAGCTCTTGCGAAGCCCATCCTACGCGCTTGTCGCATCCGGATAGAGATCGAGGTGCAGATATTTCTCGATCACCCACGCGAGCGCCTCGCTCTCATAGGCCAGCCCGAGCACGCGCAGCGTTAGGCGAGGGAGTCGCGGGTGACCGCGGCAAAGCCCTGGTAACGCCGCATCAGCGAGCGCACCAAGGGGGGCACGGCATCGAAGTGTGATTGATATCACAGAGCCAATGCTTGCCTTTCATCAGGCTCGACGTAGGCTGCGCACACGTTGATCGGGGCCTGCGATGGGCGCTCTTCGTTGGTTTTCATTATTCTTTTTCATCTGGCTGACCTGCGGTTCGGCGCAGGCCGAGCGCCGCGTGGCGCTGGTGATCGGTAACTCGGCTTATGAAAAGGTCGCGCGGCTCGGCAATCCCTCCAGCGATGCAGCACTCGTGGCCGAAACTCTGAAGGCCGCCGGCTTCGATCTTGTCGACCTGCGTCGTGACCTGAAAGTAGCTGATATGAGGCGGGCGCTGCGGGACTTTGTCGAACAGTCCCGCGATGCCGAGGTTGCGGTCGTTTACTATGCCGGTCATGGCATCGAGGTTGATGGGGTCAATTATCTCGTCCCGACCGATGCAGTCCTCGAACGTGACACTGACATTTATGACGAGGCATTGTCGCTGGATCGGGTGTTGGTCGCTATCGAGCCTGCGAAGAAGTTGCGGCTGGTGGTTCTTGACGCATGCCGTGACAGCCCGTTCTCGAAGGTGATGAAGCGGACTCTCGCTTCCAGGGCGATTGGGCGCGGCCTCGCAAAGGTGGAACCCTCAAGCCCCAACACTCTGATTGCCTTCGCATCAAAGGCAGGTTCAACGGCGCTGGACGGTGATGGCAAGAATAGTCCGTTCACGGCGGCGATGGTTCACCACGTTACCAAGCCTGGCCTGGATCTGCGAAAGGCTTTTGGTTACGTCCGCGACGAAGTTTTGAAGTCTACCGCCAACAGGCAAGAGCCATATCTCTACGGCTCACTTGGAGGCGATGATTTATCGCTTGTCCCGGCAGCGGCGGCGCCGTCCCCAACAGGACCGCAGGCTGATCCTCAGACGGCGATCCGAAGGGACTACGAGCTGGCGCTGCAACTCGGCACCCACGATGGCTGGGAAGCTTTTCTGTCTCAATATCCAGATGGCTTCTATGCCAACCTTGCAAGAGCGCACGCGAAGAAAATCGCTGCAGAAGAGACGCGGGCGGCTGCCGCCGAAAAGGCGAGGCTGGCGGAGCAGGAGAGGGTTCGCCTTGCCGCAGAAGGTGCAAGACAGTTCGAGATTGAAAAAGCAGCCGCGGCTGCCAAGGCTGCTGAAGAGGCCCGCATCGCTGCCGAGAAGGTCAAGCAGATCGAGCAGGACAAGGCTGCTGCTGCTGAAAGAGCTCGTCTGGCCCAGGAGAACGCGGCCCGGGAACAAGCAATTCGAGAGAAGGCCTCGCGAGAAAAGAACCAGCAGGTCGCTGCTCTGCCACCTCCCGCCGAGACGGAGCAGATCAGCGCCGATACGGCTCGCGCGCTGCAAGCCGAGCTACGTCGTGTGGGATGCAATGTGGGCGTTGTCGACGGCGTTTGGGGTGAGCCCTCGCAGAAAGCCCTCGACCTCTTCAACAAGCACGCTGGCATGAAACTGAATGTGAGCGTCGCCACGACCGACGCGCTCGACGCCGTCAGAAACAAGGGCGGACGAATCTGTCCGCTGACTTGCGAGAACGGCTACCGCGCAGAGGGGGACCGCTGCACGAAGATCACCTGCCGCAAGGGCTACGTCCTGAACGACGAGAATGAGTGCGAGAAGAAGGGAGCATCGCCTGAAGCAAAGAAAAAGCCAGAGCTGCAGCAACGCGAAGTAAGACCCTCTTCGTCCTCCGCCGTCACGCGCGCTGATGCGGCTCTATCTAACGGTACCTACCAGAAATGCATGGGCCCCATCACGGGATGTTATGCAAGGGCTATCCAGCAGATGGATCCGCAAAGAGCCAAGATCTGGTGCAGTCGGCAGCCGACGTGCTGAATCACGAAGGCGGAGAAGAATGAAAGTTGCTCGTCGTCAGGCTATCGTCGGCGCAGTCGCGTTTTGAATTCGCATCGGCTCAAATGGATAGAGACGTTCCACTGTCGAAGCGCAAGGCGTACGCTCGTAATGATCGAGTTGCTTTCTTTCTCAGTCAAATTCTTGGGTAAAGTCTGACTAGATCCTGAAACAAGGGGGGCGGTTGATGTCGAGGATTCTTGCAGTTCTTTTTGTTGTGATGTTTCCGCTGGTGTTTGCGGTCGAAGCGAGGGCTCAGGTGCACAGTCCAGCGGCCAAGATGAGCTCTGACAACGGACAATGTCCCACCGGCAGTTGCGCCATGGACGGTTCGGCTTTTGCAAAACACCGCAAATATTGTTCGCCAGCCAACTGTCTAAACAACCGTTTTAACAGGAAGCAGACGCAGAGGTAGAGTTTGCATGGCGTTCGATGCAGCCATTCAAGCTAGCCAGTCGGCGGACGTCCCCGCCGCGTCCAGGTCGCGCGCTCGGCGAAGACCTGGCTGACCTCAGCCATGTGCTCGGTGCCCCACGCGCAGAGCGGCACGAGAGCCTGGGCGAGGCTGTGGCCCAACGGGGTGAGGCTGTAGTCCACCCGCGGAGGCACCTCCTTGTAGTCGGTCCGCTTCACGAGCCCATCGGCCTCCAGCTCCTTCAACTGCTGGATCAGCACCTTGTCGCTGACGTCGCGGATGGCGCGCCGGAGCTCGCCGTAGCGGGTCGGGCCGTCCTGGGCGACGAAGTACAGGATCAGCGGCTTCCACTTGCCGGCGACCACCCGCAAGGTTGCATCGAGGCCGCAGGTGAAGCCGGGCAAAGTCGGCGTGCAGCTCTGGACCGGTGTTGGAGCCTGTGCAGGCGGGAAAGTCGTGTCTGACATTTTTTAGGTACTTACCAAAAGGTGCATACTTGTCGATAGGTAGGTATGCCGCCAGCTCAGTGCAACCTTAGTGAAGGAGCACATCATGAGCAGACTACAAGGCAAGACGGCAGTGGTGACCGGCGGCGGCACCGGCATCGGATTTGGAGCGGCGAAACGCTTCATCGACGAAGGCGCGTTCGTCTACATCTTCGGGCGGCGGCAGGAGCAGCTCGACGCCGCGGTGGCGAAGCTCGGATCCTCGGCGCGCGCCGTCAGGGGCTCGGTGACCGATCTGTCCGACCTTGACCGTCTCTACGAGACGGTCAAGAAAGAACGAGGCGGGCTCGACATCCTGTTCGCCAACGCCGGGACCGGGTTGTTCGCGCCGCTCGGCGAGATCACGCCCGAGCATTACGATCATATCTTCGACGTCAACGTGAAGGGATTGGTCTTCACCGTGCAGAAGGCGCTGCCGCTGATGACGAAGGGCGCGTCGATCATCCTGACCGGTTCGAGCACGGGCGTGATGGGAACGCCGCAGTTCAGCATCTACAGCGCGACCAAGGCCGCGGTTCGCAATCTGGCGCGCAGCTGGGCGCAGGATCTGCGCGGCACCGGCATCCGCGTCAATGTGCTGTCGCCGGGGCCGACCAAGACGGAGCTGGCGCTGGAGATCGTCGGCGAGGAAGCCTTCGACGCGCTTGGAAGCACGACGCCGCTCGGTCGCGTGGCAGCCCCGTCGGAGACAGGCGCGGTCGCCGCGTTCCTGGCGTCGTCGGACAGCAGCTTCATGACCGGAAGCGAGGTGTTCGTCGACGGGGGCCTCGCTCAGATCTGACGCTCTGAGCCTCGGGCGTGAGGGCTTCGGTCATCATGATCGAAGCCCTCCATGCCGACGAAGATGCTGCTGCTAGATCCCCAGCAGCTTCCTCGCGTTCGCCTTCAGCACCTTCGGCCGGATCTCGTCGCGGATCTCGATCTTGGCGAAGTCGGACAGCCAGCGGTCCGGGGTGATCACCGGCCAGTCCGAGCCGAACAGCATCTTGTCCTGCAGAATCGAGTTGATGTAGCGCACCAGGATCGGCGGAAAGTACTTCGGCGACCAGCCCGAGAGGTCGATATAGACGTTCGGCTTGTGGGTCGCGACCGACAGCGCTTCTTCCTGCCAGGGGAAGGAGGGGTGGGCGAGGATGATCTTGAGGTCGGGGAAATCGGCCGCGACGTCGTCCATGTACATCGGGTTGGAATATTTCAGCCGCATCCCCATGCCGCCGGGCATGCCGGAGCCGACGCCGGTCTGGCCGGTGTGAAACAGCGCGACCGCGCCGCCATTGTTGATCTCTTCGTAGAGCGGATAGGCCATGCGGTCGTTGGCGTAGAAGCCCTGCATGGTCGGGTGGAATTTGAAGCCGCGCACCCCGTATTCCTCGATCAGCTTGCGCGCCTCGCGTGCGCCGAGCTTGCCCTTGTGCGGGTCGATCGAGACGAAGGGGATGAGAACGTCGAGATGGTCGGAGGCGGCCTCGATCATCTCGTAGTTGTTGTAGCGGCGGAAGCCGGTCTCGCGCTCGGCGTCGACCGGGAAGATCACCGCGGCGATGTTCTTGGAGCGGTAGTAGGCCGCGGTCTCCGGCACGGTCGGCGGATGCTTGTTCGGCGACTTGAAGTATTCCGCCATCTGCGCCTGGAAATCGTCATAACCGTCGTCGGGGTGGCAGCCGCAGGGCTCCTCGGCATGGGTGTGGATGTCGATGGCGACGACATCGTCGATATTGGGCAGCTTCAGCTTCGGCATGGGTTTCCTCCCGACGGGTTGCCGAATTGATTATATGATATAACGAATTTGGCAAGGCGTCGTCGAAAGGTCTGACTCCCTTGCGATAAATCGGGCCGATCCGGCCGCTTCTACTGTGCATGGGGTTGTTTTCGCGAATTTGCCGGTTCGGAACCGGGCAGTTAACATTGACATCCCCTCCTGCCATGCCTTAAGAACCGCCCCGTCCCGGGCGGTCGTCCGCCGGCGGGAAAAATCTCATTTTGCCACATTCGCGCGTGCCGAAACGGTAGTGCCGAACACGGCCTTTCGAACGTTCAGGATTCCGCCATGAAGGTCCGTAACTCGCTGAAATCGCTGCGCGGTCGCCATCGCGCCAACCGCCTGGTCCGCCGCAAGGGCCGGGTCTATGTGATCAACAAGGTGCAGCGCCGCTTCAAGGCTCGTCAGGGCTGATCAGTCAAAGGCTGATCCCTGTCGAGGGCTCCTGAGCGCGCCCCCGAAAGACCACGGTCTCACACGAGTTTGACGCCGCCTTTGCTTTGCAAGGGCGGCTTTACGCGTTTAGACTTTCATCATGGCAGCGAGATTCCCGTTAGCGCGCACCCTGTGTCTGGCCTTTGTGCTGGGAACCGCCGGCGTTGCTCCGGCCCTGGCACAGCAGGTTGATCCACCCGGCAAGCAGAAGAAGCTCCCGGAGGCGCCGGCCAAGCTGCCCAAGGTCGATCGCAACAAGAATCTCGAATTCCTGTTCGGCGCGTTGAAGGCGGCGCCCGACGAGGCCAGCGCCAAGCATGTCGAGGCGCGGATCTGGGCAATCTGGCTCCAGACCCCGAGCGACACCGCGGCGCTGTTGATGGCGCGCGCCAAGACTGCGGTCGACGCCAAGAAGATCGAGGTCGCGATCAAGCTCTTGGATTCGGTCATCAAGCTCCGGCCCGACTACATCGAGGCCTGGAACCGGCGCGCCACGCTGTACTACATGCAGAACGACTACGGCCGTTCGCTCGCGGATATCCAGCAGGTGCTGATCCGGGAGCCGCGCCATTTCGGCGCGCTCGCGGGCCTCGGCATGATCATGCAGGAGGTCGGCGACGAGAAGCGCGCGCTCGAGGCCTATCGCAAGGCGCTCGCCGTCAATCCGCACCTCGAAAAGATTCCCGACCAGGTCAAATCGCTGACCGAGAAGGTCGAAGGCCGCGATATCTAGAGCACGATCCGGAAAAGTTCGGGAGGATCGTGCTCGCGCAATAGCGGATAGTTTGATCATCTTCCGAGCGATGGCGGCTTGCGTGGATTAACCACGATCGGAAGCGCGGCATCGTGAGGACTATTGCCGGCGCCGCCAGGGGCCTACCTGCATGGCAGGAGCGAAAGCCATGAAGCGTTTGATTCTTGCAGGGTGCTTGCTGCTCGCGTCGGGGACGGCGAGCTTCGCCGACGGACTGTTCTGGGTGGTCGGCAACCGAGCCACCGGAAAATGCAACATCGTGACCAGCAATCCGGTCATCATCGGCGATATCTGGTTCGGCGACGGTCCCTACAAGTCGAGGGCCGATGCCAAGCTTGCCCGTTCGACGATCCGCCTCTGTCCCGCGCTCACGCCGGACGAGGAAAAGGACGAGGACGGCGCGAACTAGCCTGCACTAATGCAGGGCACTGCCGCCGCGCTCGACCAGGCCGCGGTCGGCGGCTGCCGCGTAAGCCTTTGCAAGCTCCGATTCCAGGTGCTCGTTGATCAGCAGCAGCGCCCGTACGGCACCGCGCAGATCGCCGTTGCAGCTCGCCACGATCTCGTCGATCGCACTGTCGTTCGATCTGAAGCTCATCGAAAATCCTCCGGTTCAAATCAGGACAAATCCTGCCGGTCTTTCCCGCATCCCCTGAGGTTGCCCTGGGGCCTGCGAGGAGGATCGGCGCCCACCCGCGCCTAAATGGCGGAACCGACCATGGCGATTATAAGGAAGCCGCGATGACGGCTGCATGAAGCTGTTCCGAGGCTTGCGCGCCCTCCTGGAATGTTGTTGATTCCATTGAGCTTTCACGTTCTCCAATTATGCACATATCCACAGCCCCGGCAGTTTCGGCGGATTCGCGGAAGCCGGCGGAGCGAAACTGCCGCCCATGACACCCGTAACTGCCCTGTGCCCAGGATCACCCGGATTCTCTCCATGATCGTGATGTCAGTCGTGACGGCGCTGGTTCTGCTGGCGCTGGTCACGCAGGCTGGAATCGTCGCCGTGCAGCGCGCCTTTCCGCCGCAGGGCGGGATGGTCGAGGTCGACGGCGCGACGCTTCACGTCGTCGATATCGGTCCGCGCGACGCAGGCCCGCCGATCGTGATGCTGCACGGCGCGAGCTCCAATCTCGAGGCGATGCGGCGCCCGCTCGGCGACCTCCTCGCCAGGGATCATCGCGTCATCCTGGTCGACCGTCCCGGCCATGGCTGGAGCACGCGGGCGCGGCGCCAGGATTCCACGCCGCAGATCCAGGCGCGGATGATCGATGAGGCGCTCGGCAAGCTCGGGATCGCGCGTGCGGTCTTCGTCGTTCATTCCTGGAGTGGTGCGCTCGGCGCGCGGATCGCGCTCGATCATCCCGGCCGCGTCGCCGGCCTGGTCATGCTCGCTCCCGTCACCCATCCCTGGCGCGGCGGGGTCGGCCGTTACAATGAGTTCATCGCAACGCCGGTGATCGGTCCGCTGCTCGCCTACACGATCACCCTGCCGCTCGGCTACTTTCTGGCCGAGCCCGGCGCGCGCAACGTGTTCCTGCCGCAGACGATGCCCGATGGATTCGTGCAGGACTCCGCGACGCCGCTGCTGCTGCGCCCGCGCGAGTTCATCGCCAATGCCTATGATCTGGTGACGCTGAAGCAGGCTGTGACGGCGCAAGCCGCGCGCTATGGCGAGATCTCGGCGCCGGTCACGATCATCGCCGGCGAGCCCGACAAGACGGTGAAGACCAACATCCACGCCCGCCCGTTCGCAGCCATGGTGCCGCATGCGAAGCTGATCGTGCTGCCCGATCTCGGCCACATGGTGCAGAACGCCGTGCCGGAGCTCGTGAAGACGGAAATCGAAGCGATGATCGGGAAAATCGCCCCGGCGCAGGCGGCCGCCGATTAGAGCTGACGCTCCCGTAGCCCGGATGGAGCTGCCGTCGCAGCTCGCAGAGCGAAGGCGGAAGCGTAATCCGGGGCCGCTCGCCCGGCATTTTGCACCGTCCCGGATTACGCTAGCGCTCCATCCGGGCTACGGGACCGCGCCTGTGTCGCCCGCTGTCAATCCACCAGCACAAAAATATTCCACTTTACCGAAATTCGGTTTCGGCGTATGTGTCGTCCATCCCGGCTTGACCTTGAGGGGCGATCGCGCGTCGTCACGTTTCGCGAGCCGGGCTTGCGGTGGACGCGGCAGCGTCGGCACGAGATGGTAGCGGGCAGGGCGGGTAGTCCCTGTGAGCCCGAAACCGCGTGCGGACGAGCGACGCTGAACGCGTACGGCAAAACCGTGTGGTCCTGGCCGTCGTTGCTACGGTCAAGTCTTGCGAAGATGCGAGCGAGCCCAACCGGGCAGACTGCATCATCCAATTCGCGGGGCGAGGGAGGCCAGAGGGAACTCGGCTCCCGGGAGAGCACGGCATAAGCCGTCCGACCATCGCGCAGGGAAGGCCGAGTGATCGGCACCACCTGTATGCTGCTGTGCGGTTCTTTCTGCGTGTGCATTTCGCGCAGCGGACCGCGGGTGCGAGCCGGCACCCGGCCTTCCCTGCGCCCTCTTGGCTTTAGAGGGCGAAAGATGAAGCAAAGCTCGGGCGTATTCAGCCGCGAGGCTGCGAAGGCATGTCCGCAGCCACACACTCGCTGTCATCGCCCGGCCAGTGCGCAATTGCGCACCAGGACCGGGCGATCCAGTATTCCAGAGGCGCTTGTGATTGAATCGAGAGGCCGCGGCGTACTGGATTCCCCGCCCCAGTGCGCAATTGCGCACAAGGCTGGGAATGACAGTGGAGGTTGGAGAACGCAGGTGCCGCCTCATACGAAGAAGACGCGTCAAAACAAAAAGCTGCAGCTTCGGTCCCGATTGATCAGAACCGAAGCTGCAGCGCTGTCTGCTACGTGCTTACTGCTTGATCTTCCCGTCCTTGTCGAACTGGGAGACATAGGTCCAGAGATTGTTGATCTCGGTCTCGTTCTTGATGCCGGCGAACGCCATCTTGGTGCCGGGGATCTTGGCCTTGGGGTCCTTGATGTATTCCTTGAACACGGCCTCGTCCCAGGTGATGCCGGAATTCTTGTTCGCGTCCGAGTAGCTGTAGCCCTCAACCGTGCCCGACTTGCGGCCGTTGAGGCCGTTGAGCTCGGGACCCACCTTGTTCTTGGCGCCTTCGCCGATCGCGTGGCAGGCCAGGCATTTGTTGAACGACGTCTTGCCGGCCGCGGCATCCTGCGCCATCGCGGCGGGTGCGGTGGCAATCGCGGTGAGGATCGTCAGTGCGCCAAAAATCAGTTTTGTCATCGGGTGCTCTTCGTCTCTTCCCTGGTGGGTCTGGGCTGGTCAGTCCATTGCCGGATCGGCAATCGCCCGACCTGCCGGTTTTGGCAGGCCTGCGCGGCTTGGACAAGCCACCAAACCATGACAGGTTTCATGATTTCCGACTTGTCCCAGAGCGAACTGGCGGAAGATGGGCGATCCGACTTTCGGATGGCCTACCCAAACACCCGCGGACGTGATTGATTTGCCGAGACAAATTGATCGTGCGGCACGAGCCGGAAGGATATGCCATGAAGGATCCGATATGGCCATCATGATGCCTGCGAGCGACCAGGCGGTGCTGGCGCGCCGCGCTGAGATCGTTGCTGCATTGCGTGCGATCGTTCCCGGCGAGGGCGTGATCGATACGCCTGCCGAGATGCGGGCCTATGAATCCGACGGGCTGACGGCCTATCGGCAGCCGCCGATGGTCGTGGTGCTGCCCGATACGACCGAGCAGGTCTCGCTGATCCTGAAATATTGTGCGGGGCAAGGCATCAAGGTGGTGCCGCGCGGTTCCGGCACATCGCTATCAGGCGGGGCGCTGCCGCTCGAGGACGGCGTGCTGCTCGGCCTCGGCAAGTTCAAGCGCATCCGCGAGATCGATTTCGACAACCGCGTCGTCGTCACCGAGCCCGGCGTCACCAATCTCGCCATCAGCCAGGCGGTCGCCCATGCCGGCTTCTATTACGCGCCCGATCCGTCCTCCCAGATCGCCTGCTCGATCGGCGGCAATGTCGCGGAAAATTCCGGCGGCGTGCACTGCCTCAAATACGGCATGACCACCAACAACGTGCTCGGCTGCGAGATCGTGCTGATGAGCGGCGAGATCCTGCGCATCGGCGGCAAGGGGTGCGAGAACCCGGGCTACGATTTGATGGGCGTCATCACCGGCTCCGAAGGCCTGCTTGGCGTCATCACCGAGGTCACGGTGCGCATCCTGCAGAAGCCGGAGACGGCGCGCGCGCTGATGGTCGGCTTCGCCGAGGTCGAGGCCGCCGGCGAATGCGTCGCGCGCATCATCGGCGCCGGCATCATCCCCGGCGGCATGGAGATGATGGACAAGCCCGCGATCCACGCGGCCGAGGCCTTCGTCCACGCCGGCTATCCGCTCGATGTCGAGGCGCTGCTCATCATCGAGCTCGACGGTCCCAAGATCGAGGTCGACGAGCTGATCACGCGCGTCGAGACCATCGCAAGAGGCTGCGGCTCGGTGACGCTGCAGATCTCGACCTCGGAAGCCGAGCGCAACCTGTTCTGGGCCGGGCGCAAGGCCGCGTTCCCGGCGGTGGGGCGCATCTCGCCCGACTATCTCTGCATGGACGGCACAATTCCCCGCGGCGCGCTGCCGAAGGCGCTGGCGCGCATCCGCGAGCTCGGCGAAAAATACCAGCTCGGCTGCGCCAACGTGTTTCACGCCGGCGACGGCAATCTGCACCCCTTGATCCTCTACGATGCCAACAAGCCCGGCGAGATCGAGCGCGCCGAAGCCTTCGGCGCCGACATCCTGCGCGCCTGTGTCGAGTTCGGTGGCGTGCTCACCGGCGAGCATGGCGTCGGCATCGAGAAGCGCGACCTGATGCCGGAGATGTTCAGCGAGATCGACCTCAACCAGCAGCAGCGGCTGAAATGCGCCTTCGACTCGCAGGGCCTGCTCAATCCCGGAAAAGTGTTTCCGACCCTGCACCGCTGCGCCGAGCTCGGCCGCATGCATGTCCACGCGGGCAAGCTGGCGTTCCCGGACATTCCGCGGTTCTAGCGTCGATCGCTGCGCCTCGCTGCAACGCGCCAGATTTGCTTTCCGTTCTAAACTTGGATACCGGCTCAGTCGTGAATACGCTTAAGGTCAGAGACGCCAAAGACGTCGAAGAGGTGGTGCGCGCGGCGATTGCCAATGAGCAGCCGCTCGAGATCATCGGTCATGGCAGTAAGCGCGGCATCGGCCATGCCATGGCGACCAACGCCGTGCTCGACCTCTCCGCGCTCAACGCCGTCACCTCCTACGAGCCGAACGAGCTGATCATCACGCTCCAGGCCGGTGCGCCGCTGGCCGACGTGCTCTCGCTGATCGACGCCAAGAACCAGCAATTCGCCTTCGAGCCGATGAATACCGCGCCGCTGCTCGGCACGCCCGCGCTCGGGACCATCGGCGGCATGATCGCGGCCGGGCTCGCCGGCCCGCGGCGCATCAGGGCGGGCGGGGCGCGCGACCACCTGCTCGGGGCACACGCCGTCTCGGGCTTCGGCGACAGCTTCAAGACCGGCGGCAAGGTGGTGAAGAACGTCACCGGCTATGACCTCTGCAAGCTGCTGGCGGGATCCTGGGGCACGCTGTCCGTCATGACCGAGGTCACGCTGAAGGTGATGCCGAAGCCCGAGGCCGAGCGGACGCTGCTGCTGCACGGGTTAGATGATGCCGCCGCCAACAAGGCGATGACCGCGGCGCTCGGCTCGCCCTTCGACGTCTCCGGTGCCGCGCATCTGCCGAAATCGGCGTTCCGGGCCAAGACCGAGGGGCTTGGCGATCTCGCGGGGGAGGGGGAGGCGCTGACCGTGCTGCGGCTCGAGGGCATCACGGCCTCAGCCGCCCATCGCGCCGGGTCGTTGCGCGAATTGCTGGCGCCGTTCGGAACCGCGACGCTGATCGAGGACGCAGCGTCTGCTGCGCTATGGGCGACGATCCGCGACGTGCTGCCGTTCGCCGCCGGCGGCGCGCTCGGCGCCTGGCCGGTCTGGCGGATCGTCTGCCCGCCGGCCTCGGGTGCTGCGCTCGGCACGCAATTGGCGCGGGAGACGGGGGGCGATGTGATGTACGATTGGGGCGGCGGGCTGATCTGGGCGGCACTGCCGCCGAAGGGCGACGCGCATGCTCCGGCGGTGCGGATGCGTGCCAATGCCGTCGGCGGCCACGCAACGCTGATCCGAGCGGCCGAAGACGTCAGGCGCGACGTCGACGTGTTTCATCCGCAAGCGCCAGGCATTGCCGCCTTGAGCGAGCGGGTGCGCGCCAGTTTCGATCCAAAGGCCGTTCTCAACCGGGGCCGCTTGAGCCGAGGCGCTGTGGCATGAAGACCGAATTCTCACTCGCCCAGCTCGCCGACCCCGACATTGCGGAGGCCGACAAGATCCTGCGCGCCTGCGTCCATTGCGGCTTCTGCACCGCAACCTGTCCGACCTATGTGCTGCTCGGCGACGAGCTCGATAGCCCGCGCGGCCGCATCTATCTGATCAAGGAGATGCTGGAGAAGGACCAGACGCCGACGGCGGAAGTGGTCAAGCATGTCGACCGCTGCCTGTCGTGCCTGGCCTGCATGACGACCTGCCCCTCGGGGGTGAACTACATGCATCTCGTCGACCAGGCCCGGGTCAGGATCGAGCAGCGTTATGAGCGGCCCCTGGCCGAGCGGCTGCTGCGCCAGGTGCTGGCCTTCGTCCTGCCGGACCCGCAGCGCTTTCGCATCAGCATGGTGCTGGCGCGGCTGGCCCGTCCGCTCGCCGTTTTCCTGCCGACGCCGCGGCCTTCGGCGACGCCCGGCCTGATCCAGCGCATCAAGGCGATGCTGGCGCTGGCTCCGCACCGGCTGCCGCCGCCGGGTCCCGCCGCCGGCAGCGTGTTCGCGGCGCTCGGCAAGAAGCGCGGCCGGGTCGCGCTGCTGCAGGGCTGCGCCCAGCAGGTGCTGGCGCCGCGCATCAACCAGGCGGCCATCAGTCTTCTCACCCGCCACGGCATCGAGGTTGTCCTGGTCCGGGACGAGCAGTGCTGCGGCGCGCTGACCCATCACCTCGGCAACGATCAGGATGCATTGGCACGGGCGCGAGGCAACGTCGCTGCCTGGCGGAAGGAAGCGGCCGGCGAGGGGCTCGACGCCATCCTGGTGACGGCGTCCGGCTGCGGCACAGTGATCAAGGACTACGGCTATCTGCTGCGCGAGGATGCTGCGTTCGCCGCCGATGCGGCGAAGGTGTCCGCGCTCGCCAAGGACATCACCGAATACATCGCCGGCCTCGCACTCGAGCCGACTGCGCGACAGGACAACATCGTCGTCGCCTATCACTCGGCGTGTTCGTTGCAGCATGGGCAGAAAATCACGGGCCTTCCGAAAGAATTGCTTTCCAAGAATGGATTCGTGGTGAAAGATGTGCCGGAGAGCCATTTGTGTTGCGGTTCGGCGGGGACCTACAACATTCTCCAGCCCGAGCTTGCGGGCCGGTTGCGCGATCGCAAGGTCGCCAACATCGCAAGCGTCAAGCCGGACATGATTGCCGCGGGCAATATCGGCTGCATGGTGCAGATTGCCAGTGGCACGTCAGTTCCGGTCGTACACACGATTGAGCTTCTCGATTGGGCTACGGGCGGGTCGCGGCCGGCATTGAACGCGCAAGTTTGAGCTTTCAAGCCTGAACTTTCGTCCGGAGGCGACGGTAGAACGGCGCCCGATCGACCATTGTTCGTCGGCAACAGGAGGACCACGATGGCGAAAGCGAAGAAGAAAAAAAGCAAGAAGGCCAAAAAGGCGAAGAAGGCAGTAGCGGCGAAGAAATCCGCGAAGAAGGCAGCCAAGAAGTCCGCCAAAAAATCCACGAAGAAATCTACCAAGAAAGCTGCAAAGAAAGCTTCGAAGAAGGCCGCGCCGAAGAAGGCCGCCAAGAAGGCTGTGAAGAAAACAGCCAAGAAGGCCGCCAGCCCGGCTGCACCGAAGAAGGCCGCGAAGAAAGCGGCACCGAGGAAGGCGAAGGCAGCTCCTGCGCCCAAGCCGTCAGCGCCGGCGGCAGCTCCGGCTCCCGAGCCGGCCGCCGAGACGAGCTGGGCGATGCCTTCGTCTTCTGCGGAAGCGGCGCCGGCCGAGGGGCAAGGCTAGGTCCCATCCAGCGACCGCGATCGCCAACGGGAAGGCCGCTGCGGTGACGCTGCGGCCTTTTTGCATCGCCGCAAGTAGCTCCGGAAGCTCTCCGTTTACGGCGCCTGTTTGATTCGTAGCCCGGATGCCACGCTGGCCGCCTTCCCCGTACTTGCACGGTCCTGCCGTGCGTTTTGGAATGCGAATAATGTGATCGAGAAGACACACAGGCCGACAACCTTTCGTGGAATCGTCAAAACGCCCAAAAAGTCGGCAGATGCCCGTGATTTTTGCTTCACGGCCCACATCCCTCAATCCAGATTGTCGCAGTAACGCAATTTTGCAGACAAGTCGTTTGCCCCGGGGGCTTCCGGGATCCGACTGGGTAAGAACTGGCGATGGGGATCGAAATGAAAAAATTGGCTTTGTTGGCAACGGCGCTGGCAATGGTGACGACGGGTTCGGCTTTCGCGGCAGACTTGCGCGTGAAGGCATTGAAGGCCTCGCCGCCGCCCGCCTTCGATCCCTGGGATATCGCCTTCGGCGGTGCGGTCATGAGCGACTACATCTTCCGCGGTATCACCCAGTCGAACCACAAGCCGTCGGTCTCGGCCTATTTCGAGCCGCGCTACAACGTCACCAAGGACCTCCAGCTCTATGTTGGTGTGGCCGGTGAGAGCATCTCCTTCCCGAACCGCGCCGCAGCCGAGATCGATATCTACGGCGGTATCCGCCCGACCTTCGGTGCATTCGCCTTCGACATCGGCGTCTGGGGTTACCTGTATCCGGGTGGGACCTGCTATTACGGTGCGCCGATCGACACCGCCGGCAACCCGCTCAGCGCGCAGTGCGCCGCGAACGCCCTGCTCAACGGCAACGTGATGAAGAAGGACGTCAGCTTCTTCGAAGTCTACGGCAAGGTGAACTACACCATCAACGACAATTGGAGCGTCGGCCTGAACGAGTACTACACGCCGAGCTTCCTGAACTCCGGTGCGTGGGGCGACTACGTGTCGATCACCGCCAAGTACACTGCTCCGAGCACCATTTTCGGCTCCAGTGGCGTCGGCATGTACGTCTCGGGTGAGTTCGGCCGCCAGTTCCTGGGCACGTCCGACTCGTTCTACGGCACGGGCTTCGCCGCGCCGGGCTTCGCCGGTCCGTTCCCGAACGGCATCAAGTACGCCGACTACAACACCTGGAATATCGGCATCGGCTTCACCTACAAGGTCTTCACGCTCGACCTGCGTTACTCCGACACCGACCTGTCGAAGGCGAACTGCAACGCGTTCACCAGCGACTATACGGCGACCGCCAACGGCAGCTTCAGCAACATCAATCCGACCGGCGTCGGCTCCAACTGGTGCGGCGCGGCTGGCATCGCCAAGCTCTCGTTCGACCTGACGGCGATGACCAACCTGAAGTAAGTTTCTTCCCGGAACGACTTGTTGGGGGCGGCAGAGCAATCTGCCGCCCTTCTGCTTTTTGGGGTGCGGGGTGCCTGGCCTTGGTCGTCCGAGACGCCCGCCGGCCTCTCAGCGTGCCGCGGTCGGCTCCGGCCGGGCCGGCTCGCCGGCTTTGCCGAGGACGTGGATCTCGCCGTGCTCCACCAAGGCCACCTTCCGGGTGTGGAAGGCGTCCAGCGTCGAGCGGTGGCCGATCGAGACGATGGTGGCCTGCGGCAGCTTCTCCGTCAGCAGCCGATAGAGCCGGTCCTCGGACGGCTCGTCCAGCGACGCCGTCGCTTCGTCGAGGAATAGATAGTCCGGCACGTGCAGCAGCGCACGAGCAAGCCCAAGGCGTTGCTGTTCGCCGAGCGACAATGTCCGGTTCCAGTGGCCGTGCTCGTCGAGCCGCTCCGCCAGCCGCGGCAGGCCGACTGCGATCAGCGCGTCGCGGATCTTCTCGGGCGGGACGGAGCCGTGCCCGGCCGGGTAGATGACGGCGTCGCCAAGCGCACCGATCGGGAAGTACGGTCGTTGCGGCAGCATCATCAGCTTCGACGTCTCGGGAATGGCGACGGTGCCGCTGCCGAACGGCCAGACGCCGGCAATCGCCCGGAACAGTGTCGACTTGCCGGAGCCCGACGGGCCGGTCACCAGCACCCGCTCCGAGGGCTGGATCGTGAAGGCATCGGCTGCGACCAGAGGCGCGCCGTTCGGCAGCTTGACGAGCAATTGCTCGAGCGCGATGGCCTTGCCGTTCGATGGCGCGATGTCGATGGTCGGTTCGAGCGCCGCGCCGTGGGCGGCGGAGCTGACCGACATCTCGAAGCCATCGAGGCGGGCGATCACCGCGCGCCACTCTGCGAGCGAGCGGTAGGCGGTGACGAAGAAGGACAGCGCATCCTGCACGCTGCCGAACGCCGAGCCGGTCTGCATCATGTCGCCGAGCTGGATGCGCTTGGCGAAGTAGGCCGGCGCCACCACGACATAGGGAAAGATCGTCGCAGCCTGACCGTAGCTTGCCGTGAAGGCGGTCAGGCGCTTGGTCCGGCTCATGATCTCGTACCAATTGCCGATGACGAAGCCGAAGCGCCGCAGCAGATGCCCTCGCTCCGCGGGCTCACCCTTCAGCAGGGCGATCTGCTCGGAATTTTCGCGCACGCGGATCAGGTTGAAGCGGAAGTCGGCCTCAAAGCGCTGTTGCTCGAAATTGAGATTGATGAGCGGGGCGCCGATCCAGTGGGTCAGCGCGGTACCCAGAATAGCGTAGGCCAGTGCGCACCAGACCAGAAAACCGGGCACGAGGATATCGGTGCCGTAAATGTACAAGGGGGCCTTGTAGGACAGACCCCAGAGGATGACGACGAACGAGGCCAGCGTCACGATCGACGACAAAAGGCCAAGGCCGATGGTCAGCGTTTGCTCGACGAAATTCTTGACGTCCTCGGTGATACGCTGGTCCGGATTGTCGGCGGCATCGCCCTTGAGCTGCATGCGGTAATGGGTGGCGCCCTCGAGCCATTCGCCGAGATAGTGTCGCGTCAGCCATTGCCGCCAGCGGATCTGGAGCCACTGGTTCAAATAGAGCTTGTAGACGGCCAAAGCGACGAAGGTGAAGGCAAGCCCAAGGAAGATCCAGACCTCCTTGACGAATTCGGGCAGATCGTAGGCCTGCAGCGCGCTGTAGAACCGGTTCTGCCACTGATTGAGGAGCACGTTGATCGCGACCAGCACCAGCTCCATCGCGACGACGACGGCGAGCAGGCCGCGGCCGGCCCACTTGTCCTCCGACCGGAAATAGGGGACGGCGATTCGCCAGACGATCGCGAGCGTGGCGCTGAGGTTCTTCACAGAGCAGAATCTCCTAGGGGGATGTGCACAACGACCCGGAGCCAGAGGCTTGAGGCAATGGCGGAAATGGGCGCGCTTAGACTAAAGTCGCAAGTGCTGCAATTTGCGTTGGCTTGTCGCAGCTTGCAACCCTAGCATGGGGTTCGACGGCGCGGGGTGGGGTGCTCTGGGATTTCGCGAGCTTGTGAGCGGGACGGGAACCGCCGCATTCGCGAGGAATTCGCGTCCAGCTCGGGGGTTATCGCTTCCAGCGTCAAGCAGGATCGGCTCTCCACGCGGGCCGTCTGCCGCAAACATGCGTGGGGGAGGAAGACCATGTGGAATCAAGTCTATGATCCGCTGCACAGCCCTGTGCTGTCGACGATTGCGGCGGCGGTGCCCGTCGTCACGCTGCTGGTGCTGATCGCGAGCGGCCGCGTCCAGGCGCATATCGCGGCGGTCATCGCCGTGATCGTGGCCAATCTGATCACGATCTTCGTCTTCACCATGCCGGCGAACATGTCGATCCGCGCCTCGGTGCTGGGCATCGTCACCGGCTTCTTCCCGATCGGCTGGATCGTCCTCAACGTCATCTTCCTCTACCAGGTGACGGTGAGCACGGGGCGCTTCGAATTGCTCAAGCGCGCCATCGGCGGGGTCACCGAGGACCGGCGGCTGCAATTGCTGCTGATCGCGTTCTCCTTCGGCGCGTTCTTCGAGGGGGCCTCGGGTTTCGGCACGCCGGTCGCCATCACCGGTGCCGTGCTGATCGGCCTCGGCTTCTCGCCACTCGCGGCGTCCGGCCTGTCGCTGATCGCCAACACCGCGCCGGTCGCCTATGGCGCGCTGGGCACGCCGATCCAGGGCCTTGCCTCGGTCACTGGGCTCGATCCCTACATCCTCGGCGCGATGGTCGGGCGGCAATTGCCGTTCTTCTCGCTGATCGTGCCGTTCTGGGTGGTGTGGGCATTCGCGGGCTGGAAGGGCATGAAGGATGTCTGGCCGGCGATCCTGGTCACCGGCGTATCGTTCGCGGTTCCGCAATTCGTGATCTCGAACTTTATCAACCCCTGGATCGTCGACATCGGCGCGTCGCTGATCTCGATGGGCGCGCTGATCCTGTTCCTGAAGGTCTGGCAGCCCAGGCAGCTCTGGCTGTCGCCGGCGCTGCGCGGCCGCGATGAATCGGCAGCCACCATGGCGGCGGCAAAACCGCTCGACAAGACGCCGCTGACGCAGAGCGAATTGTTCGGCGCGCTGCTGCCGTGGATCATCGTCTGCATCGTGATGCTGATCTGGGGCAACGGGGCGTTCAAGGCGTGGGCGAATTCGATCTTCGTCTGGAACTATCCCGTGCCCGAGCTGCACCAGATGATCAACAAGATGCCGCCGGTCGCGCCAGGGCCGACGAAAGAGAGCGCGGTGTTCGGCTTCACCTACCTGTCCTTCACCGGCACGGGCATGCTGATCGCGGCGATCATCTCCGGTGTCCTGATGGGCGTCGGCCCCGGCAAGCTCTTGACCGAGTACGGCCGCACCATCCGGCTCTGCGCGATCTCGCTGATCACGATCTCGGCGATGCTGGCGATCGGCACCCTGACGCGGCTGTCCGGCGTCGACGCGACGCTCGGTCTCGCCTTCGCCGCAACCGGCGTGCTCTATCCCTTCTTCGGCACGCTGCTCGGCTGGCTCGGCGTGGCGCTGACGGGATCGGACACGGCGTCCAACGTGCTGTTCGGCAATCTGCAGAAGATCACCTCCGAGCAGCTCGGGCTGTCGCCGGTCCTGATGGCCGCGGCGAACTCGTCCGGCGGCGTGATGGGCAAGATGATCGACGCGCAGTCGATCGTCGTCGCCTCCACTGCCACCAACTGGTACGGCCATGAGGGCACGATCCTGCGCTTCGTGTTCTGGCACTCGATCGTGCTGGCCTGTCTCGTCGGCGTGCTCGTGACGTTGCAGGCCTATGTCTGGCCGTTCACGGCAATGGTCCTGAAGTAGCAGGCCAAGCCCGGCTCGAACGCAAATCCCCGCGAGGTCCGCCCCGCGGGGATTTTTGCGTCCATCAAATCTCATCGCGCTCCAGGTGGGGCGAACCTTCTCAATGGCGCCGCCGTCTTATAGAAGGTGCGGCAAATCAGGTCGGACGAGAGGTCTCATGGTTTCGCTCAAGCGATTGGTGTGTGCTGCGGTTGCAATGCTCGCGATGTCCATTGTCGCGCGTGCCGAGGACGGTTTCCCGTTCGGCACCGAGATGACGCTGGAAGCGCTGCCGCAAGCAGGCTCGAAGCGAATTCCGAACATCGAGATCGGCGACCATGGCGAGGTCGTGCTCGAGCTCTGGTGCAAGGGCGGCAAGGGCCAGTTCTCGGTCGCCGGCAACACCGTGATCTTCGTCCCCGGTCAGATCCAGGACCGCTCCTGCCCGCCGGCAAGGGCGCAGGCCGACGACGATCTCGTCGCAGCTCTGAGCAGTGTCGAGACCTGGAAGCGTCAGGGCGATGTGCTGACGCTGATCGGCCCCAAGCCGCTGCGTTTCAGGACGACGGGGAATTAGCTCCGCTCTCGTGTCCCGGACAAGGCGCGTCGCGCAAGCGATGCGCCGCAGAGCCGGGACCCAGATTTTCTATCGGCAAATTCGTGTGTGGCCTCTGGGCGCCGGCTCTAGCGCTTCGCGCCATAGCGCGTCGAAGACGCGCGTAAACGCGCTTGTGTCGTCCGGGGCACGATAGTTCAGCGCGTCTACTTCCACACCGATTTGTCGGCATCCCAGCGCTGGCCCTTGAGCTCCCTGGCGAGCGCCTCGACCGAACCGTTGTCGTCGGGCTGCTCGCCTTCCTCGTCGACCGACGTGTCGTCGGAGAGATTGAGCTTGGCGCCGCTGCTCTCGTCGGCGGTCGTCGTCGCGGGACTGCCGATCCACAGCATGAGCTTGTCGGTCGTGCCCGGCTTGTCGGGCGAGACGAGCCCTGCGACCTCGATCGTGTCGGTGAGATCGAGCGCGGGGAAATCCGGGTTCGGCCGCTTGAAGACCAGCTTGAGCTTGCCGGTGGCGGGGTTGAAGCTTTGCGAGACCGGCTTTGCCGCGAGCGTCCGGCTCAAAACGTTCGAGACGGCGGCCGCGAGCTTGTCCTTGCTGATCTTGTCGCCCTCGCGCCAGTCGGCCGCGGCGAAGCGGATGGTGCGGTCCATCTCGGTCATGCCCGCGGTCCAGCCCGCGGCGGTGACGCCCGGCGTCGCCTTGAATTTCGCCAGCAGCGCGCCGGCGCGCTCAGGATCGACCGACATGTTGATGGTCTGCTCGCCGGCGCGTAGCGCATCGCAGCCGACCGTGAGGCTCGCCAGCGTCACCTCGACCGCCTGGCCCTTCAGGCTCTTCAGGAAGTCGGTTGCAGCGTCGAGCTTGACCTTGACCGCGATCGCCTCCGGCGAGACGTCGGTGAAATCCTTCGGCTGCGGCGTGATGCCGTCGTCGGAGGTCTGGTTGTCCTGAAATTCCTTCTCGCTGAGATCGGAATTGTCGGGCGAGGTCACTTCGGTCACGACCTGGCCGATGCTGATCTGGCCGCGGAATTCGAAGGTGTCCCCGGCCTGCTTGCGCAGCAGCTTGACGCTGACGGGCGCCTTCTCGCTGATGCTCTGCGTGGTGCCCGTCAGGGTCTGCCCCGCGACCTGGAGGTTGACGACGAAGCGGTCCTTGCGGTCGGAATTCTTTGCGACGGGATAGCAGACGTCGAGCACCGCTGCCGTCACCGTCTTGCCCTGGCGCGTCTCCTTCAGGATCACGTCGGCATTGCCGTCCATCAGCCCGTCGATCGAGGTGAAATAGCGTGTCTCCGGACCACCGGGCGTCGTGGCCTTCGGCGACAGCTTCATCTGGGCGGATGCGGGATGCGGAGAAGCTGCAAGCAGAGCTGCCAAAAGGGCTGTCGAGCAAACCAGAAGCGCACGCATCGATGAAATCCTCGCGCAACGGGCATGATCCGGAAGTGTGAAGCGGTTTTCCGAGAGGATCATGCCCAAACAATTCGAATCGGCGCGTCACCGTAGTGGGTTTTGGCCGTCGGTTGAATCGGAAAGCGGAGGGGCAGGGTCGGCAAAAAAGAAGGCCGCCCGGAGGCGGCCTTCGCAACATTGTAACGGAACGGAGGCTTAGAAGCCGCCCATGCCGCCGCCGCCGGGCATCGCGGGCGGGGCTTCCTTCTTCGGCGTCTCGGCGACCATGGCCTCGGTGGTGACCAGCAGGCCGGCCACGGAGGAGGCGTCCTGGAGCGCGGTGCGCACCACCTTGGCGGGATCGATGATGCCCTTCTCGATCATGTCGACATAGTCCTCGGTCTGGGCGTCGAAGCCGAAGGTCTCGGACTTGTTCTCCAGGATCTTGCCGACCACGATCGAGCCTTCCACGCCGGCGTTTTCCGAGATCTGGCGGATCGGAGCCTCGAGCGCCTTCAGCACGATGTTGATGCCGGCCTGGACGTCGGCATTGGCGTTGGTGAGACGGCCGACCGCCTTCTTGGCGCGCAGCAGCGTGACGCCGCCGCCGGGGACGATGCCTTCCTGCACCGCGGCGCGGGTGGCGTTGAGGGCGTCCTCGACGCGGTCCTTCTTCTCCTTGACCTCGATCTCGGTGGCACCGCCGACGCGGATCACCGCGACGCCGCCGGCCAGCTTGGCGAGGCGCTCCTGGAGCTTCTCACGGTCGTAGTCCGAGGTGGTTTCCTCGATCTGGGCCTTGATCTGGCCGACGCGGGCCTCGATCTCCGGCTTCTTGCCGGCGCCCTTGACGATCGTGGTGTTCTCCTTGTCGATCACGACCTTGCCGGCGCGGCCGAGCATCTTCACCGTGACGTTCTCGAGCTTCATGCCGAGGTCCTCGGAGATGAGCTGGCCGCCGGTGAGGATCGCGAGATCTTCGAGCATGGCCTTGCGGCGATCGCCGAAGCCCGGCGCCTTGACGGCGGCGACCTTGAGGCCGCCGCGGAGGCGGTTGACGACCAGGGTGGCCAGCGCCTCGCCCTCGACGTCCTCGGCGATGATGACGAGCGGCTTGCCCGACTGCACCACGGCTTCCAGCACCGGCAGCATGGCCTGCAGGCCCGAAAGCTTCTTCTCGTGCAGGAGGATGTAGGCATCCTCGAGCTCGGCGGTCATCTTCTCGGGGTTGGTGACGAAGTAGGGGCTGAGATAGCCGCGGTCGAACTTCATGCCCTCGACGATGTCGACTTCGGTGTCGAGCGACTTGTTCTCCTCGACGGTGATGACGCCTTCGTTGCCGACCTTCTGCATCGCCTGGGCGATCATCTTGCCGATGGCGGCATCGCCGTTGGCCGAGATGGTGCCGACCTGGGCGACCTCGGAGGAGGCGGCGACGGGCTTGGCCCGCTTCTCGATGTCCTTGATGACGGAAGCGACCGCGATGTCGATGCCGCGCTTGAGGTCCATCGGGTTCATGCCGGCGGCAACCGCCTTGGCGCCTTCGCGCACGATGGCCTGGGCCAGCACGGTCGCGGTGGTGGTGCCGTCGCCGGCGAGGTCGTTGGTCTTGGAGGCGACCTCACGTACCATCTGGGCGCCCATGTTCTCGAACTTGTCCTCGAGCTCGATCTCCTTGGCGACGGTGACGCCGTCCTTGGTGATGCGGGGTGCGCCGAACGACTTCTCGATGACGACGTTGCGGCCCTTCGGGCCGAGCGTCACCTTGACGGCGTTGGCGAGAATATCGACGCCGCGCAGCATGCGATCGCGCGCGTCTCCGGAAAACTTGACGTCTTTGGCAGCCATTTCTGCAATCCCTCGTGTTTGGTGATGTGTCTGCCGCTCGCCCGTCGCATCAATTCCGGGATCCGAAGATCGAACCCGTCGGAATGATGGATGCCCGGATCGCTTCGATCCGGGCATGACATTCAGCGGCCGTTCAGGCGGATGGCCTTAGGCCAAAACGCCCATGATGTCCGACTCCTTCATGATCAGGAGATCTTCGTTGTCGATCTTGACCTCGGTGCCCGACCACTTGCCGAACAGCACGCGGTCGCCGACCTTGAGGTCGATCGGGATCAGCTTGCCGGCCTCGTCACGGCCGCCGGGGCCGACGGCGACGATCTCGCCCTGGGACGGCTTTTCCTTGGCGGTGTCCGGAATGATGATGCCGCCCTTGGTCTTTTCCTCGGCGTCGATACGTTTGACCACGACACGGTCATGCAGCGGACGAAATTTGGATTTAGCCATGACGTTTCCCTTTGGAGGCTCGCTTCGGAAGGAGTGGAAGTGGGTGGGGCGGCGCTTCCGTCCACCCCCTATCCCGAGGATCGAACGGCGCGCTTAGCAATCGGGCTTTCCGAGTGCTAATAGTGGGCCCGGAAATATGGCTTGGCCGCGATCCTGTCAAGCAAAGGTGGTTAAGCGATTGGTGAGGCGGATATAGGATGGTGGCACTGGAAACTTGTTCGGGGCGCCGACGTATTAAAGGACGTCATTGCTCCGGCAGCGGTTTTGCGCTTGGCTGCAGGAGGGGTGCGGCCATGGTCTTGTTCGGGGGAATGCCATGATCAGTTCAGCTCACGCGCGCACGGTTGCCAATCTGGCCGCCGCCACTTGTCTGGCGCTGCTGCTGGGCGCCTGCGGCGGCGGCATGAGCCTGCCGTCCTTCTCGTCGTCCTCGCCGCCGCCCGAAGCCGAGCCTGGTACTGGTCCGGAAATGCCTGCGACCATTCGCGCCGACGAGATCGTCGGCCGCTGGGGTCTCGCCTCGTTCCAGAACCCGGCCGACCGCGCCCGTACCGAGGCGGCCGCCCGGGCCCAGTGCAAAAATCCCTACGTGATCACCGCCGGCTCCTCCGGCGGCGTGATCATGCATCTGGCCGACCAGGCAACGCCCCAGGAGCTGCGGCTGAAGGGCTCGCCGAGCGGCAAGAACTACATCGGACCGGCGGGTCCGACCCCCGGCGAGCAGGACCGCGAAATCATCTCCTTCGACGGCCGCGTCCTGATCACGCGCTTCATCGACAAGGACGCCGCCACCCGCTACGGCAACATGGTCTACGTCCGCTGCGCGCCGCGGGCGTGACAAGGGTTCGGCTCTAACCACTCGTCATTGCGAGGAGCGAAGCGACGAAGCAATCCAGACTGTTTCCGCGGAGGCACTCTGGATTGCTTCGCTTCGCTCGCAATGACGAAAAAAAACGCCGGCTTGCGCCGGCGTTTTGTTTTTCGCTATGTCGCGTCCGCTCAGTCGAACAGCGCGTCGATGTCGTCCTGCGAGGCGTGGCCGACGTCGCCGGCGAGCTTGGGGCCGTTGAGAAGCTTGTCGTCCTCGCTGCGATTGTCGACCGGCGGCACGACGTGGGACTTGATCGCGTCGACGCCGCCCCAGATGTCCATCATCGCATTGATGTGCTGCTCGATGAACTTCATCGTGGTCATGACCTTGCTGATGCGCTGGCCGGTCAGGTCCTGGAAGTTGCAGGCTTCGAAGATCGAGATGACGCGTTCCTGGATGTCGTCGGCGAGCCGCTTCTGCTGGTCGATCGAGTCCACCTTGGACATTGCGCTGGCGGCCTGGTCGATCGATTCCGCGGCTTCGAGGATCTGCTGGGTCGCCTGCTCGGTGCCGCCGACCACCGCGCCGAGCTCGCCATTGACCTTGGCCATTTCGCCGCCGTCAAAGCTCTTGCCGTGCAGCGTCGCGATTTCGCGCTTGGTGCGGTCGATGGCGTCATGGATGAGGTCGAGCTCGACCTTCAGCTTCTCGCACTGCTCGATCTGGGCCCGATAGGTTTCGAGCATGGTACGAGCCTCGGAGAGCTCGTGGGCGGTGGATGCGTCGATCGCCGCCATGGCTGCGCTGCCGGACAAGGGCAAGGGCGCAGCGCCTTTCGCCATCTGTGCACGGATCGCACGCAACTCGGCCATGATCTCGCTATGCATCGGGATTGCCTCTTCAGTTACGTCCAAAATCGGCATCTCGCCACCAGCGATATCCTCGACGCGAAAACGTTTGCGGTGAACAGCCATCAGGATACTCCCCCCACCTCACTCACGCGTCTTTGTAGGCAGAAGCGATTTAACACGAAGTTCACGGCAGGAACTGTTGTGCGGCTGCGCGCGACGGCGCGCAAAGAAGCGATTAACCATGCGCGTGCGGCGTTCATCGAAAATAAACGCTGATCGCCAAATTGCCCCGCTGCTGACGACGTGGTGAATCCAAACGCCGCTTCTGTTTACCAAACAAAGCGGCTTTTGCCTTTTATTGACCACGTCGGGGGCGCGGACCAGCCATCAGCTCTCCACGGCGCATGTGATCTAGACGAAACAGTACAGAGTACGTCGATGTTCAAGAAAATGTCTGTCGCGCTGCTCGGCAGCGCTTGCACCTTCATTGCCGGCGCAACCAGCGCCAGCGCCTTCGACAATTCGGTGCCGAACGATCCGCCCGCGGTGCTCTACCAGCCGCAGGTGCCGCCGGCGCCGGTGCGCGTCGCCTCCAATGCGAACATGGGCGGCGGATTCATCGAGTTCCTGTTCGGCGACGGTCCCGGCCGCGGTCCGGCCTACGCGCCGCAGCAGCCGGTCTATCAACAGCAGCCCGGCTATTACGACCAGCGCCGTCTGCCGCCGATGGGCGAGCCGCAGATGCAGGGTGGATATCAGCGAGGCGCGGTTCAGCAGGAGACGGCCGACCCGCGGCAGCGTCCGTTCGATCCGAGGTTCGAGAAACAGTCTGTTGACTATAGCGGCAAGGAAAGTCCCGGCACCATCGTGGTCGATACCCCGAACAAGTTCCTCTATCTCGTCGAGGGCAACGGCAGGGCGATGCGCTACGGCATTGGCGTCGGGCGTCCCGGCTTCACCTGGTCCGGCGTAAAGGCGATCACGGCCAAGCGCGAATGGCCGGACTGGACGCCGCCGGCCGAAATGATCGCACGCCGCCCCGATTTGCCCCGGCACATGGAAGGCGGTCCGGAGAACCCACTCGGCGCCCGCGCGATGTATCTGGGCTCGACGCTGTACCGCATCCACGGCTCCAACGAGCCCTGGACCATCGGCACCAACGTCTCCTCCGGCTGCATCCGCATGCGCAACGAAGACGTCATCGACCTCTACGGCCGCGTCAATGTCGGCACCAAGGTCGTGGTGATGTAGCCGAGCGCGCTCTGCGAGCCGTCAACTCCGCGTGTCGCGCGGGCTCGCGACGCGCCGCATCGCAGGCGTTGCGTGCCGCCGATGTACGTCCTCCGGCCGAGGTCTAAAGCGCGATGCGATCAGGATGAATCGTCATCGCGCTTCAGGTTGTTGTTCAAGCGTGATCTTTTCGGAAAACCGCTGCGCACTTTTCCGGATCATGCTTTAGGCTGGCCGACGATGCGGCGTCGAACCGAAACGAGCGGCAACAGAGCAGCGACGACGAGTTGATGAATGGGAAAGCGATGCGCGAGCGGAGCGTTTCAACCGCCGCGCCGACAGCTCTGCCTTCTTGAGGCGCTCGTGCAGTCCCTCCAACTCCGACAACTCGGTGATGAGATGAGTTGTCACGTTGGTCAGGGTTGCGATGCGCTGCTGAAGTGGACTCATTTTTAAAACCCCGACTATGACCAAGAGAGGCAACCACATTGGTGTGTGGCATGAGCAACGTGTTCTTCCAGTTGAACACCCATGTCCGAATTTGGAAATCCGGGAGTCTACGGTCGCGCGCGTCAGACGCCGATTTGATTTGTCATGGTGAATTCAGGCGCGTCGGGTAACATTCAGCTCAGTCCAATGGCGCTGCACATTAGTCATACTATTTCGCTATTTCGCACGTCCTATCTGCCTGCCGTGGCAGAAAAGGCGTTCGAGCCATGCTCTAAAAAAAACGGCCGCCGAGAGGCGGCCGTCCGCATCTTTCGGGCGAATTGCTCACGCGTAATCGCTGCCGCCATCGTCGTCGCCGCCGAAATCGCTGTCGTCGGCTACGTCCATGTTGCCGTCGTCGTTGTTGTCGCCGTAGTTCTGGTCGTTGTCGTTACGATCGTTGTTCGCCTGGTCGGAGAAGTTTTGGCGGGACTCCCGGTTCGAGCCGATGTCGTTGAGGCCGGCATCGCGCGCGAGCGAGCCGCCGGACTGATCGCTGCCGCCCCAAGGACTTCCACCAGCGCTGCGGTCGCCGAGGGCATTGGTGTCGCCGAAGGCCTGCTGATGCGATCCGCCCATCATGCCCCGGATGCTGGAGAGCAGCAGCGAGCCGCCGACGACGCCGGCGGCAGCTGCCGCCGCCGTGCCGAGGAACGAGCCGCCGCCTCCGCCCATCGGCGGTGCACCATAACCCTGGCCGGGGCCCTGACCTGAACCCTGACCTGGACCTTGGCCGTAAGGGGGCTGACCGTAGCCGGGCTGCGTCTGCTGCATCGCTCCGCCGCTGTTCCAGACCGGCCGCGCGTCACGCGGCGGCACGTTCGGAACCGAGCCGCGCGAGGGGCCTCCGCCGAACAGCGTGTCGCGCATGGTGTCGAGGAAGCCGCCGGACTGCGCCTGCTCGGGCGCATGAGCCGCTTCCAGCTCCTGGATGCGGTGATGGGCGCGCTTCAGCGCTTCGTCCTGCAGCAGCGTGGTCTGGACCAGCGCATACACGGCGCCGGGCGCCTTGCGCAGCCCGTCGGAGATCGCGGCGATCGCGTCGGGATCGCGCGGTGCATTTTCCAGTTTCGAAAGCCGGTCGAAAAGCTCGTCGACGAGCTGGCGTTCCTGCGGCGTCATGATCAGTCTCCCTCGCGCAAAACAAGCGCGAGGCAGATGTAGGGTTCCATTGTGGCCCCAACAGTGCCGGCCGGATTAAATTTCGGTATGCGACAAGCTGCCCCGCGGCTTGCCGTCCGCCGGCTTCATCCCAGCGTGGCGCCGCTGTCCGCCAGCAGACGGGGGAAGGCGTCACCGGCCAGATAGGCGTGCTCGCGTTCGCGGACATCCGTCATCGGGTCGAGGCCGGCGAGGACTTCGTCGACGAAGCCGGGGTGGCACATCACGAGGCCGCCATCCGGCAAGCCCTCCAGGAATTGCCGCATCAGCGCGCCAAAATCGGCCGCCCGCGTGAAATCATAGGCGCCGGCAAAGCCCGGATTGAAGCCGAGCCCCGCGCTGCCGGCACGGCGGCGGAATTGCGCGCTGAGGACGTCGAGGACCATGGCCTTGGGTGAAGCGAGGCGCTGCCTGAGCGGCAGGTCGCGGCCGCCCTGCCGCACCCAGGCGTTTGGCGCGCCTTCGCTGACCGCATCGACAAAGCCGTCGCGCACCTGCGGAAAGAGCTGCACGTGCTGATGGCCGTCGACGAAGTCGGGCGCGCGCCCGAACGCTTCGGCAAAGGCGGCGAGCTGCGCCTTCACCTCGTTGCGGAAGAACTCGCGGTCGAGCCGCCGCAGAACGCCCGCGCGCAGCAGCTTCGGAAACGGCATGAACATGTCGCCGTCGAGCGGACGGAAGTGCATGGTGAGGGGGCGGAACGGCGCCGACAGCGTCACGTGCAATCCGATCGCGCAGCGCGGGCTCGCCGTCGCGGACGCCTGGAGCGCTTCGATCTCGCTGCGCGCGATCGCCGGGCCCACCATCATCACCGAGGTGGCGTTGAGGCGGCCGCGTTCGATCAGGTCGCGGATGGCGCGGTTGACGCCCGGGCTGATGCCGTAATCGTCGGCACAGAGCCAGATCCGCCGCAGGCCCGCGGCCGCGCTCATTCGGCGGCCGTCCTCTTCGCGGCGTCGTCGGCTTTCTCGGCTTCGAAGTGCTTTTCACTATGCTCGGCGACGAAGTAGATCGGGCGCGCCTTCAGCTCGGAGAGGATCTTGCCGATATATTCGCCGACGATGCCGATCATGATGAGCTGCACGCCGCCGATCGTCATCAGGCCGATCACGAGCGAGGGATAGCCGGGCACCTGCTTGCCGGTCGTGAACACCTCCCAGAGGATCGAAAGGCCGAACAGGAAGGCGCCCCCGGCGAGGATGACGCCGAGCAGGCTGGCGAAGCGCAAGGGGGCCACCGAAAACGAGGTCAGGCCCTCGATCGACAGGCCGAGCAGGCTCGCGGCGTTGAAGGTGGTGACGCCATGGGCGCGCGCCGAAGGCTCGTAGTCGACCCGGATCTGGCGGAAGCCGATCCAGCTGGCGAGACCCTTGAAGAACCGGTTGCGCTCGGGCAGCTGCCTGAGCGCTGTGACCGCGCGCGGCGACAGCAGGCGGAAGTCGCCGGCGTCCTCGGGAATCTTCTGCCGCGCTCCCCAATTGATCAGCGCGTAGAAGCCGTGCACGGCGACCCGGCGCAGGAAGGTCTCGTTGTCGCGGTGCGCCTTGGCGGTGTAGACGACGTCATAGCCGTCATCGATCCAGTGCCGCACCAGCTGTTCGATCAGGGCCGGCGGATGCTGGCCGTCGCCGTCCATGAACATGACGGCGCCGAGCCGGGCATGGTCGAGACCAGCCATCAGGGCGGCTTCCTTGCCGAAATTGCGCGACAGCGACACCACCTGGACGTCGATCGCATCGGCCGGCAGCGAGCGGGCGATCGCCAGCGTTGCATCCTTGCTGCCGTCGTCGACATAGACGACCTCGCAAGCCAGCCGATAGCGCTCCCGCAAGGTCTTTGCGAGATCGCAGATGCGCTGATGCAGGGCGGCAAGGCCCGCCGCCTCGTTGTAGACGGGGACGACGATCGACAGTCCCTTCGCGGCGGCGGTGCCTGCGGTCGTCGTCATGCCGGAAACGTCAGAGCCCAGCGTCATCGATCAAGGTTCCAGAGGCGTTCAAAGTCATCTCAACAGCATATGGTAGCTGCCATTTGCTGTCGCAAAGCTGAACGGAAAAGCTGAGCGGACCTGGGGCTCACTGCCGCAGGAACGCCTCCAGCTTGGCGAACAGCGGGTTCTCCCGGTCGAACACGTAGTCGAGCGAAACCACCGAGACGGTTTCGGCGCCATGCTCGCGCAGGAAGCTTGCCAGCGCATAGAGCTGTCCCGGCGGGCAGTGCAGGGTGAGCATGCCCGACGAGGTCGGTCCGCCGAACGGAGCCTCGACGCCGAACCGGCTATGGGCTTCGCCGAGCAGGGCGGCGTCGCATTGCCGGAAGCGGGTGCGGACCTCGCGGTACTTGCTGGCCCGCGCCCGTGCTGCGATGTGATCGAGGATCACGCGCGCCGTCTCGCGTGCCTGCGGCGACCAGTCGGCCTCTTTCGAGGCGACCAGATTGGCCTGGCTGCGCAGGATCACGCCGTCGTCGAGCACCCGCAAGCCGTTGGCGGCGAGCGTCGCGCCAGTCGTGGTGATGTCGACGATCAGCTCGGCGCTGCCGGCCGCCGGCGCGCCTTCGGTCGCACCGGTACTTTCAACGATGCGGTAATCGGTGATGCCGTGGCTCTGGAAGAAGGCGCGGGTGAGGTTGATGAACTTGGTCGCGACCCGCATCCGCATGTGATGCTGCTCGCGGAAGCCGGTGGTGACGTCGTCGAGATCGGCCATGGTGCGGACGTCGATCCAGGCCTGCGGCACCGCGACGACGACGTCGGCATAGCCGAAGCCGAGGCCTTCGATCAGCGATACGCGCTTGTCGGCATCGGCGATGTTCTCGCGCACCAGGTCTTCCCCGGTGACGCCGAGATGCGCGAAACCGCGCGACAGCTGCGAGGCGATCTCGCTTGCCGAGAGATAGGCGACCTCGACATTGTCGAGGCCTGCAAGCGTGCCGCGATAGTCGCGGGCGCCGCCGGCCTTCGACAGCTTGAGCCCGGCACGGGCGAAGAAGGCCTCGGTGTTTTCCTGCAGGCGGCCCTTGGAGGGAACGGCCAGAACGAATGGCGCGCTCATGATTTAAGCTCCCACCTTGCGGCCGACCTTCGTCAGTGCATCCACCCAGACCGAGAAGCCGACCGCGGGGATCGGTTCTCTCGATCCAAGCTGGGTCATCAGCCCGTCATAGCGGCCGCCGGCGACCAGCGGCTCGGCGCCGTTGCCCCGGTGATGCAGCTCGAATTCGAAGCCGGTGTAATAGTCGAGGCCGCGCCCGAACGCGGTCGAGAAGCGCGTCTGCTTCACGTCGATGCCGCGCGCCGCCATGAAACCGACCCGGCTTTCGAACTGATCGATCGCGGCCGTGAGGTCGAGCCTGGCGTCGGCAGTGAGCGCGCGCAGCTCGGCGATGGCATCGTCGGGATTGCCTGCAATCGTCAGGAAGCGCTTGAGCACGGCAATGGCCTCGCGCGGCAGCGCGCCGCCCTTCAGCGTCGATTGCTCGAGGAAGCGGTCGGCGATCTCGGCCGTGGTGCGTCCCCCGACATTGGTGGTGCCGGCGATCGACATCAGATCGGTGACGAAGGCGAGCGCCGCCTTGCGGTCGGAGCCGGCGAGGGCTGCGAGCACGCCCTCATATTCGCTGCGGGTCGCGGTGGTCGCGGCCGCCAGCCGTTCCAGATCCTTTTCCAGGCTGATCTTGCGGTTGAAGTCCTTGACCAGGCGGCGGCGCCAGACCGGATAGAGGTCGAGCGCATCGAGCAGCGCGTTGAACAGCGCCACGTCGCCGGTGCGGATCTCGACGTCGCGGACACCGAAGGCCGCGGTCGCTTCGAGCCCCAGCGCCAACGTCTCGGCGTCGGCCGCGGCGCGGTCCTGGCGGCCGAACGATTCGATGCCGGCCTGCAGGAATTCGCTGGCTTGGCCGCTGCGGTAGCGGAACACCGGGCCAAGATAGCTGAACCCGGCCGGCTGGCCGGCACGACCGGAGCTCAGGTAATCGCGCGCCACCGGAATGGTGAGGTCCGGGCGCAGGCAGAGCTCCTCGCCCGTGAGGTCCGTGGTCAGGTACAGGCTCTTGCGGATGTCCTCGCCGGAGAGGTCCAGGAATGGTTCGGCCGGCTGCAGGATGGCGGGCTCGGCCCTGACGTAACCGGCCTGCGCGAACGACAACAGCAGCGTATCCGCCCAGGCGGCGGAGCCGGCAGCATTTGAGGTGGCAGTCGCGGTCATAACAGAGGTCCATCGTCCCGGTGGAACCGGGCAGGGCAAGGGGAAGGACAGGAATTGCGCTGCCCTTAGCATGGCCCGAAAGCGGTTTCGACCTCCAAAGGATCAATCGCTTAACAGGCGGGCAACGCCGGGATCAGCTGGCGTTGCCCCAATCGCCCAGCACCGCCTGCACCAGCGCCAGGGCGGCTACGGCAGCGGTATCGGCCCGCATGATCCGTGGGCCGAGCGCCAGCCGGAGAATCTTGGGCTGCCGCAGCAGCAGGGCCCGCTCTTCTTCGGCAAAGCCGCCTTCGGGGCCGATCAGCACATCAATACCCTGTCCGGCCTCGCGGGCGTTTTGCAGGTTTTGAACGGGGTTTTGCACCTCCGCCGCCTCGTCGCAAAAGATCAACAGGCGGCCCGCAGGGCGCTGACTGAGATACCGCTCCAGCGGCACCGGCTCGGCGACCGTGGCGATGCTCAAAATGCCGCATTGCTCGGCCGCCTCGACGACATTGGCGCGCATCCGCTCGGTGTTGACCCGGGAGGCCTGGGTGAACCGGGTCAGGACCGGATGCAGCGCGGCGGCGCCCATCTCGATGGCCTTCTGGACCATGTAATCCAGCCGGGCATGCTTGAGCGGGGCGAAAACGTAGGCGACGTCAGGCAGCCCGTCCTGGCGCCGGGTCTGCTGGAGGATCACGAGGCCGTCCGGCCGCTTGCGACCTTCGATGGCGGCCTGCCACTCGCCGTCCCGGCCGTTGAAGGCCAACACCTCGGCCCCGGCGGCAAGCCGCAGCACATTTCCGAGATAATTGCTCTGGTCGCGGTCGAGCAGGACCCTGGCGTCCTGGGCAAGAGGAGCGTCGACGAACAGGCGGGGGGCGCGAAAATCGTGGGAGGGCATCGTTCAGGGGTCCGATTTGGGGCCGTTCTTAACCGAAAGCAGCCATTCCGGGGGTAAATATTGCCGAAATGGTGCGTCCCCGCGCCGCGCTCTTGCCCTATTCAACGGGTTGTTAAGCGCCGGCGGGAATCGTAAAAACGCGAACACGCTGGTTGCGCTTCAATTGGGAAGACGCTGAACCCCGTAGCTCCTGCCGGAGAGACTGTCTTGATGATCCGTCATTTGATGGTTCCGATCACTGCCGCCATGGTCACCCTGAGCGCCGCGGGCGCCTATGCGCAAAGTGCCTTCCCGGCGCCGCTGCCGAACCAGGCCGCGACCAGTTCGGCGTTTCCCCCGGTCAACGGCTCGGCGCCGACCGCTTCGGTCGGCACGGCACCGCAATCGTCCTTTCCCGTGAATGGCGCCGCGCCCGTCGGCGGCGCTGGCGCGTTCAGCGCGGCCCCGCCGACCCAGGGCGGCCCCGGCGAGGACTGCATGAAGGCTTTCATTCCTCTGCGCGAAGAAGCCGAGAAGCGCGGCAAGCTGATCAAGGCCGCGAGCGACCGTCATGCGCCGCCGGACGAAGCCTGCAAGCTGATCCGCAATTTCAGCCAGGCTGAGACCAAGATGATCAAGTACATCGAGTCCCACGCCGCCAAATGCGGAATCCCGCCGCAGATCGGCACGCAGATGAAGGACGGTCACAAGAATACCGAGGCCATGGCGACGAAGGTCTGCAACGTCGCGCAGCAGATGCAGCAGCAGCCGCGCGGTCCGGCCGGCCCGTCGCTCAGCGAGGTGCTCGGTTCGGGCTCGGCGCCTGAGGCCAATGCCGGCAAGAAGGGCGGCAGCACCTTCGACACGCTCAACGGCAACGTCCTGACCCGATGAGCGACACATCCGCCCGCGTTGCCGATTCCACCGGCAACTGGGTCGATACGCTCGCGCCGCCATGGGCGCGGCCTTATTTGCGATTGTCCCGCTTCGATCGTCCGATCGGCTCCTGGCTGCTGTTGATGCCGTGCTGGTGGTCGGCAGCGCTCGCGAGCGGCATGGCGCATGACGTCCGCGGACTGCCGCTCACCATCGCGCTGTTCTTCATCGGCGCCTTTGTGATGCGCGGGGCGGGCTGCGCCTGGAACGACATCACCGACCGCGACCTCGACGACAAGGTCGAGCGCACCCGCTCGCGACCGCTGCCGGCGGGGCAAATCACCGTGAAGCAGGCGCTGGCCTTCCTGGTCGCGCTGGCCGTGATCGGTCTCGTGGTGCTGCTCCAGTTCAACCGCTTTGCCGTCATGACCGGCATCGCCTCGCTGGTGGTCGTCGCCATCTATCCGTTCATGAAGCGCGTCACCTGGTGGCCGCAGGTCTTCCTCGGGCTCGCCTTCTCCTGGGGCGCGCTGATGGGCTTTGCCGTCACTTTCGGACGCATCGACGTCACCGCGCTGGTGCTCTATGCCGGTTCGATTGCCTGGGTGATCGGCTATGACACCATTTATGCGCATCAGGATGCCGAGGACGACGCGCTGATCGGCGTCAAGTCGACCGCACGCCTGTTCGGCGCGCACACGCACCAGGCGCTGATCCTGTTCTACGGGCTCGCTGTGATGTTGATCGGCGTCGCGCTGGCCTCGGGTGATGCGCGCTGGCCGGCCTGGCTCGGGCTGATCGCCTTCGCCGTGCACCTGGCATCGCAGATCGTGCGCTTGCGGATCGACGATCCCGAGCTGTGCCTGCGCCTGTTCAAGTCAAACAAATATGCGGGCTTGTTGCTGTTTGCGGGATTGCTGGTCGACGCGGTGATGCGGTCGGCGTAGATCTCGTAGGGTGGGCAAAGGCGCCCTTGCGCCGTGCCCACGAACTCTCCATGATTGATCGAAAAGGTGGGCACGCTTGCGCTTTGCCCACCCTACGGCACCTTCAATTCCTCGCGATGATCTCGCGTTCTTCGCGATGAACCGGCAGCTCGCGCGCGATGCCGGTGCGCCGGCGCATCAGGAATTTCGGACGGCGGGCGCGGATCGCATTGGCGCGGCGGCGGCGGGCTGCGGGCTTGCGTGCACCTTCGTCGAGCTGCGGAAGCGCGAACAGCTCGCTCCAGATCGCCCAGGCCTCATTGAGCTCGTCGCCATCGGCACTGACGAGCAGCGGCACCGAGAGCGAGGGATCGCGATGCACGAGGACGATGGCCTGCGCCTCGTCATTGCCGCGCAGTGCGACGCCTGTGAAGTCGCTGACGCGGACGTTGATCGCCATCTGCATGCCGCGAACGGCACGGCGCAGCACGACGCGTTCGCGATGAAGCTCGATCTGCCTGACATGTCCGTCGGCGCGCGGATCGTGCGCATCGAAGCGGACCGGAAGGGAAAGGGGGTCGAGCCGCAGAGAGCGGCTCGACCCGGCGGGAGCGATCCCGCATGTTGCTGTTTGACGCCTCACGGCTTTAGTTCTCCCCGCCGGGATTATGTTCCCGGTCGATGCGAGGACCTTAGCGCGCGGCTTTCCGAAACCGCTTAAAAAGGCTGGTTAACCTACCGTCACTGCTGCTCATGATTGACAAGACCTTGGCGCGCATGATTGACGAGACGTTGCGCCAAAGGTGCGAATCTGAGCTTCTGGCGGGCTGAAAATGCTTGAAGTCCGCGCGATCAGGGCACATCTGTGGGTTCCGGTCCCGAACCCTCGCCCCAACAGGATTTCGTTCGTGAACTCTTCACCATCCGCAAGCTCGACGCATTCGTCCAAGGATTCCGCCAAGGGGTCAAAGGCCAGCCGCGACCTGTTCGACCAGTCCGCTTTGTCGGATCTGGCGCAGCGGCTGGTGGAGGCGGCGAAGCGCGCCGGCGCGGATGCGGCCGACGCGGTCGCGGTGCGCGGCGTCTCGCAAGGCGTCGAGGTGCGCGACGGACGCGTCGAGGAATCCGAGCGCTCCGAGGGTGACGACGTCGGCCTGCGCGTGCTGGTCGGCCAGCGCCAGGCGGTGGTCTCCACCAACGACGTCAGCGGCGATGCCGTGACCAAGCTTGCCGAACGCGCGGTCGCGATGGCGCGCGTCGCGCCCGACGACAAATATGTCGGGCTCGCCGATCCCGCGTTGCTCGCGCGCGACTTTCCCGATCTCGATCTGCTCGATCCCGATGTGCCCGCCACCAGCGAGCTCGAGCGCCGCGCGCTCGAAGCCGAGGCTGCGGCCCTCGCCGTGAAGGGCGTCACCAAATCCGGCGGTGCCTCGGCGTCCGCGGGCATGGGCGGCATGGTGCTGGTCACCTCGACCGGCTTCCACGGCTCCTATTTGCGCTCCAGCCAGGGTATCTCGGCCACCGCCATCTCTGGCGAAGGCACCGGCATGGAGCGCGATTACGACTTCACCTCGGCGCCGCATGGCGCCGACCTGTTGTCGCCCGAGATCGTCGGCCGTTCCGCCGGCGAGCGCACCGTGGCGCGCTCCAATCCGCGCAAGGTCGAGACCTGCAAGGTGCCTGTCGTGTTCGACCCGCGCGTCGCCGGCTCCCTGGTCGGTCATGTCGTCGGCGCCATCAACGGCGCTTCGATCGCGCGCAAGACCAGCTTCCTCAAGGACAAGCTCGGCCAGCAGCTGTTTGCGAAGAACATCCGCATCATCGACGATCCCCTGCGCAAGCGCGGCCTGCGCTCGCAGACGTTTGACGCAGAAGGCGTTGCCGTGAAGAAGATCGCGCTGATCGACGAGGGCGTGCTCACGACCTGGCTGCTCGACTGTGCCACCGCGCGCGAGCTCGGCCTTGCCACCACCGGCCATGCCCATCGCGGCGTGTCGTCCTCGCCTTCGCCCGGGCCGTACAATCTGCATCTCGAGCCCGGCACACCGACGCCAGCCGAGCTGATCTCCGACATCAAGCAGGGCTTCTACGTCACCGATCTGATCGGCTCCGGCGTGAACGGCGTGACCGGCGATTACAGCCGCGGCGCCTCGGGCTTCTGGATCGAGAACGGCGAGATCACCTATCCCGTCAGCGAGGTGACGATCGCAGGGCATCTGTTCGAGATCTTCAAGTCGATGCAGCCCGCGAACAATCTCGAGTTCCGCTACGGTATCAATGCGCCGACGGTGCGCATCGAGGGATTGACGCTTGGCGGACGTTGAGGCGAACGACACGATCCTGACGCGCGATGCGGCGCTGCTGCAAGACACGGTGCGGGAAGCGGGCGCGCTGGCGCAGTCGATGTTTCGCACCGAGCTGAAGAAATGGATCAAGGGCGCGTCCTCGCCGGTGTCGGAAGCTGACATCGCCGTCAATGACCTGCTCGAAGCGCGCCTGCGCAGTGCGACGCCGGATTATGGCTGGCTCTCGGAGGAGAGTGCCGACGATGCGGCGCGGCTGTCGCGGCGGCTGACCTGGATCGTCGATCCCATCGACGGCACGCGCAACTACCTCAACGGCCATGACGATTGGTGCGTCAGCGTCGCGCTGGTCGAGGACGCCGCGCCGGTGCTGGCCGCGGTGTTCGCGCCGACGACCGATGAGTTCTTCTTCGCCGCACGCGGCCAGGGCACCACGCTCAACGGCGCAGCCGTGCGGGCTTCGCCCGGATCGGCGCTCGACTTCTCCCGTGTCGCCGGCCCGAAACCGATGGTCGAGCGCCTCAACAGCTCCGGCCGCGAGATCAAGCTGCATCCGCGAATCGGCTCGCTCGCGCTACGCCTGTGCCGGGTCGCCCATGGCGGGCTGGATGCGGCTTTTGCGGGGGGCAACAGCCATGATTGGGACCTTGCGGCGGCCGATTTGATCGTGCAGGAAGCGGATGGTAGGATGAGCGACCTCTCCGGAGACCCCATCCTCTATAACCGCAGGGAAGTTACGCACGGGGTGCTGGTGGCAGCGGGACGCGATCGTCATGCGAGCATTGTCGCGCATTTTCGAAACCGCCCCTTGGCCTGAAGCGCTATTCGTCGTGCTTGTCGAACACTGCTTTGCCGGGCAGCCCGTTAGGAACAGAACTCATGCCAGATAGTGCCCCGCAACAACTGCTTCACCTCGTCGTCGGCGGCGAGCTCGTCGATCTCGAGCACAACATCTTCAAGAACCTCGACGACGTCGAGATCGTCGGCCTCTATCCGAATTATGCGACCGCGCACGCCGCCTGGCGGGCCAAGGCGCAGAGCACGGTCGACAATGCGCAGATGCGCTATTTCATCGTCCATCTCCACCGGCTGCTCGACCCGAATCAAGAACCGGCGCGTTGAAAAAGCTGCTTCGCAATACGCTGCGAAGCAGCTGGTTTCAGCGTGCCGTCGGGGTGCTGGCGGCTGAATATCTGCGTCTGGTCTGGCGGACCAACCAATTCACGTTGGATCCGCCCGACGTCTATGCGCAGGTTGAGCCGCAGCTCCCTGCGATCTTCGCGTTCTGGCACGGCCAGCATTTCCTCACGCCTTTCATCAAGAACCAGAACAAGGCCTCCTATCGCGCCAAGGTCCTGATCTCCCGCCACCGCGACGGCGAGTTCAACGCCATCGCGGTGGAGCGGCTCGGCATCGGCCTGATTCGCGGTTCCGGCGATCACGGCAGCGCCTTCCATCGCAAGGGTGGGGTCGGCGCCTTCAAGGAAATGGTGCGCACGCTCCAGGACGGTTGTAATGTCGCCCTGACCGCCGATGTCCCCAAGCGCGCGCGCGTGGCCGGGCTCGGCATCATCATGCTGGCACGGGAATCGGGGCGGCCGATCATGCCTTTCGCGATGGCGACCAGCCGCTTCATCCGGCTCAAGAACTGGGACCGCACCACCATCAATCTGCCATTCGGGCGGGGCGCATTGGTCGGCATCAAGGAAATTCACGTTCCCGCAGATGCCGACGCCGCCATGATGGAAGCGTTGCGGCAGGAGCTGGAAGAGACGTTGAACGAGGCGACCCGCCGCGCCTATGCGCAACTCGGCCGCCCGGGACCGCAAGATGCCTAAATCGCTGCCCATTGCGCTGCCGATCACGCTGCGGATGTATCGGCGCCTGGCCTCCGGGCTGGTGCCGCTTGCACCGGCGCTGATCAAGCGGCGGCTGAAGCAGGGCAAGGAGGATCCCGCGCGCGTCGGCGAGCGGCGCGGCCTGTCCCGGGACGTGCGGCCGCATGGTCCGCTGGTCTGGATTCACGGCGCCAGTGTCGGCGAGGTGCTGGCCGCGGCGGCGCTGATCGAGCGTTTGCGCGATCTCAACTTACGCATCCTGCTTACCTCGGGCACCGTCACCTCGGCCGCTGTGGTCGCAAAGCGCTTTCCGCCCGATGTCATCCATCAATACGTGCCGTACGACTCGCCGCGTTATGTCGCGCGCTTCCTCGATCATTGGAAGCCGTCGCTGGCGCTGTTCATCGAATCCGATCTGTGGCCGAACCTGATCCTGGCGGGCGCGGCGCGCCGCCTGCCGATGGTGCTGATCAACGGGCGGATGTCGCCGCGCTCCTTCCCGCGCTGGCGCCGCATGCAGGGCACCATCTCGGCGCTGCTGTCGCGTTTCGACATCTGTCTCGCGCAGTCGAAAACCGATGCCGAACGCTTCTCCACGCTCGGCGGCCGCGACGTCGTCACCACGGGCAATCTCAAGCTCGACGTGCCGGCGCCGCCGGCCGATCCCGCCAAGCTCGAACGGCTGATGGCGATGACGCGGGGGCGTCCCATTATCGTCGCGGCCTCGACCCATCCGGGCGAGGACGAGATGCTGGTCGCGGCGCATCGCAGCCTGTCCGGCTTCTTCCCGCAGCTCCTCACCGTGATCGTGCCGCGGCATCCCGATCGCGGCTCCTCGATCGCTGGCTTGATCACGGCCTCGGGCCTGAAGCCGGCATTGCGCTCGCGCGAGGAGCTGCCGACCGCGACCACCGACATCTATGTCGCCGACACCATGGGCGAGCTCGGCCTGTTCTACCGGCTGTCGCCGATCGTGTTCATGGGCGGATCGCTGATCCGCCATGGCGGCCAGAATCCGATCGAGGCGATCAAGCTCGGGGCCGCGATCGTGCATGGCCCGCACGTCTTCAACTTCGCCGATGTCTATGAGGCGCTCGACGGCAGCGGCGGTGCGCGCCAGGCCGACACGCAGGAGGCGCTGGTCAAGCAGCTCGGCCAGTTGCTGGCCGATCCCACCTTGCGCGACAAGATGCAGCGCGCGGGCTCAGGCGTGGTCGAGGACCTCGGCGGCGCGCTCAATCGCACCATGGCCGCGCTCGAGCCGTATCTGCTGCAGCTGCGGATCGAGATGGGAGCCGCCAATGCGTGAGCCGGCCTTCTGGTACCGGCCACGCTCCCTCCCGTCGTACGCGTTATGGCCGCTCGGAGCCCTCTACGGCGCAATCACCGAACGGCGCATGCTGCGCCAAGGCGTGGATGCCGGCATCCCCGTGATCTGCGTCGGCAATTATCACGTCGGCGGCGCCGGCAAGACCCCGACTGTGCTGGCGCTGATGAAGCTGCTGCGCGAGCTCGGCGAGACGCCGGTGGTGCTCAGCCGCGGCTATGGCGGACGGCTGGAGGGCCCGGTCATGGTCGACCGCGCTCGCCACACCGCTTCCGACATCGGCGATGAGCCGTTGATGATGGCGCGCGATGTCCCGGTCGCTGTCGCGCGTGACCGCCTCGAGGGTGTCGCGCTCGCCAAATCGCAAGGCGCCACCGTCATCCTGATGGACGATGGCTTCCAGAACCCGCGCCTGGTCAAGGACACCTCGCTGATCGTGATCGATAGCGAACGTGGCCTCGGCAACGGCAAGGTGTTTCCCGCCGGCCCGCTGCGCGCGCCGCTGAAGGCGCAGCTTGCGCGCACCGATGCGCTGGTGTTGATCGGCGACGGCCGCGCCGCCAACGATGTCGCGGCTGAGCTTGCCAAGCGCAGCAAGCCCGAGCTGCGTGCGCGCCTGAGGCCGGACGCGGAGTCGGTCGCAAGACTGTTGGGCAAGCCGGTGTTCGCGTTCGCGGGCATTGGCGATCCCGAACGATTCTTCCGCAGCTTGCGCGCCTGCGGCATCGAGGTCGCGCGCACGCGCGCCTTCGCCGATCATCACATGTTTTCAAACGACGAGATCGCAGCTCTCGCAGCGGAGGCGCAGCGCGAGCAGCACACATTGGTGACGACGGAAAAGGATCTCGCGCGTCTCCGCGGCCGCGATGGCCTGCCTGACAGCATCGTGCCGTTTGCTGTGCAGCTCGAATTCGATGATCCGGCAGCGCTCCGGCAATTGATCAGCGATCACCTCTACAAGGCGCGCGAGCGGCGGTTCGGCAGGCGATGATCCCGTTGGGTGGGTAGCCCAAAGAGCAATTCATCCAACGCCATGCGGTATTCGACAATTGATCGGGCAACATGTCGCGGCTGATGAATTCTCTTCCGCACGTTGGGGAGTTGATGTAGCCTTCCATGAGAGCCGTCACCGGGACGTGCCGAACTCCCGGAAATCATCGGCGGCGTTCATGCCCACGGCGGGCAGTACCTTCATCATTTCAGATGCAGCGGCCGTAACGATCAGTTCGGAACGGCAGGGAGAATCATTGCCAAAAACCCAGAGGAGAACATGCCATGCATTTTTGCCTCACCGGACAATACACACCACGCGCTCTCAATGCCATTTTGGAGAATCCCACGACCGATCGCCAGGAGGCGGCAAGAAAGCTCATCGAAGCAGCCGGCGGAAAGCTGCTTTCGATGTACAGCGTTGCGGCCGACGGCCCAGGGGTTTTGGTGATTTTCGATGTGCCTGATCCGGGTGCGGCTCCGGCCATTTCCGGCCTGACCGTCTCCGCGGGCACCCTGCAGAATGTGAAACTGACCAGGTTGTTCACGCAGGACGAGATCAAGCAGGTCCGTCAGAACGCGGCGAAGCTGCGTTCTTCGTATACCCCGCCCGGAAGCTGACATCCGGACCTCAAGCATGATCCGGAAAAGTGCGCAGCGGTTTTTCGAAAAAATCCTGCTTGAACCAACCCAAAGCGCGATGACGATTCATCCTGATCGCATCGCGCTTTAGAGCTTCGGTTCTGATTGAAGCAGAACCGGAGCTCTGGATTCCCCTCTTGGATGCGCCTTCTTCACGCGAACCGGTATCGCGGCTCGGCAGTCAGTCATGCTCACCACGCCCCAGCGGCCATTAATCCAATAATGGTCAGGCACGAGACGCAGGCCACGACGATGGTATAGCACTCGGGTGTATTCATTGCTCACTCCCAAACTGTTGCCAATTGCTTGGTCACTGCTACGCGGGAGAGATCGCCGGTCTCGGCCACTTCAATGCGGCAAGCCGCGACCGGTCTTGCGATGTGCGTCCGTCCCTTCATCGTCACCCTGATCCGCAGGATGATGATGCGCTTCGTGAGCTTCGGCGCGTTCAGCCGCGATCAGAAGCTGTTTGCGCATTTCAGCGAGACGGGCGCGGCAATATTCACGATAGAGCAGGTCCAATATGGTGGGCATGATCACCCCCATCGCTCGACTTTCGATCTACAGATATTCCACCGCGAATTTTCGAGGTGATCGTAGCCCGTCGGATGGCTCTTCGTTATGAGCCCGTTCACAGACTGCGCCAATTCCAAAGCTCGAGGGCCGTTTGGTTGACTTGATTGTCTGTGCGATAAAAAGAACAGGGCCAATTACCTAACATGCATTATAGCAGCGCTCTGTTTCATTCAGACTTCGTCAAACAACTTAAGGGCGCCGGATCGCAACAAAGAATCCACCACAGCGCGAATTGACTTACCTCGGAGTGCAAGCACTCGTCGATGCAACGCGAATCGACACGGCGGAGATCTTTCCTCCGTGAGACTCGCAGTTCATGTGCATGCGAACGTCGTCTCATCGCCATGACGCGCGAAAAGCTGCGCCGCTCGTGCCACGCCGCACGGCTGCGCTTTGCCCACCCTGCAGCAGCCTGCCATTCAGGCGACATTCATCGCAATGCGCCTATCGGTTTCCGACGATCGGGAGAATTCGATGAAACTGCCGTCTGGGACCGTTGCCGCAAGCCTTGTGTGTCTGATCGTTGCGCCCGTCTTCGCGCAAACGCCGCCTGCGGCAGCTCCCGCTGCTCCAACCAGCACGGTGCCGGTTCCCGCGACCAAGCGCGTCACGTGTCTGGCCACGACGGCAAGCCTGAAAGGTCAGGACAAGCGCGACCAGCTGCAGCTCTGCATGGCGCAGGCGCGGCTCGATTGCCTGAAGCAGGCGATCGATCAGAAGGTCGTCGGCGAAGCCAGGAAGAGCGCGATCAAGACTTGCGTGGGTGCGGATGGTCCCGAGCAGCAATAGCAGAACGACGCCACCAACTCGCTCTCGTCGGCGGGGCGAAGCAACGCGTGCCCACCTTGTCCATCGCGGTCATGGAGAGATGGTGGGCACGGCGCGTTGCGCCTTTGCCCACCCTACGGGAGCGGAAGGATCATTGCTGCGGCTTCGGCGCGCCGGGGAAATGCCGCTGCAGCACCGCGGCGGGTGTGGCGTAGGCTTCCTGCAAATCCACGCTCCAGTACTTCAGCTCGTCGAGCGGAATCCGCGTGTCGGTGATGGCACAGCGCACGAAGGTCCCCGGCGAGATCACGCGGAAGTCGCCGTCGAGATATTGCACTTGCGCTTCGCCATGGCCCGAGGGGCCGAACTTGTTCAGCACGGTCGAAAGTCTCCGTGGAAGGCCTCTCCGTCGAAACTGGAGGGCACGGTGTGTTGGACGGGATGTAGCATAGATAGGGTGGCTTGTCCGCCCGGTAAACCCACCGGTTTGTGATGTTTTGCCGCCGTTTCCGCATGATAGTGCTTGCGCGAAGGACCGCTGGTTCCGGCATCTCCTATGGCAGAGTCCGATGCGCCTTCGACTGACCGCCCTGTTCCTGACGCTGCTGATGTCGGCCGCGCGTGCCGCGCCGGCGCCGCAGCCGGTCGATATTCCGCTGGCGTCCGGCGTGCTGCATGCGCAGCTCTACAAGCCTGAAGGTGCGGGGCCGTTTCCGGCCGTGATCGCGCTGCACGGCTGCGGAGGCCTCGGTAGCCATTCCGATCCCGTGCTGCCGCACTATCGCGAGTGGGCCGAGCGCCTGCTCAGGGCGGGCAATGCCGTGCTGCTGCCGGACAGCTACGGCTCGCGCGAGCTCGGGCCGCAATGCCGCGTCAAGGAGATGCACGTCAAGGCGCGGCGTGAGCGCGTCACCGATATTGCGGCCTCGCGCGCCTGGCTGATGAAGCAGTCCTGGGTGGCGCGCGATCGCGTCAGCCTGATGGGCTGGGCCAATGGCGCGAGCGCGCTGCTCTGGGCGGTGCGGCCGCAGAGCGCGGCGCGCGAGGTGGGACCCGATTTCCGCGCCGCGATCGCGTTCTATCCGGACTGCCGGATCTCCGCGGGTCTCGGCTGGAGCACGCGGGTGCCGACCCTGGTGCTGATCGGCGCCAATGACGATGTCTCCTCGCCGCCGGCCTGCCGCCAGATGGTCGAGGGCGCGCATGGCCGCAGCGCGCTCGCACGCATCGTGGTCTACCCGGGCGCCTATCACGATTTCGACCGCGCCAACACGCCGCTGCACGCGGCCAGCGGCAGCAACGATGCCGCCGCACCCGAGCGCGGTCATCTCGGCACGGATGCGCAGGCGCGCGCGGAGTCGCAGAAGGACGTCGCGCAGTGGCTGGCGCGGTAGCGGGAGCGCCGTAGCCCGGATGGAGCGCAGCGCAATCCGGGACAGTGCAGCGCGTGGCATGAACCCGGATTACGCTTTCGCTCCATCCGGGCTACAGGTCTTCCAAAGCGGGGCCGCCCGAGGAACAAATTCAGGCGGACAGCCCCGCATCGACCACCGCCCTGCACGGACTGAGATGGCCGACCGGGAATCTACGGATCGCGCACGGCGCGGGTTTCAGCACGTGACGGCGCCTTAGTTCGACCACGATGTCGATTAAACGCAATCCTCATGCGCAACCGTCTCACGCTCTTCTCCGCATTGGCCGTCTTCACCGTCGCGATCTTCCTGTATGAAGCCCATGCCGGCGCCCCCCAGCGCGCGCCGGACCATTGCGGCTTCTGGACCACGATCGACGCGGGATTGTCGTGTCGGTAGGGGCATGCTGTCCCCACATGCTCCGTCATTGCTTCGTCGCTTCAGCGCAAAATTGCTACGCAATTTTGTCGCGAGCTCCTCGCAATGACGCTTGGGAATACACGCGCGACCCACACAATCGCTGTCATCGCCCGGCTTGACCGGGCGATCCAGTACGCCGAGGCGGCTGTGAGTCATCGAGAAGCTGCGGCGTACTGGATTCCCCGCTTTCGCGGGGAATGACACCGAGGGTGGAGCGCCGTTCTCACACCTCAGAACAAGCTGCCCTGATCCACCGGTTTGCCCACACGCTTCGGCGCGGCCTTTGCGTCCGCCGCAGCCGGCTTTGCTTGCGACGGCGCACGCTTTGTCGTTGGGGCGGGCCGATCCGCGTCCGCGGTCGCCGCAACACGTCCATCCGCGAACTCGATCTCGAGCCGCGCATTCGGCCCGATGCTGTCCGCCGCATGCAGCGGATGTCCCGCCTCGTCCCGCACCAGAGCAAAGCCGCGCGCGAGCACGCTGCGATAGGACAGTGCGGACAGCAGCTTGCCGCTGTTCTCGACGCGGGCCTCTAACCGCTGCAGCAACGTCACCAGCGCGCGGCCGGCGCGTTCGCCAAGACGCTGCGTGCGCTCGCGCTGGCGGGCAATCGCGTTGCGCTGCGCCTGCGCATTGGAGAGCTTTGAGGCGCGCAGGCGAACCTCGAGTCCGGCAAAGCGGTCGCGGCGACGGCGCAGCAGCGAGCGCGCGGACAGCCCGAGCCGTTCGCCGCACACGGTGAGCCGGTGGTCGGCCTGCGAGATCTGGCCGTGCAGCACCCGCAGCGTCAGCTTTGAACTCGCGGCGGTGAACCTTCGGAAATGCGCGTGGGTGTTGGCCTTGAGACAGCGGGGCAGGGATGCGCCCGCCGAATCCAGCCGTTGCCTCGGAATGGCGAGCAGATCGCCGGCTGCGGGCAGCGCGCGTGCGGCGGCGCGCAGCTCGCTGCGGCGGCTCTCCTGGCTGCGTTGCCAATAGGCGCGGGTGCGGCGTCCGAGATCGGCGACCTCGACGAACAATTCGCTGCGCACCGGCACCGCCATCTCGGCCGCCGCCGTCGGCGTCGGCGCGCGCTTGTCGGCGACGAAATCGATCAGCGTGATGTCGGTCTCGTGCCCCACCGCCGAGATCAGCGGGATCATGCTCTCGGCGGCCGCCCGCACCACGATCTCCTCGTTGAACGACCAGAGGTCCTCCAGCGAGCCGCCGCCGCGCGCGACGATCAGCACGTCGGGGCGCGGAATCTTGCCGCCTTCAGGCAGCGCGTTGAAGCCGCGGATGGCGGCCGCGACCTGCTCGGCCGAGCCGTCGCCCTGCACCTTCACCGGCCACACCAGCACATGGCGGGGAAAGCGGTCCTCCAGCCGGTGCAGGATGTCGCGGATCACGGCGCCGGTCGGCGAGGTCACGACGCCGATCACCTCCGGCAGCCACGGCAGCAGCTGCTTGCGCGCTTCGTCGAACAATCCTTCCGCGGCGAGCTTCTTCTTGCGCTCCTCCATCAGCGCCATCAGCGCGCCGATGCCGGCCGGCTCCAGCGCCTCGATCACGATCTGGTATTTCGAGGAGCCCGGATAGGTCGTGAGCTTGCCGGTGGCGATGACCTCGAGCCCCTCCTGGGGCTTGAAGCGCATCCGGCCGTGCACGCCCTTCCAGATCACCGCCTCGATCTTGGCGCTCTCGTCCTTGAGCGCGAAATAGCAATGGCCGGAGGAGTGGGCGCCGCGGAACCCCGAGATCTCGCCGCGGACCCGGACATGGCCGTAGGTATCCTCCACCGTCCGCTTCAGGGACTGGGAGAGCTCGGAGACGGTGAATTCAAACGCGTTGTTCAGTTGTTCCGCAGGCGGCATCGGCACACGATTCGGCATTTTGGGGTCAGACCCGACGTTAAGGATTTTCGCCGCGCGGCGCCAATCCAGAGGTTGATTAAAAGAGTACTCTGTTATATAGAGTTCTCTATTGATTGATGCGTTTGAGGAGATGGAACAATGGCGGTCCGGTTGCTGCGCGGCATTTTGAATGGCCTGAAATGGGTCCTGTGTGCGGTCGGCGGCGTGGCGCTGATCCTGACAGCGATGATCGCAACGCCGCTCGAGCGCCCGCCTGAGATGCGGTCGGTCTCCGACTCCGCCAAGGGGATCGACTGGTCCACGTTGCCGGCGCTGGAGCGCTTCCAGGCCCGCGACGGCACCTGGATCGGCTTCCGCCATTACGCAGCGAACGGCCCGGCGGCAGGCCGGGGGGCGATCTTCATCCATGGCTCGTCCGGCTCCAGCGGCACCGTCAACCATGCGCTGACCCACGCGATCGCCTCGCGCGGGGTGGAGACCTGGGCGCTCGACATCCGCGGCCATGGCGGCTCCGGCACCCGCGGCGATATCGGCTATGTCGGCCAGCTCGAGGACGACCTCGTCGATTTCGTCGCCGAGATTCGCAAGACCGCGCCGGACCTGCCGCTCACCTTGATCGGCCATTCCGCCGGTGCCGGTTTCTCGCTGCGCGTCGCCGCGACGCCGATCATGCAGGACATGTTCGTGCGCACCGTGCTGCTCGCGCCCTATCTCGGCTATGACGCGCCGACCAACCGGCCGAACGCCGGCGGCTGGGCCAATTTCAATGTCCCGCGGTTCTTCGGTCTGACGGCGCTGCGCAAGCTCGGCATCGACTGCTGCTCGCAGCTTCCGGTGCTGGCCCTGGCGGTGCCGCCGACCTCGGCGAAGTACCTCGTCTCCATTTATTCGGATCGCCTGACGCGCAATTTCGCGACGCGCGGCTATCGCGTCGATCTTCCGGCAACCACGCGTCCGATCACGATCATCAGTGGCGCCGAGGACGAGATGATGATCTCGGACAAATATGCTGAAGTGGTGCAGGCGGTGAAGCCGTCGGTCGACGTCAAGGTCATCGACGGCATCAACCACATGGGCATGGTGACGAGCCCGAAGGCTGTCAACGCGATCGCCGAGGACGTGGCGACGCGGGGAGCTGGCCGGTCATGAAAAACCTGTTCGAAGCCGGAAAATTGTTGCTGCTCGACATGGCGGCGACGCTGTTCTTTCTCGTGCTCTATCTGCTGACCCACAATGTGACCCTGTCGGTCGTGCTCGGCATGGCACTGGGCATCGCCCAGATCGGCTGGCAGGTCGCGCGCCGCAAGCCGATCGACACGATGCAATGGATGAGCCTGTTCCTGGTGCTCGGCGCCGGCACCGTCACGCTGATCACTGACGATCCGCGTTTCGTCATGATCAAGCCGAGCGTGATCTACGTCGTCGTCGGCATCGTGATGCTGAAGCGCGGCTGGATGAACCGCTATCTGCCGCCGATCGCGATCGAGCTGGTGCCCGACATCGCAATCATCGTCGGGTACGCCTGGTCGGGCCTGATGTTCTTTTCTGCCGCGCTGAACGTGATCGTGGCTCTCAATTTCGACGTCGCGACCTGGTCGGCGGCCATGTCGATCTACGGCATCGTCAGCAAAGCCCTGATGTTCCTGATCGGTTACGCGCTCATGCGCACCATTGGCCGCAGACGACGTCTTGCCAGCGACCGCCCGCGCGATGTTGCGGCGATGCCGGGTTGATGGGGGCTGCCATGATCGACAGCAAGCAGGCATCCGAAGCGCTGGCCGAAATCGACGACATGGTTCATCGCGTTCGGCGATCGCGGGTCTACGACATCGCAAGCCAGATGATGATCCTTTGGGGCGCCCTGGTGTTCGCCGCGAATATCGCCACCTGGCTCTGGCCGCGTGAGGGCTACCCCATCTGGTTCGCCGTTTATGTCCTCGGCCTTACCGGATCGTTTGCCATCAGCGCGTCCAAACAGGCCAGCACGGGCGTCCGCGGCAGCTTCGACCGGCGGATGTTCGTTGCCTTCCTGCTGTGCATCGCCTTTGGCTATTTCTGCTCGCTGGTCCTCGGACATTTCTCGCCACGGCAGCAGGTCGCATTCTGGACGATCTATTTCATGCTGTTCTATGCGCTTGCGGGGCTATGGCTCGCCTACGCCTTCGTCGCAATTGCGGTGTGCATCACGGTGTTGACCCTGGTCGGCTATTATTTCGTGGCCGGCGACGCATTCGTGCCGTGGATGGCAGTCGTCAATGGCGGCGGCCTGATCCTCGGCGGCCTCTGGATGCGACGGAGCTAGCGCCGTGGCCGAGCTCGACGACATCATCCACCAGCCGCTGCGGCTCAAGATCATGGCCGCGCTGAACTCGCTGCCCGCCACCGCCGCCGGTCTCGAATTCTCCCGGCTCAAGAAGCTCACCGGCGCCACCGACGGCAATCTCGGCGCCCATATCGAGACGCTGGCCAAGGCCGGGTATGTGTCAGTGGAGAAGGCGTTCGTGGGGAAGAAGCCGCAGACGACGGTGACGGCCACGGCCGCCGGCCGGGGGGCCTTCGCGCGGCATGTGGCGACGTTGCAGGAGATCATTGCGGGGAAGCAGGTTTAGGCCATTGGCAGGGCTTGTACAGTTGAGTGGGTACTAACACCCGGAATATTACCCATTGATAGAACTCAACTTTTGCCGCTAAGACCTTTTGTAGTGACATCATGTATTTGGGGCAAGTGCTGTCGCCAGGCGCGACCAGCGATTGCTGGGCACATTTTCAAGGATCAGTGGCGGATTGAAACTGCAAGTGAGACAACGATAATTGTGAAACGATTCGCAGTGCGCGACTTGAGACCAGATGAGTGCAAAAAAAAGGTTGAGCGCCGTCGATCTATATGCGGGGGCGGGTGGGTTGTCTGTCGGGCTATCGGAGGCAGGGTTCCGGATAGAAGCCGCCGTGGAGCAAGACAAGTGGGCCGCAACCACATTCTCCAATAACGTCGATTGCGGGAAAGTGGTTGTCAGCAGCGTTGCCGAGCTGCCCGACGACTTCTTCGCCAAGCACAAGGGGGTCGATCTAGTGGTGGGAGGCCCGCCATGCCAGGGATTTTCTGTGACTGCCGCCAATCGGCGTAACGCGGGTGATACGCGCAACCTGGAGGTATTTCGATTTTTGGAGGCGGCCTTCCGTCTTAAGGCTGGCGCTATCGTCTTAGAAAACGTGCCTCCGTTTACGGGCTATCGCCTGGAGTCAGGCCAACTGTTGCTCGAGTCCGTTCTAGAGAAGCTCGCAGAGCAAAAATACGATGCTCGTTATTTCATTGCCGATTGTGCCGACTTCGGGGTGCCGCAAAACCGACGCCGACTGTTCCTCATGGCTGCGAAAAAAGGAAGGCTGCCCGACTTGCTCTCCTTTCGCTCTCACAGCGGACCTGATGTGCCATTGTTGGCGCAGAGCCGTTGGATTTCGGTAGAAGAAGCTATCTCCGATCTTCCGCCTACGGGACCAGGAATGTTGGATGAGGACGATGCGGTTGACTACACAGTTCCTCCGCAGACCCCTTTTCAAGAGGTTTTGCGGGGACGATCGGCTGGAAGCGTCTACAATCACGTATCCATGCGGCACTCCGAACGTCTAGTTCGCCGTTTCGCTGCCATCCCGATAGGTGGAAATGGTTTGTCCGTTTGGGACGAGCACTCGGCTCGCAAACGAGGGGACACGACACAAGAAGGCACTCGATTCCATCAAAACCATAGGCGGGTTGATCCTAACCGTCCGTCGCCCACCATCACTGCCTTCATGTATTCGACGTGCCTGCACCCCTTTCAGCATCGCAATCTGACTGTTCGCGAAGCAGCCCGACTTCAAACCTTTCCCGACTGGTTCCGCTTTTTTGGTAAGCGCACCACGCTTTCATCCAAGCTCTTGGCCAGGAAAGGCTTGGTGGAAGACATGGGACTGAATCAACTGAACCAAGTCGGAAATGCAGTCCCTCCCCGCATGGGCGCTGTCATCGGACAGGCGCTAACGAAAACGGTGTTCGCTTGACGCTTACAGCATTAGACCTCTTCTCAGGGGCAGGCGGTTTCTCTCTTGGGCTGAAGCAAGCTGGCGTATCGGTTGCTGGCTCAGTGGAGGCCGATCGATTTGCAGCATCGACTTACAAAAGGAATTTCAGCAGCAGTGTTGTAGCAAATCGCTCTGTTGAGGAATGTTCTGACAGATGGCTCCGGTCGCATTTTTCTGACGTGGACATCGTGGCAGGCGGCCCCCCTTGCCAAGGCTTTTCAGTGGCTGGCCCTCTCCAATACGGCCGCCTAGACGCGAGGAATGCGCTTGTTTTGGAGATGGCTCGCGTCGTGAAATGCGTGCGCCCAAGATTTGCCGTTTTGGAGAACGTTAGAGGTATCTTGTCGGGCAAACTGTCTGGCGCCCGTATGGCTCTGGATGCATACCTCGCAAGTCTTCAAGAAGCTCGGTATTTCTCCACTGTTGTGCGCCTTCAGGCCGCTGATTTCGGCGTTCCTCAGCTTCGAGAACGTGTTTTTGTGATTTCATCTAGAGATGAGGACGCGCTGAAAGCATTCGAGCCTTTGATTCAGCGTCGCAAGCTCAGTCGGCTAGCCTCTTCTGTTTGCTTTGGCGATTTGCCAACTTTAAACCCTGGCGAGGGAACAGATGAGGTAGTTCCGTATCCGAGAGCAGCTCAAAACAAGTATCAACTGCTAATGCGGCGCTCGTCTTCTGGGGTGGCGAACCACGTCGCCATGAAGCATACGCCTCGCATGCTCGCCCGTCTCGCGGTCATCGGCCACGGCGACTCAATGAAGGATGTATCCAGCGAGCATGGGCAGAGAAAGCGGAATTCCGGACTCATTGACGCCGGCCAACGCTACAAAATGAACTGCACTCGGATCAATCCGAAGCGGCCATCCATCTCGGTGCCAGCTAATTTTCAAACCATACACGTCCACCCGCATCAGCACAGGATGCTCACTGCTCGGGAAGGCGCGCGCCTTCAGGGCTTTCCTGACTCATTCGTATTCACCGGTCCGCGGACTTTGATGAGTCGGAAATTGCTTGAGCGTGAAGGAAGAACCGACGAAATCGGCTTGTCTCAGTATAACCAGATAGGAAACGCGGTTCCGCCTCCGCTGGCGCGTGCGATTGGCGAGACACTCCTGGAGCTCTGCGATGAGTTCTAAAGAATCTGGGTTGATTGAACTTGTCGAAGGTTGCTGCATTCCACAGGTAACACCGCATGCTTACAATCTGTTGCACCAGATCAAGCATGCGAAAAAAGACACTCTGCCGGTTCTTAAGACAATCGTGCCTGAATTTCTGAAGTTTGCAAAAGCAGCTTCGGCCGTAGATTCCGAGAATCTTCACGCCCACATTCCAAAGGCAGTTGTCGCGCTCGAGCGTTATCTCGCGTTGTTGAGGGTGAAGGAGAACGACAAGTTCGTTAGCCAGTCCGATTTCAAGACAAGCGTTATACCTGATTTTTTCTTGAGGATTTTCCATAAGTATATTGAGACCAACAAATTGCCATTCGCAGCAAGCGGGCAAACGGACCTCGCAATAGAAATTGCATTTGACCTAAAGCGACCCGGTGTCATTGTCCCGAGAATGCAGCGAGTAGACATTGCCGTCGTCAAAAAGATCAAACTGACGGCGGACGACACACAGCTCGCAGGTTTCTGCATTCCGTTGTTTGCAGCGGAAGCGAAGACCTACTTCGACAAGAATATGGTCTCTGGCGTGGACTATTCGGTCGCTTCGATGAAAAGCACGTTTCCACATTGCTTGTACTATGCGATCGGCGAGTTTGCCGACTTTGACCTCGCCGCTCACAGTTACGCATCAAGTGAGATCGACGAAATCTTCATTCTACGAAAGCAGAAGCGCTCAGCTTGGCGTAAGTCAAACGATGCGAACAAAATCGATGCAGAGCTAGTTGAAGAGATCATCAAAAACGTCTTCGCTTCGATAGTGTCGCAACAGTCCGTACACAAGGACCTAACGCTTCGGGTGCCGAACGGTCGGTTAATTCTTGGAAATCCCGCGCTAAAATGACCAAAATTCAGCCTAGCGCTCCTCTGCGTTCACCGCACGGCAGCCTGTTGCGAAGAAAGGCGAAGGATAATCCAACGCTAGCATCAATTTTGGGTTCCTATGAGAAGTTCTCGACTGCTGCTCTCAGCCTAGTCGTGTCTGATAAGAACAGCGTGTTTGCGCTCGTCGAAGCATTTAACGCTTATCGGAACGAAGCGGTCTACCTCTTTGAATCGGGCAAGAATGTCCCACAAGAGAATTTACGCTCTACCATGCTTGAAGAGCTGTTTTCATGGCTGTTCAAGGATCTCTTCGCCATCCTCCAGTTCGACCAACCAACGAATTACTGGGCGGGCAAGGCCACTAGCAGCTATCTGACGTTGACTTTCGCGCCCAAAAACTTCCAAAGCCTTTTCGAAGATCCCAACCCCAAGATCAGTAAGAAAGACCAGGACTTTGCAATCGGCGCGACGGTCGCAATCAAGGTCATGGCAAGTAAATCGGACGATTCGGCACCGGCGCTAACAGTGATCTTGCCCGTGGTTGCCATCGAGTGCAAAACGTACCTAGCGAAAAATCACCTCGATATGTGCTCTGCCACTGCGCAAAGTCTAAAGCGCGCCAACCCTTATTGCATGTATCTGATTGCCACAGAATTTCTGAAGATGGACTCCGAAGTCACCCCAGAGGTCACCGACATCTCGGAGATTTTCATTTTATGCAAAGCAGAAAACGCCGAGCGAAAGAAGCGTCAGTCTGAAGGTAAACCGCCTCACCCCATGCATGCTGACGTGGTGTGGGAGCTTTTCAGTATGGTTATGGGCCATCTGCGCGCAGTTTGGTGGGACCCTGCTAGCTCCTTGGACAGGGGCAAAGTTATCGGGCGCCCGTTCTAAAAACAGAGCGAAGGCTGGTATTCCGCAAGGTTCGTGGCTCCGCCGAAAGCCGGGGGGAGCTTCCGGAGCGTCACCAACTGTTCTGCGCACGGCCCGATGAATGCCGGCTCGCGCGCGGCCCGGAATGATGGAAGTGTGGGCCACCCCCTTGAGCCCCGCCCCGATTCATGCGACCTCCGCCCCCAGCAAAACCCCTCATTTCGAGCCTTCGATGCACATTCTCCTGCTTGGTTCCGGCGGCCGTGAACATGCCCTCGCATGGAAAATCGCAGCCTCGCCTCTCGTGACCAAATTCTGGTGCGCGCCCGGCAATGCCGGCATCGCGCGGGAGGCGGAGTGCGTGGCGCTCGATGTTGCCGACCATGCTGCCGTGATCGCCTTCTGCAAGACCAACGCGGTCGAGCTCGTGGTGGTCGGGCCGGAGACGCCGCTGGCGGCCGGCATCGTCGACGATCTCACCGCCGCCGGCATCAAGGCGTTCGGGCCGAACAGGATCCCCGCCCAGCTCGAGAGCTCCAAGGGCTTTACCAAGGCGCTGTGCACCGAGTTCGGTATTCCCACAGGCGCCTACAAGCGCTTCACCAATGCCGATGACGCGCGCGCCTATGTGCAGAGCACGGGCGCGCCGATCGTGGTGAAGGCGGATGGTCTCGCCGCCGGCAAGGGCGTCGTCGTCGCCAAAACCGTGCGCGAGGCGGAGGACGCCATCGACATGATGTTCGAGGGCGCCTTTGGCGAGGCCGGAGCCGAGGTCGTGATCGAGGAGTTTCTGCCCGGCCGCGAGATCAGCTTCTTTGCGCTGTGCGACGGCGAGACCGCGATTCCGCTGGCCTCCGCGCAGGACCACAAGCGCGTGTTCGACCACGACGTCGGACCGAACACCGGCGGCATGGGCGCCTATTCGCCGACGCCTTTGGTCACGCCCGCGATCCACGACGCGATCATGGCGAAGATCATTTTGCCGACGGTCGCGGGCATGAAGCAGCGCGGCACGCCGTTCCGCGGCATTCTCTATGCCGGCATCATGCTGACGACGCAGGGCCCAAAGCTGTTCGAGTTCAACGTCCGCTTCGGCGATCCCGAGTGCCAGGTCCTGATGCTGCGCATGATGTCGGACATCGTGCCGGCGTTCATCGCCGCCTGCGACGGGGAGTTGAAGCATTTCGATCTGCGCTGGCATCCGGACTCCGCGCTCACGGTGGTGATGGCGGCCAAGGGCTATCCCGGCGACTACCAGAAGGGCACGCGGATCGAGGGGCTCGATGACGCTGCCAAGGTGGACACCGTCGAGATCTTCCACGCCGGCACGGTCGCGAAGGACGGCGCGATCCTCGCGAGTGGCGGCCGCGTGCTCAATGTCTGCGCGTTGGGCAAGACCGTGACGGAGGCGCAGGCGCGCGCCTACCAGGCCGTCGACCGCATCAACTGGCCCGAGGGCTTCTGCCGCCGTGACATCGGCTGGCAGGCGGTGGAGGCGGAGAAGGCCAAGGGGTAGTCGAGGGCTAGTCGAGGGCTCGTCCAGAGCGAGCTCGGCGCGGTTGGCGTCACCGGATCGCCACATCAGCCCGCCAGAATGTGCAATCGGTCGTTGGGGTTAGTGGCCCCGATGATGATACCGGTACTGTGCATGGGGTTGTTTTCGCAAATTTTGGTGTCGGGGACCGGCCCCGACTGACCCCTCAAGGATGCAACAAGATGTCCGATCTCGCCGACCTCTATCCGGGCTTTGGCTCTGAATGGATCAATACCTCGTTCGGCCGCATCTTCGCCCGCGTCGGCGGCAAGGGCCCACCGCTGCTGCTGTTGCACGGCTTCTCCGAGACCAACGTGATGTGGCACCGCGTGGCGCCGGAGCTGGCCGACGCCTTCACGCTGATCATCGCCGATCTGCCGGGCTATGGCTGGTCCGACATGCCGGAGAGCGATGCGCTGCACATCCCCTACAGCAAGCGCGCCATGGCCAAGGCGATGGTGGAGGTGATGGAGCGGCTCGGCCACGTCCACTTCGCACTGGCCGGCCACGACCGCGGCGGCCGCGTCTCCTATCGCCTCGCGCTCGACCATCCCGGCCGGCTGTCGAAGCTCGCGGTGCTCGATATCCTGCCGACCTATAATTACTGGGAGCGGATGAACCGCGCCTACGCGCTGAAGATCTATCACTGGACCTTCCTGGCGCAGCCCTATCCGCTGCCGGAGACGCTGATCTCCTCCAACGGCGAGTTCTTCCTGCGCTTCAAGATGGCGAGCCAGACCAGGTCGAGGACGCTGGATGCCATCGACCCGCGCGCGCTCGAGCACTACATCGCCCCGTTCCGCGATCCCGCCCGCGTGCACGCGATGTGCGAGGACTACCGCGCCGGCGCCTATTTCGACTACGACCTCGACAAGGCCGATTTCGAAGCCGGCAAGAAGATCACCATTCCCATGCTGGCGCTGTGGGGCAATGCCGGCGTGGCACAGGCCGCCGCGACGCCGCTCGACGTTTGGAGGCAATGGGCGACCAACGTGGAGGGCATGCCGGTGGATTCCGGCCACTTCCTCACCGAGGAGAATCCGGACGTGACAGCACGGACGCTGCGCGAGTTCTTCACGGCTTAACGATCTTGTAGCCCGGATGGCGCGAAGCGAAATCCGGGGTCTGTTAGTCAGCGCGGCGACACTGTCCCGGATTGCGCTTCGCTCCATCCGGGCTACGCGACGCCGGATTACCGCCGCTCGCGAAAGAACTCCTTGAGCAGCCGCGCCGCCTCGCTCTCGCCGACGCCGGAATAGACATCCGGGGCATGATGGCAGGTCGGCGAGGCGAAGAACCGCACGCCTGATTCCACCGCGCCGCCCTTGGGATCGGCGGCGCCGTAATAGAGCCGCCTGACCCTTGCAAACGAGATCGCGCCCGCACACATGGTGCAGGGCTCCAGCGTCACGTAGAGGTCGCAGTCCACCAGGCGCTCGCTGCCGATCTTTTTCGCCGCCTCGCGCAGCGCGACGATCTCGGCGTGAGCAGTGGGGTCGTAATCGGTCAGCGTCCGGTTCGCCGCGGTGGCGATCACCTCGTAATTGCGGACCACCACGCAGCCGATCGGAACTTCGCCCGCCTTTCCGGCATTTTCGGCCGTTTTGAGCGCCAAATCCATGAAAGAGGGGGCTTTCAAGCCTCGTATCATCGCCAGAAACCTGCTAGTAGCTGCGCCTTCAGCAGAAGTGCTTACCGATTTTGCCTGAGCTTGCGGCTCGGAACGAGCGCGCACAAAGCTTTTTGGCTACCCCCTGAGTGAGATCATTCATGCCTCGCGACAGCGACAAAGACAACGATTCCCGCGGCCGGCGTGATCGAGGCGGCCCGCCCAAGGGCCGGTCCGGCAAGCCGCGCGGTCCCGAGAAGAAGTTCGCCAAGCGCGGCCCCGAGGGCAGGAGCGACGCCCGCCCGCCCCGTGGCGACCGCGACAGCCGCGCGCCCCGCGAGGGTCAACCCTTCCGCCGCCGCGAGGAGGGCGATGCGCCGCGCCGCGATTTCAGCGATCGGCCGAAGTTCAAGCGCGACGACCGCGGCGGCGCGGAGCGTGGCGAGCGCAGCTTCAAGCCCCGCGGCGACCGTCCGTTTTCCGATCGCTCCTCGCGCGACGGCGAGAAGCGTCCCTTCAAGCCGCGTGGCGATCGCCCGTCCTATGGCCGCGACGACCGTCCGCCGCGCAGGGATCGTGACGATTCCCGCCCGGCCGGCCGGACCGGTGACAGAAAGTTTGGCGACAAGAAGCCCTACGCGCCGCGTGGCGACCGCCCGGAACGCAAGTTCGACGGCGAGCGGAAGTTCTCGCGGGGCGCACCCGATCGCGGGCCGCGCGAAGATCGTGGCGAGCGCAGTTTTAAGCCGCGTGGAGATCGCCCGAATTTCGATCGCGGTGATCGTGCGCCGCGTGGCGACCGTCCGGAGCGCAAGTTCGACGGCGAGCGAAAGTTTTCGCGAGGCGCACCTGATCGCGAACGCGACCGTGGGGATCGCGGGCCGCGCAAGGATTTCGGCGGCCGCGACCGCGGCGGGGACAAGCCCTGGCAAAAGCGCGAAGGCGGCGAGGACCGTCCCCGGTTCTCGCGTTCGCGCGACGATCGCACCTCGGGTGATCGCCCGTTCCGCGAGCGGCCCAAATTCGATCGGCCCCGCGAGGATCGTCCGAAATTCGATCGGCCCCGTCGCGACGGCGATGGCGACCGCGGCGGCGACCGGCCGAAATTCAATCGTCCGCGCGAGCGCTCGGAAGGCCGTTCGGATTGGCACGAGCATCCGCGCAGCGAGGGCCGTTTCGGCGATCGCCCGCGCCGTGAAAACGAGGACGAGAGCCGGATTTTCGAGAAACGCCCCGCCTTCGGCGGCCGCGGCGCCTATCGCGAGCGCGACCGTGATTTCGACCGACGGCCGCGCCGGGAGGAAGAGCCGAAGCCGAAGAAGGCCGGCGAGCGCATCGCCAAGGCGCTGGCCCGCGCGGGGCTTGCCTCGCGCCGCGATGCCGAGGAGATGGTCACGCAGGGCCGCGTCACCGTCAACGGCCGCGTCATCAACTCGCCGGCGCTCGACATTACAAAGAACGACGTCGTTCTGGTCGACGGCAAGCCGTTGCCGGAGCGCGAACGCACGCGGCTGTTCCTCTATCACAAGCCGCGCGGACTGATGACCACGCATGACGACCCCGAGGGTCGTCCGACCGTGTTCGACAATCTGCCCGAAGGCCTGCCGCGGCTGATCTCGATCGGCCGGCTCGACTTCAACACCGAGGGCCTGCTGCTGCTCACCAATGACGGCGGCCTCGCGCGCACGCTCGAGCTGCCCGATACCGGCTGGCTGCGCCGCTACCGCGTTCGCGCCCATGGCGACGTCACCCAGGCGCAGCTCGACGAGCTCAAGAACGGCATCGAGGTCGAGGGCGTCAAATACGGTCCGATCGAAGCCACGCTGGAGCGCGACCAGGGCGCCAATGTCTGGCTGGTGTTCGCGATCCGCGAAGGCAAGAACCGCGAGGTGCGCAATGTCTGCGCCCATCTCGGGCTCGAGGTGAACCGGCTGATCCGGGTCTCCTATGGTCCGTTCCAGCTCGGCGAGGTGCCCGAAGGTCAGGTCGAGGAGATCAAGTCGCGCGTGCTGCGCGACCAGCTCGGCGACAAGGTGATCGAGAAGTCGGGGGCGCAGTTCGACGTGCCCTCGAAATCCGCCTCGCGCGTCGACGACGCGCCGCGCGAGACGAAGCCCGCCAGCAAGCGCGCGGTGATCAACGACCGCAAGGGCCGCCGCGTGCTGGTGCAGCGCACCGGCAGCGAGGAGGCGCGCGAGCGCAACGAGGAAGAGGCCAGCGGCTACGGCCCGCCGCGCCGTCCCAAGCGCGGCTATCACGGCAAGCGCGACCTGACGCCGAAGGAGGACTAGGGTTGCGCGTCGTCGGCGGTCGTTTGAAGGGGCGTAATCTCGCCTCACCGTCCTCGCGCGACATCCGCCCCACGGCGGACCGCCTGCGCGAGTCCGTGTTCAACATCCTCGTGCACGCCTATGACGATCCGATTCAAGACGCGCGCGTGCTCGATCTCTTCGCCGGCACCGGCGCGCTCGGCATCGAGGCGTCGTCGCGCGGCGCGAAGTTCACGCTGTTCGTCGATAATGGCGCGGAAGCGCGGGCGCTGCTGCGCAATAACGTCGAGTCGCTCGGCCTCGGCGGCGTGACCAAAGTGTATCGCCGCGATGCGACCGATCTCGGCCCCGCGCATCCCGTCGAGCCGTTCTCGCTGGCGTTCCTCGATCCGCCCTACGGCAAGGGTCTTGCGGAGAAGGCGCTGGCCTCCTTGCGCGATGGCGGCTGGCTGACGCCCGGCGCGTTGATTGTGGTCGAGGAGGCGAAGGCCGCGCAGTTCGTGGCGCCTGATGGCTTCGAGGAATTGGAGCGGCGGGCGTATGACGATACGGAGTTCGTGTTTTTGAAGAGATCGTAGGGTGGGCAAAGGCGCGCTCTTCGCGCGCCGTGCCCACCATCGAAGGCTGAGATCGTGATGGTGGGCACGCTACGCTTTGCCCACCCTACGGCACTGTCACCGTCTTCCGAACAGCTTCTCCACATCGCTCAGCTTCAGCTCGACATAGGTCGGCCGGCCGTGATTGCACTGGCCGGAGTTCGGGGTGTCCTCCATCTCGCGGAGCAGGGCGTTCATCTCCTCGGGCCGCAGCCTGCGGCCGGCGCGCACCGAGCCGTGGCAGGCCATGGTCGCGGCGACGTGCATCAGGCGGCGCTCGAGCGGCAGCGCTTCGTCCCATTCGGCCATATGCTCTGAGAGGTCGCGCAAGAGCCCGCCCGCATTGGTCTTGCCGAGCAGCGACGGCGTCTCGCGCACGGCGACCGCGCCCGGGCCGAAGGATTCGATGGCGAGGCCGAACGATGCGAGCTCCTCGCTGCGCTCGAGCAGGCGCTCCACCGTCGCCTCGTCCATCTCGACGATCTCGGGAATGAGGAGGATCTGCCGCTGCACGCCGTTCGCGGCCAGCGAGGCCTTCAGCCGCTCATAGACGATGCGCTCATGCGCGGCGTGCTGGTCGACGATGATCAATCCGTCGCGGGTTTGCGAGACGATATAGGTCTCGTGGATCTGCGTGCGCGCCGCGCCGAGCGGGCGGTCGACGAGATCGCTGACGGGCTGCGTCTCGATCCTCACGTCCGCACTGGGCGCCCCGACGTCGAAGGCCGCCTGCGCGCGCTCGGCGAAGGCAGGCGCCGCGGCGCCTTCGAAGGACGGCATCGGCGCAACGGGAGCCGACGGCGAGGCCCGCCAGTCCCAGCTTGCGGGACGCGGCGTGAAGGCCGGTCGGAACGCGGACAACGCGCTCTCGCCGCTGTTGGCGGCGGTGCGCCGGCCCTCCCGCGCGAGGCCTTCCTTCAGCCCGTGCACGATCAGCGCGCGGACCAGACCGGCGTTACGGAAGCGCACTTCAGTCTTGGCCGGATGCACGTTGGCATCGACCTCACGCGGATCGAGCGTGACGAATAGCGCCAGCACCGGATGCCGGTCGCGCGGCAGATAGTCGGCATAGGCGCCGCGCACCGCCCCTAAGATGAGCTTGTCGCGCACCGGGCGGCCGTTGACGAAGAGATATTGCCCGAGCGCATTGGCTTTGGTCAGCGCCGGGGCCGCGGCGTAGCCGGCGACGACCACGCCCTCGCGCTCGGCATGGACCTCGAAGGCATGGCTGCGGAATTCCGCGCCCAGGATGTCGCCGAGCCGCGTCAGGCGGCCGGCGGCGCCGGGCAGGGCGGCAGCCCAAGTCACCGGTGCGCGCTCTTCGCCGGCCAGCGTGAAGGCGATATCGGGTCGCGCCATCGCGAGGCGCCTGACCACTTCGCGGATCGCCTCGGCCTCGGTGCGGTCGGTCTTCAAAAATTTCAGCCGGGCCGGCGTCGCGTAGAAGAGGTCGCCAACCTCGACGCGGGTGCCATGCGCCAGCGCCGCCGGCATGATCTCGGACTTCTCGCCGCCTTCGACCGACAGTGCCCAGGCATGCGGCTCGCTGGCATGGCGCGTGGTAATGGACAGCCGTGCCACCGAGCCGATCGAGGGCAGCGCCTCGCCGCGGAACCCGAGGGTGCGGATCTGCAGCAGATCCTCGTCGTCGAGCTTGGAGGTGGCGTGGCGCTCGACCGCGAGCGCCAGGTCCTTCGCGGTCATGCCGCCGCCGTCATCGGTGATGCCGATCCGGCGTCGGCCGCCGCCGTCGGTGAAGACGTCGATCCGGCTCGCGCCGGCATCGATGGCGTTCTCCACCAGCTCCTTGACCACGCTCGCCGGCCGCTCGACCACCTCGCCGGCGGCGATGCGGTTGACGACTTGCTCTGGAAGCTGGCGGACGGGCATGGGCTCTGGACTTAGGCTTACGATCTGGATTCGCTGACGGCGCTATTCTAGGCCGTGTTGCGTCAAAAGCATGTGTTGGGCAACAGCCGCGTGACGGCCTGGGGAAGAGGGATGCCTATCACATTGAAGACATTGGCCGTTCGAGAAAATCGCGCAATCCGGAGCCGGCTTCCCCGGCGACTGTCCTGATTGTGGGGTGTGGGGCGGCGGTGTAGCATTGTGAAAAAATGGCAACAGGACGGGAGGACGCCATGTGCCATCTCTTTGCGCACCAGCCCCAACGCGACTACGAATCCCAGACCCGCTCATTGCGGATCGGCGGCCATTGCACCTCGATCCGCCTGGAAATGGCGTTCTGGGACACGCTGGAGGAGATCGCGGCCAAGGAGAATATGAGCGTCGGCAAGTTCCTGACCACGCTCTACAACGAGGTCCTCGACCATCACGGCGAGGTCAACAATTTCGCCTCGCTGCTGCGCTGCTCGTGCTTGATCTACCGATCGAAGAGCATGGTGACGGCGCCGGAGTTCAAGGCCACGGTGGCGCCCATGCTCGACGCGGCGGAGTAGCAGTTGGGCGCGAGCACGCTTCCACAATGTCGTCCCGGCGAACGCCGGGACCCATACCGCGTGATCTCGCTGTTGCAGAAGGTCGGTGTACCGAACGATCAATCTTCGCCAAATGTCTCCCTGTGGTTATGGGTCCCGGCGTTCGCCGGGACGACACCTTGGGTGTGGATACGCAATCCTTCAACGTCGCCATCGCTGGCGCGGTGACAACACCCCCTCCTCAAATCTCCTTCTTCTGCATCGCACCCGCGATGTAGTCCGCCTGCCGGATCGCCAGCGCGACGATGGTCAGCGTCGGGTTGCAGGCAGCCCCGCTGGTGAACTGGCTGCCGTCCGAGACGAACAGGTTCTTGACGTCGTGGCTCTGTCCGAACTTGTTGACGACGCCGTCCCGGGGCTTCTCGCTCATTCGGTTGGTGCCGAGATTGTGGGTGCTCGGATAGGGCGGCGTTGGATAGGTCACGGTGGCGCCGACGGCGTCGTAGACCGCAGCGCCCTGCTTGTAGGCGTGGGCGCGCATCGCGATATCGTTGGGATGATCGTCGAAATGCACGCTCGCGACCGGCTGCCCGAACTTGTCCTTCATGACCGGGTCGAGCGTGATGCGGTTGGTCTCCTGCGGCATGTCCTCGCCGACCAGCCACATGCCGGCCATCCTGGGATAACCGTCGAGCGCCGCCGTGAACGGACGTCCCCAGGCGCCGGGATTGAGGAACGCCGCCATGAAGGGCAGGCCGAGCGATAGCGTCTCCATCTCGTAGCCGCCGACGAAACCGCGCTTCGGATTGTTGGCGGCCTCGTCGCGGATGATGCCGGCCATCGTGGTGCCGCGATACATGTGCACCGATTTCTCGAATACCGCATAGACGCTGCCGGTCATGTGCCGCATGTAGTTGCGGCCGACCTGGCCCGATGAATTGCCGAGGCCATCGGGGAACATGGTCGAGGCGCTGTTGAGCAGCAGCCGCGGGCTCTCGATCGAGTTGCCGGCGACCGCGACGATGCGCGCCTTCTGGCGCTGCATCGCGCCGCTCTCGTCGGCGTAGACCACGCCGGTCACCTTGCCGCCGGCATCGTGCTCGATCTTGACCGCCATGCTGGCGGGACGGACCTCGAGATTGCCGGTCGCCTCGCCCTTGGGGATCTCGGTGTAGAGCGTCGACCATTTCGCGCCGGACTTGCAGCCCTGGAAGCAGAAGCCGATCTGCTGGCAGGCGCCGCGGCCGTCGCGCGGCTGGCTGTTGATCGCCATGTTGCCGGTGTGCACGGTCTTGTAGCCGAGCTTCTTCGCACCGGCTTCCAGCACTTTGTAATTGTTGTTGCCGGGAAGTCCGGGAATGCCGTTGGTGCGGGTTACGCCCATCTTGTTCTCGGCCTTGGCGTACCACGGCTCCATCTCGGCGAGCGTGACCGGCCAGTCCAGGAGGTTGGCGCCGGGAATGCTGCCGTAGGTGCTCTTCACCCTGAACTCGTGCTCGTCGAAGCGCAGCGACGCGCCGGCCCAGTGCGTGGTCGAGCCGCCGACCGCCTTGACGATCCAGGCGGGAAGACCCGAGAAGTCTTTTGCAACACGCCATGTCCCGGATGTGGTGCGGGGATCGGTCCAGGCGAGCTGCGAGAAGCTCTCCCACTCGTCGTTGATGAAATCGTGGTTCTCGATGCGGGGACCTGCTTCGAGAATGACCACCTTGACGCCCTTCTGCGCGAGCTCGTTGCCCAGCGTGCCGCCGCCGGCACCGGAGCCGACGATCACCACAACGCTGGAGTCGTTCAGATCGAATTTTGCCATATGCGTTCTCCTGAACCGTTGGGTGGCCTTTAGGCTTTCGGCAGCCAGTCGATGTCGGCAAAGCCGCGGTTGATGTAGCCGCCATGCTCGGCGGAGGAACCCTCGTAGCCAAACCGCGGCCAGACTTCTTTCTGGTTGTAGAGCGACACGACGAGGTCGCCGCGCACCTTCTGGAAGAAGTCGCTTCCCTCGATCTCCTTCAGCAGCACGACCCGGTCGGCTTCCCACGGCACTTCGACATAAGGCATCTTGTGGCGATCCCGCGCATTCTGATCGAGCCGCGCGATGCCGTCGCTGATCAGCGACTTGACGGACGCGTCCTTGGCCGCCTTGCCGTCCCACGGCTTGATCGCGGTGATGTAATAGCTGTCGCCGAGCACATCGTGCGGATAGATGTCGCGCGCGACCTTCAGCAGCGTCTTCATCGTCGCGGGCGAAAGCGTGCTCGCCTCATCCGCCCAGGCGCCCTCGATGCTGACGGCGACGCTGGTTGCAACGGCCACGACCGGAACGGCGGTGGCCGCGCCCTTGAGAAAGACGCGGCGGCTGTGCTTGCTTCGGCGATCGACTTCTCTCATGGCATTCCTCCTAAGATTTTTTTGATTTGGTCTAGTTGAAACGTCCGCCCCGCTGGATCACCTCGATCTTGTAGCCATCGGGATCGCTGACGAAGAAGAAGCGCGCCAGCGTCCTGCCGTCGTGCTTGAAATCGCGTAAGGGTCCCGGTGCGAGCTTCTCGCGCTCGAAGCGGGCGTGTTCGGCCTCGAGATCCTCGACCACGACGGCGAGATGGCCGTAGCCGTCGCCGAGCTGGTACGGCTCCTTGCGATCGAAATTCACCGTCAGCTCGACCTCGAAAGGTGAGGAGGGGTGACGCAGATAGATCAAGGCAAAGTCTGCGAATTTCAGATGGTCGGCGACTTCGAGGCCGAAGGCGCGCCGGTAGAAGTCGAGCGAGCGCGCTTCATCAAGCACGCGGATCATGGAATGGACCGGCTTTGCCATTCAGTTCTGCTCCTTCAGGTAAGCGATGATGGCGGCGCGTGTCTCCGGCTTGCCTTGCCGGTAGGCCATGACCACGCCGGGAATGACGGCCTGCGGATTGGTCAGCCATGCGTCGAGCCGGGCTTCGTCCCAGGCGAAGTCAGCTCTTGCGAGGCTCTCCGAGTAACGAAAGCCTTCGATCTTGCCGGCGGGACGGCCCACGACCTTGAGCAGCGGCGGCCCCTGGCGCGCCGGCTCCGACAGGCTCAACGTGTGGCACACCGCACATTGTTGCTTGAAGAGTGTCGCGCCATCCGGCGGCTTTGCGGCCGGCAAAGGCATTTGCGCGTCGGCAGCCCGCACCACCAGCACCATCGCAGTGCACAATCCCAGCACGAACGCGCGCATCGTCAAGAGCCGCCCATCCACATCAACCTGCGCAAACTCTAGGCGGCGTCAGATGGGCGGTGGTAGTAGCGGGCTGTTTCGCTGCGCGCGGAGATGCTCGTGGGTCGCGCGTGTTCCGCGCCGCCGCATATGAGGAGCGCAATTCCGCGAAACCGCCCCGAAATCCCTAAACGATCACCACACCATGCGGATTGCATCGTGATCGCGCCGTTCGAACTCTCGACGCGATGAACCGGTCCGGCACAGGCGGGCGGCGCAGCAAGCAGCCGAACCGTTCATCGCGAAAAATCCAGGAGAAATGAATGAAGTTGGTGAAGACCTCTGCAATCGCATGCGCTGTCGCGGCCCTCATTGCGACGCCCGTTTTCGCGCAAGGCACGTCATCTGGTGCCAGGCCTGGCGGCACCGTGCAAAGCAAACCCATGCAGGGCGGCGCGGCAGGCAGTGAGGACGAAGATGTCGGTGCACAGCAGGGGGCTGCAGGCGAGAAGACGGGCATGAAGTCGACCAAGGGCACGAAGGGCACGGTCGGCACCACGGGCAGCGCAGCGCACAAGGGGGCGGTCGACGATTCCGCTACCGGCAGTCCCGCCCCCGGCAAGCGTTACTGACGCCGGGCCGCGAACAGGCAAACCTCCGGTCGCTTCGCGACTGGAGGTTCTTGCCCAATCAATCGTCGAAGCTCCGGCCGCGCCCGGCCTTGACGTCGGCGCGGCGCTTCTTGCCGTCGAGCCGGCGCTGCTTGGAGGCAAAGGTCGGCCGCGTCGCGCGCCGCGGCGTCGGCCGTATCATGGCCTCACGCAGCATCTCCGTGAGGCGGTCGATCGCATCCTGGCGGTTGCGCTCCTGGGTGCGGAAGCGCTGCGCCTGGATCACGATCACGCCGTCCTTGGTCATGCGCTGACCGGCGAGGCGGGCAAGGCGCAGGGCAGCATCCTCCGGCAAGGTCAGCTTGCTGGCGTCGAAGCGCAGCTGCGCCGAGGTCGCGACCTTGTTGACGTTCTGCCCGCCCGGGCCGGAGGCGCGGACAAAGCCGATCTCGATGTCGTCCTCGTCGATGACGAGATCGCGGGATATCCGCAGCATGGTGGCACCATTCGTGATGTCCGGACATATCGCGGACGTCCACGTTCGGCAATGGCGCATCCTGGAAACGCAAATGGCCGGGCGGAGCCCGGCCATTTCAGAAAACGTAGGGAGACGTCAGTTCGACTTCGTCGCCGGGGCCGCGGAGGGCTGCGCCGCGGCCTGCGGGGCGCGGCCGACGACGACGGTCAGAAGACCCTGGCCCCAGAGGCGCCTGGCGGCGGCCTTGGCGTCGTCCAGCGTGACGGCATCGACGATGGCATTGCGCTTCTCGATATAGTCGATCGGCAGCTTGTCCTGCTGATACTGCAGCAGCGCCTGCGCCAGCTTGGAGGAGGTGTCGAGCGCCAGCATCTGCGAGCCCTTGAGGTAAGACTTGGCCTCGTCGAGCTCCTTCTGTGTCGGACCTTCCTCTGCGATCCGGCGCACTTCCTTGTCGATGGCGTCGATGGTGTCGCCGGCGCGGTCGGCGCGCGTGCCGGTATTGCCGATGAACACCGCCGAATGCTCCATCCAGAGCAGCGATTCGAACACCGAATAGGCGAGGCCTCGCTTCTCGCGGACCTCGCGATAGAGCCTGGAGGACAATCCGCCGCCGCCGAGGATGTGATTGACGACATAGGCCGCCATGAAGTTCGGATCGCTGCGCTTCACCCCTGGGCCGCCGAAGGTGATCACGGTCTGCGGCACGTCGAGCGTCACGAAGGCGCGCTGCGGCGGCCTTGCGGCCTCGACGTCCGGAACCGGCGTGAGGTTGGCCTTGGCGGGCAGGCTGCCGAAGGTATGGTCGAGCAGCTTGCCGAGGGTCGCCGGATCGACGTCGCCGACGACAGCGATCTTCAGCCCGTCCTTCGCAAGCACGCGGCCGACATAGTCTTTCATGTCCGGGACCGTGATGGTCGGCACGCTGTCGAGGTTGCCGTTGGTCTGCCGGCCATAGGGATGATCGCCGAAGGCGACCTCCAGGAACTTGCGGCTCGCCAGCGAGGTCGGGTTGGTGGTCTCGCGGCGCAGGCCCGAGATGACCTGCGAGCGGATGCGTTCGACATCGGCGGCGTCGAAATGCGGCGAGGTCAGCGCGCTCCTGAGCAGGTCGAAGGCCTCGTCCTTGTTGTCGCGCAGCATGCGCAGGCTGCCGCGGAAAGTATCGCGGGTGGCGCTGAAGGAGAGCTCGATGGCGCGGCGGTCGAGCCGCTCGTGGAAGGTCTTGGAGTCGAGATCGCCGGAGCCTTCGTCGAGCAGGTCGCCGACCAGATTGGCGACGCCCGGCTTGTCCTTGGGATCCTGCGCCGAGCCGCCGGCAAAGGAATATTCCATGGCGATCAGCGGCACGGTTGCGTCCTGCACGAACCAGGCTTCGATGCCGCCCGGCGAGATCAGGTGCTGGATCTTTGCGGCCGCCTGTGACGGCGAGACCGCAGCGAGCGCGAGCGCAGCGCCGGTGGCAAGGGAGAGTGCAGCGCGTCGAAGGAAAGGATAGGTCACGAACGCTTCTCCTCGCGCTTGGTGGCGGCAGTGTCCTTGATCAGATAGCCCGTTACCGAGCGCTTCTTCTCGAGCCATTTCTGCGCAACGGCGCGGACCTGCTCGGCGGTGACCGCGCGGATGCGGTCGGGCCAGCTCCTGATGTCCTCGATCGACAGGCCCGTGGTCAGCGCGCCGCCATACCAGCGTGCCAGCACCGCTTGGTTGTCCTGGGCGTAGATCGCTTCCGCGATGAGCTGGGTCTTGACCCGCTCCAGATCCTCGGCGCGGATCGGATTCTGCGCGACGTTGGCGATGACGCCGTCGACCGCCTGCTCGACCTCGGCGAAGCTGACGCCGGGTTTCGGGGAGGCCGAGATCGCGAACTGGGTCGGGTCGAGCGAGATGCTCGAATAGCTGGCGTTGGCGGAGACCGCGAGCGGCTTGTCGACGACGAGGGCGCGGTAAAGATAGGAATTGCTGCCGCTGCCCATCAGCTGGGCCAGCACGTCGAGGGCGGCACTTTCACCGGCGGCGGCCGTGGTTGCCGAGGGCACCAGATAATAACGCCGCATGCTCGGCTGCTCGACGCGCGGGTCGGCCAGCGTGACGGTGCGCGGGGCGGCGGGCTCCGGCTCCTGCGGACGGACGCGCCGCGCCGGGATCGCCGATTGCGCGGGGATGGAGCCGAAATTGCGCTCGACCAGCGGGCGGATGTCGGCGGCCTCGACGTCGCCGGCGATCACCAGGATCGCGTTGTTCGGCGCATAGAAGCGGCGGTAGAAGGCGAGCGCGTCCTCGCGATCGAGCTTCTCGATCTCCTGATGCCAGCCGATCACCGGCCGGCCGTAGGGATGGTTGAGATAGAGCGCGGCCATGATCTGCTCGTTCAGCCGCGCGTCCGGATTGTTGGCGACGCGCATGTTGTATTCTTCGAGCACGACGTCGCGCTCGGGCAGCACGTTCTCGTCCTTGAGGATGAGGCCGGTCATGCGGTCGGCCTCGAACTCCATCATGGTCGGCAGCTGCTCTTTCGGCACGCGCTGGTAATAGTTGGTGTAGTCGACCGAGGTCGAGGCGTTCTCGTTGCCGCCGACGCGAAGCACGGTCTGGGAGAATTCGCCGACCGGATGCTTCGAGGTGCCCTTGAACATCAGGTGCTCGAGGAAGTGGGCGAGGCCGGACTTGCCCGGCGTCTCGTCGGCCGAGCCGACCTTGTACCAGATCATCTCGGTGACGACGGGCGTGCGGTGATCGGGGATCACCACGACCTGCATGCCGTTGCTGAGCGTGAAGCTGGCGGGCGGGGCCGATGTGACCGTGGTCTGGGCAATGGCCGCGCCTGATGTCAGGACACTGGTCGAAAGCAGCGCGGCAAGGAGGCAGGCAGCCGATCGGTAAGAGGACATCATGATCCTTATGAAAGGCCGAGTCCGGATGTCCGGCTCGGGCGGCACGGCATGCTACACCGTGCGGCTGAGGCTTCGCGTCACGAAGCAGAGAACTCAACGCGGTGGCAAGTTACTGATCAGCAATTTATGCGCCTCGGCCGGCGTACATGAATCGCCGGCGCGGGATTTCGGGTCCGTAGGACAGGAGCGTTATTGCTCCTTGTCCTTACCCGACATGATGTCGAAATAGGTCCGGCGCGACTTGTCGACCCCGGCGCCATAGGCATAGCTCGGGGACGGGGTCTGGTAGCCCGGCGGCGGCTCCACCAGAGACTGGCGCGGGGGCTCGGTCGTGAATTTCTTTTCCTCGGAGCTGTTGCCGCCCTTCATCATGTTCCACAGCCCGCCGGAGAAACCGAGCTGGGCGGGGCTGAGCGACGGGTTGCCGTTGGTACCCGGCTGAATGGGATCGTTGCTGGTGCGCTCGGGGGCAGCCGTCTGGCCGGCCTTCATTTCGGCGGGCGTCAGCGGCCGGGCGACCTGCCAGTTTTCCGTTTCCTTGGTCGCCTTCTTGCGCGCGGCGATGGCTTCCTTGCGGCGCTTCTCCTCGGGGTCCTTGGGCCAGTTCGGAGCGGCCTTGGCCTGGGTCGCGGGAGGCGGCAGGTCGAGCTTGGGCGGCACGACCAGCGGCGAGCGCTCGCGGTATTCGATGCCGGGCTTTTCCATGCTCTTGGCGCCGATACCGGACATCAGATTGTCGATGATCTTCTCTTCGAAGGTCATCCCGTCATCTTCATCCTCGTCGTCACCGGCGCGGGCCACGCCGGCCGACATGACGAGACCGATGCCAAGCGCGACGGCGGACAATTTCAACGCCTGCCAAAGCCCCGATCGGGGGTCTCGAACCATCGAAATGCTGGTCTTCGAGCTGCGCATTACTGTACCTGTTCCATATTGTGTCAGATCGCCGCTCGCACGCGGCAAACCCTCGCAAAGGCCGGGTTCCACCTGCCGGTCCGTATCGGCCGGGATCAGGGCGCTTTTGCGGCGGGTACCCCCAGGAAGGAATCATACAATAGCCCCGCCACCCCAGCAACGATGGCCACGTCGGCGAGGTTAAACACATACCAATTATAGGTATTTCCGCCGATCTCGATGTGGAGCAGGGCGAAATCGACCACCGCGCCATAGGCGAAGCGGTCGATGCCGTTGCCGATGGCGCCGCCGATGATCAGCCCCAGCGCGACCGTGGCAAGCCGGGTGTGCGAGCGGGCCATCCAGATCGCCAGCGCGACCACGGCGACGGTTTTGACGGCCATCAGCGCGAGCTGTGCCGCCTGGCTGTCGTTCTGGAGCCAGCCGAAGCTGATGCCGATGTTCCAGGCCAGCACCAGGTCGAAGAACGGCGTCACCTTCACCACGCCGCGACGGGCGAGGTCGAACCCGTTCAGCAGCCAGAGCTTCGAGGCCTGGTCGGCCACGAGCGTGACCAGGGCCGCGAGGATGCCGGCGCCAAGCGGGGTCATGCCGGGGATCAGACGCTCACGCCCAACGCTTTCCACTCACGCAGCGCCTGTGCGTCGCGCGGGGTGACGTCGGGATATTCAGGATCATCGCCGACAAACTGCGAGATCTTCCAGGAGCGGGCGCATTTGCGACCCTGCGCTTCTTTCACGATCACACCAATTTCGAACACGCCGTCGATCGTGAACGCTTCCTCGGGGAGCTTTTCGCCGTCGCGGAGTACATGAACCTCGGCGTTCGAGGTGATGCAGACTTCCGCCCAATCGACGTCGAACAAGGCTCCCATGAATTCCTTCGCCAAATAGATCTCAGGCGAGGCCGCCAACGAGGAGCCGATGAGTTTGTTCGCGCGTGCAATCTCGAGCGCTCCGGTGACGACCCGGCGCACTGTACGGATCATCTGCCATCTCTCAGCAAGCTTGTCGTCGCGCAAGGCTTCGAGATCGTTCGGAAACAGCGTCAGGTGCACCGACGGTTCGGCATCGGGCCGGTACATGCGCCAGCCTTCCTCCGCGGTGAAGCTGAGGATCGGCGCCAGCCATTTCAGGACCGAGGTACACAACAGGTCGATCGTCGTCAGCGCCGCCTTGCGCGTCGGCGACGACGGCGGATCGCAATACAGCGTGTCCTTGCGGATGTCGAAATAGAACGCCGAAAGCTCGCTGTTCAGGAAAGCGGACAGGATCGCGACCACCGACTTGAAGTCGAACTCCTGGTAGGCCTTGCCGATGGCGGCGGCGCGGATCGCGAGCTCGTGCAGCATCAGGCGTTCGAGCTCGGGCATCTCGGCAGGCGCCACTGCGTCGGCCGGCTTGTAATGATGCAGCGTGCCGAGCATCCAGCGCACGGTGTTGCGCAGCTTGCGGTAGGTCTCGACGGTGTTCTTCAGGATCTCGGGACCGATGCGCTGGTCGTCGGTGTAGTCGCAGGACGCGACCCAGAGCCGGAGGATGTCGGCGCCGGATTCCTTGATGACGGACTGCGGCTCGATGGTGTTGCCGAGCGACTTCGACATCTTGCGGCCGTCCTCGGCCTGGGTGAAGCCGTGGGTCAGCACGATATCGTAGGGCGCGCGGCCGCGCGTGCCGCAACTCTCCAGCAGCGAGGAGTGGAACCAGCCGCGATGCTGGTCCGAGCCTTCCAGATACATCACCGTGTCGGTGCCGCCGTCGACCTTGCGCTTGATCCCCGCGAGGCCCGGGAAATGCACGGGGTCTTCGAGCACGAAGGCGTGCGTCGAGCCGGAATCGAACCAGACGTCGAGAATGTCGTCGACCTTCTGCCAGTCTTCATTGGCACGCGCGCCCAGGAAGCGCTCGCGCGCGCCCTTGGCGTACCAGGCGTCGGCGCCTTCCTGCTCGAAGGCATCGCCGATACGGGTGTTGACGGCCTCGTCCTGGAGGATCTCGGCGGAGCCGTCGCCCTTCTCGCGCACGAACACGGCGATCGGCACGCCCCAGGCGCGCTGACGCGAGATCACCCAGTCGGGCCGCGCCTCGATCATGCCGTTGATGCGGTTTTCGCCCGACGGCGGCACCCATTGCGTCACCGAGATCGCGTGCAGCGCGCGGGCGCGCAGCGTGTCGCCGCTCTTCGCCTTGCCGCTCACTGCAACATCCTTGTCCATCGCGATGAACCATTGCGGCGTGTTGCGGAAGATCACCGGCTTCTTGGAGCGCCAGGAGTGCGGATATTGGTGCTTGAGCCGGCCGCGTGCCAGCAGCATGCCTCTTTCGACGAGCGCCTTGATCACGGCCTCGTTGGCATCGCCCTTCTCGCCCTTGTCGTTGATGACACGCTTGCCGGCAAAGCCCGGCGCGTGATCGGTGTAGGCGCCGTTCTCGTCGACGGTGTAGGGGATCGCCGTGGTGATGCCGCGCGCATCGAGATCGCGCGCCTGCGCCATCCAGGCATCGAAGTCCTCGCGGCCATGGCCGGGGGCGGTGTGCACGAAGCCGGTGCCGGTGTCGTCGGTGACGTGGTCACCGGGCAGCAGCGGCACGACGAAGTCGTAGCCGCCGGCAAGGCCCTTCAGCGGATGGGCGCATTCGATCGCGTCCATGGTGTCGCCAGGCACGTCGCGCACCTTCTCGAAGGCCGTCACGCGCGCCTGCTTGAAGACCTCTTCAGCGAGCGCATCGGCGAGGATCAGGCGGTCGCCCGTCTTGGTCCAATTGTCGGCGGGCGCGTCCGTCACCTTGTACAGGCCGTAGGCGATCTTCGGCGAGAACGAGATGGCGCGGTTGCCCGGCAGGGTCCACGGCGTGGTGGTCCAGATCACGACGCTTGCGGAGGCGAGAGCGCCGTGCGCGGGCGACGTGACCGGGAATTTCACCCACACCGTATCGGAGGTGTGGTCCTCGTACTCCACCTCGGCCTCGGCCAGCGCGGTCTTCTCGACCACGCTCCACATCACGGGCTTGGAGCCGCGATAGAGCGTGCCGTTGGCCGCGAACTTCATCAATTCGCGCGCGATCTGGGCTTCGGCCGGATAGCTCATCGTGGCGTAGGGATGATCCCAATCGCCGATGACGCCGAGGCGCTTGAATTCTTCGCGTTGCACGCCGAGCCAATGCGTGGCGTAGGCGCGGCACTCCCGGCGGAAATCGATCATCGCGGCACTGTCGCGGAAGTCGGGCTTCTGCTTGCCCTTCTTGCGATAGTGCTCCTCCTCGACCTTCCACTCGATCGGCAGGCCGTGGCAGTCCCAGCCCGGCACGTAGTTGGAATCGAAGCCGAGCATCTGCTGGCTCTTGGTGACGAGATCCTTGAGGATCTTGTTCAGCGCCGTGCCGATATGGATGTTGCCGTTGGCATAGGGCGGGCCGTCATGCAGCACGAACTTGGCGCGGCCCTTCGCGCTCTCGCGCAGCTTCTCGTAGAGGCCGATCTCGTACCAGCGCTTGAGGATCTCCGGCTCGCGCTGCGGCAGGCCGGCGCGCATCGGGAATTCGGTCTGCGGCAGGAACAGGGTCTTGGAATAGTCTTTGGCTTCAGGCTTTTGGGACTTTTGCGGCTTTTCGGACATGAGGCTGACTGGCTCGGAAGGGCGCGGGAACGGATGGCGATGCGGAATCGCGGGGTGAAACGACAAAATCCCGGTCTTGCGCCGAGCCTTCAGGCTCAGGCGGAAGCCGGGCCGCTAATCCCTATGATGCGCCGCGCAAACATGGGCTCTCCATAGCAGGGGGCCAAGGGAAGCGCAAAGGTTCGGGGAGGCTGGGGTCGGGCTCAATCGACGGTGCCGAGCCGCGGAAACGCGTCCGGGGCGGCGGCCAGGATGGCGCGGGCACGGGCGGAATCGTCGTCCATCTGCCGGATCAGAGCCTCCAGGCTGTCGAATTTCAGCTCCTCGCGGATGAAGCCGACGAAGGCGCAGTCCAGCTCCTGCTCGTAGAGGTCGCCCTTGAAGTCGAACAGGAAGATCTCGAGGAGGGGAGCGCCATTATCAAAGGTCGGGCGGCGGCCGAAGCTTGCCACCCCGTCGAGCCGCTCAGGCCCGCGGCCGACCCGCACCGCATAGATGCCGTGCTTCAGTCCGCAATTGGCGTCCAGGCGGATGTTGGCGGTGGGATAGCCGAGATCGCGGCCGCGCTTCTCGCCGTGGATCACCTGACCGGTGACGAACCAGGGTGCGCTCAGCATGGTGGTGGCCTCGTCCAGCTGGCCTTCGGCGAGAGCGATCCGGATCGCGCTGGAGGATACCGGCCGCTCGTCGATATCGACATGGGGCTGCACGTCGACCTCGATGCCGAGCCGGGGCGCCTCGTTGACCAGCAGGCTCGGGGAGCCGACCCGTCCTTTGCCGAAATGGAAGTCATAGCCGACCGCGATCCCGCTGACGCCGAGCCGCCCGATCAGGTCATGGTGAATGAAGTCTTGCGCGCTGGTTCCGGCACGGGCCTTGTCGAAGGTCATGACCACGGCGCCGGCAAGCCCGGTGCCGGCCAGAAGCCGCAGCTTGGCCCGCTCGTCCGTCAGGCGGAATTGGGGGGTGTTGGGGCTGAAAAACCGCCGCGGATGCGGCTCGAAGGTCAATGCCAGCGCGGGGCGGCCCTGCGCCCGGCCCATTTCCAGGGCCGCGGCGATCACGGCGCGGTGGCCGAGATGAACCCCGTCGAAATTGCCCATGGCGACCACGGAACCCCTTGGAATCGCGGAGTCCGGCGTGGTGTCGCGGATAATGGTAAAATGCGGAGCCATCAGGGGAATTCTCAAGCCGGCGGGACCGGCCGGGACCGTGGCGCGACCGGCCGGATGAAGTCAAGCGGGAGGGGGCGGCCGCATCGAACGCGATTTCAGTCCTTGGGGGGCGTCCCCAATTAACGCGCTGTTTAACGCCTTGGTGTTAGTCCTTGACCGTGGAACTGCCGGGCTCCGGCTTGGGCAGGTCCGATCGTAATATTCCTGGGTTTGCGTTGGGGGAGTCGAGATGGCGGTTGATTTGTCGATGCCGGTTCTGGTGGTGGACGACTATAGCACCATGATCCGTATCATCAGGAATCTGCTGAAGCAGCTTGGCTTCGAGAACATCGATGATGCCAGCGACGGTTCGGCAGCACTGAACAAGATGCGCGGCAAGAAGTACGGGCTCGTGATCTCCGACTGGAACATGGAGCCGATGACGGGTTACGACCTGCTGCGCGAAGTGCGCGCGGATCCGAACCTCGCCACCACGCCCTTCATCATGATCACGGCGGAATCCAAGACCGAGAACGTGATCGCTGCCAAGAAGGCCGGCGTGAACAACTACATCGTCAAGCCGTTCAATGCGGCGACGCTGAAGACCAAGATCGAGGCGGTCTTCCCGGACATGGCGAGCGCGTAAGCGCGCGTTCGAAGCCATCAGGCGAATTCGGAAAGGCCCGGGCTTGTCCCGGGCTTTTGTTGTTCGGTTCGTCATTCCGGCACGGTGCGAAGCACCGAACTATGGGGCGCGATTGCGCACCTGAGAATCTTAAGATTCCGGGCTCGCGCTTCGCGCGCCCCGGAATGACGATCAGATCACTACCACTTCAATTCGCGCATCAGCGCCTTCGGCGGATGGCCGAACAATTCCATCACCGATGCCGGGTCGAGCTGGTCGAGACCCTCGAACTCCTCGGCGTGGATGCCGCGGGTCACGAACAGGCAGTCGATGCCGAATTCGCGCGCGCCGGTTAAGTCGGTGCGGACGGAATCGCCGATCGCAAGCACTTTTTTCCGCTCGATCGGATGGCCCTGGCGTTCGCCGGCGAGTGCCATCGCGCGCTCGTAGATCGGCCGGTGCGGCTTGCCGTAGAAGATCACCTCGCCGCCGAGCTCGCGATAGAGCTCCGCGATGGCGCCGGCGCAATAGATCAGCCGGTCGCCGCGTTCCACCACGATGTCGGGGTTGGCGCAGACCAGCGTCAGCTTGCGCTCGCGCGCCTTCAGCATCATGCCGCGATAGTCTTCCGCCGTTTCGGTCTCGTCGTCATAGAGGCCGGTGCAGACGATGTAGTCGGCGTCCTCGAGCGGCGCGGTTTTCGCATCGAGGCCGCGATAGATCGAGTTGTCGCGCTCGGGGCCGAGCCAGAACATCTTGCGGCCGGGATGCTCGGCGACATAGAGCCGCGTCAAGTCGCCGGACGAAACGATCGCGTCATAGGTCTCGTCGGCGACGCCGAGCTTGCGCAACTGCCGCTGCACGCTGTCGGCCGGGCGCGGTGCGTTGGTGATCAGGATCACCGTACCGCCGCGGCTGCGATATGTGTGCAGCGCCTCGCAGGCTTCGGGGAAGGATTCGAGGCCGTTATGGACCACGCCCCAGATGTCGCTGAGCACGACATCGACACCGCCCACGAGCTCGCGCAGGCTTTTGGCGAAATGCAGTGTGGTCATGATGCGCAGCGTCGATCAGATGCGGCGCGCGAGCGCCGCGTTGCCGGTGATGCGTTGGGCCGGAGGAGCGGCTGACGTCGCGCCAGATTTCGTGCCTTGGCTGGGGGGAGCGGAGCCATTGGATCCCTGAATGTCCTGCGCCTGGTTCGGCGAGGCCCCGCCGGTAGCAGATGCCCCCTCAGGCCGCAATGGCCGGGGCGGCGCGAACAGGAAGCCCTGGCCGAACCGCACGTCATAGTCGAGCAGGTCCACGACGGCGCGCTCGCCTTCGATCCTTTCGGCGATCAGGTCGATGCCGAAGCGGCCGAGCAGGTCGGAGAGGTCGGAGGGATGGATGTCCGAGGCGGAGGTCTGCCTGGGGTCGAGCAGTAGCGTGGCCGGCACCTTGATGAAGCGCACCCCGCGGTCGGCCAGCTCGCGCGGCTCGATCCTGAGATCCGTGACATGGTCGATCGAGAAACGGAAGCCGCGCTGGGCCAGTGCCGCGAGATTCTCGGTCTCGGCCGGGCCGAGATTGCGGAAGGTTGATTGCTTGAACTCCAGCACCAGCGAGGGCGCCAGCGCCCGGTTGGCTTCGAGGAAGTCGAGGCATTGCGCGAAGGTTGTGGAATTGCCGAGCGTGGAGGCCGCGACGTTGCAGAACACGCCGACGTCCTTGTTGCGCACCATCAGGCGCCGCAGCACCTGCACACAGCGCAGCATCACCATGTTGTCGATGCGCCCGATCAGCCCGGATGCTTCCGCGATGCTAATGAACTCCTCGGCGGCGACCAGTTGGTCGCGCTCGTCACGCAGGCGCGTCACCGCCTCGTAGAACCGCACCTTGCGTTGCGGCAGCGTCACCATCGGCTGCAGGAAGATATCGATGCGGTTTTCGTCGATCGCGTTGCGCAGCGTCGCGAGCAGCTGGGTCTGGTTGCGCCCGGTGACTGCCGGAACCGGGTTGGCGGCCTGGCTCTGGACCGCCGGTGCCGGTCGTGACGGCGGTGCGGGCAGCGGGGGAGGGGCCGCCGGCCGCTCCTCGAACGGCGCAATCAGGTCGATCGGCGCCTCCGGCTCCAGCCTGGCGATCGGAGCGGGAACGGGAGCCGGCGCTGGCGCATTGCCGGCCAACAGATCCTCATGGGTCGATACGGTGGTGGCGAGCTGCCTGACCAATCCACCGAGCTCGTTGATCTCGCCGACCACCGACTGGATGCGGTCGGAGTTGGTCGAATTGGACGAGGCGATGCGTCCCTCGATCGCAGCTAACCGGCGGCCGAACTCCGCCACCTGGCGGGCCAGGTCGGCGGTGCCGCGCGACAAATCGGCGATCTGCCCGCCGACGTCGCTGCGGTCGCGCAGCCGCATCGACACCGCGTTGTAGAGGATCAGGAAGGTCAGCGCGGTCAGCGCCACGATGGCGGATTCGGTTCCGCTGATGCCGGCGACGGCGTAGAGCACAAGCCCGAGCGAGGCCGCGACCAGTACCATGCAGATGGCGATGAAGATCGTCGAAATGCGAATCATGCCGCGCGTTACGCCTCAAGAGCTGACTGCCTTACCCGGGAAAACACGGGTCACTGTGCGAACCCGTCACGCCTCATGCTCCCCCTAGGCCGTATGACCTTAACATCATTGTTGATTCGAGGGGATAGCGGCTCGGGCCTGCACGTTCAGGACGATCACGCAGTCAGGACGGTGCGGCGGCGCCGACCGTGTCGGCCGAGACAGCCTCCCGGGTGCCGAGCGGCCTGGGCCGGCCGGTGGTCGTATCCCTCAGCGTCTGCCGCTCCATTTCCGAATTCAGCTCGGCGCCGAACATGATGACGATGGCGGACATCCACATCCACATCATCAGGCCGATGGCGGCGCCGAGCGAGCCGTAGGTCGCATTGTAATTGGCGAATGCCGAGAGATACCAGGACAGCAGCGCCGAGCCGGCGATCCAGAGGAGGGCCGCCGTCACTGCGCCGAGGCTCAGCCATTGCCAGCGCGGGGCGTCGCGGCTGGGGGCGAAGCGGTACAGGATCGCCAGTGCCACGAGCAGGATCAGGAACAGCAGCGGCCATCGCGCCAGCGCCACGATCAGCTTGCTTTCGGGCGCCATGCCGAGATGATTGAGCGCGAGCGGGAAGGCGACGACGGCACCCACCATCAGCAGCAGCGCCACGATGCCGCCGACCGTGAAGGCCAGCGACACCAGATTGAGCTTGATGAAGCTGCGCTTCTCGCGCTCCTCATAGGCGACGTTGAGGGCATCGAAGATCGCCTTGACGCCCGCATTGGCGCTCCAGACCGCGAGCAGAAGGCCGAGCAGGAAGGTGGCGCCGAGCGTGGTATTGCCGTTCGACACCACGCGCGAGACTTGATCCTCCACGATCTGGAACGAGCCCTCGGGCACCATGGTCGCAAGCGTCTGCAGATTGGAACTGATCGTCGCGGGGTCGGCGAACAGGCCATAAGAGGAGACCAGCGCCGTCACCGCCGGGAAGATCGCGAGCAGCCCAAAAAAGACGACGCCGCCCGCTGTCGCGAGCAGGCGATCGTCGTCGATGCGCTGATAGGTGCGCCAGAAGATGTCCTTCCAGCCCGTCCAGGGGATCTCGAACGGACTTTTCGCCCGGCGGCCGCGGCCGGGCTGCACCGCCGCACTGGCCGGGTGCGTTTCCGGTGAATTCGCCTCGCCTTTGCGGTGGTCTTGCGGAGGGCCGGATCCGACCAGGCCGGGGTCCTGGAAATAGCGCTCCGCGGTCAGCACGAAGACGGCAGTGGCGGCCACCAGCAGCCAGGAGTCGAGCTGTTCGGAGCGCCGCACCAGCATTCAAGCGTCCAATCTCTGACCGTGACGTCTGCGGCGCGCCGCCGTGAATCCCGCCAGCCCAATCGCCGCGAGCATCAGACCAAGCTGCACGGGTCGGTTGGTGCGCGCCGCCGAAGCTCTTGCGCCATGGCGGCGCTCGCCGGGGGCGAGCGGCGCAAGGGGAATCGTGGTGGCGACCTCTTTAACGGCTTCCTTGACCGTTCCGCGCGGAATCCGTGGGGTCGCAATTGCAACGCGCAACCGACTGGCAAGTGGCACGATCGGCTTCGATTTGCGCTTCATCTGCGCCATTGCCACGCCAGCGCAGACCGCCGCCAGCACCAGCAGCACTCCTCCGGCGGCACCAAACCCCCAGAACTGCCCGTAGGTGATGGCAACCCAGCGGTAGAGGGCGATCAGCCCGACGAAGAAGGCCGCGACAACGAAAAGGCCCGCGACCGCGAACAGCCCGCCAGCCACCGCGTAAGACGTCACCTTGCCGGTTGCCTGGCTGGTCTGGTCACGCAGATAGGATTGAGCGGCGCGTTTGACGTGGTTGAGCTTGAGCGCCATGCCGGCGCGCAGCAATTCGCCCGATGGCGCGAGCATCTGGACATCCTCCAAGAGCAAGAAAATTGTCGGAGGATGAACGTGGCGGTATTTGAGTTGTTCCGACGGAGCTCTGTCCGCCGCGTCGAATCAGCCGAGATCGGCGGCTGCGATCCAGAACACCTCGCCCTCCGAGTCCTCGGTGTCGAGCCAGAGCAGCGGCAGTTCCGGAAAGGCCTCGTCGACCAGGTCGCGGCCGCGGCCGATCTCGCAGATTAGTCCGCCGTCCGGGGTGAGGTGATCGGGCGCCTCGCGCAGGATCCGGCGCACCACGTCGAGACCGTCCCTGCCGCCATCGAAGGCGAGCTTCGGCTCGGCCCGGCATTCGGGCGGCAGCGTCGCCATGCCTTCGGCATCGACGTAGGGCGGATTGGTGATAATCAGGTCGTAGCGCGCATCGCCGAGCGGGGCGAACAGGTCGCCGCGATACAGGCTGATCCGGTCCTCGAGGCCGTATTCGCCGACATTTCGCGTGGCGACCTCGATCGCGCCCTTGGAGACATCGACGGCATCGACGGTGGCGTTCGGGAAATGATGCGCCGCGAGGATGGCGAGGCATCCCGATCCCGTGCAGAGATCGAGCACGCGCTCGACGCCCGTAGGCTCGTCGATCAGCGATCCGGCCTCGCCATCGCCGCCGAAATGCGACTCCAGCAGCTCTCCGATGAAGGAGCGCGGAACGATGACGCGCTCATCGACATAGAAGGGCAAGCCGAGCATGTAGATCTTGTTGACGAGATAGGCGGCCGGTTTGCGCGTGGTGACACGTCGATGGATGAGATCGAGGATGGTCTTGCCTTCCGCCGCCGTGACCCGTGCGTTGGCAAAGATCTCGAACTGCTCGGGATTGAGATGCAGCGCTTCGCTCACCAGGAAGGCTGCTTCGACAACCGGATCGGTCGTACCGTGCGCAAAGGCGAGCTCGGCTTCGACAAAGCGGCTCACCCCATAGCGGACGAAATCGACCAGCGTGAGAAGTTCACCCGGGCCGACTTTGGCGAGCTTGGGCGCGGCGCGGCCGCGGACGGTCTTTTTGGATGCTTTTGCCATCAGGATCGGGTCCAGCGCGCGGCGGCCTCGTCGTCGCGAGCCTGAGCCTCGACCCAGCCGGTGCCGGCTTCGCTCTCTTCCTTCTTCCAGAACGGGGCGCTGGTCTTGAGGTAGTCCATCAGGAACTCGGCCGCATGGAATGCGGCCTGGCGGTGCTGCGAGGCGGTCAACACCAGCACGATGTTCTGTCCGGGCATGAAGCGGCCGACGCGGTGAATCACGGTGACGCCGTTCAGCGGCCAGCGCGAGGTCGCCTCGTCGGTATGACGCCTGATCTCTTCCTCAGCCATGCCGGGATAGTGTTCGAGCGTCAGCGCGGCGATCTTCGCGCTGTCCTCGTCACCGCGGCAGATGCCGGAGAAGGTGACGACCGCGCCGATGTCGGTGCGGCCCGCCGTCAAAGCCGCGATCTCGCGCGCGATGTCGAAATCGTCCGCCTGGATGCGGATGGTGACGGGGCAGCTGGCGACAGGGGAAGTCATGGTCTAGCCGCCGGTCATCGGCGGGAAGAACGCGATCTCGCGGGCGCCCGCGATTGCGGCATCCGATTTGACATGGGCATGGTCGATCGCGGTGCGGATCACCTTCGGCTTATCGAACGCGTAGGCGTAGGCCTCGCCTTGGCCGGACAGCCACGCGATCAACTCCTCGACGGTCCGCACGGTCGCCGGCGGCTCGATGGTCTCTTCGGCCTTGCCGATGCGTTCGCGCACCCAGGCGAAATACTTCACCTTCATCCCTCGTCCTCCTTGATGAGGTGATGGATGCCGGCGCGGAAATAGTCATAGCCGGTGTAGATGGTCAGGATCGCCGAGGCCCATAGCAGCGCGAGGCCAATCATCGAGACGACGGGCACCACCTCGTCGCCGGCCGGGCCAGCGAGCAGAAAGCCGATGGCGACGAGCTGGACCGTGGTCTTCCACTTCGCGAGCTTGGTCACGGGAACGCTGACGCGGAGCGCGGCGAGATATTCGCGCAGGCCCGAGACCAGGATCTCGCGGCACAGGATCACGATGGCGGCCCATAGCGACCAGCCGTGGATGATGCCGTCCGCGGCCAGCATCAGCAGGCACGAGGCGACCAGCAGCTTGTCGGCGATCGGATCGAGCATCCGGCCGAACGCCGATTGCTGATTCCAGATCCGCGCATAGTAGCCGTCAAGGTAATCGGTCACCGCGGCGCCGATGAAGATGGCCACCGCCACCCAGCGTAGCCAGAGCGGCTGATCCAGAATGGACTGCGCATAGATGCATCCGACGACGACCGGGATCGCGGCGATCCGGCCATAGGTCAGGAGGTTCGGGAGGGACATCGCGCGGCTGGTCGTCCCTCGTGTCGTGGCGATGTTCATCCGTCCTACCAATACCGCTGTGGCCTGAAGGTCAACCGTTCCGCTCCCAGATGGGTGCGGGATGCGACGACCATATGACCACAGCCCCCTTTAGTTCATCCCGGCTGAGGATGGAAATACTCGAAAATCTTGCGAGCGCTCTCGGCGCTCACCCCCGGAACCTTGCCGAGATCGGCGATCGAGGCGCGTTCGATCTCCTTCAGGGTCCCGAAATGATGCAGCAAGGCACGTTTGCGTGACGGGCCGATGCCCGGAATCTCCTGCAAGCCGGCCTCGCGGATGTCCTTCTTGCGCAGCTTGCGGTGCGAGCCGATGACGAAGCGGTGGGCCTCGTCGCGCAGGCGCTGGATGAAATAGAGCACGGGGTCGCGCGGCTCCAGCTTGATCGCCTCGCGCTCCGGCATGAACAGGGTCTCGCGGCCGGCATCCCGGTCCGGTCCCTTGGCGACCGACATCAGCGACACCTGGGTCAGGCCGAGATTGGCAAAGATCTCGCGCACGGCGTTGAGCTGGCCGCGGCCGCCGTCGATGATGACGAGATCGGGCCATTGCGGGAAATCGTCGTCCTTCGCTTTGCTCGCACCCTCCTCGGGCGGATTGATCAGGCGCTTGAAGCGCCGCTCCAGCACCTCGCGCATCATGGCGAAGTCGTCGCCCGGCGTGATCCCTTCCGACTTGATGTTGAACTTGCGGTACTGGTTCTTCACGAAACCATCAGGGCCGGCGACGATCATGGCGCCGACCGCATTGGTGCCCTGGATGTGGCTGTTGTCGTAGACCTCGATGCGCTTGGGCGAATGGGGCAGGCTCAGCGTCGTGGCGATGGCGTCGAGCAGGCGGCTTTGCGTGGCGGTGTCCGCGAGCTTGCGGCCGAGCGCCTCGCGCGCATTGGTCAGCGCGTGGGCGACGAGTTCCTTCTTCTCGCCGCGCTTGGGCGCGGCGACCTCGACCTTGTGGCCGGCCTTGATCGACAGCGCATTGGCGAGCAGCTCGCTCTCCTCGATCTCGTGCGAGAGCAGGATGTTCCTCGGCGGCGGCTTGTCGTCGTAGAACTGGGCGAGGAAGGAGCCGAGCACCTCTTCCGGGGTGTACGTTTTTTCCGCGCGCGGAAAATAGGCGCGGTTGCCCCAGTTCTGGCCGGTGCGGAAGAAGAACACCTCGACGCAGGAGAAGCCGCCCTCCTGATGGATGGCGAACACGTCGGCTTCCTCGACCGTGCGCGGGTTGATGCCCTGCTGCGACTGGATCGCCGACAGCGCGGCGAGGCGGTCGCGGTAGAGCGCGGCGCGCTCGAACTCGAGCTCGCCGGAGGCCTTCTCCATCTCACCGGCAAGCTCCTGCTTCACAGCATGGCTCTTGCCGGACAGGAAGTCGCTCGCCTCGCGCACCAGGGTCGTATAGCCGGGAAAGTCGATCTCGCGGGTGCAGGGGCCGGCGCAGCGGCGGATCTGGTAGAGCAGGCAGGGCCTGGTGCGGCTCTCGAAGAAGGAATCGGTGCAGGAGCGGATCAGGAAGGCGCGCTGCAGCGCCGTGATGGTGCGGTTGACGGCGCCGGCGGAGGCGAACGGACCGAAATAGCGCCCGGGCCGGCTCTGCGCGCCGCGATGTTTCAGGATCTGCGGCGCCCAATGGTCGCCGGTGATCAGGATATAGGGAAACGATTTGTCGTCGCGCAGCTGCACGTTGAAGCGCGGCCGAAGCTGCTTGATGAGGTTGGCTTCCAGCAGCAGCGCCTCGGTCTCGGTGTTGGTCGAGACGATTTCCACGGTCACCGTGGCTGCGATCATGCGCAGGATGCGGGCCGGCTGCGGCGCATTCTGGCGCGCATAGTTGGAGAGGCGCTTTTTGACGTTCTTGGCCTTGCCGACATAGAGCACGTCGGCATTCGCATTGAGCATGCGGTAGACGCCGGGCGAGGTGGGGGCGAGGCGGACCGCGCGTTCGATCGCCTCGTGACCGGTTGCCAGCGGTCCTTCGCCGACGGCGCCGCTCTCTTCCAGGATATCGGGCAGCCGCGCATCGTCCTCGTCATCGCCGCCGCTGGTGGCGGGATCGAGGTCCGGAGGCGTCTCGGCTGGGACGTCCGGTGCGGTGCCTCGCACGGGCTTGCGCGCGCGCTCGTCCGGATTGTCGGTGGAATCGTGAACCATGGAGCGAATTTAGGCGCTGGGGGTGCCGATTTGAAGTTCCGGCCGTGCGGCACGCACAGGATGGCGGCGCAGTTCCCGGTAACGCTTGCTTAAGCCTGTTAACAGCGCGGTAACCCGGCTTAACAGCCCTTTAACTTAAAACTCTCGATAAATCTTACGCGAAAAGGTCGTGGTTCCCTAACCATGCGGGTTGCCTCGCGCGGCGGCGTCAGGCGCCGCAGCCGGTGACGGCAGTTGCGTTGGAGTGTGTGATGAAGAGGCTCGTTGTGGGCGCGGCCGCGTTGGTGGCAGCCGGCTGGACAGCTTCGGCGGAGGCCGCCGATCTCAATTACGGTCAGCGTGCGCCCTATACCGTCAACCAGCCGCTCAACGCCTATAGCTGGGCCGGCCCCTATCTCGGCGGCAACATCGGCTATGAATGGGGCTCGGTCGACAACAATCCCTCAAAGCCGTCGGGCTTCGTCGGCGGCGTGCAGGCCGGTTACAACTTCCAGAATGGCCCGTTTGTGTTCGGCGTCGAGGGCGACATCCAGGCCGCCGGTGCCGACGACACCTTCGCACCGTGGAAATTCTCCAATCCGTGGTTCGGCACCCTGCGCGGCCGCGCCGGCTATGCCTTCAGTAACATCCTGTTCTACGGCACCGCAGGCCTTGCCTTCGGCGAGCTGCGCGCACAGACGTTCGGCTGGACGGAATCGCACACCACCGCTGGCTGGACCATCGGTGCCGGCGCAGAGGTCGGCTTCGCGCCGAATTGGAGCGCGAAGCTCGAATATCTCTACATCGATCTGTCGTCGAGCCAGTTCGCAATTACGGGCGTGTCAAACGGCTATAGCGCCAGCGTTGTGCGCGCAGGCGTGAACTATCACTTCTGATAGCTGAAGAAGAAAATACCGGACTACAACCTCCCGGCCGCTCGCGGCCGGGATTTTTTTTGCGCCAAGTATCTTTGCGCCAAGTATTGCGCCGAATGTTGTGCGTCAGGCCCGCTAGGAGAGGATGACCAGATTGACCGCCTTCGGTCCCTTCCCCTTCTTGTCAGGTTCGACTTCGAAAGTAATACGCTGTCCTTCCGCAAGGTCCTTCAGTCCGGCCCGCTCCACAGCAGTAATATGCACGAAGACGTCGCGGCCTCCGTCGTCAGGCTTGATGAAACCGTAGCCGCGTTCGCCGTTGAAAAACTTGACCGTTCCCGTCATGGCCATCGGGAAACTCCCCCTCATTGCTCCTCCGCCGCGACGCAGACTCACGTCACGGCATGACCGGGCGTTACGAAGCCCGGGAGCTGGCCATCCTTGGGCGGACCGCTGGCGGTCCGGCCGGATCTTTCTTAGGCCTTCACTCCGCCGCAACCATTCGCGGAAGCGGAACGTAAAGCCAGTCACGGAAATAGCATAATACGGTTCTCTGCAGATTGACTACCGCTCCTGCATATTTTTCCCAAGAATGCCGGAGTGTTACGGCTTTTTGGCTCTAAGGCTTGGGCACCTCCAATCGGAATCTGGCAGCACCGCCTTGGCCGAGCGGCATTTCCAGCTCGGGCAGGATCGTCTTGAGCTCGCCCTGCAGCGTGTAGGGTGGATTGACGATCAGCAGCCCGGTGGAGGCGAGAGCCCCGCCATCGAGCTGAGGCGCGACGCTGAACTCGAGGCGCAGACAATTTCCCGGCGGTTTTGCTGCAGCTGCGAGCCGCGCCACCGTTTGGGCCAGCGTGTCGGTGGCGCGCCGGTTCTTGGCCGGATACCAGATGACATAGATACCGGTCGGCCATTTCGCGAAGGCTGTGGAGAAGGCCTCGCCCAGCCGTTCGAACTCGTCCTTTGCCTCGAAGGGTGGATCGATCAGCACGAGGCCGCGCCGCTCCTTCGGCGGCACGAAGGCCGGCAGCGCCACCCAGCCGTCGAGGTCGACCACGCGAGCCTGTTCGTCGTGGCGCAGCACGGCGATCAGCGCTTTCCGCGCCTTCGGCTCAAGCTCGCAGGCGACGAGCCGGTCTTGCGGCCGGAGCAGGCCGCGCGCAATCAACGGCGAGCCCGGATAGGCCTTGAGCTCACCCTTCGGATTGAAGGCGCGGACGATGTCGAGATAGGGCTTGGCCAGCGCCGCGCTCTCGTTCGACAGGCGCGCCTGCATCAGCCGCGCGATGCCGGTCAGCCATTCGCCGCCCCGGCGCGCCTCGTCGCTGTCGAGATCGTAGAGGCCGGCGCCGGCATGGGTGTCGATGACGCGGAACGCCCCCGGCTTGTCCTGCAGATAGGTGAGGATGCGCGCCAGCACGATGTGCTTGATGACATCGGCGAAGTTGCCGGCGTGGAAGGCGTGGTGGTAGTTCATGGGAAGAGCACTACGCCACGTGATGGCTTGAAGCAAAGAGGTACAATCACATGTCCCGGACGCGGTGCAGCGTGTAACGCCGCGCCGCTGAGCCGGGACCAGCTTCTTCCTGTGTGATGGGCCCCGGATCAGCAGTGCACTACGCCGCGTTTCGCGGCGCATTGCACTGCATCCGGGGCACGAGACCTCGGCCTATCCGCCCCTGATCGGCGGCATCGTCACCTGCTCGCGGCGGCAGGTGCGGCGTTCGATCTCGTCGCAGGCGCGGAATTGCAGGTCCTTGCTGAGGCAGATGCGAACTTCGGAGAGCCTGGTCCGGTTGCAGGTGACCGAGACGGCGGCATTGCTCAGCCCCGGATTGGCCTTGATGAAGGCTTCCTCCACATCCGCCGGCGCCACGGTCTTGGCCTGCGACAAATCGAGATATTCGGCCGGGATCTTGATCGCAGCGCGCGCCTTGCGGATCGTCTCGAAATAGCTGCGGCCCTCGAGGCCCGAGCAGGTGCCGTGCTTGTCCCATTCGTTGAAGATCAGGCCCGGCGCCGGCATCAGGTCGAGCATCGAGGACACGATGTTGCGATTCAGCCGCGGCGAAGGCCGTTGGCAATATTCCGGGAAGCCATTCTCATATTGCGGCCACAGCCCATGCACCACGAAGGCGTAGGGCCGACCGCTGCACTGGATCTGCGAGCGGCCGCCACGCTCGGCCGCCTCCTCGCAGAACGAGGGCGACCACGACAGCGACAGCACATAGAAGTCGAACTCGCCGGGCGCGTTCTGCCGCTTGTCCTGGGCGTTTGCGCCGCCGGCGAGCAAGGCCAGTCCGGCGGCAAGGGTCAGGGAGATCACGAGACGGGAAAACGAATGCAATCTGGAATGAAACATGGCGACGCCCCTCAACTAGACTGTGCGAGGAAGCCTAGCAGGCGATGGGAACATTTCAAGAACAAAATTCAGGTGGCCGCCGTTCGGCGCCTCGAGCGACGAACCAGGGCTTCCTGATCAGCGCTTCCTGATCAGGGCTTGGCGGCGCGGCAGGCCGGATTATAGGCCCAGTTGCGGTCGAGCCCGACCACGCACCATTCGACGCCGTTGCCATAGCCGGCGAAGCCGCCATCCTCGATGATCGAGAAGTGCACCTTGCGCACCTTGCCGTCATTGAGCATGGCCTCGCCGGTGCAATAGCGGCGCGGAATATTGTCGGACTGCCAGGGCCGGAACGCGGTCTCGCGAACGGCCGAGAAGCCGGTGATCTTCAACGAGGAATTCCAGAACGTGCTTTCCTTCTCCCAGAACTGGGTGGCGATGGTCGGCAGCGCCCGGTCGCAATCGGCAACGGCGCCGTCATAGCGCGGTCCGCTCAGCCAGAAGTTCAGCTCCAGCGGATTGGCGGCCCTGGCCTCGCCGAGCGACATCGCTCCGAACATGAGGCCGAGCACGGCGGCATAGCGGAACGATTTCAGGAAGGGGGCGAGCATGGTCAATCCGGACAGCTGAAGTCTTGCGAAGGTTGGACGGTGCCGCGAAGGCCGGGGGAGGTCAAGTGCAGCGCGGCAACACTTCGCCAGGAGTTGACCACAACATCGTGGTTGGCAGGGCTTCCGTTCTTTTCACTTCCCTCCCGGCACCGTAAACTGGCCGCCAGCCAATTGGAGTGACGGGAATGCGAATCATTGCGGCCGCGGGTCTTCTCGCCAGCCTGGTTGTCTCGGGTATGATGGCGAGCCAGTCGGCGCGCGCCGACTATGTGCCGCCGTTCAAGGGCAACGACACCGGCGGCATCATCGCCTATTCGATGGCCACCCAGGTCGATGCCCGGCAGGCCGCGGTCGATCACTGCGCGCGCTACGGCAAGGTCGTGAAATTCCTGGCGGTGCAGGCCTATGAGGGCGGCTACATCTCGTTCTCGTGCCGCTGGGTGCCTTATGGCGCCGCCGACCAGCCGATCCGCACGCTCTACTGAGGCGCTTTCGTAGCGCCGCATCTCTCAGCCGGGAGCCTCCACATGACGCGCAAACTCGCTTTGCTCGGCTCGACGCTTTGCCTCGTGGTGTCGGCGGGCAGCGCCAGCGCCGACGATCTGCCGGTCCGCAAGGCCGGTCTTTGGGAAATGAAGCTGGTCACGACCGGCTCGCCCATGCCCGAGATGACCATGCAGCACTGCACAGACGAGACCGTCGACAAGGAGATGAACAACAACGTCTCCCCGATGGCGAAGCAGATCTGCGCCAAGCAGGACATCAAGAAGACCGCGACCGGCTATGTCAGCGATTCCGAGTGCAGCGTCGCCGGCGTCAGCACGACCTCGCATGCCGAGATCACGGGCGATTTCAATTCGGCCTACACGGTGAAGACCTCTTCGCACGCACAGGGCGGCGTCGCCGGCGCGGCCGGGCGCGATACCACCATGACGCTGCAAGCCAAATGGCTTGGGGCCTGCAAGCCCGACCAGAAGCCCGGCGACATCGTGATGCCCGGCGGCTTCAAGATGAACGTGCGCGACATGGACAAGCTGAAGGCGCTGCTGCCGAAGTAGGCGGGATCGTAGGTCGTAGCCCGGATGGAGCGCAGCGAAATCCGGGGCTCCGCGCCACGATAGGCTGATCCCGGATTGCGCTGCGCTCCATCCGGGCTACGGCATCGCCTACACCGGTATCCGCACACTCGCCCGCAATCCCCCCATCGGGCTGTCGCCGAGGGTGATGTCGCCGCCATGCGAGCGGGCGATATCGCGGGCGATGGCGAGGCCGAGGCCCGTGCCGCCCTCATCCTGGTTGCGGGCGTTGTCGAGCCGCAGGAACGGCTTGAACACTTCTTCGCGCAAATGCGCGGGAATGCCGGGGCCGTCGTCGTCGATCGTCACGGTCAAATAACGGTGATCGCGCTGGCCGGTGATGGCGATGGCCTTGCCGTAGCGCGCCGCGTTGGTGACGAGGTTGGCGAGACAGCGCTTGAACGAGGCCGGCTTCACCGTCACCACGGGCAGGCCATGGAAGGCAACGGTCGCGGTATGGCCATGGCGCTCGGCGTCGCCGCGCAATTCCTCGAGCGCCTGCGCCATGTCGGTGGGCTGCGACTGCTCACCGGAATCGCCGCGGGCAAACGCGAGGTAATCCTCCAGCATCATCGACATTTCGTCGACGTCCTTGCGCATGCCATCGAGCTCGGGGCTGTCGCCGATCAGCGCCAGCTCGAGCTTGAAGCGGGTCAGGATGGTGCGCAGATCGTGGCTGACGCCGGCGAGCATCGCGGTGCGCTGCTCCATCGTGCGCTCGATGCGCGATTTCATCTCGAGGAAGGCAACCGACGCGCGCCGCACCTCGCGCGCGCCGCGCGGTCTGAAGTTCGGCGCTTCGCGGCCCTTGCCGAAACTCTCGGCGGCGTCGGCAAGGCGCAGGATCGGCTTGATCTGGTTGCGCAGGAACAGCACGGCCACGATCAGCAGGATCGAGGACGTGCCGACCATCCAGAACAGGAATATCTCCGAGTTGGAGGCATAGGCGGCGCTGCGCTGCGCGAACACGCGCATCACGGCATCGTCGAGCTGGATGCGGATCTCGACGAGATTGGAGCGGCCGACCGTGTCGATCCAGAACGCGCGTCCGATCTGGCGGCCGAGCTGTACCGACAGCGTCTGGTCGAGCAGCGAGAAGAACGGTTTTGGTCCCGGCGGCGGCATGTCGCCGGGGGGCAGGAAATCGACGACGAGGCCTAGGCGTTGCTGCGCGATGCGACGAATCTGCTCGCGATCCCGGTCCTGCGGATAGCCCTTGTAGACGTCGATCAGTGCGGCGATGTCCTGCACCACCGCGGCCGAGAGGCGCCGCGTCACCGTGTTCCAGTGCCGCTCCATGAATACGAAGGCGACGACCGATTGCAGCACCACCATCGGCACGATCATGATGAGCAGCGCGCGGGCGTAGAGGCCGGTCGGCATCCAGCCCTTGAACGCATTGCCCATCCAGCCATTGGCGGCGGAGACGCGGCCGGCGGCGCTCTTCAAAAGCGTCAGGCCGGTATCGATCGTGCTCATCGGTCGCGCTTCACTGATTTATGGCGAGGCTACCAGCCGGTAGCCGATACCGCGCACCGCCTGGAGGAACAGCGGATTGGCGGGGTCGGTCTCGATCTTGCGCCTGAGGCGGTTGATCTGCACGTCGACGGCGCGCTCGTTGACGCTGCCATTGCCGGTCAGCGCACTGCGCGGCACGGTCTCGCCCGGCGTCTCCGAGAGGATGCGCAGCATCTCGCGCTCGCGGTCGGTGAGGTGGATGACCTCCTCGCCCTGGCGCAGCTCGCCGCGATCGAGATGGTAGACGTAGGGGCCGAACGCGATCTTCTCCACCGCTGTGGCCTGCGGCGGCGGAGCGGCGCGCTTGAGGATGTTGTTGATGCGCAGCGCCAGCTCGCGCGGCTCGAACGGTTTAGCCACGTAGTCGTCGGCGCCGATCTGCAGGCCCTCGATGCGCGCTTCCGCCTCGTGTCGTGCCGTCAGCATCACGATCGGCACCGAGGAGGATGTCCGGATGAAGCGGGCGAGATCGAAGCCGGTCTCGCCAGGCATCATCACGTCGAGGATCAAGAGGTCGAAATGCAGGCCCAGCAGTTTCGAGCGTGCATCGCCGGCACTCGCGGCGGTGGTGACGCGGTAGCCCTCGGCGGCGAGGAAGCGCGACAGCAGATCGCGGATGCGGCGGTCGTCGTCGACGAGCAGCAGATGCGGGGCGTCGTCGGCCGGGCGAGCCGGCGGGCGGGCGAGCGTGGCAGCGAGCGGCACGGTCACTCCTTGGCGTCGTGGTTGACGGAAGCGAAGATCGTTTCGAGCACCTTGTCCGGATCATCGCGATCGATCATCGCGCGCAGGAAGCGCTTGACCGTCTCGGCATCCTGCGGAGCCATTTCGGCGAGCGCCTTGGTGATCCGCGTGGTCTGCAGCCCGGCGAGCTTCTGCACCAGCGCCTCGCCCTTCGGCGTGGCGTAGAGCAGGCGCTGGCGACGGTCATTGTCGCCGGTCTTCTGCACGATGTAGCCCTCGTCCAGCAACTGCTTGAGCACGCGGCCGAGCGACTGCTTGGTGATGCGCAGGACGTCGAGCAGGTCGGCGACCTTGAGGCCGGGATAGCGGTAGACGAAATGCATGACCCGGTGATGGGCGCGGCCGAAGCCGAAAGCCTCCAGCTCCTGGTCGGGATCGCCGACGAAGTCGCGATAGGCGAAGAACAGTAGCTCGATGATATCCCAGCGCAAATTGCCTCCGTCGTCTGCGGCCGGCCTGGGCTCGGCGGCGTCGTGAGAGGAAGTCGCGAAATTTATGTCAGGCATATTGACGTATCTTGGGTTCAATGTTACAAAACGATTGACCAGCACGAAATTTTAGATCGTTTCGCGCGGGGTGGCATCGAAGCAGGGCGGCTGGAGAGAGCCGGACAGGCGACGACGGCCGGATCAGATCTACCGTGCGATTGTCGAGCGGCGTTTCGACAAAACATACTGGACTTCCGCGTTCCGCAAAAGCATGTCCTGCCGGACATGCTGGCCACGGAAACCGGCCGTAACAAGGCTGGCGGTGGTTCGGCCCAAAACCAATCAAGCCAGCCGGGCCCGAAAAGGGCAGGCCGGCGCCAGAACGGCGTCGCCACCGGCAAGCGGGAGGCAAGGACATGAGCATGAAATTCGACATCCAGCCCGCATCCAATCCGACGCCCGAGAAGGACCGCGTGGCCAAGCTGGTGGACCCCGGCTTCGGACGGGTCTTCACCGATCACATGGCGATCGTGCGCTACAACCAGGCCAAGGGCGGCTGGTACGAGGCACGTGTCGAGGCACGCGCCAACTTCCAGATGGATCCGGCCGGCGCGGTGCTGCACTACGCGCAGGAGATCTTCGAGGGTCTGAAGGCCTACAAGCGCGACGATGGCGGCGTGAACCTGTTCCGTCCCGACGCCAATGCGCGGCGCTTCAAGGACTCCGCCGACCGCATGGCGATGGCGCAGCTGCCCGAGGACGTCTTCATCGAGGCGGTCGAGCAGGTCGTGCGCATCGACCGCGCCTGGATGCCGGGCGGCGAGGGCAGTCTCTACCTGCGGCCCTTCATGATCGCGAGCGAGACCTTCCTCGGCGTCAAGCCGTCGTCCGAATATATCTTCGCCGTCATCGCTTCGCCGGTCGGCTCCTACTTCAAGGGCGGTCCCGCGCCGGTGTCGATCTGGGTGTCCGAAAACTACACGCGCGCCGCTGTCGGCGGCACCGGGGCGGTCAAGTGCGGCGGCAATTATGCCGCGAGCCTGCGCGCCCAGGCCGAAGCGATCCAGCATGGCTGCGATCAGGTCGTCTTCCTCGACGCGGTCGAGCGCCGCTACATCGAGGAGCTCGGCGGCATGAACGTGTTCTTCGTGTTCGACGACGGCTCGCTCTCGACGCCGCCGCTCGGCACCATCCTGCCCGGCATCACCCGCGATTCCATCATCGCGCTCGCGAAGGATGCCGGCAAAACCGTGCGCGAGGAGCCGTATTCGCTCGACCAGTGGCGCAAGGATGCCGCCAGCGGCAAGCTGAAGGAAGCGTTTGCCTGCGGCACCGCCGCCGTCATCTCGCCGATCGGCAAGGTGCGCTCGGTGAGCGGCGATTTCGAGATCAGCGGCGGAGCCGCCGGTCCCGTCGCCATGGGCCTGCGCAAGCAGCTCGTCGACATCCAGTACGGCCGCACCAACGATCCGCACAACTGGATCCGCAAGGTGTTTTAAGATGCGGCGATGCGCGTTTCCCCTCTCGTGAGGAGAGGGGAAACGCGCATCGTTTGTGGTTTTTCGTGCACTGAACGTGCCGTTGCCGACATGCGACAAAGTCTGGACACATCTGGACATCAGGACATCGCGACCATGGCAACGAAACTCTCCCAACCCGCGAAATGGGTCGTTCTCGCCGCAATCACCGGCGTTTCCGTTTTCGGCATTCTGACCATCGGCCCCACGCACGAGGTGGTCGCGCAAGACCGCTCACCGATCGTCGACGTCCGCACCAGCGATCCCGAGATGAATGCCGCGATCGCGCGCGCCCGTGGCTCGCTTCCAACCTTCTGGGCCTCCTACGAATCGCCAAAGCCGTCGGAGGCCGGGCACGCCCTGAAGGTGCGCTTCTCGACCCGCAAGGGCGGGGAGCACATCTGGATCGGCGAGGTGAAGAAGCTGCCGAATGGGGCCTATTCCGGCCTGTTCGCCAACGAGCCGCGCGACCTGCCGGGCAAGCGGGCAGGCGACAAGGTCGAATTCGGCGAGGCCGACATCTCGGACTGGATGTTCATGCGCAACGGCAAGATCGTCGGGGGCGAAACCATCAAGCCGACGCTGAAGTCGCTGCCGAAGGCGGACGCGGATGCCCTGAGGGCGCGGATGGAGAAGCCTTAGGGCGAGGCAGCAGTTGCCGCCCCCTGCGTCGGCTGGTAAATGCCGCGCATGGCCGAGAAACCCAAAAAACCCCAGAAACTGAAGGCGCGGTTGCCGCGCGGGCTCGAGGATCGCGATCCCGCCGCGATCCGGGCGACGCGCGAGATGGTCGAGAAAATTCGCGCCGTCTACGAGCTCTACGGCTTCGAGCCGGTGGAGACGCCGGCGATGGAATACACCGACGCGCTCGGCAAGTTCCTGCCCGACCAGGACCGTCCGAACGAAGGCGTGTTCTCGTTCCAGGACGACGACGAGCAGTGGATCAGCCTGCGCTACGATCTGACGGCGCCGCTCGCCCGCTACGTCGGCGAGCGCTACGGCACCGACGCTCTGGTCTTGCCCTACCGCAGCTACCGCGTCGGCTACGTCTTCCGCAACGAAAAGCCGGGCCCCGGCCGCTTCCGCCAGTTCATGCAGTTCGATGCCGACACGGTCGGCTCGGCGACGCCGGCGGCGGATGCCGAGATCTGCATGATGGCGGCGGACACGATGGAGGCGCTCGGCATCGCGCGCGGCTCCTATGTCGTGAAGGTCAACAACCGCAAAGTGCTCGACGGCGTGCTGGAAGCCATCGGGCTCGGTGGCGACGAGAACGCAGGCCGCAGGCTGACCGTGCTGCGCGCGATCGACAAGCTCGACAAGTTTTCCGCCGACGAAGTGCGTAAATTGCTCGGCCCCGGACGATGGGACGGCGGCGAAGAAGGCAAAGGCGACTTCACGAAGGGCGCCAACCTCAGCGCGGCGGAAGCTGATGTCGTTCTCGCCATCACCAGGCCGCGCGAGGATTGGAAAGAAGCCATTGCCGCGGCCGAAACCTACCTCGCCAAGAGCGAGATCGGTCAAGCCGGCGTCATCGAGCTGGAAGAGATTGCCAAGCTGGTCACGGCGTCGGGTTACGGTGCGGACCGCATCAAGATCGATCCGTCCGTCGTGCGCGGTCTCGAATACTACACCGGCCCCGTCTACGAGGTCGAACTGCTGCTCGAGACCAAGGACGAGAAGGGCCGGCCCGTGCGCTTCGGCTCGGTCGGCGGGGGCGGGCGTTACGATGGCCTCGTCTCACGTTTCCGCGGCGAGCCGGTGCCGGCGACCGGCTTTTCGATCGGCGTCTCGCGCTTGCAGGCCGCACTGACGTTGCTCGGCAAGCTCGACACGCGGCCGGAATTCGGGCCCGTCGTCGTCACCGTGTTCGACCGCGACCGCGTCGCCGACTATCAGAAGATGGTGGCATCCTTGCGCACCGGCGGCATCCGCGCCGAGCTCTATCTCGGCAATCCCAAGAACATGGGCAACCAGCTCAAATATGCCGATCGCCGCAACAGTCCCTGCGTGATCATCCAGGGCTCGGATGAAAAGGCGCGCGGCGAGCTGCAGATCAAAGATCTGATCGAAGGCGCGAAGGCGGCCGCGGCGATCGCCTCCAACCAGGAATGGCGCGAGAGCCGACCGGCGCAATTCTCGTGCAGTGAAGCCGATCTCGTCGCCAAGGTGCGCGAGGTCCTGGCCCGCCATGACGTAAAGTGGGGATAGCCATTCCGGCAGGCCGTCATGGCCGGGCTTGTCCCGGGCATCCACGTCTTGTTTGATGGATGAGCACGTGGATGGCCGGGACAAGCCCGGCCATGACGACAGCAACAGGGAGAAAACGATGCCTGAGATCACTGTCAGCATGGCCGAAGGCCGCACCGACGAGCAGAAGGCCGGCATGATGCGCGACATCACCCAGGCGCTGGTGAAGAATCTCGGCGTCGACGCCGATGCCGTCGTCATCCAGATCAACGAAGCCCCGCTCCGCCACAAGATGAAGGGCGGCAAGACGTTCGTGGAACGCGCGGCGGCCGCGAAGAAGTAGCCACTGGCGGTTCGGCATTCACCGCTGTCGTCCCGGATCAGCGCTCGCTACGCTCGCTTGTCCGGGACGACAGCGGAGTTTGAGGCACCATGGACGCACGCGATTTCATCAAGGTCGGCATGAGCGCCGAGCGCATGCTGGTGGTCCCGGCGGAGCGCACGGTCGGGCATTTCGTGCCCGGCATGCCGATGGTCTACGCGACGCCGATGATGATTCTGGAAATGGAGATGACGTCGGGCGATGCGATCCGCGCCGCGCTTCAGCCGGGCTGGGTCACTGTTGGCACCGAGGTCGATATCCGCCATCTCGCCGCCGCCCTCGTCGGCGCGACGGTGCGGACCACCGCGAAGGTCGTCGCGGTCGAGCGCCGCGTCATTCGGTTCGAGGTCGAAGCGTTCGAAGGCCCGCGCAAGCTCGGCGAGGGCCGCCACGCGCGCGGGCTCGTCAATGTCGAGATGTTCAACAGGCGGTTAGCCGCGGGCACGACGCCGTAGGGTGGGCAAAGGCGCGAGGCGTCGTGCCACGGGTCTCTCCACGCTTGCGATTGAAATGGTGGGCACGCTTTCGCTTTGCCCACCCTACGGCACCGTCCTAGTTCGCCAATTCTTTCGACCGCTTGGTCGCCGCTGCGATCGCGCGAATCATGAGATCGCGCAGGCCCGGCTCGCCCATCAGCACGCCGAGCGCCGCGGCGGTGGTGCCGCCGGGCGAGGTGACGTTCTGGCGCAGCGTGGCGGAGGGAAGCTCCGACTGGTGCAGCAGCTCGCCGGAGCCGGCGACGGTTTCGCGCGCCAGCCTGGTCGCGAGCGACTCGGGCAGTCCGGCCTCAACGCCGGCGCGCGCGAGCTCCTCGGCGAGCAGGAACACATAGGCCGGGCCGGAGCCGGAGACGGCGGTGACCGCGTCCATCAGGCTCTCGTCATCGACCCATTCGACCGAGCCGGTGGCGCGCAGCAGCGCGTCGGCCACCGCGCGCTGCGCGGCGCTGACGTTATTCGCGGCGACCGCAACGGTGATGCCGCGGCCGATCGCGGCCGGCGTGTTCGGCATCGCGCGCACCACGGCGCCGCCGCAGACCTGCTGCAGCGAGGCAATCGTGATTCCCGCCATGATCGAGACCACCGATGTCTTGTCCGAGACGAACGATTTCAGTTTGGCGCCGGCCTCGCGGAACATCTGAGGCTTCACCGCGACGACCAGCGTCTCGACCGTGCCGACCGTGGCTGCATCGGGATTGAGCGCGACGCCTTTGGCGGCGAGCGCGGTGATCTCGGGCGAAATATGCGGATCGACCACCGCGACGCGGCGCGGATCGAGCCCGCCCGAAAGCCATCCGGTCAGCATCGCCCCGCCCATCTTGCCCGCGCCGGCGAGCAGGATGGTGCCGGTGATGTTTTGGAGGGTGCTGCTATCTGCCACTGCGATCACCTTGCAAACGGTGTCGTCCCTGCGAACGCAGGGACCCATAACCATCGGCGGTTCTAGTGGATCGAGAGCAGAGCAACAAGCCGCGCGCCACAAGAGGCATCACGCGGTATGGGTCCCGGAGCTTCGCTTCGCTCGTCCGGGACGACGGCGGAGGGCGGGGCGAGCCCTACGCCTCTCCCACCGTGTCGAACATCGCCGCGTCCATCGCTTCGGTCGTGGTCTTGCCCGCCCACACCACGAACTGGAACGCCGGGAAATAGCGCTCGCAGGCGTGGATGGCGCCGGCGAGCATGGCCTCGCATTGCGCGGTCGAGGCGGTGAGGCCGCCGGGCAGCACAAGGGCCTGGCGGTGCATGATCATGCCGGTGTTGGTCCACAGGTCGAAATGACCGACCCACAGCTGCTCGTTGACCGCGGCGACGAGCCGCTGCACCTCGCCGCGGCGCGCGACCGGAATCTTCATGTCGAACGCGCAGGCCAGATGCAGCGCCTCGATCTCGCCCATCCAGGTGAAGGAGATCTGGTAGTCAGTCCATTGTCCCTTGGAGACAATGGTGAGCTCGTCTTCGCCGGAGCGTTCGAACGGCCAGTTGTTGCTGGCAGCGATATCCTCGACCACCGCGAGCGGATGGCTTTTGGAATCGATAGTGCTTTCGAGCAGGGACATGCCGTCTCGACCTCTTGCCTTCTTGTTGTCCTTGATACGCACGCGGTCGGCCCGGCACGCTCCCTCAACGTCGCTGGTGCGATCCCTCGGATCAGCGCGGGCCTGTCGCGGATCAAGTGATGTGATTTGCGGAATCTGCGCAACGGGGTCCCGAGTCCGTCCACAAGTCAGGACTCGTTCGTCCACAGCTCATCTCCGCCACAATTCTTAACGGGGGACGTCCTCGATCCCGTTGGATGAGAACAAAGCGGAATCGGATTCGCGGGGGAGGGCGGCATTCGTTAATTCCGCCGGGCGAGGGCCGTGCCGCCATGACGGCATGGGACCATGCGCTTTCCCCATGCGGAACACGCTTGCTGCGGCCGCCGGCTGGCGTCATATTTCCCGTCAGGCCGTTCATCCCGGACGGCCGATGTTCTCAGGGCGGGGTGAAAGTCCCCACCGGCGGTAAGGGCCGAAAGGCCTAAGCCCGCGAGCGCCTTGCCTAAGGTCTTCTTGCCGAGGGGAAGGGTCAGCAGATTCGGTGCAACTCCGAAGCCGACGGTTAAAGTCCGGATGAAAGAGAACGGTCGGAGGCAGACGCATCGCAAGATGCGGCTGTTTGTCGTTCCGTGTGCCCTGATTCTGGTCCTTAAGAAGGAAAGCCATGAATCAGATGCTGCAAGACCCCAAAACCGAAACTTCCGAAGTCAGCCAACCGCCGGTTCCGCAAGGCCCGGCGCCCGACCACCCGCGCTTTGCCAAGCCGCAGCGGGTGGCCTTCGTGCAGGCCTGCTGGCACCGCGACGTGGTCGAGGAGGCCCGCATCGCCTTCATCAAGGAAGCCGAGGCGCGCCATCTCACCCATGTCGACGTGTTCGAGGTGCCGGGCTCGTTCGAGATCCCGCTGCACGCGCAGGTCCTCGCCAAGACGCGGCGCTACACCGCCATCGTCGCGGCCGGCCTCGTCGTCGATGGTGGCATCTATCGCCATGAGTTCGTCGCCGACACCGTGATCAAGGCGTTGATGGACGTGCAGCTGCGCACCGAAGTGCCGGTGTTCTCCGCGGTGCTGACGCCGCAGCAATTCCACGAGACCGAGGTGCACTACGACTTCTTCCGCAAGCATTTTGCGATCAAGGGCGTCGAGGTCGCGGCCGCTTGTGCAGAGACGTTGCTCGGCCTGGAGCGCCTGCGCGGCCAGGTCGCGGCGGGGATCGTGGGGTAAGCATGGTCATTCCGGGGCGCGCGTAGCGCGAGCCCGGAATCCATTGATCGACGCGGATTGCTGCAAGATGGATTCCGGGTTCGGCGCTCTCGCGCCGCCCCGGAATGACAGTGTCAGTCGAACAGGCTCGACACCGATTCTTCCGCCGCCGTGCGTGCGATCGCGTCGGAGATCAGGCTGGCGATCGGCAGCGTGCGGATATTCGGCGCCTTGGTCACCGCCTCCGTCGGCAGGATCGAGTCGGTGATCACGAGCTCCTTCAGCCGCGAGCCCGCGATGCGGGCGGCCGCGCCGCCGGAGAGCACGCCGTGGGTGATGTAGGCGTAGACGTCCTTGGCACCCTTGGCGATCAGCGCGTCGGCCGCGTTCACCAGCGTGCCGCCGGAGTCCACGATGTCGTCGATCAGGATGCAGGTGTAGCCGGCGACGTCGCCGATCACGTTCATGACCTCGGATTCGCCCGCCCTCTCGCGGCGCTTGTCGACGATCGCGAGCGGGGTGTTGATGCGCTTGGCGAGGCCGCGCGCGCGGGCCACGCCGCCGACGTCGGGCGAGATCACCATCGTCTTGGAGAGGTCGAACCTCTCCTTGATGTCGCGCACCATCAGTGGCGCCGCGTAGAGGTTGTCGGTCGGGATGTCGAAGAAGCCCTGGATCTGGCCGGCGTGCAGATCGAGCGTCATGACGCGATCGACACCGGCCTGCGTGATCAGATTGGCGACCAGCTTGGCCGAGATCGGCGTGCGCGAGCCCGACTTACGGTCCTGCCGGGCGTAGCCGAAATAGGGCAGCACCGCCGTGATGCGGCGCGCCGAGGAGCGGCGCAGCGCGTCGGTGATGATCAGCAATTCCATCAGATGGTCGTTCGCCGGGAACGAGGTCGACTGGATGATGAAGGCATCCGAGCCGCGGACATTCTCCTGGATCTCGACGAAGATCTCCATGTCGGCGAAGCGCCGCACCACCGCTTTGGTCAGCGGCAAGTCGAGGCCCTGCGCGATCGCCTGCGCGAGGGCCGGATTGGAGTTGCCGGCGACGAGCTTGATGGAGCCGTTTTTGGCCGACATGGACGCTTCCTCCCGCGCTTTGCTGGATACGACGTTCAACATCTCAGATCCCACTGGAAGCACGGTTACGACGGGCGAGGAAATATCAGGCCGGGGGCTGCGATGGCAACCCGGGATGCTACGTTTTCCCTTCGAAAATCCTGAGTCGGGCCAACGGCTTGGCCGCAACTTGAGGCCGTGGTTTAGCGGGGGTTATCGCTCGGCATAGCCGAGTGCCGTGGCCGGCATCTCCGCCACTGGGCCCTGCGGGATCACGCTCGCCACCGCCGGGCCCCGCAAGCCCGGAGCAGCGCCAGGTGTATCCGGCGTTCCGTTGATCATGTTGGAAAGTCCGCTGAATCCGGCCTGGGCGATCTTCCGCAGCACGAGGTCGTCAGCTGCTCCCCAGGGATCGCGGCTGCCTTTGGTCGAGGTCGGTTCCTCACCGGAGAGGCGCAGTGCCCGCTGCTGGTTGGCGTCGTAGACGTCCCAGACCCAGGCGATCACCGTCTTGCCGCGCACGATTTGGGCGGAGAGATAGCTGCGCACGCGGAAGGCAGCCGAGCCCTCGCGGGAGACGACGGACAGGCTGCGCAGCTTGGATTCGCTGTCGAGCACGCCGACCATGCGGTCGAACACCTGCGGCGGCGGCCCGTCGATCGATTCGAAGGCGACCGTTGCCCCAGAGCCGGCGCTCGGCGCCATTGCATAGGAGTTGGCGGCCCCACCGCCGCCGGCGCAGCCGCCAAGCGCGGTCGCTGCCCCGAGCAGCATGACCGCCAGCACGCGCGAACCCGCACGGCCCAGGATGAATGACGCGTCCCTCATTATGGAGGGCAGCGATATCGTTAAAATCGATTAAGGTCTAGGGCGGGAGCGACACAACACGCGGTCATTCCGGGGCGCGCCACTTGGCGCGAGCCCGGAATCCATTTCGCCGCGTGAACTGCCGCATGATGGATTCCGGGTTCTCGCTTCGCGAGCCCCGGAATGACACAGAGTGTTGCCTTTGTGTTCACCCCTCCAGCGCGATCGCGTGGACGTGGCGGCCGTAATCCGGCTCCTTGCGATGCACCGAGCGGCGATAGCTGAAGAAGCGCTCGTCGGCGTAGGTGTCGACGCCGAGATCGTCGATCATCAGGATGCCGGCGGCCTCCAGCCGCTTGCGGATGAAGCCGGCAAGGTCGAACATTGCGTGTCCCTCGCGCGCCGACGGGATGAAGTACATCGCGTTGTCGGCATCGGCCTCGATGAAGCGCACGACGAACTCGTTGCCGACCTCGTAGCTCTCCTGCCGGATCAAGGGGCCGATCGCGGCGATGATGCCGCTGCGCGTGGCGCCGAGTTTCTCCATCGCCAGAATCGTCGCTTCCAGCACGCCCGTCAGCGCGCCCTTCCACCCCGCATGCGCGCCGCCGATCACGCGCGCATTGGGGTCGACGAACAGCACCGGCCCGCAATCGGCGGTGGAGACGCCGAGTGCAATGCCGGGCGTGTTCGTCACCAGCGCATCGCCCTTCGGCCTCGGCCCGTTCGGCCATGGCGCCTCGGCGACCAGCACGTCGGGCGAATGGATCTGGTGCAGGCTGAGGAAGCGCTCCGGCGCGACGCCGACGTGCTCGGCCATGCGGCGGCGGTTTTCCGCGACAAGGGTCTGGTCGTCATTGGAGCCGAGGCCGCCGTTCAGCGCGGAGTAGATGCCTCCCGAGACACCTCCCTCGCGGGTGAAGAATGAGTGGCGCAGTCCGGGCACGGCGGACAGCAGTGACGAAGACAGCGTCATGAATCGCCTCCGGCCTGTTCGAGATCGCTGAGGCCGGCAATGCCTGTCAGCCGCGGCTCGGAGATGCCGAGCACCTTGAACATCGAGCCCATGCCGCTGCGCCCGGTGTCGGTCAGCCGCTTGAGGGCGATCGAAATGTCAGTGGCGACCTCCGGCGTTGCCTTCTGCATCAAGGCGGCAGCCCTTGTGTCGATGCCGATCCGCTTGAGGAAGTCGCCTTGCGTCACCGGTCCGTGCACGCGCGCGCCGAGATCCTCGGCCGCGCGCGCCAGCGCCTGGAAGTCGACATGTGCGGTGACGTCGGCCTGGCCCGGCGCCTTCAAGGGATCGGCGAAGGTGTGGCGCGCAATCGCCTGGAACGTGTCGCCGGCATCGCTGCGCAAATGGCCGTAATCGATGATCAGCGCGGCGCCGTCCTGGTCGCGCACGCGCGTGGCGAGCTTCATGATCTCGCCGTCGGGCCGCCATTCGAACACGGCGCCGACGGGCGCGGCGCGCACCAAGGGCGGCAGCAGCACGTCGAAGCGTGGCGTCGGTTCGGACGCCGCGCCGAATTGCAGTCTTCCGTTGCCGTCGATCTCGATCAAGCGCTCGTGCCAGCCGTTTTCGTGGCGGACCATCTGGTGGACCGGCAGCACGTCGAAATATTCGTTGGCGAGGATGATGCTCGGTCCCTCAGGCACGTCGTCGATGCTGTCGTGCCAGGCGATGTTGCGCACGCCCGACAGCGTCGCATTCTGCCGCTCGCGCAAGACGGGATTGACCTCGACCATGTGGATATGAAGCGCCTGGTAGAGCGGCGGCAGCACGCGAAGGGCGCGCAACGCGTCCGCCATCATGGTGCCGCGGCCGGGGCCGAGCTCGATCAGCCGCAGGAATTGCGGCGAGCCCATCTGCTTCCACACCGAGGCGGTCCATAGTCCCAGCAACTCGCCGAACATCTGGCTGACTTCGGGCGCGGTGGTGAAGTCGCCCTCACGCCCGAGCGGGTCGCGCGAAACGTAATAGCCATGGCGCGGATGCATCAGGCACAGTTCCATGTACCGCCAGACCGGCATGGGGCCCGAGGATTTGATCAGCGCCTTGATTTCGTTGAGCAGCGGCTGTTCGGTCACGGCTATCTTCTCGAAAGGAATTAACGAATGGCCCCTGCGGGCTTCGGCGCACCGCGCCTGACTGCCAATACAATAAGTATGCCGCCCACGATAAGCATCGGGATCGACAGCAGCATGCCCATGGTTAATCCGCCCCAGAGGAAGCCGAGCTGCGCGTCCGGTTCGCGGAAGTGCTCGCCGGCAATCCGGGTCAGACCATAGATCAGGATGAAGGCGCCGAGGATCATGCCCGGCCGCTTCAGCGCGCCGAGCCGGATCATCACCGCGAGCACGGTGAACAGCAGGATGCCTTCCATGCCGGCCTCGTAGAGTTGGCTCGGATGGCGCGGCAGCTGCGTTGGATCGTTGGGGAAGATCATCGCCCAGGGCAGGCTCGCATCGGTGGCGCGGCCCCACAATTCGCCGTTGATGAAGTTGGCGATGCGCCCGAGCAGCAGCCCGACCGGGGCGACCGCGGTGGTGATGTCACCGAGCGACAGGATCGAGATGCCATTGCGAAAGGCGAACCACATCACCGCGACGACGCAGCCGAGGAAGCCGCCATGGAAGGACATGCCGCCCTCCCACAATCGGAAGATCGCGGCAGGATGATCGATGAAGAAAGGCAGGTTGTAGAACAGCACGTAGCCGGTACGGCCGCCGAGAATGATGCCGAGCGTGACCCACAGGATGAAGTCGTCGATCTGCAGCAGCGACATCGGGGCGGGGCCGCCCCACAGGCGCTCCTTCTTCAGCAGCGAGCGCGCATAGAGCCAGCCGAACACGATGCCGCAGATATAGGCCAGCGCGTACCAGCGGATCGCGAACGGTCCGATCTCGAGCGCGATCGGCTTGAAGGCGGGGAAGTCGATGAGAAGAAGTTGCATCTCGCCTTCTATATCTGGACGAGATTGCGGCGATAGAGCGCCAAGAGACGCTCCCAATGCCGCTCGGCGGCGTCGCGGTCATAGACCGGGCGCTTGGGGAAGGCGAAGCCGTGATGCGTGCCGGGATAGATCTCGACCTCGGCTTTCGCGGCTTTCATGCCTTCTTTGACCTTCTCGATAATTTCCGGCGGCGCGTAGACGTCGGTCTCGGCGCAGGCGAAATAGAGCTCGGCCTTGGTCTTAGCCGCAGCCAGGTGCGGGCTGTCGGCCTGATCCGTTGCCAGCTGCACGCCGTAGACCGAGGCGGCCGCCTTGACCCTGTCAGGGAAATGCGTAGCGGCGTTGATGGCGTAGCGGCCACTCATGCAATAGCCGACGGTGCCGACCAGTCTGGTGTTCGCGGCCGCCTGGCCCTCGGCATAAGCGAGCAGCGCCCGGGTGTCGTCCATGATCATGGGAATGGTGAGCGAGCCCATCAGCTGGAACATGCGCTTGCGCTCCGGCGCGTTCGGATCGGCCGGCAGCGCGCCGAGCTCCATCACGCCGGAGCGGTAATAGAGGTTCGGCAGCATCACGTAATAGCCCGAGGTCGCGAGCCGGCGCGCCATGTCGCGCAGCTCTTCGCGGATCGCCGGCGCGTCCATGTAGAACAGGATGACCGGAAACGGCCCGCCGCGTTCGGGATGGCTGATGAAAGTTGCGGTGTGGCCGTCCCTGGTGGGGATCGCGATCTGCTGGTCGATCATCTCTTGTCGCCTTGTGATTCTTCTTATGCAGGGACGTTGAATACGATTGCAAGGAAACCGGGGCATGACAAGGATACCGCCGATCGGGTCTTGAACCGGTCCAATCGGATTGCCATTGTGTTTCGGAGCGTTCGCGCAAAGTTTATCGGAGCTTCAGGAGGCCGAAATGACCCAGACCAACAACCGGTTTTTCGACGAGATCGGCCGCCTGATGAACGATGCCGCCGGCGCGGCCCAGGGCGTCAAGCGCGAGTTCGACACGGTGATGCGCACCCAGGCCGAAAAATTCCTGCGCGACATGGATCTGGTCAAGCGCGAGGAGTTCGAGGCGGTCAAGGACATGGCCCGCCTGGCGCGCGAGGAGAACGAGGCGCTGAAGGCGCGCCTCGCGGCGCTGGAGGCCAAGCTCGGCGGCTGACGCCGGGACCGTAGCCCGGATGGAGCGCAGCGTAATCCGGGTGACTTGGGCAACAGGCGGCATTGGTCCCGGATTTCGCTGCGCTCCATCCGGGCTACAAGAGCTATCCGGTCCTGGCCGGCAGCCCATTCTCCTTGTCATTTCCGCATCTTCCGGGTAAAAGCCCGCCAGTTCGTGGCCCCCGCACCCCTGGAGGCTTGCTGCGAACGATGCCATGGGCCGCGCTGCGGCCCATTAACTTTTGCAAAAACAAGGACTTAACGACATGGCGACGACCGTCAAGGAATTGAAGGCGACCGCACGTCCGAAGAGCGGCAAGGGGGCCGCCCGGGCTGAGCGTCGCGCCGGGAAAGTGCCCGGAGTGATCTATGGTAACAAGCAACCCCCGCTCCCGATCTCGGTTGACGATCGTGAACTGCGCCAGCGTATCCTCGCCGGCCGGTTCCTGACCACGCTGGTCGACATCGACCTCGACGGCAAGAAGCACCGGGTGATTCCGCGCGACTACCACCTTGATCCGGTCAAGGATTTCCCGATCCATGTCGACTTCATGCGGCTCGGCGAAGGTGCCACCATCCGCATCAGCGTTCCGCTGCACGTGGTGAGGGCAGAAGGTTCGCCCGGCGTGAAGCGCGGCGGCGCCGTCAACATCGTCGCGCATGCGATCGAGCTCGAATGTGGCGTCGAGAGCATTCCGCAGTACATCGAGGCCGACGTCGGCTCGCTCGAAATCGGTCACTCCCTGCATCTGGCTGACATCAAGCTGCCGGCCGGCGTGAAGGCGCTGACCCGCGAGGACGCGACCCTCGTCACCATCGTGCCGCCGTCCGGCTACGCCGAAGAGCAGAAGGCCGCGGCTGCGGCTGCAGCTCCTGGCGCTGCTGCGGCAGCTCCGGCGGCTGGCGCTGCGGCTCCGGCTGCGGGTGCTGCTGCTCCGGCGGCGGCTGCCAAGGCTCCCGCCGGCGGCGACAAGAAGAAGTAATCTCTCAAAGCTGGCGCGCGGTCTCTGATCGCGCGCCGAGCGAGGGGCGCGCCGCGTCATGCGACTCTTTGTTGGGCTCGGCAATCCCGGCGCGAAATACGCACGTAACCGGCATAATATCGGCTTCATGGCCGTCGACGAGATCGCGCGGCGTCATGGTTTCGCACCATGGCGCCGTCGTTTTCAGGCCGAGACCTCGGAAGGCACGCTCGGCACTGAGCGCGTGATCCTGCTCAAGCCCACGACCTACATGAACGATTCCGGCCGCGCCGTGCAGGAAGCCGCAAGCTTCTTCAAGATCGCCATGGGCGACGTCACTGTGTTTCATGACGAGCTCGAGCTGCCGCCGGGCAAGGTGCGGGTGAAGATCGGCGGCGGCATCGCCGGCCATAACGGCCTGCGCTCGATCTCGGCGCATATCGGCAACGACTATCGCCGGGTCCGGCTCGGTATCGGTCATCCCGGCGTCAAGGAATTGGTGCACGGCCACGTGCTGTCGGACTTCGCCAAGGCCGACAACGACTGGGTGACGACGCTGTGCGAGGCGGTGGTCGAGCACGCCGCACTGCTCGCCAAGGGCACGGATGCGACCTTCGCCAACAGGGTGCATCTCGCCATGCAGGCGAAGGGATTTTTGACCAAGGACGACAACGGCAAGGAATAACGCTCGTGGGATTCAAATGCGGGATCGTCGGATTGCCCAATGTCGGCAAGTCGACCTTGTTCAATGCGCTGACCGAGACGGCCGCGGCGCAGGCCGCGAACTATCCGTTCTGCACCATCGAGCCGAATGTCGGCGAGGTCGCGGTGCCCGATCCGCGGCTCGACAAGCTCGCGGCGATCGCCAAGTCGGGACAGATCATCCCGACCCGGCTGACCTTCGTCGACATCGCAGGGCTGGTCCGCGGCGCCTCCAAGGGCGAAGGTCTCGGCAACCAGTTCCTCGCCAACATCCGCGAGGTCGACGCCATCGCGCATGTCGTGCGCTGCTTTGAGGATTCCGACATCACCCATGTCGAGGGCAAGATCGCCCCGCTCGCCGACATCGAGACCATCGAGACCGAGTTGATGCTCGCCGATCTCGACAGCCTCGAGAAGCGTGTCGACAACCTCACCAAGAAGGCCAAGGGCAACGACAAGGACGCCAAGGAGCAGCTCGACCTCGTCAACCGCACCCTGGTGCTGCTGCGCGAGGGCAAGCCCGCGCGCCTCGTCGAGCGCAAGGCGGAGGAGGAGCGCGCCTTCGGCATGCTCGGCCTGTTGTCGTCAAAGCCCGTGCTCTATGTGTGCAATGTCGAGGAAGGCTCGGCCGCAACGGGCAATTCGTTCTCCAAGGCGGTGCAGGAGCAGGCCGCCAAGGAAGGCGCGGTTGCCGTCGTCATCTCGGCCAAGATCGAATCCGAGATCGCGACCATTTCGCGTGAGGAACGCGCCGACTTCCTGGAGACGCTGGGCCTCGAAGAGGCCGGTCTCGATCGCCTGATCCGTGCCGGCTACACGCTGCTCGACCTCATCACCTATTTCACCGTGGGCCCGAAGGAAGCGCGCGCCTGGACCATCTACCGCGGCACCAAGGCGCCGGGCGCGGCCGGCGTGATCCATACCGATTTCGAGAAGGGCTTCATCCGCGCCGAGACGATCGCGTTCGAGGATTACGTCGCGCTGGGCGGCGAAGCCGGCGCGCGCGATGCCGGCAAGCTCCGCCTCGAAGGCAAGGAATACGTCGTCGCCGACGGCGACGTGATGCATTTCCGGTTCAATACGTAAGGGCTGAATCTCGTGCCCCGGACGCAGCGCAACGCTTCTTCAGCGGTGCGCTGCAGAGCCGGGGCCCAGAAGCTTCGAATTGTGGATGCATGGGTCCCGGCTCTGCGTCGCGTCATTTCATGCCGCGCCGCGTCCGGGACACGAGAGCCTCACCGCATCCCGCTGCCCTGGTCGCGGATGGCGCCGAGATGTTCGTTGATGCGGAAGACGATCAGGATCAACTCCGCGAGGATGCGCGAGAACACGATTCCGACGACGACGCTCGCGATCGATGACAGCAGCACCAGGAAGCCGCCGAACGGGCTGATCGCCATCGCAGCCAGCCCTGAGAAGATGCCGGAGAGGCCGAACAGGCAGATCAGCGCGATCACCAGCCAATAGAAGGTCTTGATGATCGTCGGCGTGATGAAGCGGTCCCACTGAAACAGATCGCTGAATGAAAACATTGCTCTCCCCAGGGCATCGGGCCTTGGTAATGGATCTCTGGCCCTCGGTTGATCCGACTCAAGACCAACGCCGCCACCCCGTATGTAGCACGAGCCATGCGGGCCGGCGGGTTGAGATTGCCGCAAAGTGCGGCCACAATCTGTCATTTCCGCTAGCCAATCCCAAGATGACCCTGACCTTCGAAGATTTCCCGCCCGGCCGGTTCGGAACATTCGGCCCGCGCCACGTCACCCGCGACGAGATTCTGGCCTTCGCGGCCGAGTTCGATCCGCAGCCGATGCATCTGGACGAGGAGGCAGCAGCCAAGAGCATGCTGCGTGGCTTGTCCGGCTCGGGCTGGCACCTCTGCTCGCTGATGATGCGGATGATGGCGGACGGTTTTATTACCCGCGCCGCGTCGCTGGGGTCTCCCGGCGTCGACGAGGTGCGTTGGCTCTCGCCGCTCAGGCCGGGTGACGACCTGACACTCGATGTCGACGTGCTGGAGGCCCGCACCTCGAAGAGCCGCCCCGAGCTCGGCATCGTCAAGTTCAAATGCACCGTACGCAATGCCCAGGGCCAGGCGCTGGGCGAGATGACCTCGCCGATCCTGATCAAGCGGCGCGAGGGGGCGGCCTGATGCGGTTCTTCGACGACATCGAGATCGGCCAGCGCCGCGAGATCGGCGCCTATACGTTCACGGCCGAGGCCATCAAGAATTTCGCCGCGAAGTTCGATCCACAGCGTTTTCATCTCGACGAGGAGGAGGGCAAGAACTCGCTGTTCGGCGGGCTTGCCGCCTCGGGCTGGCATGTCGGCTCGGCCTGCATGAGCCTGCTTGTCGCCGACGGCCAGCGCCTAGCGCGCGAAGCCGTAGCGCGCGGCGAGGAGGTTGCGGTATGGGGCCCCTCGCCGGGCTTTCGCGACCTGCGCTGGATCAGGCCGGTGCTCGCCGGCGACACCGTCGCTTACGTCAACGTCGTCACCGACAAGCGCACCTCGGCCTCGCGCCCCGGCTGGGGCATCCTGACCGCCCGCACCACCGGCACCAACCAGCGCGGCGAGGAGGTCTATTCCATCACCGCCAGCGCCTTCGTGCCGATGCGCGCAAAGAGCGGTTAGACCTGTTCCAGGATGAACGGGCAAATGAGTGCGCGAGTGTTGCCCGCGCGCTATGGACGCGATTCCGGGCGGCTGCCATAAGCCTGCGCAACATGGATTATCCGCGAAGCAGTTGGCGGAACCATCGAGTTGCTAACCAATTATGAACCTGTCGCTGTCTAATTGAAACGAATTGGGCAGAGTACAGGGGACGAGGACCATGGCAGATCGCGGCGCACTCAAGCTTGTCGGATTTCTCTTCGCTACCGCGACGCTGGCAGTGATGCTGGTCGCCGGCATGGTGGTGAAGGGCTATGCCGATGGCGCCTACACCCTGGAAGCCTCGGCCGTCGACGCGAGCCGGTAATAATCTGTTAAGTTTTCGGGGCCGGAAAACGGCCCCGCCTCAGCGGCTGTAGACGAACGCCAGCACCGCGATCGCAACCACCAGCAATCCGACAAAGCGCAGCATGATCGTGCCGAGCTGATTGGGCGCGGGCCGCAGCGAGATCGGGTCCGTGTTGTCGGGCCGAATGCTTTCCATGAAATGTCCCCCGGCCCGGCCGCAAGAGAAGCGGGCGCTTGGCATTGGTCGTCGGGAAGGCGCGGGGGGTTCAAATGCGCACCGCATGGCTACGGTGACGGTGTGAACGTGCGTCCACCGTCTTATGCGGCCTTTTTTCAGCCACACCCACCGCCGTCATGCCCCGGCTTGACCGGGGCATCCAGTACGCCGCGGCGGAGGTGGGGAGAGCGAGCCCGCCAACGCCGGCCCTGGGATACTGGGTCGCCCGCCTTCGCGGGCGATGACACTTGTGTTGAGGAACGGGGTGCGGACCCCCGGCTACGCTTGTACGACACCCAGAATCAAAACCGCCGCGCACCCTTCCGGGGACGCGGCGGCTCGGTGATGCTTGGCGCCAGTGCTTAGCTATTGCGCAGGCCGTCGGCGGCGCGCTTCCACTGCGCGACGTTGTCGGCGATCATCCGCGTCGACTTCATCGCGGCCTGGCTGAGCTGGGCGTAGCCGGAGATCTCGCGCTGGACGCGCTGGCCCTCGGCATGCAGCAGGTCACGCAGGCTCTCGAGCTCCGAAATCAGATTCTCGATCTCGGCGAGCGAGGTGCCGGCGACGCGCTGGATCAGCGAGTTGACGTTGGTGACGGTAGCCTCCGCGCTCGGATCGAGCGGGGGCGCATCCGTGGTCGTCGCCGCCGGACGGCGCAGATAGGCGATGTCGTTGCGGACGAAGTCGCGGATGCCGGCTTCGACTTCCGTAACTGCAGCGAGGTTGGTGTCGACCGTCTCGGTCTCGGCGGCTTCGGTCTTTTCCGGACGCATGGCGTTCATCGTTATTCCCCTGTTCGCGTTGAGCGCAGCGCGAGTGTCCCCCGCACGACGACGTCTGTGAGGCAACCCGCATCAGGGCGCCGGAATTGGGCCGCAAATGGGCCGAGATGCGGCAAGGGCGGACCATTCGGGGGTTTTGCCGTGGCGTATGGTTACGAGAGTCTGAATGGCGGTAACGCGCGTCGGAACCCATCCCCTCATGCTGAGGAGCGCGCCCCTTCGCGTGCGTCTCGAACCATGCCGGCCCCGCTCTCGCAGCGCGGCCTCGATCCTTCGAGACGCGCTGCTTTGGAGCGCCCTCAGGATAAGGGGCAAAGAGTAGAGGCTTGGCCTACCAGCTCTTCTTGAAACCCGCCGTCACGCTCTTGTTGATCGCGCCCTGCGAGGTCTCGCCGACCGAGCCGGAGACGGTGACGTTATCGAACAGTTTTTGCTCGGCGCCGACCTTGCGCAGCCATTTGTCGTCGGTGGTCGACAGCGTCTGGCCGGCGGTGACGCTGGTGCCGGTGTCGGCGAGGGTGACCTTGGCGGACTGGTCGGTCTCGTAATTGCGGGTGATGTGGCCGCCGATGCCGGGGACCGCACTCGTGCCCTGCTGGTTGACGCTGTAGCCGTTCTGCAGCGTCAGCGAGGTGTCGCCGGACAGCGGCACCGATTTGGTCAGCGAGGCCCCGAGCTTGCTCTGTTCCGAGCCGGGATCGACGCGGGCTTCCACCGCGGTCTTGTCCCAAATTACTCCGGCGCCGGGCGCGGTCGCCGTCGCCCAGGCGCTGCCGGAGGATTGCGGCAGGTTGCCGCCATTGGTGGCCTTTTGCGCCAGCAGCTCGGACATCGTCCGCGGCTCGCTGGTCACCGTCATGTCGGCGCCGATCCGCGTATCCCAGAACGAGAACACGGACTGTTTCACCGTCACCGCCGAGGAGCCGTTCGCATTGGCATTCGACGACCAGTCGAGGCCGTCCTTGGCGGCGGCCTGGGCGCGCTTCTTGGCGGCGATGGGATCAATGCCGGTGCCGGCATCGACCGCGAGCTGACTCCAGTCGAGCTTGTCGACGTCGATGCCCTTGAGCACGTCGGGGTCGTTGACGTCGGGGGCCTCTGCCGTCTCGGTCTCGGCCTCGTCGGACGCGGCCGCGGGTGGGGAGAAGGGGGGAATGATCTGCGCCGAAACCGTCAGCACAGAGCCCAAGATGAACGCGGCCGCCAGCACCGGCAGCCTGGTCCAGCCACAACCTGTCGAGAATTCCATCGTCCTGCCCGCCAACCCCAGCGCACGTTGTCCGCCAATATAAGACGGTCCTTGGTGATGACCATGCGCCATTCGGTCTGCTTGCATCAATGCGGATTTATCGTTGCGAAATTGTGGCAACTCGCGTGGGGGACGCGAACCAACGGGCCGCGCGAGAGGCGCGCGCCCGACGACGAGCTTCCGGCACGACGGCATCCGGCGGGGCTGGAGGCCAGGACGTCGTGTCAGGCATTGTCATCGGTCCCGAACAGCGGGGCCCGTTGGCGTCCCCCTCAACCGACGCTGGTCATCTTCGGCAGATGAATGGCGCGGCCGAGTGCCTGCTCGACCAGGTCGAAGGTATCGATCAGGACCCGCATGCTGGTGAGCTTGCCCGCCCTGAACTGGGCGAACTGCGCGACCCGCAAGCTGATCGGCTTGTTGGAATCCAGTGCCGTCAGCGAATAACGCAGCATCGAGGCGGCGGAATCGACGCCCAGCATGATGCTCTCGCGGTCGAAGCGGCGGACCTGGAAATTGTCGGCGAGCTGGCGGATGACGTCGAGCACGGCGTCCTTGCCCTGGCGCGCGCCGAGGAACGGAAACATGTCGATCGGGCCGTAGAGTGCCCACTCGACGTCCTCGTCGATCAGGGCCTCGATGTCCTCGAAATGCCGGTCGTTGATCGCGCGGTGCAACGCACGCGAGAAACGCCAGAGGCTGTGCTCTGTCATTTTGGGCAGTCCTGAAGCTGGCTTGCGGAAACGGAAAACGACCCCATGCGCAGTCAGGCGATGGGGCTCAACTCATTTGTATACGAACAAAATACCCGATTTCGGCCAAAACGCAATTCACGTTTTCGCAATGCACAATTGATGGCGAAATGTGAGATTTGCAATAGAACCCCGTAATCTCCCGGGTCCCGGCGGCTCGCGCGCCGGTTCCAGGGGCGGAGGATCAGTCCACCCCGGCGCCGACGATCAGCGGCCCGATCTCGCGCTCCAACACCTGCTGCACCAGATCGTAGGAATCGATGATCTCGCGGATCTCCGCCACCAGCCCGCCGCGGAAGGTGTAGAACACGGCCATGTCGAACTGCACGATGCGGTCGTTGCTGCGTTTCCTGAAATAGGCCTGCATGTAGGTCGCGACCGCCTCGCCTTCGGCCAGGATGTGCGGCGCCTTGTAGCGAATCTCCGAATAGCGCGACCAGACCGTCTGCCAGAGCGCACGCAATTCGGCCTTGCCGTGGCGCGGCACCAGGTGCGGCAGCACGTCGATGGGCGCATGGGTGAGGAAGTCGACGTCGTCGGTGCAGCACGCCAGCGCGGCCTCGAGATCGCCGCGCGCGAAGGCGTCGAGCAGATGCAGCACGCGTTGCCTGTTCAGCGATTCAATCGTCATGCTGCTCCTGTCCTCGCTGGCCTGCTTTGCAAACGCTATCGTGCGGCTCGCGGGTCCATCGATCCGCAAAATCACAGGGTGATTGCAGGGTATGACGCGCGAGCACAATGCCCGGTTCATGGGGTGCAATTGCGGGTTGCGTGCGTTTCCGCATGCAAAAATTCGCTCGGCGCTTTGCGTCCTGCGTGACGCCGCGTGCACATCGCGGTCGCATCCTGCCATGCGCCGGGCGTTGGAACCCGGACCCATCGGCGCCCGTTGAGACGCCGATATCGCATCCGGAGACATCGATCCATGAAAGCCCCGCTTTTCGCCATCGCCGTCGGGCTTCTGATGCTTGGCGCGACCTCCGCCGCCAGCGCCAAGGGCTGCATCAAGGGCGCCGTCGTCGGCGGCGTCGCCGGTCACTACGCCGGCCACCACGGCGTCCTCGGCGCCGCCGCCGGCTGCCTCTACGGCAGGCATCACGCCAAGGAACAGGACAGGCAGCGGCAGCAGAGCCAGATCAACGGGCAGGGGAAGTTGTAGCCCTCGTCACGCTGAGGCGAGTGAGGCGGCCACCGCTCTCTCCCTCCCCCCTTGCGGGGAGGGGCGGGGAGAGGGGTAGCCACGAACTCAGACCTAGGCGCGTGACCCATCTCACATCACGCCCATCCCATCGCAGCTAACGTCATCGGCATGTCATCAGGGAGACGTGCCATGGCTGCCCTCGCCACCGTCAGAAAGTCCCGCCTGCACAACGCGCTCGAAGGCCTCGCGCTGACCGCGATCCTGCAGAGCTTCCCGACCTTCGCCGCTGCCGCCTTCCTGCTCAAGCTCTGCGGCAACCACGATCTCGTCGGCGACCCCGGCGTTGCCATCTTCGTCGCCATCGCCTCGCTCGCCCACGCCATGCTCGCCGTGACCTTCGGCCCGAGCTTCCCGGCCTTCCTCAAGACCGTCTACGAGCCGAAATTCTTCGAAGCCCATCTGTCGCTGTCCGACAAGATCACGGCATGGCGCACCCAGCCCGTCGCCTCGCTCCAGCTCGTGACCATCGTGCTGCTGCTATCGGTGATGGCCGTGGTGACGGCGAGCGTGGGATGAGGGTGCGTTCGCTGTCTCGATCTCGTCATTGCGAGCGCAGCGAAACAATCCTGAATCCTGCCGCGGAGACGTTCCTGGATCGCTTCACTGCGCTCGCAATGACGAATGTGTCGTGAGGACATCGCTCGATCCCTTGCATCTTTCATGGCAGGCACACCTCCGCATTCCCGCGGCGCGTTTCGCCCGAGCTTTGCCTGGTTGCGCGCCCCGATTGGAAGAGAGGGCGCAGGGAAGGCCGGGAGCCGATTGGCTCCCGTGGCCGCCTGTGCAAAAGGTAGTCTGCGTGTGCAGGCACAGGCGGAAGACCACAGGGCAACCGGGACATCCCGGCCTTCCCTGCGCGATGGTTGGAACGGCTTATGTCGCGCTCTCCCCGGGGAGCGTTGCACTATTGCCCCCGTCACCTCGCGGATCACCGACACGCCGGCCCGGTTGGGCCGCTCATGTCACCGCAAGACTTGGCGCCAGAACCCCGGGCGCCAGGACCACACGATTTTGCCGTACACGCGCCTCACCCGTCGAAAGCGCGCCGTCTCGCTCACGGTTGCCCGCCCTGCAAAACCTCTCGCGCCGATGGGACCCGTGTCCACCGCCGTCCGGCCCCATGTCGTGACGATCGCGATACGCCCTCTCCGTGGGCCGGAGTGACTGCGATATACGATAATTCCGAATTTCGGTAAAGTGGAATATTTTTGCGTGGAGGTGTTGACGCGTCGGGCAAAACAGTGCGTGGGGCAAGCTGGGTTGGGCTGGCGCTACGTCAGTGCGAGGAGCCCTCGCGACGAAGCAACCAGACTGCGTCAGGAAGGGACTCCGGATTGGTTCAGAGCGGGCCGAGCTTCCCGCAGCTGTTCAAGACCGTCTACGAGCCGAAATTCTTCGAGGCCCATCTGTCGCTGTCCGACAAGATCACGGCCTGGCGCACCCAGCCGGTCGCCTCGTTGCAACTCGTGACGATCGTGCTGCTGCTGTCGGAGATGCGGTGGTGGCGGCGAGTGTGGGGTGAAGATGTCATGACCTCGATCACCATGTCGAAATCCGGGGCCTTCAACAAGGCTTTGCGCTGACCGCGACCTTGCACGGCTTCCCGATCTTCGCCGCAGCCATCGCTGATGGTGAAGCTGCTGGGCGACCATCATGGCGGCAATCCCGTGCTCACTATCGCCATGGCGACGATCCTCTACAGTCTCCTCGCGATCTGGGCGCGATCGACATTCCGGAGATTTGCCAAGGCCTACGAGCCATCGTTCTTCGACGCGACCTGTCCTTCTCCGAAAAGATTGCCCACTGGCGCGCCAAGCCGGCGACGTCGGTTCAACTGATCGCGTCGGTTCTGCTGCTGTCGCTGCTGGCGGCACGTGTGGGGTGAGCCCCCATCGTCATTCCGGGGCGCCGCAAAGCGGCGAGCCCGGAATCCATAGCCGTGACCTTACGTATGGATTACGGAGAACCGCTGCATGGCCCTGTTCAATTTACGATTCGGAGAACCACCCCAGACGTATCGGATGCATCCTCGCCATCGCTGAGCAGTTTTTTGATTTCGGAAGGATCCTCGCCAAACGTTACGATCGATTCAGGCAAGCCGATCAGCACCAGCGGACAAGGATTGCCGACGCCGCGCTGTACCCGATCCTGCAACTTGCTCCAATGCGTCGTTGCCGTACCAAATTTGTCGCCGACAAAGTGATCCACCCAAGCATCTCGAAAGGGGACTGGATTCTTTTTTCGAGTCACGCGTTTAGTAACGTCGGCAATTTGGCGTCGGGTCCGATCAAGACCAATTCTTTCCATGTCGTCATGGGAGTCGACGTTGTTGTCATCAACAAACCGCCGTACCAAGCGCTTCATAGCGTCCTGAAGGGTAGAGCCTCTTGTTATTATGATGCCTAGCGAGATTGCGCCGTCGGCATGTAGACGTTTGAAATTTTCGAGATCGCGGTCAAAAAAGGGATCTTTGTTGTTCCACTCTATCTCGAGCGCGACCGTGCCTGCCTTGAATGTTCTGATATGGTCGACCTCGTGCGATTGGGCTTCGCGCTCGACGCCGTCTATTATCCGTTGGACGATGAAATTATGTTTGCGCCAGTCGTGTTCGGCGAGCGCATTGCGCAGCCTTTGTGTGCCCTTCGTTTCGCCGCCACCTGAACCAATGATTTCTTCGATGGGGATCGTCGAATCCAAGAGGACTTCTTCGAGCTGCGAAGCAACCTCCGGAAAGTCGCCAGCTAAGATTGCCTCTGCGTGCGAAGAAAACTCGACTTGAAACCCACGCTTCGTCAACTTTTCAAACATCAACTTTTCCAGTCGACTCACGCCCAGCAAAAGAAAAGATTTATCACCAAGTATCTTGAGAACGTACCGTGAACATGATAAGATGGAAAAATTATCTTCGCGTATACCTACTTGAGTCGCTCAAACACGAGATCGCCAATGCAGTCGGCCGGGCAGGACTTACTTAAATTCGCTTCGAACCGCCGATTTTCTACGGTCATGGCCGATCCGCCCTGGCAATTTACGAACAAGACCGGGAAGGTTGCCCCTGAACACAAGCGCCTTTCGCGCTACGGGACCATGAAACTCGACGAGATCAGTGCGCTGCCAATCCCCGAGATATGCGCACCGACAGCTCACCTTTATCTGTGGTGTCCGAACGCGATGCTGCCTGACGGTCTGGCGGTCATGAAGGCATGGGGCTTCACCTACAAATCTAACATCGTCTGGCACAAGGTGCGCAAGGACGGCGGATCCGACGGACGTGGAGTCGGGTTCTATTTCCGCAATGTCACTGAACTGATTTTGTTCGGCGTACGGGGCAAGAACGCGCGCACACTCGCGCCGGGACGACGGCAGGTAAATTTACTTGCGACGCGCAAGCGCGAGCATTCGCGTAAGCCAGATGAGCAATACGATATTATCGAAGCGTGTTCGCCTGGGCCATTTATGGAATTGTTTGGACGCGGTACGCGTAAGGGCTGGACCACGTGGGGCAATCAGGCCGACGATGGGTACGCTCCGACGTGGAAGACCTACGCAAATCATTCGCAGGCCGGGCTAATTGCGGCCGAATAAGTCCCAGGCTCGCAAAGGGCGCTTTACATTTCGATAGGGCCCTTAGGGCTAGCGAGCAATCATCGCTTGTCTTCAAACCACTCATAGTGCCAGTCGATACAAGAGGTATCGAGAGTGTGCGACGGTGTGATTAATTTCTTGTCGAGAGGATCGGACGGGACGGCGGATGAGAGCCGTAGTTTCGATCCTTCATTTTTTATCCGGAGAACTCCACGGTCAAACTGTAGGTGATGGTTCGGGCAAAGTACGAGTAGGTTACCTGTCTTGTCAGGACCGTTATGTGGTTTTCCCAAGGGTTTGATATGCGCGGCCTCCGAATAGAATCGACTTTCTCCAATCTCCAAACGAACTCCGCAAAACATGCATTTGTGATTGTAATGCAGGCGCAGTTGCACAGCTATCTTACGGTTCCGTTTTTGAGCCATTCGCGAAATCATGGAGCGTTCGACGATTTCATCCGAACCGTCTTGATCGAGCCATTCTGCGTCTAGGGGCGGTGTTGGGGGCGCCCCACCAGGTATCGGTGCAGCGGGTAGGCGAGTGACTTTTGGTCTAGAAACGCTCGCATCCATCTTAAAACGAAGGAGCCCGCCGGCGGCCAAATATGTTTTTGCGAGCGTTCTTGCGTTAGTAAGTGCGGCCGCTTCCGACACGCCGAGCAGCTTGTGGAGTTCTTCAGTTCTCACAATCCCGAGAAGTTCAGCCTCCCTTGTTCGACCGGTGTCTAAGATGTGCCTATCCCACGCCAGAAAAAGCGCCGACGCCATCCAACTGTGAGCGCCGGTGTTTATGGTCACGGTCACCGTAGGCAAATAACCGGCAAGCTCAAAAAAGTGACGATAATTATTCCGTGATTTTACTCTGACATCGCCTTGGCCGATCATGTTTGCCGCAATGAAGTTATCGAGACTTTGCTGACCAAGTGCGGCGGTTTGCCAAGCGCCGGATCGCCATAGAACGCGCCTAACAAATTCGTTTGCCCAGAGCGCCGGCCGTGAGGGCCCTTTAAATGGCGGCGTACCTACCCTGTTGAGATGAAATGCGAAGAGCGCCAAGCGATCAAAGTCGCTAGTGTGGGGACGCTGAATGGCTTGGAATACAAGCTCATCCACCGACATTCGTCCTTTGAGATTATGTAGAAAAAAGTTGATGGGAATCAGATCAAGTGACGAATCGTCAATGCCTGATTCTTTGCGCCAAACATCTCGCGGGACCGCCGTTAGCGTTGATTGGTACCCTGAGCGGATAGCATCGTATAGGTCTTTGAACCCCCTTCCTCCCCAAGCAAAGTTCTTGGTGAAGCTACCCGGTCTATGCTTGGGCAGGTGCGCCATCAATGTCCGATCTTAGCGAATCATGTGGAGATCGACGAAGTATCTGAGAGCGGCCATAAGTCGTAAAGCGACCTCTCGATCGCATTCGTCTGCCTACCTCTTCTTCCACCCCCCGCGCCTTCCCGGCATCCCACCCGTCGACTTCGGCGCCGGCCCGAACTCCGGTCCAGATTGCCTCGAGTCCGTCGGCTGGATGATCCGGCTCTCGCCGCCGAATGGCTTTGCCGGCAGCGCGCGGTTCTCGCGATAGGGCAGCGATTCCGGGCCGTGCATCTCGTCGAGATGCGGCTTGTGCACCTTCGAGCCGCTGCCGCCGCCGCTGGCTTTCAGTGCGGAGCCCACGGTCTTCTTCTTCATGGCGCTGACCGGCAAATTCGCGGCGTCGCCGTACTTCTTGCTGCCGGCATAGGCGCCGGCCTTGCCCTGCACGGCGCGCTGCTTGACGGTGGGATCGTCGACCACCGCGAGCTCGGTGGCGCGCAGGCGCTTGACCTCGTCGCGCAGGCGCGCGGCTTCCTCGAAGTTCAGATCGGCGGCGGCCTCGCGCATCCGCGTTTCCAGATCGCCGAGCACGGCTTCAAAATTGTGGCCGATCGAGATGACGTCGTCGGTCATGTCGTGGCCGCCGACCTCGATCAGCACGTGGTCGCGCTCGTAGACGGAGTTGAGGATGTCGCCGATCTGCTTCTTCACGCTCTCCGGCGTGATGCCGTTGGCGGTGTTGTACTCGACCTGCTTCTCGCGGCGGCGGTTGGTTTCGGCGATGGCGCGCTCCATCGAGCCCGTCATCTGGTCGGCGTAGAGGATCACCTTGCCATCGACGTTGCGCGCGGCGCGGCCGATGGTCTGGATCAGCGAGGTCTCGCTGCGCAGAAAACCTTCCTTGTCGGCATCGAGGATCGCGACCAGCGCGCATTCGGGAATGTCGAGGCCTTCGCGCAAGAGGTTGATGCCGACCAGCGCGTCGAACGCGCCGAGGCGCAGGTCGCGGATGATCTCGATGCGCTCGATGGTGTCGATATCGCTGTGCATGTAGCGGACGCGAATGCCCTGCTCGTGCAGATATTCGGTGAGGTCCTCCGCCATGCGCTTGGTCAGCACCGTGATCAGCGAGCGATAGCCGGCCTGCGCGGTGGCGCGGACTTCGCCGACGAGATCGTCGACCTGGGTGCGGGCCGGGCGGATGTCGACCGGAGGATCAATCAGTCCGGTCGGGCGGATGACCTGCTCGACGAACACGCCGCCGCTCTCGTTCAGCTCCCAGCCGCTCGGCGTTGCCGACACCGCGACCGTCTGCGGCCGCATCATGTCCCACTCCTCGAAGCGCAGCGGGCGGTTGTCCATGCATGAGGGCAGGCGGAAGCCGTATTCGGCCAGCGTCGCCTTGCGGCGGAAGTCGCCTTTGAACATGGCGCCGATTTGCGGCACGGTGACGTGGCTCTCGTCGGCGAACACCAGCGCGTTGTCGGGGACGTATTCGAACAGCGTCGGCGGCGGCTCGCCGGGACGGCGTCCGGTGAGGTAGCGCGAATAGTTCTCGATGCCGGCGCAGCTTCCGGTCGCCTCCATCATCTCGAGGTCGAAAGTGGTGCGCTGCTCCAGCCGCTGCGCTTCCAAAAGGCGCCCCTGGTCGTGCAGCTGGTCGAGCCGCTGCTTCAGCTCCGCCTTGATCGACTTGATCGCCTGCACCAGCGTCGGGCGCGGCGTCACATAGTGCGAGTTGGCGTACATCTTGATGAATTCGAGCTCGTCCTGCTTGTGGCCGGTGAGCGGATCGAATTCCTCGATGGTCTCGATGGTGTCGCCGAACAGGTTCACGCGCCAGGCGCGGTCCTCATAATGCGCCGGGAAGATGTCGATGACGTCGCCGCGCACGCGAAACGTGCCGCGGGTGAAATCGTGCTGGGTGCGCTTGTACTGGAGTGCGACGAGGTCGGCGATCAGCTGGCGCTGGTCGATGCGCTCGCCCTTCTTCAACGCGAAGGTCATCGCGGTGTAGGTCTCGACCGAGCCGATACCGTAGATGCAGGACACCGAAGCGACGATGATGACGTCGTCGCGTTCGAGCAGCGCGCGCGTCGCCGAGTGGCGCATGCGGTCGATCTGCTCGTTGATCGAGGAGTCCTTCTCGATATAGGTGTCGGTGCGCGGGACGTAGGCTTCCGGCTGGTAGTAGTCGTAATAGGAGACGAAATACTCCACCGCGTTGTCGGGGAAGAAATTCTTGAACTCGCCATAGAGCTGGGCGGCGAGCGTCTTGTTCGGCGCCAGGATCAGCGCGGGGCGCTGCGTCTTCTCGATCACCTGCGCCATCGTGTAGGTCTTGCCCGACCCGGTGACGCCGAGCAGCACTTGGGTGCGGTCGTTACGCTGGACGCCTTCGACCAGCTCGGCGATCGCGGTCGGCTGGTCGCCCTTGGGCTGGTATTCCGATTTGATCTCGAAGCGCACGCCGCCTTCGGACTTCTCCGGACGTGGCGGCCGGTGCGGCGTCCATACCTTGGTGGAGCCGTCGTTCTTGCGGAACTCCGGCCGGCCCTCGCGGATCAGCGACTCCAGCGCCTCCGCGGTCGCCTTGACGCCGAGCGCCTCCATCTTGTTGCGCGGCGGACGCGCCAGCGCTTCGGCATCGTCCTCTTCGGTGGGCAGGCCGAGCTGCCGCGCCAGTTCCGGATCGAGCGTCGGGATCGTGGCCGCGGTTCCGTAATTGGCCTGCGGCGCTTCTTCCAGCCCGTCAACCTCGGTGGATTGCCGGGCCCCCGGCGGCTGCGGATTGGGCCGCAGCGGCATCGGCCGCGCACTATCCTGCGGAAACTGCTTTTGAAGGTCTTTGGGCGTCGAGGCCCGCGCGCGATGGGCCGCAGCCTCGCCGCCCGAGCGGCGGTCGCGTGAATTGTCCGGCGGCGGCTGCAGCCCGGTGCCCGATCCAAGCCCGGCGTCGCCGCGATTGATCGCGGGATTGAGCAGCTCGGCCAGCGCCGGCCCGATCGGCTGCACGTCAGGCCGATGCGCCTTCGAGTTCGGGGCCTTGGACGGAGCCTTGGACGGAGCCTTGGATTTGGGGGATTTGCCGGATTTTTCGGAGGATGCAGGTTTCTTCGCCATGAGCCGAATATGGGATGAGTCCGCCTCCCGATAAAGGGCGAATGACCGTCCTCATGCAGCCTGCTGACAGCAGGTTGGCAGCAGGCCGGCGACAGCACCGCGCCCCGCCATTGCTTGATGACGATTTCAATTTTTGGTTGATTAAAACTAAATGCTCGACTTTAATGGAGCCGGGGAGGAACCTGGAGATGCTGGGCCCTGCACTGAGCTTGCTGCTCGCGGAATTGCACAAGCGCGCCGACAAGCTGACCAATTATGAGGAGCTCCTGTATTCCGAGCTTCGCGATCTCTTTGACAATTCCGCCGTTATCGCACCGGGCGTAGAACCCTCACCCTTGATGAAATCCCTGGTGGAAGCCCGGGCGCGCCGAGCAGCGGCCGGGTCTCCGAAGCTGCAGGCGCACGCCTTCGACGAATACTTTCAGAACATCATCCGCCCGGACGACGAGGACGAGAATCGTCCGCGCGTGCAAATCAATTGCGGCAAAAAGGACTGCCCGAACAAAAAGTACAAGTGATGGCGTTTACGATCGGAAATCGAAATCCAGCGCGAATTCCGGGCGATTTTCAGATTGCGCCGGCGCAAGCCTATGCACCGGCCGAGCCGGAGCGCGCAATCATCGCCAACGTCGCCCGCGCGGTCGATCAGCTTGCCGCGCAGGCGGCCGCTGACGCCAGGGCGACGCTCCGCGACAGCATCCTGCGGGCTCGCGTCGCGTTCAGAGCGGCACAGATGGCCGCCCTGCGCGCCGTTGCCGAGGAATTGGTCAACGGCCCCGCCGATATGGCCGCGACGACGGACCGCTCTGCCGAAATCCTCGGCCGGGTCAGCGCCGACGTCCCCGACGTGACACTTGCAGACGCATTGCCGCCGCGCTTTGATGGCGAGATTGCGCTCGCGGTCGTCAATTATGCGCCCGATCCGGCCGAGCAGGCCTATCTCGACGCGCAGAGGGAGTTGATCGACGGTCTCGCGGCCGACGAGGCCGCGGATTTGCGTGCCAATTATTCGGAGCCCGGGCTACAGACGCGCCGCGCGCAGCGCACCGAGGTGATAGGTCGGCTCAGGGAGACATTCACCTTCTGGAAGTCGGAGGAACTTGCCTCCGATGCGGCCGCCGCCAACGTGTCGTACACGCGTGGCTATTACGCTGCGCAGCGATCCCGGCTCGGCCGCAAGCTTTTCACGGTCGCGCCGGTACGAGGCACCGGCGAGGACGCGGGTTACAATGTCGCGCTCGAGATACGCATTGCGGAGGGATTGCCGCCACCCAACGACCAGCCGACGCAGGATCAACGCGATCTCTATGTCGAGATCAGCAGGGCCGAGACGATCATCGCCACGGTTTGCCGCCAGATTCGCGCTCGCGCCCACGCGCGGTTCTGGTCTCGCCCGAAGGAGGAACAGCGCGGCCTGCGGATGCTCGATGAATATATCGACAAGCTGGTCGGCATCGCGCGGATCGGTCTCCAGCAGCCGCACACCGCGCTTGCGAAACTCGCGATCGATCGCTTGCGCCAGGAGTTCATTGCGCACGAAGCACGGGAAATACTCAATAGATATGTACGACGTCTCGGAGCGTGGTCGTTTGGTTTCGCCGCGCTGTTCCTCCTCGTCTACGTCGTGGTCAAGAATCGCGCGTGCGACGATGTCACCTCCTGCGCGTCGTGGTGGTATGTGCACAGGTCGTTCCTGCTTGCCGCCGCCGGCGCGTCCCTGGGGACCTGGGCGTCGTTCTCGGTGCGTCAGGTCAATTTGACCTTCGAGCAGCTTGCAGCGCCGGAAGAGGAGCTGCTCGATGCGCCCCTACGCATCATTTTCGTCGTGGTGCTCACGATGGCCGCGTGCCTGCTGTTCTGGACCGGGGCGATCAACGTCAAGATCGGCGACCTGAACACCGAAGCGAGTTCGTTCTGGAAGGCCGGCAGCGTGGCCATCCTGATCGGATTCTTCTGCGGCTTGTCCGAACGCGCACTGTCCTCGGCGATTGCCGGCCGGGCGACGGCGTTCGTCGGCGGCATCGCGGGCAGCCGCTAAAGCGGGATGAGATGAGGCTGGATCGTTGCAACGGCGGAGGTGCGCTCCCTCTCCCGCAAGCGGGAGAGGTGAAAGAGCCGCGGCAATTGATTCAACCCAAAGCCATTCCGCTTTAGCGGCCGGTCATGCGGGGGCAGGGGCCTCACGCGGCTGGTAGCGGACCCTCGTCCTCGCCCGCCTGATGCGGCTTCAGGATGTCGAGATGGATGCCGCCGCAATCGGTGCAGCGCATGGTCCAGTACTCGCACCCTGCGCGGCCGCCGATCACGCGGAGCACCGTGAGATCGCCGTCGCAATCCGGGCAGTTGGACAGCACATTGCGGGTGTAGATCCTCGGCCGCGACGAGTCGTCGATCTCGATGACTGACATGACCCGGTTGCCCCCTTAGCTGCGCTGTCCCTGGTTCGCCGTTCGGCTCGCTTATTCGTCGTCGCTGTCGGCCCGTCGGCGGAAGCGGTCGATGTGGTGCTTGGCGTCGGCAATCGCGGCGTTCTGATCGGGCCAGGCGAAACCGACTTCCATCGCCGGAAACAGCACGCCGTCGATGGCGACGGGGCTGAGATCGGCGCGGCGGATGCGGGCGTGCCAGAGGCCTTTGCCAGCCTCGAAGGATTCAATGTCAAAGCCGTCGTAGAGTGTCGTCATTCTTGTCGGTCCCACGTTTCTTTTCGGAGGGTCAGGGGACCACGTTTGCGGATTCCGGGATGTGAAGCCGTTCACAAGCGGCAGGCTTTTTTGTCTCTCGGCGTCAGTTCCGGGCGACGACGCGGCCCGTCCGCTTGACGGGGCGGGCGGCGGGTTCCGAGGCCGCGCGCATGATCCAGCGGCGGAACGCGGCAAAATCGCGCTGCTCGGTCTGGAAGCTGCGATAGAGCAGGTACCAGCGCATGCCCTTGGGCACCGAGAGGTCGAACGGGGCGACCAGCCGGCCGGCGGCGAGGTCGTCGTCGATATAGGGGCGGATGCCCATGGCGATGCCGAGCCCGTCGGCAGCGGCCTGCAGCGCCTGGCCGTAGAACTGGAACTCGGGCCCGCGCGGATTGATGCGGGTGAGGTTCGCGGCCTTCAGCCAGATCGGCCAGTCCTCCGGCGAATGCTCGACGCGGATCAGGCTCGGTCCCTTCAGGTCGGCCGGGCGCTTCAGGCCGCTCGCAAGGCGGGGCACGCAGACCGGCGTGAGATCGCCGGCGAACAGGGGCTCGGCGACCAGCCCGGGCCAGTCGCCGGTGCCGAGCTTGATGCCGCAGCTCCAGTCCTCTCCGAACGGCACCGACGCGCCGCCGGTGGTGAAGCGCACCTCGATGTCTGGCTCTTCGCTGCGAAATTCCGACAGGCGTGGAATCAGCCAGCGCATCGCAAAGGTGTGCCCGACCCCGATGGTGAGCACGCGCACGCTTGCAGGCGCCGTCACCTGCGCGGTGAGGCTGGCCAGCGCATCGAAGATCGGCGTCAGCCCGCTCTGATAGGCGCGGCCGGCCTGCGTCAGCACCAGGCGATTGGCCTTGCGCTCGAACAGGGCAACGCCGAGCCGCTCTTCCAGCAGATGCACCATACGGCTGACGGCGGCCGCCGATACGCTCAGCTCGAGCCCGGCCGCGGCAAAGCTGCCCGTCCGCGCCGCCGCCTCGAATGCCTTGATGCCGTTGAGAAACAGCAGACGCCGCAAATGCAAGACCCTTATGCAATACCCTCAGGAAAGCTGAGGCCAGGCCAAGATAACTCAGTTTGCGAAGACAGGGCAAGCGAGGCACAAGAATGAGAGTAATTCCAGGTTGATTTGCCGGGAGGCGCCGGTGCCTTCGCCTCTCCCCGCCTGCGGGGAGAGGCCGGAATTTGCGATAGCAAATTCCGGGTGAGGGGGACTCTCCACGAGTCTCACTTTCGCCGTCCCCGCGGGGACTCCCCCTCACCCCACCCTCTCCCCGCAAGCGGGGCGAGGGAGTGAAACAGGTTGCGTCCCTCACTCGCCAGCAGGAGTTTCCCTTCGTGACGCCCATCATGATCGCTGCCCTCGGATTGCTGATGGTCGCCACCGCGTTCCTGTCGGGACTGTTCGGCATGGCGGGCGGGCTGATCCTGATCGGCGTGCTCTTGGCACTGATGCCGCTGCCGACCGCGATGGTGCTGCATGCGATCACGCAGATGGCCTCGAACGGCTGGCGCGCGTTTCTATGGCGCGCGCATATCCGCTGGCGGCCGGTCGCGAACTATATGGTCGGCGCTGCCGTCGCGCTCTCGGCCTGGTCGATCACGCGCTACGTGCCGGACAAGCCGATGGCCCTGCTGCTGCTCGGCATCACCCCGTTCATGGCGCGGCTGTTGCCGTCGACCATCAAGCCGGACCCCGACCGTCTTTGGCAGGGCACCGTCTATGGCACGATCTGCATGGGCTTGATGCTGATGACAGGTGTGTCCGGCCCGCTGCTCGACACCTTCTTCCTCGGCGGCGATTTCGGTCGGCGCGAGAAGGTCGCGACCAAGGCGATGTGCCAGCTCGTCAGCCATTTCACCAAGCTGATCTATTTCGGCGGCATCATCGACCAGGCCGCGAGCCTCGATCCCGTGCTCGCCGGCGTCGCCATCCTTGCCTCGATGCTCGGCACCACGCTGGCGCGGCGCATCCTCGAAGCCATGACCGACCAGCAATTCGTGACGTGGTCGAACAAGCTGATCACCACCATCGCCTGCTACTACATCGCCTATGGCGGCTGGCTCATGGTGCGCACGCCAGTACTGGCCGCCTTCGACAAGGGAGGTTTGCAATGAGCAGTAACGCCGATCCGCTGGTGCTGGACTTCGTCGAATGGGTCGCGCGCGAGCCGCGCGCCTATGCCGAGGTGATCGCGACCTGGAAAACCTCGTGCCCGCGCCTCACCATCTGGGAAGACGCCGCCGATCGCGGCTACGTCGCGCGCCAGACCATTGCAGGCCTTGGCCTCGTCATCGCGGTGACGGAAGGTGGCGAAAGGTTCTTGCGCACCAACGGGCGGTGAGCGCGTCGCTTTCGACGGCTCTCGCCGGAGTGCTATCGCGAAGGCACCGCAAGCCGTGGCCGGATGATCTCGACCATGCGCTCGGCCGAGGTGCCCGGGGGAAAGAAGCCGAGATATTTTCCGTCGCGGTCCATGAGATAGATGAAGGACGTGTGGTCGACCGTGTAGTCGTTGGCCCCCTTGCCGATCGGAATCCTGGCAAAATAGACCTTGTAGGCCTCTGCCGCTGCTCCGATCGCTTCGGGGCTGCCGGTGAGCCCGAGCAGCCGCGGATGAAACAGCGGCACATATTCGGCAAGATGCTCGGCCGTGTCGCGTTCGGGGTCGAGCGTGATGAAGACGGGCTGCACGGCCTCTGCGTCCGGTCCGAGTTGCTCGAGCGCCTGTCCGATCGCCATCAGGTCGGTCGGACAGACGTCGGGGCAATAGGTGAAGCCGAAATAGACCAGCATCAGCCGCCCGCGGAAGTCGCCCTCGCTGCGCGGCTTGCCGGTCTGGTCGATCAACTGGAACGGTCCGCCGACCGGCTCCCGATTCCACATCAGGATGTCCATCGTCTCGGCGGCCGAGCGCGCCTGCGCCGCTCCCGCGCAGGCGAGCGCCAGCATCACGTACAGCCAGGCGCTGGCGAGCCGCATCACAGCCCGAAGGTGAGACGGCTGCCTGTCGTCGTCACCACCACCTTGCCCTCCATCTGGGCATTGGCTTCCTGTGCGAAGTTGAGCCCGCTGCAATGCATGGGCACCACGACGTCGGGATTGAGCGCCTTGATCTCGCTCACGACCTGCGTGAGGTAGTCCTTGGGCGCCGGGCCGAGATGGAAGCCACCGACGACGGCGTGCACCTTCTGGACGTCCGACACCTCCTGCGCCTGCTTCACCGAATTGACAATGCCGACATGGCCGCAGGACGAGATCACGACGAGACCGAGATCCCGCACGTTGAAGCAGGTGGCGTGCTCGTGAATGTGCTCGTCCGGCACGATCTTGCCCTCCATTTCCGCGGGCAAATAGTGGCCGACATTGCAGCCCAGCCCGTCCTTGATGCCGAACTCGACGAGCGTGTTCGGCAGTACGCGTTCGCCGCTGCGCCGGGTGATCTTGCCGGTGGTGAAGGCATGATCCGCAATCACGGTCGGCGTTTCGCACAGCACGGTCGTGACTTTCTGCGCCGCAAGCTGCCGGCGGTCGAGGGTGCCGAAATCGGCGAATTGCCCCTGCGTCGGCGTCGGGGTGACGCGATGGCAGAAATTGTCCTCGCCGCCCGCATAGAGCTTGAGGTCGGCGGGCAGCCTGTCGCGGAACTTGTCGAGGAAGCCGTTCAAGCCGCCGAAATGATCGTAGTGGCCGTGGCTCACGATCAGCGCGTTGAGCTTGGCCGGATCGACGCCGATCAACGCCATGTTGTTGAGCAGCACGTCGGGCGTGTAGCCGTAGTCGAGCATCAGCGTGCGCTGATTGCCGCCGCCCTCGGATTCCAGCCAAAGCGACAGGCCCCATTCATTGTGCAGCGATTTGCGGAAATCACCGCCGCGTGCAGCCGGAGTGATGGAGACCCCGTTGATCTGCTTGGGACGGAAGAACAGGTCGAAACTCGAATCCACCAGCACGCGGATCGAAAGCTTGTCGACGGTTGGAACGGCAATCGGGGCAGCGCTCGCGATCTCGACGCAGGTGAAAGCATTGGCGGCCGCAGCTCCGGCCAGTGCCGCCGAACCCAGAAGAAAATCGCGCCGTTGAATGGTCCTGGTCATTGCAACGCCTCCTGTATCGGATCTTGGAAATGCCCAAGCTTAGGTCCAATCCGGGGCCGGCTCAACAAGCCGCGGCCAAATCCGGCACGGGCGAGGCAGCCGGTCGCCGGTCACACCCCGACACCGGCGGCAAGACGGCTTGCTTGCGCTCGTCGGTATGACGGCTACTCTGATCGCCAATCACAGCAGCTGGATCAGCCATGTCACTCAGACTCTTCGAACTCGTCGGCACCGACGCCTCGCGCCCCTTCAGCCCGTATTGTTGGCGCACGCGGATGGCGCTGGCGCATAAGGGCCTCGCGGCGGAATCGCTGCCCTGGCGCTTCACCGAGAAGAGCGCGCTTGCGCCGCATGGCTCGGAGAAGGTTCCGGTGCTGCTGCACGAGGACAGACCGGTCGTCGACTCCTGGACGATCGCGAACTATCTCGAGGACAATTTCCCGGACCGTCCGTCGCTGTTCGGCGGCGAGGGCGGCCGCGCCATGGCGCGCATGATCAACGCCTTCGGCGACATCGCCGTCGTCGGCGGCATCTTTCCGCTGATCGTTGCCGACATCCCGAAGAATCTCGCCGGGGTCGACGCTGCCTATTTCCGAAAGTCGCGCGAGGCGCGCTTCGGCGGCAAGAGCCTGGAAGAGGTCATGGCGAGCCGCGACACCGGCGTGGTCGCCTTCCGCAAGTCGCTGGAAGTGATGCGGCAGACGTTGAAGAAGCAGCCCTATCTCGGCGGCGCCGCGCCGAACTACGCCGATTACATCGTGTTCGGCGGTTTCCAGTGGGCGCGCGTGGTGAGCCCGTTCAAGCTGCTCGAGGCGGACGATCCGGTGTATGCTTGGCGCGAGACACTGCTCGATGCGTTCGACGGCATGGCGCGGACATCGCCGGGACACGAGGTGTAAGCTTCGTAGGGCAAATCTTGTAGGGTGGGCAAAGGCGCATAGCGCCGTGCCCACCATCTCTCTCGATCACCAAAAATGCGTGGGCACGCTGCGCTTTGCCCACCCTACGATACACTAACGAGCCGCCTCCGCCGCCTTGCGCAAGCACTCCCGGCACAGGCAGTCTTCGCCTTCGACCGGCATCGGCAGCTTCGCGACCTCCTCCGCGCACCAGCAGGTGCCCGAGAGGTCGCAGCCGAATTCGGTGCCGCAGCGCGCGCAGGCGAGGCGGCGCGGTTCCGGCGGCGAGGATTCTTTCGGATTTGTCATGATTTGCGTCGAAGCTTCGCCGTGATTTTCATGTCGGGTTCATCGGTCATTGCGGTATATTAGGCGTCGCGCGCGGACTCCGAAAGCGGCTCCCGGCACGCGAAGGACAAATCGATGGCCCGCGATTCGCAAGCCGCGCTCGTCGCGCTCAACCGTTTTGGCTTCGGCGCCCGCGGCGGCGCGTCCGGAGATCTCATCAACGCAGCCTCCGATCCGCGCGGTTTCGTGAAGGCTGAGCTCGTCCGTGCGAGCGGGGTGCTGCTGGAGGCGCCCGGTCTGCAATCGACGCAGCAACTCGGGCAGGCCGTCTTCGCCTATCAGGATCAGGTCAGGCAGGCGCGCGAAGCGGCGAAGGCCGCCGCGCCCGCCGAGACTCCGTCGCCTGCGCCGACCGAACAGAAACCCGGGCTCCGCCGCAATCTCTCGCTGAATGCGGCAGCAACGGAGGTCGCCGGCCAGATGACGGAGGCCAAGCCGGCGGACAATGCGGCAAAGCCGGACGCGATGCAGCCCAATGCGGCCGCACCGCCGGCGGCGAAGCCGGCCCCGCAGCCGCTCAACGTGATTCAAAAGACCTTCCGCACCGAAGCGCTGGCGCGCCTGCAGCGCGCGACGCTGGCCACCTGCGGCTTCACCGAGCGTCTCGTCGCGTTCTGGTCCAACCATTTCTGCGTTTCCGCGACCAAGGGCGAACTGGCGCGGATATGGGCCGGCGCGTTCGAGCGCGAGGCGATCAGGCCGCACGTGCTCGGGCGCTTCGCCGACATGCTGAAGGCGGTCGAGCAGCATCCGGCGATGCTGTTCTTCCTCGACAATCAGCAATCGCTCGGGCCGGATTCGCGCGCAGGCCAGAATCGCAAGCGCGGGCTCAATGAGAATCTGGCGCGCGAGATCATGGAGTTGCATACGCTCGGCGTCGGCGGCGGTTATACGCAGGAGGACGTCACCTCACTCGCGCGCATCATCACCGGCTGGACCTTTGCCGGACGGCAGGGGCAGCTGGGGACGCCCGGCTCCTTCGTGTTCAACACCAATGCGCACCAGCCTGGGCCGCATATGCTGCTCGGCAAGAGCTACGAGGCGACGGGTCTCGCGCAAGGCGAAGCCGCACTCGCCGACATCGCGCGCCATCCGTCGACCGCGAACTTCATCGCGACCAAGTTCGTTCGCCACTTCGTTGCCGACGATCCGCCGCCGGGATTGGTGGCGCGGCTGCGCGAACTCTTCGTCAAGACCGACGGCGACCTCAAGGCGCTTGCCGCGGCGCTGGTCGATTCCGACGAGGCGTGGAAGGCGCCGCTGACCAAGATGCGCAGCCCTTACGACTTCCTCGTCGCGAGCGGCCGGCTGCTCGCGCGCGTGCCGGAGGATCCCGGCGCCTATCTGAACAATCTCAATCTGCTGGGACAGCCGCTGTGGTCGCCGGCCGGCCCCAATGGTTTCCCCGATACCAGCGCCGCCTGGGCTGCGCCCGAGGGCATGAAGCTCAGGCTCGATATCGCGGCGCAAATGGGCGCGCGGCTCGGGCCCAACGTCGATCCGCTTGACCTGCTGGAATTCGCAGCGGCGGATGCGGCCTCCATCGAAACGCGGCGAACCATCGAGCGCGCGGAGTCGCGCCAGCAGGCGCTGGCGCTGCTCTTGATGTCGCCGGAAATGCAGAGGAGATGATGATGGTCGACTGCGTCGAGAACCGGCTCCTCACCTCGCGCCGCGGCCTTCTGCTCGGCGGCGCCTCGTTCGCGGCCTGGGCTTACCTGCCGAAATTCGCACGCGCGGCCGATGGGCGCGATCCGCGGCTGGTCGTCGTGATCCTGCGCGGCGCGCTCGACGGCCTCTCGACCGTCGCCCCGATCGGCGATCCTGACTATGCCGGCCTGCACGGCTCGATCGCGCTCGCCGCGGACGGCGCGCATCCTGCGATCATGCTCGATTCCTTCTTCGCGCTGCATCCGGCGATGCCGGAATTCGCGCGGATGTATCGCGACAAGCACGCCGCGGTGATCCATGCGGTGGCGACGCCCTATCGCGACCGCTCGCATTTCGACGGCCAGGACGTGCTGGAGAGCGGTTATGCCGGGCCTGGCCGCGTGCAGTCCGGTTGGCTCAATCGCGCGCTGGAAGCGCTGCCGCGCGGCGAGCGCGTATCGAGCGCTCTTGCGGTCGGGCCCACCACGCCGCTGGTGCTGCGCGGAAGCGCGCCGACCGTCGGCTGGGCGCCGGTGGCGCTGCCGCAGGCCGATGACGACACCGCGATGCGCCTCGTCGATCTCTACCGTCATCGCGATCCCGCGCTGGCGATGGCCTTGTCGCAAGGCCTTCAGCTCGACAAGGCCGCGAGCGGTGACGACATGAAGCCAAAGCCCGGCAATGCGGTGGCGCAGATGCGCCAGGTCGCGCGCGGCGCGGCCAAGCTAATGGCGGCCGACGACGGCCCGCGCATCGCCGCGCTCGCCTTCGACGGCTGGGACACCCATGCCAATGAAGGCGGCCCGGTCGGTCGTCTCGCCTTCCTGCTCGGCGGGCTCGACGGCGCACTCGCCGAATTCCAAAGCGGTTTGGGGGAGCGCTGGCGCGACACCGTCGTCGTCGTCGCCACCGAGTTTGGCCGCACGGCGCGCATCAACGGCACCGACGGTACCGATCACGGCACCGGCACGATCGCGCTGCTCGCCGGCGGCGCCGTGAAAGGCGGCCGCGTCATCTCCGACTGGCCCGGCCTCAAGCTCGCGAACTTGTATGAAGCTCGCGATCTCAAGCCGACCACCGATCTTCGCTCCGTGATCAAGGGCGTGCTGCAGGGCCAGTTCGGCCTGTCCGATCGCGTGCTGGCCGAGACGGTGTTTCCGGATAGTGCTGCGGCGCGACCGATGAAGGGCTTGGTGGCTTAAGCCGTCATTCCGGCCTGCGGCTTGCGGTGCGGCAGGGAATGACGACATGATGAGCCGAGCATCAGGAGAGACCACTCATGTACATCGCCATGAACCGCTTCCGTGTCGCCAAGGGCTCCGAGGCTGCCTTCGAGCAGGTCTGGCTCGGCCGCGACACGCATCTGGACAAGGTGCCGGGCTTCGTCGAATTCCATCTGCTGCGCGGCCCCGAGCTCGAGGACCACACGCTCTATGCCTCGCACACGATCTGGACGAACCATGCCGCGTTCGAGGCCTGGACCAAGTCGGAAGCGTTTCGCGCGGCGCATGCGCGGGCCGGCGACACCAAGCCGACATATCTCGGCCATCCCCAGTTCGAAGGCTTTGAGGTGATTCAGACCGTGGCGAAGTAGCGCCGCGCCTCGAACGTCAGCCCAGCGTGATCTTGTCGATCTCGGCCATCTCATCCGCGCTGAGCTTCCAGGCGATCGCCTTGACGTTCTGCTCGATCTGCTCGACGCGGGTGGCGCCTGCGATCACGCTGGACACCTGCGGGCGGGCGGCGAGCCAGGAGAAAGCGAGCTCGAGCATGCTGTGGCCACGGGCCTTGGCGAAGGCCTGGAGCTTCTCGACGATGTCCTCGTTGCGCGGCGTGACATAGCGGTCGCGCAGCCGCTCCACCTTGCCGAAGCGGGTGTCGCCGGGCGCGGCCTCGCCCTTCCGGTACTTGCCGGTCAGAAGCCCGCTCGCGAGCGGGAAGAACGGCAACAGGCCGAGCTTGTATTCCTGCGCCGCCGGCAGCAGGTCCTTTTCGATGTCGCGCACGACGAGCGAGTATTCGTCCTGGCACGAGACGAAGCGGCTGACATTCATCGCGCGCGCGACGTACTCGGCTTCAGCGACGCGCCAGGCCGGAAAGTTCGAATTGCCGATGTAGCGAACCTTGCCCTGGCGGACGAGATCGTCGAGCGCGCGCAGGCTCTCCTCGATCGGCGTCAGCGGGTCGTAGTCGTGCTGCTGGTAGAGATCGATGTAATCGGTCTTCAGCCGCTTCAGGCTCGCTTCGACGGCGTCCATGATGTAGCGGCGCGAGGCGCCCTGCTTGGTTCCGTCCTCCGCCATCGGCTTGGAATACTTCGTGGCCAGCACGATGTCCTTGCGGCGATCGCCCAGCACGGCGCCGAGCACGTTTTCCGAGCCGCCCATGTTCGAATAGATGTCGGCGGTGTCGAACAGCGTGATGCCGAGGTCGAGCGCGCGATGGATCACCTTGCGCGAGGTCTCCAGATCCGTGCGCTGGCCGAAATTGTTGCAGCCGAGCCCGACCGCGGACACGCGAAGGCCGGAGGCGCCGAGATTGCGAATTTCCATGGGAGTCCTGTCAGAGAGAGCAGCCACTCATTGTGACCATCGTGCGCCGCAGCAGCAAGGCGCGCGCCGCGCTGCTGCCATGCCGACAGAGCGGACAAAAAAATGCGGCCCCTGTCAGACGCGGCGACTGACGGGGACCGCTTGGGGCGCTTGATCGGTGACGGGGGGCCTGATCAGACGCAGGTGCAGCGTAGCCTCGCCATGTTACGCGCAGGTGACAGGCGGAGTTATCCACAGGGTGCGGGCGGGGATCAGAACAGCTTGCGATAGACGATGAAGCCGGACCGCTCCGCGACCTTGTCGTAGAGGCGCTGGGCCGTGAGATTGGTCTCGTGCGTCTGCCAATAGACGCGCGGCGATCCCGCCAGTTTCGCCCGCTCATACACGCCGTGGATCAGCGCCGAGGCGACGCCCTTGCCGCGCGCGGCTTCCAGCGTGAACAGGTCCTGCAAATAGCAGGACGGCTCGATCGCGGTCGTGCTGCGATGAAACAGGTAGTTCGTCATGCCGAGCAGCTTGCCGTCGCTCTCGGCGACCAACCCGTGCACCGGCTCATAGGCATCGAAAAAACGCTGCCACGTCATCGCAGTGATCTCGCCCGCCAGCGCGGTCGGGCCGGAGCGGCCGTAGAAAGCGTTGTAGCCGTCCCACAGCGGCAGCCATTGATCGTAGTCCTGCCTGGTGACGGCGCGAATGGTGAGGGACATGTGGATTTCCTGCGATCAATGGAACGTCCTTCATACGTGATGATGGGCGTGCCGATCAATCGCCAGTCGCATCACTCCGCGACGCGCAGATGCCGGATCAGCCTGCGGTCCGCAGGATCGCGCAGCGACCGGTAGTAGTCGGCGCGGGAGGGCGCGTCGGTGTGGCGCACGAGGTCGGTCACCGGCGTGTAGCTGAGCATGCGTCCGCCGTCGGGCAGCGCGGCGCAGACGAAGCGCAGCACCTCGCCGCTGCGCAAGGCGATGTTGATCGGCGTGGCATCGCCGATGCGCACCATCTCCATGCGCTGCGCGATGAAGGTGCCGAGCTCGTCTTCGGGCAGCTCGAACGCGCCGATGTCGCGGCCGTGATACATCAGGGCGATGAAGGGCGGCTTGCCGTCGGCGATCTCGTCCGGCACCGCGAAATAATCGCGGAACGCGCGGTTGATGAACTCGGCGCGCGTCTCGGCATCGAGCAGCACGATGCCGATATCGACCTGGTCGAGCGCGGCCGACAGCCGTGCCGCCGTGGCATGGTTGCGGCGCTCGGCCGCGAACGTGCCGAGCAGCCGCTCGCGCATCAGGCCGGTGATAGCGGCGGTGGCGGCAGTCGTGATCGCCAGCAGGCCGAGCTGGACCAGATCGGTGGTGGCAGGGCCGGAAACGCCTTGGCGGCTGAGCAGGAGCAGCGCCGCACCGATCACCGCGACGGCCGCGCTGGTGGCGGCGGAGGCGAGGCCCGATAGTGCGCCGGCGAGCGCCACGATGCCGACGAGCAGCGGGGCGGGTGAGAGAGCAGGGGTAAAGCGATCGAAAAGCATCGCCAGCAGCAGGGTCGCTGCCGTCAGCACCGGACCGGAGATCGCACGCCATCCGAACCGCATGGGCCAGTCTCGCTCCTTCCCGAACGAGCTAAGGCCGCAACACTGGCTGATCGTTGCGCCGCTGCGATGCGCTTTCCTGCGATGTGCTTAAGGCGCGCTTGCGCACAAGCGTAAGGTTTTCGGACGATTTTAGACCAGATGCGCGTGCTTGAGGGGCTCTCGCAGGGCGGGCGCATTCAGCGTGGACGTCCCCGGGCCCTTGCGGGTGCCGACGACGATCAACAGCGACGCCGCGACCAGGATGGCCGCAGTGAGTGCGATTGCAACGACTACCACGGGTGACTTCATCGACGTCCTGTCGCGATGCCGGTCGGCACGGGCCACGCGGCGCCTTGAAGGCTGGACCAGGATGAAACGGGAATCAGACCGGCAGGCCCATCGCCATGGTCGCCTTGGTCGACAGCACCGTCAGGGTGACGATCAGGCACAGCGAGAGCGCGGCGACGGCGAGCGAGGCCACGACCGCGTTGGTCAGCCGGGAAGACGCGACGGTAGCGGGATGGCCCTGAAAGCCTGCCGTGCCGGACGCCCGTATCATGGTCTAAATCCCTCAACACGCGAGCGAATCACCCGCGACTTTCCACAATTTCCCAGTTTCAACCGGCAATATTGCGGCGGCAAGCGCGCCGAAAATGGCGGGATTGCGGCGAATGTTACCTTTGTGCCCGCTATTCGCCAGAGCGCAGGGCGCGCTCAGGCCCCGGCGGCAATGCTGGCGGGGGCGTCGACGTCGGCCGGCCGCCAGTCCATCGATACGAAGCCCGGCGCAGCTTCCACCCGCTTCAGCCAGTCGCGGATCGCCGGGAAGGCCTGGAGGTCGAAGTCGCAGCGGTCGGCGAGGTGGGTGTAGCCGTACAGTGCGATGTCGGCGACCGTGAGCTGGCGCGCGGCGAAATAGGCGTTGGTCTTGAGGTGGTTCTCCATCACCTGGAGCGCGCCATAGCCGCGCTCCATCCAATCCTCCAGCGAATGGGTCTGGAGGTCGCGCCCGCCCTTGACCAATGACAGCCAGAAATAGGCGGCGCCGATGTTCGGCTCCAGCGCGTGCTGCTCGAAGAACATCCATTGCAGCGCCTCGGCGCGGTCGATGCGGTTCTCCGGTGCGAGCGGCGTGCCGACGGCGACGTACCAGAGGATGGCGTTGGACTCGGCGAGAAAGCGGTCGTCGCCGACCTCGAGCAGCGGCACCTGTCCCGACGGGTTCTTGGTCAGAAAGTCCGGCGTGCGGCTCTCGCCGCGCAGAATGTCCACCTCGATCGCTTCGTAAGGCACGTTGAGCAGCGCCAGCGCAAGGCGGACCTTGTAGCTGTTGCCCGAGCGTTGCATCGAATAGAGCTTGTACATTCTGAGAATGATTCCGGAAGACGGGGAGGCGCGGCGCTTGTTGTTCCGCGACGCGGCTAAACAATGATGCCGATGCGAATCCGCCGCAAGGCCCGGCCGATAGAAAAACTCGAAAACCCTACCGCACTGCAGCGCTGCGGAAGATCATTTCCGCGCGACGATGCAAATCGGATCACGTGTTCGTCAATCTGCGGACGCAACGCTCTACGAGGCCGTGAAGCACGTCGGCCATCGCATGGACGATCGGGATTAGGGCGCCAATGCTTCCGCATCGTCATGGCCGGGCTCGTCCCGACCATCCACGTCTGACTTGCCGCACAAAGAACGTCGATGCCCGGGCCTTCGCCTCGCCGAAGCGGCTTCGGCCGCGCAGGCGGGACGAGCCCGGGCATGACGAAGAGTGGTTTCCCGGCGACGCTCAACGCGCAAAAATTGCTCCGAGGACAAGCCTTCCGGGATATGAGCGATTCGCGCGGTAAAGTTGCGGAAAATTGCTGGAAATCGCTGCTTGAACCGCTCCAAATCCGTAAGTTTTTCCGAGATCGGGCCGAAGTTTCTTGCGGCGCAGCGGCACACGTTTTAGGGTATCTCATTCCCACAATCACAGTCGTGAGGCCCAGGGCTTTTCGACGCTTGTCAGGAGATGACGATGTCCTTCCTTGCCGCTGCGCTCGACCGTGTGAAGCCGTCCGCGACCATCGCGGTCACGGATAAAGCACGCGCGCTGAAAGCGGCGGGCCGCAACGTCATCGGCCTCGGTGCCGGCGAGCCCGACTTCGACACGCCCGCCAACATCAAGCTGGCGGCGATCCGCGCCATCGAGGCCGGCAAGACCAAGTACACCGCGGTCGACGGCATCCCCGAGCTGAAGGACGCGATCATCGCGAAGTTTCAGCGCGAGAACGGCGTCACCTACAAGCCGAACCAGATCATCGTCGGCACCGGCGGCAAGCAGGTGCTGTACAACGCGCTGATGGCGACCATCAATCCGGGCGACGAGGTGATCATTCCCGCGCCGTACTGGGTCAGCTACCCTGAGATGGTGGCGCTCGCCGGCGGTGAGCCGGTGCCGGTGGTCTGCACCGCCGCGACCGGCTTCAAGCTCCAGGCCGAGGCGCTCGAGCGTGCGATCACGCCGAAAACCAAATGGGTGATCCTGTGCTCGCCGTCGAATCCGACGGGAGCCGCCTATACGCGTTCGGAACTGAAGGCGCTCACGGACGTGCTGGTGAAGCATCCCCATGTGTGGGTGATGACCGACGACATGTACGAGCATCTCGTCTATGACGACTTCCAGTTCACCACGGTCGCGCAGGTCGAGCCGAAACTCTACGACCGCACGCTCACCGTGAACGGTGTGTCGAAGGCCTATTGCATGACCGGCTGGCGCATCGGCTATGCCGGTGGCCCCGCGCAGCTGATCAAGGCGATGTCGACCATCCAGTCGCAGTCGACCTCGAACCCGTCCTCGATTGCGCAATGGGCCGCGGTGGAAGCGCTGAACGGTCCGCAGGACTTCATCCCCGCCAACAACAAGGTGTTCAAGGAGCGGCGCGACCTCGTCGTCTCCATGCTCAACCAGGCCAAGGGGATCGAATGCCCGCGCCCCGAGGGTGCGTTCTACGTCTATCCGTCCTGCGCCGGCACGATCGGCAAGACCGCGCCGTCCGGCAAGGTGATCGACAATGACGAGACCTTCGTCACCGAGCTGCTGGAAACCGAAGGCGTCGCGGTGGTGCAGGGGTCGGCGTTCGGCCTCGGCCCTGCGTTCCGCATCTCCTATGCGACCAAGACCTCGGATCTCGAAGACGCCTGCAAGCGCATCCAGCGCTTCTGCGGTAACCTGCGCTGATCGCGTTGCGACAGTACAAATTGGAAAGGCCCGCTTCGTGCGGGCCTTTTTGTTTGTGCTTCAACGAGGCGGCATCGTGAGGGACGCGCGCCGCTCTCTCGCTCCCTCGCCCCGTTCTTACGGGGGCGGGACGAGCAGAGCTCGCCTTGAGAGGGTGGGGGCTCTCTCCGCAGGTTCGATTCCAAGCGCGTATGATCTGGCACGACCACGGCTCTTGTGGCATAGACGCGCAACACGGGTGGGGCACCCTCTCTGCTCGCATTCCATTCATCGCCGGAGATATTTCATGCGCCGTTCGTTCGTCTTCGCCGGGCTCGCCGCCGCCAGCCTCGTCGCCTCCAGCGTGGGCGGCAGTGCGCAGCAGCGGATGGCGCGGGTCGGCGTGCTCGAATGCCGCGGCGGCGCCAGCGTCGGCTTCATCGTGGGATCGGTGACCCATCTCGGCTGCGTGCTGCGCGCCGACGGTCTGCCCGACGATCGCTATGTCGCGACGATCCGCAAGGTGGGGCTCGACATCGGCATCACCCAGGAGACGGCTTTGGCGTGGGGCGTGTTTGCGCCGGTCGACCGGCTCGGCCCCGGCGACCTCTCCGGCAATTATGCCGGCGCGCAGGGCAGCGCCTCGATCGGTGTCGGCTTGGGCGGCAACGTGCTGGTCGGCGGCTCCAACAATTCGATCGCGCTCCAGCCGCTCAGCGTGCAGGGCCAAGTTGGCCTCAACGTCGCCGCCGGCCTCGAAAGCCTGGAACTTCGTCCGGGCCGTTGACGATCATGCAGAGCTCCTCTTCCACCTCTCCCTTCGGGCGAGGTGGAACACGGACGACGCACCGCAGCGACGTTTGATGCTTGCCAAATCTCGGGGACCGGCAGAGCATCTGCGTTTGCCGACCCAATCATGGGCCGAGCTCCACACCAAGGAGGCGGCGAATGGGACAAGACGTCAGAAGTCCCCGAGGTCCACGGTGCATCGCGCTGGTGGGCCCTTTCCAAAGCGGTAAAACCACACTTCTCGAAGCTATCTTGGCGCGAACGGGCGCAATCCCCCGCGCCGGCAGCGTCGACGCCGGAACCTCCGTCGGCGACGCCGCCCCAGAGGCCCGTCATCACAAGATGACCGTCGGGCTCACTGCCGCCACCACGAGTTTCATGGGCGACAGCTACACCTTCCTCGATTGTCCCGGTTCCGTCGAGTTTGCCCACGACATGCGCGCCGCGCTGCCCGCGGTCGATGCCGCGATCGTGGTCTGCGAGGCCGACGAGAAGAAGCTGCCGCAGCTTCAGATCATCCTGCGCGAGCTGGAGGAGCTGAAGATCCCGCGTTTCCTGTTCCTCAACAAGATCGACCGTGCGAGCCAGCGCATCCGCGAGTCGCTCGCAATGCTGCAGCCCGCCTCCCGCGTGCCGCTGGTGCTGCGCCAGATTCCGATCTGGAAGGACGAGCTGATCGAAGGCTTCGTCGATCTCGCGCTGGAGCGCGCCTTCATCTATCGCGAGCACAAGGCCTCCGAGGTGGTCGCGCTCGAAGGCGGCAATCTCGATCGCGAGAAGGAAGCCCGCTTCTCGATGCTGGAGAAGCTCGCCGACCACGACGACGCGCTGATGGAGCAACTGCTCGAAGACATTCAGCCGCCGCGTGATGCCGTGTTCGACGATCTCGCCCGCGAATTGCGCGAAGGGGTGATCTGCCCTGTGCTGTTAGGGGCAGCCGCGCGCGAGAACGGTGTGCTGCGCCTGATGAAGGCGCTGCGCCACGAGGCGCCGGGAATAGCGGAGACCGCAAAACGTCTCGGCGTACCCGAGACCAGGGACGCGCTCGGATTCGTGTTCAAGACGCTGCATTCGCAGCATGGCGGCAAACTGTCGTTGACGCGGCTGCTCGCCGGCCATCTCGACGACGGCGCCACGCTGCAATCCGCTTCCGGGGGAGCGGGCCGCATCTCCGGCATCCTCGCCGTCAACGGCGCCTACGACACCAAGCGTGCCGCGGCCGAAGCCGGCGACACGGTGGCGCTCGCCAAGCTCGATCCGGTCAAGACCGGCGACACGGTTTCGAGCGGCAAGACCCCGCCTGCAGCGCTCGCGGTCGCGGAGCCGACGCCGCCTGTGCTTGCGATCTCGGTTGCGGCCACCGATCGCAAGGACGACGTCAAGCTCGGCCAGGCGCTGACGCGGCTGCACGAGGAGGATCCCTCGCTCGTCATCGTGATGAACGCCCAGACCCACGACACCGTGCTGTGGGGACAGGGCGAGATGCACTTGCGCGTCGCCGGCGAGCGGCTGCGCGACCGCTTCGGCGTCAAGATCACCTCGCATCCACCCGCCATCGGCTATCAGGAGACCATCCGCAAGCCGATCGTCCAGCGCGGCCGCCACAAGAAGCAGTCCGGCGGCCACGGCCAGTTCGGCGACGTCGTGCTCGACATCAGGCCGTTGCCGCGCGGCGAGGGCTTCAAGTTCGCCGAGAAGGTCGTTGGTGGCGCCGTGCCGCGTAACTACATCGGCGCGGTGGAAGAAGGCGTCGTCGACGGATTGACGCGCGGTCCGCTCGGTTTCCCTGTCACCGATTTGCAGGTGACGCTGACCGACGGCTCCTATCACAGCGTTGACTCTTCCGATCTCGCCTTCCGCACCGCGGCGCGGATCGGACTCAACGAAGGCCTGCCGCATTGTCAGTCAGTGCTGCTGGAGCCGATCCACGTGGTCGAGATCGTCTGTCCGACCGACGCCACCGCCAAGATCAACGCGATCCTGTCGGCGCGGCGCGGCCAGATCCTCGGCTTCGACACGCGTGACGGCTGGGGCGGCTGGGACTGCGTCCGCGCCATGATGCCGGAAGCCGAGATCGGCGAACTGATCGTGGAGCTGCGCTCGGCCACTGCCGGCGCCGGCAGCTTCACCCGCCAGTTCGACCACATGGCCGAAGTCACAGGCCGCGCCGCCGACCAGATCATCGCCGCGCATCAACACGCGGCGTGATCCGCCTCGCGCCGTAAGGAGTGCTCCACTGGCTCACTCTCCCCGTTCTTGACGGGGAGAGGGTGGGGTGGGGGCTGTCTCCATGAGTGCGGCGTTCCATTTGGCCGAGCCCTCGCCACTCGTCATTGCAATGCCGGAGGAGACCGCTCGGCAACCTCTTGCATTTGGCTCAGATTGATGTATTTTGCATCATTGTATATGTCTGAGATATCACTTATAGGTGCTGGTAAGTGAGGCCAAGGTGATCACGGCGTTCCAGATGCGGGCAGCCCGCGCGCTGCTCGGCATTGACCAGAAAACCCTGGCCGAGCTCGCTGGCGTTTCGCTGCCAACCATCCAGCGGATGGAGGCCAGCACCGGCAATGTGCGTGGCGTGGTCGAGACCCTGATCAAGGTGGTCGAGGCGTTCGACCGGGCCGGCGTCGAGCTGATCGGCGAGCAGGTCCGCAGCGACAGCGGCGGGCGCGGCGTTCGCCTGAAGGAGCCCGGGCCGCCGCGCCGCGTCGGAGCATGATCGGGCGTTGATCGTGCTCGGGATAAAGATGGGCTAGCGCATCGTCGCGCCTCGGCAACACGGGACGCACGATGTTTCGGAGCATCGTGGGGCTGAAATGAGCATCACAAGCGATCACGCAAGCCGGTTGCACCAGCTGCGCCAGCCGACCTTTGCCGAACTGTATCTGCCGAAGCTCGTCACCGTCTGGCGGGAAGGCTACGGCGTCGCAGACTTCCGCGCCGACGTCTTCGCGGGGCTGACGGTTGCGATCGTGGCGCTGCCGCTGTCGATGGCGATCGCGATCGCCTCGGGCGTCACGCCGGACCGCGGCCTTTATACCGCGGTGGTCGGCGGCTTCATCGCCTCGCTGCTCGGCGGCAGCCGGTTCCAGATCGGCGGACCCGCCGGCGCGTTCATCGTCTTGGTCGCAGCGACCGCGGAGCGTCACGGCGTCGACGGCGTCATCCTCGCCACCCTGATGGCGGGCCTGTTCCTGGTCGCCGCGGGCCTGTTGCGGGTCGGTACCTACATCAAGTTCATTCCCTATCCGGTGACGGTTGGTTTCACGGCCGGCATCGCTGTGATCATCTTCGCCAGCCAGCTTCGCGATCTCGGCGGGATCACGCTTGCAGGAAAAGAGCCCAGCGAGTTCGTCCCGAAGCTGGTCGCGCTCGCCGGCGGTCTCAACACCATCAATCCATCCGCCGTCGCGGTCGCAATCGTCAGCATCGCCATCATCGCGGCCTTGCGAATCTGGCGGCCATCCTGGCCCGGTATCCTGATCGCGGTCGTGCTCGCCGCCGTTGCGTGCGCCGTGCTCTCCCTGCCGGTGGAAACCATCGGATCGCGCTTCGGCGGCATTCCGCGCGAATTGCCCTCGCCGGCGCTGCCGGCGTTCTCGATTGCGAAGGCGACCGCCGTGCTGCCGGATGCGATCTCGTTCGCGCTGCTGGCCGCCATCGAATCGCTGCTGTCTGCCGTGGTTGCCGACGGCATGACCGGGCGCCGTCACCGCTCCAATTGCGAGCTGGTGGCGCAAGGCGCGGCCAATATCGGAGCGGCGCTGTTCGGCGGCATCTGCGTCACCGGCCTGATCGCGCGCACCGCGACCAACATCCGCGCCGGCGCGCGCGGGCCGCTGGCCGGCATGCTGCACTCCGTGTTCCTGCTGCTGTTCATGCTGATCGCGGCGCCGCTCGCCAGCTACATTCCGCTGGCCGCGCTCGCCTCGGTGCTGGTCGTGGTGGCCTGGACCATGGCGGAGAAGCACGAATTCGCCACGCTGCTGCGTTCGTCGTGGGGCGATGCGGTCGTGCTGCTCGCGACCTTCCTGCTGACGATCTTCCGCGATCTCACCGAAGGCATCCTGGTCGGCTTCGCGCTTGGCGCGGTGCTGTTCATCCATCGCATGGCGGAGATGACGGGCATCGAGGAACGCTCGCCACTGGTCGCCGGCGATCGTCCCGACGACGGCAATGGCGAGCGCGTTCGCTACGATCCTGCGCTTGCGGTCGATCGCGACGTGCTGGTCTATCGCATCACCGGCGCGTTCTTCTTCGGCGCGGCCTCCGCCATCGGAGGCGTGCTCGACGAGGTCGCCGACAAGCGCAAGGCCTTCGTGGTCGATTTCGCCGCGGTGCCGTTCCTGGATTCGACGGCGGCGAACGTGCTCGGCCGCGTCGCCGCCAAGGCTCACCGCCAGGGCATCCGGCTGTTCATCACGGGGGCTTCGCCCGCGGTCCGCCGCGCGCTGCTCACCCATGGCGTGACGCCGCCGCGGGCGCGCTATCGCCAGAGCCTCGAACGCGCGATTGCCGACATCAAGGGCGGCGCGGGCGAGGAGGCTGCCGCGAGCTGACGGCGCGCCGTTCTCGCGCCGGCCGGCCTGACCGGCGCTGCGGCGCCCGCGCGCTTGACAGAGCGGGCGCGACGCGAAATGGATCGCCTCGGATACGACCCCGAGGAAGAGATGACCGCGCCCAAAGCTCCTGCAGCCTGTCTGATCGGATGGCCGGCCGCGCATTCGCGCTCGCCGCTGATCCATCATTACTGGCTGCGCACGCTCGGCATTGCCGGCGGCTATGTCATCGAAGCGGTTCCGCCCGAGGATCTGCGCGATTTCGTGCTGCGGCTGTCACTGCGCGGCTTCGTCGGGGCCAACGTCACCATCCCGCACAAGGAAGGTGTGCTGGCGCTGTCGACGCCCGACGCCCGCGCCAAGGCCGTCGGCGCGGCGAACACGCTGTGGTTTGCCGACGGCGAGCTGCGCTCGACCAACACCGACGTCGAAGGTTTCATTGGCAATCTCGACGCCAGCGCGCCCGGCTGGGATGTCGCCGAGGAGGCGCTGGTGCTCGGGGCCGGCGGCTCCTCGCGGGCGGTCGTGTTCGGCCTGCTCGAGCGTGGGATCAAGCGCATCCATCTGGCCAATCGCACCATCGCGCGGGCCGAGACGCTGGCAAGACAGTTCGGGCCGAACGTCGATCCCGTAACGTGGGACGGGATCGACGACGTGCTGCCGCGCGCAAAACTTCTCGTGAACACCACCTCGCTCGGCATGCACGGCCAGCCCCCACTCGACGTTGACGTGGCGCGCCTGCCACCGGCGGCGGTGGTCGCCGACCTCGTCTATGTGCCGCTGGTGACGCCGCTGCTCGCCGCCGCAACGGCGCGCGGCCTGAAGACCGCCGACGGGCTCGGCATGCTGCTGCACCAGGCGGTGCGCGGCTTCGAGCTGTGGTTCGGCCGGCGGCCAGAGGTCACGGCCGAGCTGCGGGCGCTGGTCGAGGCCGATCTCACAAAGACTTGAGAGAATAGCGCGCGTCGTCCGGAGTTCTCCATCCGTGGGGACAATCGGAGACCGTCATGTCTGTTCAACGTGCAACTTTCACACGTCCACTGATCGCCGTCGCGATGGTGGCTGCTTCCACCCTCTATGCCTTCGCGCAGAGGGCGCCGGTGCCGACGCGCGTGCGTGGCACGATCGAAAGCGTCAATGGTGACACGATGCAGGTCAAGTCGCGCAGTGGCGAGGACGTCAAGCTGCGCATCGCTCCTGACGTGAACGTATCGGGGATTACCAAAATTTCACTCGCCGACATCAAGGTCGGCTCCTTCGTCGGCGCCACCACGGTGCCGGGACCTGACGGCGGCCAGAACGCGGTCGAGGTCCACGTGTTTCCGGAGAGCATGCGCGGCACCGGCGAGGGCTCGCGGCCCTATGACCTCAAGCCGAACTCCAGCATGACCAACGCCACGGTGTCGGAGAGCGTGGTCGGCAATGACGGCCATACGCTGCTGGTCAAGTACAAGGACGGCGAGAAGAAGGTGTTCGTCCCCGACAACACGCCGGTGGTGACCTTCGTGCCCGGCGACAAGTCCGACCTGAAGGCCGGCGCCAAGGTCATCGCCTTCATGAAGCAATTGCCGGACGGCTCGTTCGAGACCAACCGCGTCAGCGTCGGCCGCGACGGCCTGACGCCGCCGATGTGAGAAAGGACCGGATCATGCTGAATGCGACGATGAAATCCGGCCTGCTCGCGGCGATCCTCGCCCTCGCTCCGTTTGCGGCCTCGGCGCAGCAGGCGCCGACGGTCCGCATCCGCGGCACCATCGAGAGTGTCGACGGCAACATCCTCGGCATCAAGACGCGCGAAGGCAGCGACGTGAAGGTGCGCATGACCGACAACGTCGCCGTCTTCGCCGTGGTGAAGACGGAGCTGTCGGAAATCAAGGAAGGCTCCTATATCGGCGTCACCGCCATGCCCGAGCCGGACGGCACGCAGAAGGCGATCGCGGTGCACATCTTCCCGGAGAACCAGCGCGGCGCGGCCGAGGGTTTTCGTCCCTGGGACGCGCGTGCCAATTCAACCATGACCAATGCCACCGTGGCGCAGACGGTGAAGGGCACCGACGGCCAGCACATCACGGTCAAATACAAGGACGGCGAGAAGAAAGTCCTGGTGCCGCCGGACACGCCGATCGTCACCTTCATCGCCACCGACAAGCCGGAAGTGAAGCCGGGCGCCAAGCTGATCATCTTCGGCGCGGCGAAGAAGGACGACGGCTCGCTGGAAGCCAACCGGGTGAATGTGGGCCGGGACGGAATTACACCGCCGATGTGAGGTGGGGAGTTATAAGACCCAACGACCGCCACAAACTCCGCTGTCGTCCCGGACAAGCGTCAGCGCAGATCCGGGACCCATAACCACAGTGAGAAGAAGCAGGTCACTCCGAGTCCCCATAACCACGCCCGCCTGTGGCTATGGGTCCCGGATCGGCGCTACGCTCTCGACAACGCTGCGCATTGTCGAGGGCTACGCTTGTCCGGGACGACAGCGGTGATTTGAAGCCGGCTTTCTCGCCTCAAAGCCGTCACACCGCGATGACGTGATCGTCGATCTCGTCGATCCTGTTGACGCCGCACAGGCCCATGGTGGTGAGCAGCTCTTTCTGGATGATGTCGATCGCCTTGGCGACGCCGGCCTGGCCGCCGGCCCCTAAGCCGTAGGCATAAGCGCGGCCGAGCATGCAGGATTTTGCGCCGAGCGCGAGCGCGCGCATCACGTCCTGGCCGGAGCGGATGCCGCCGTCGAACATGATCTCCATCCTGTCACCGACCGCGTCGGCGATCTCGGGCAGTACCTCGATCGAGGACGGTGCACCGTCGAGCTGCCGGCCGCCATGGTTGGAGACGACCAGCGCCTGCGCGCCGGTCTTGGCGGCTTCCTCGGCGTCCTCGACGTCGAGGATGCCCTTGATGACGAGCTTGCCCGGCCAGATGCTGCGGACCCACTCGACGTCCTTCCAGTTCAGCGACGTGTCGAACTGCGAGGCCGTCCACTCGGCAAGGCGATTGAGATCCTCGGTGTTCTTCACGTGGCCGGCGATGTTGCCGAAGGTGCGGCGCTTGCCTTGCAGCACGCCGGAGACCCAGGTGGGCTTGCTGGCGAAATCCAGCAGCTTCGACAGCGACCACTCGGGGGGCACCGTCATGCCGTTCTTGATGTCGGCGTGGCGCTGGCCAATCACCTGGAGGTCCACGGTGAGCACCAGCGCGCTGCACTTGGCCGCGATCGCGCGCTGGATCAATTCCTTGATGAAGCCGCGGTCCTTCATGACGTAGAGCTGGAACCAGAACGGCTTCTCGACATTGGCAGCGATGTCCTCGATCGAGCAGATCGACATGGTCGATTGCGTGAACGGGATACCGGCGGCCTGCGCTGCGCGGCAGGCATGAATTTCGCCGTCGCCATGCTGCATGCCGAGCAGGCCGACGGGCGCGAGCATCAGCGGCATGGTCGAGGGCTCGCCGAGGATCCTGGTCGAGGTGTCGCGCTTGGAGACGTCGACCAGGATGCGCTGGCGGAACTTGATCGCCTGCATATCCTCGCGGTTGGCGCGCAGCGTCTCCTCGGCATAGGAGCCGCGGTCGCAATAGTCGAAGAACGCCTTCGGCACGCGGCGCTTATGCAGCGTGCGAAGATCGTCGATACAGGTGATATGTTTCATGATCGTTTCCCCGGCCCGTCTTGTACCAAGAGTCTTGCATCGGAAGATTTCGGGGTCATCTAGCATGGTTGGATGCACAGCCAAATCCGTTTGCAGACCGTTTTGCAGGAGGTCGCCATGACGAGGCCGCACGCTGGACCTTCGCCGGAAGAGATCAAGGAGAAGCGCGATCTCGAGGAAGCCCTGGAAGAGGGGCTGGAAGAGACCTTTCCGGGCTCCGATCCCGTCAACGTCACCCAGCCGGCGCCGAGCCGCGGGGATGGCCACGTGAAGCGCAGCGATTAAAACGGGTTCCACCCTGTTCCGGCGCCACGGGCAGGAAATATAATGTTAACAAGACGTTATCGGAGCGGGCGGCGCCCCGGTTCCGTAATGATTCATCATATTTTTTGAAGCCAAGTTAGCCTCGCAGGCATTATAAGACGCCTAGCAAATCAGGGATGCGGGCCCCGTTCGGGCAGCCCGTGGTTGTCAAGGGGATCCCCTGGTTGTTGCTTGGGGGACGATATGAGCCGCAAATATTTCGGGACGGACGGGATTCGGGGCCGCGCCAACGGACTGATCACGCCGGAACTCGCGCTCAAGGTCGGCCAAGCCGCAGGCCTCGCGTTTCAGCGCGGGGACCACCGCCACCGGGTCGTGATCGGCAAGGACACCCGCCTGTCCGGCTACATGATCGAATACGCGATGGTCGCCGGCTTCACCTCGGTGGGCATGGACGTGCTGCTGGTCGGCCCGATGCCGACGCCGGCGGTTGCGATGCTGACCAAGTCGATGCGCGCCGATCTCGGCGTCATGATCTCGGCCTCGCACAATCTGTTCGAGGACAATGGCATCAAACTGTTCGGCCCGCAGGGCTTCAAGCTCTCTGACGACGTCGAGAGGCAGATCGAGCAGTTGCTCGACGAGCCCATCGACAAGCGGCTGGCGCAGAGCGCGAGCCTCGGCCGCGCCCGCCGTATCGACGGCGTGCATGACCGCTACATCGAATTCGCCAAGCGTACGCTGCCGCGCGACCTCTCGCTCGACGGCCTGCGCGTCGTGATCGATTGCGCCAACGGTGCCGCCTACAAGGTGGTGCCGGAAGCGCTGTGGGAATTGGGCGCCGACGTCGTGCCGATCGGCGTCGAGCCCGACGGCTTCAACATCAACAAGGATTGCGGCTCGACGTCGCCGGAAGCACTGTCGCGGAAGGTGCGTGAGATGCGCGCCGACATCGGCATCGCGCTCGACGGCGACGCCGATCGCGTCATCCTGGTCGACGAGCGCGGTCATGTGGTCGACGGCGACCAGCTGCTCGCGGTGATCGCGCAGAGCTGGAAGGAAGACGGCCGCCTGTCGCGTCCCGGCATCGTCGCCACCGTGATGTCCAATCTCGGGCTCGAGCGCTTCCTGAAGGAGCAGGGGCTCGATCTCGTACGCACGCCGGTCGGCGACCGCTACGTGCTCGAGCAGATGCTGAATGGCGGCTACAATCTCGGCGGCGAGCAGTCGGGTCACATCATCCTGTCCGACTACGCCACCACCGGCGACGGTTTTGTCGCCGCGCTGCAAGTGCTCGCGGTGGTGCAGAAGCTGCGCCGGCCCGTGTCGGAAGTCTGCCACCGCTTCGATCCGCTGCCGCAGATCCTCAAGAACGTCCGCCACAAGGGCGGCAAGCCGCTCGACGATTCCGACGTCAAATCGGCAATCTCCGACGGCGAGAGACGGCTCAACGGCCACGGCCGCCTGTTGATCCGCTCCTCCGGCACCGAGCCTGTGATCCGCGTCATGGGCGAGGGCGAAGACCGCGTCCTGGTCGAGGACGTCGTCGACATCATCGTCTCCGCGCTCGGCCAGGCTGCGGCGTAAGGTCTTTCAAGCACCAGTATCGCAGGGTGGGCAAAGCGACAGCGTGCCCACGCTTCTGGCACCGTATCGGAAAGATGGCGGGCACGGCGCAATGGCGCCCTTGCCCACCCTGCGATATCGGACTCGCGGGGAGGGTAAGACCCGCGCATTCCAGCCATTTGCGATTGACGGTGGTTCCATCGCCGCTTGCATCGTAATGAGCGGATGCGGCGGTTCGCCGCGCCTGCCGGGACCGCTGCATTGAACAAGCCTGTCGTCGTCTCAGAGGAAACGCTGACCGAGCCCGTCGTCGTCGCCGACGTGGCACCCGCCGCCAAAGCGGCGGGGCCGGCCTATGTCGTGCTCGCCGGCATCAGCTTCTCGCACTTCCTCAACGACACCATGCAGTCGCTGATCGCCTCGGTGTATCCGATCCTGAAGGATACCTACGCGCTCGACTTCGCGCAGATCGGCATGATCACGCTCGCCTTCCAGTTCACGGCCTCGCTGCTGCAGCCGGTGGTCGGGCATTACACCGACAAGAAGGCACAGCCCTATTCGCTGGCGATCGGGATGGCCTCGACCTTCTTCGGCCTCTTGCTGCTCAGTGCCGCGCACCAATATCTCGTCATCCTCGTTGCCGCCGCGCTGGTCGGTCTCGGCTCGGCGGTGTTTCACCCCGAATCCGCGCGCATCGCGCGGCTCGCCTCCGGTGGCCGCTACGGTTTTGCACAATCGGTGTTCCAGCTCGGCGGCAGTTTCGGCACCTCGATGGGGCCGGTGCTGGCGGCTCTCATCGTGGTGCCATTCGGGCAGGGCAGCATCGCCTGGTTCTCCTCGATCGCGTTCCTCGCGATCCTCATCCTCTGGCGCATCGGCCGCTGGTACGCGCCGCAGATCAAGGCGAAGAAGACGGCGGCGGTGCAAGCCCATCCCGACGCGCCGAGCTCGCGCCGCGTCGCCGTCGCGCTGCTCGTGCTGGTCGCGCTGCTGTTCTCCAAGCAGCTCTACGTCTCGAGCCTGTCGAGCTACTACATCTTCTACCTGATCGATCGGTTCGGCGTGTCGACGCAGGCCGCGCAGATCTATCTCTTCCTCTTCCTCGCGGCGAACGCGGTCGGCGCGTTTCTGGGCGGTCCCTTGGGCGATCGCTTCGGCCGCAAGATCGTGATCTGGATTTCGATCCTGGGCGCGCTGCCGTTCACGCTGGCGCTGCCCTTTGCCGGGCTCTATGCGAGCGCGGTGCTCAGCGTGATCATCGGCCTGATCATCTCCTCGACGACGTCGTCGATCATCGTGTTCGCGCAGGAGCTGGTGCCGCACAGATTCGGCATGATCTCCGGCGTGTTCTTCGGCGTTGCCTTCGGCATCGGGGGCCTGGGCGCCGCCGTGCTCGGCACGCTCGCGGACCACACCTCGATCGAGTTCGTCTACCAGGTCTGCGCCTGGTTGCCCGCGATTGGGCTGCTTGCAGTGTTCCTGCCCAAGCTGCCGCGGCACGCGCGTTAACGTTTCCTCTCTCGCCGCACCGCACTTTCACACATCGTTAGCAATTGCGGCGCGAGGCGCTGCAATTTTGCAACGCTTCGCGTCCATGCGCGCGAGCAGTCAGGAAAAATCAACCTTAAAAATTAGGGTTAAGTGGCGCTTAAACATTTGCTGGCATCGTCCGCTCCGTGAGTTTCCAGAACGTGAGGCCTGTGTATTTGCCTCACCGGCCAAAAGGACGAAGCCAATGCGTAGCGTTAAGTCTCTCCTTGCCGCGGGTGCGGCAACCCTGATCTCGTCGATGGCGTTTGCTGCCGATATGCCGATCGCCGCTCCCCCTCCCATGTACGCGCCGCCCGCCCCGCCCGCCGACTTCGGTGGCTGGTATCTCCGCGGCGACATCGGCTTCAGCAATCAGAAGACGAGCGACCTGCACTACGGCCGCGAGTCGGCCTACTCGCAGCTCACCTCGTTTGATCAGAAGACTTCGTTCGATGCGGCCGGCATCTACGGCGTCGGCGTCGGCTACCGGTTCAACAATTGGTTCCGTGCCGACGTGACCGGGCAGTATCGCGGCAATTCGAATTTCAAGGGCACCGATCGTTTCACCGGGACCGCGGGCGGCGTGCCGTACAGCGGCATCGACAATTACAGCGCAAGCAAGTCCGAATGGCTGGTCTTGGCCAACGCGTACGTTGATCTGGGCACCTGGTGGTGCATCACGCCGTTCATCGGCGCCGGCGTCGGCGGTGCACGCGTTTCGATCGCGAACTTCACCGACACGGGCATCAACAACCTCGCCGTCGGAAATACCAGCTTCGCGAGCGCGCCGACCGGCTCGAAGTGGAATTTCGCCTGGGCGGCCCATGCCGGTCTTGCCTATAAGGTCAATCCCAATCTCGTCCTCGAACTCGCCTACAGCTATGTCGACCTGGGCCCCGGACAAACCGGTGTCCTGTCGGACTACACCGGTGGGACCACGGGCAACGTCTTCAAGTTCAAGGATATCACCTCGCACGACCTGAAACTCGGCGTGCGCTGGAATCTCGACAGTGCGCCGGCCTACATGCCGCCGCCGCCGCTCGTCACCAAGGGCTGATCGATATCTCGATCGGTTAGGACTTCTTAACGGCGCGGGATCATCCCGCGCCGTTTTGCTTTGCGTATTTTTCATGGCGAGTGGCGACGAAGGCGTCCGACGCAACCATTGGTTAAGGTTAACGAGCCATGATCACAAGCGAAAGTTCGAGTTCGATGGAGCGTTGCGATGCGTGGGCTTTTGTTGGCAGCGGTGATGTTGGGGACGGTGTCTGCCGCGCACGCGGCCGATATGCCGGATCTGCCGATCCTGCGCGGCGGCTTTACCGACGGTCTGTCGAAGTCCTCGGTCAATTGGGATGGCTTCTACGTCGGCGGTCAGTGGGGTTTCGTCACCTCCGAGATCGACTTCAGCCGCGCCCCCAAGTCGATGACGGATTTCATGCTGCGCGATAGCGTCCTGCAGGCACCGGTTGGAGGATGGTCGCTACTGCCGAAGAACCACGTCCAGACCACGGGGTTCGGTGCCTTTGTTGGCCGGAATTGGCAGTTCTACGACGCCGTGATGGGCGTCGAAGCCAACTACAGCTACATGAACAATTTGGGTTCGTCGGCCAGCGACTCGATGGGCCGGATTATTCCAGGCGAGACGGCGCCCACGGGCACCTACACGTACGATACAACTCTGGGCGGAGGCGCGTCGCTGCAGCTCAAGGACTACGCGACCTTCCGCGGTCGTGTCGGATGGTCGGGTGGAGACTTCATGCCTTATGCGTTCGGCGGCCTTGCCATCGGGCGTGCCGAAGTCTCGCGCTATGCCACCGTTTCCTGGCAGAAGTGGTGGGACTATGACCAGACGGTAGCCGGCGTCACGACACACCAGCACGTTACGGTCGGCCCTCCTGTCTCGCTCTCCCAGACCGAGGCACGCACCAATAGCTTTATCTACGGTTGGACCGCCGGCTTGGGCATTGAGTATATGCTCTGGGATTGCTTGTTCCTGCGCGGCGAATGGGAGCACGTCGGGTTCTCGAACGCCAAGAACATCTCCGTCAGTCTGAACAATTTTCGCGTCGGCGCCGGCTACAAGTTCTAGGTCCGTGTCTGCGGCCGGTTGACACGGCTGCGTCGTCCTGATGCTCTGTCGCCCCAAAGTGGGGCGGCAGCGATGAAGATCTACGGCGACAGCAATTCCGGCAATTGCCTGAAGGTGAAGTGGGTCTGCGACAAGCTCGCATTGCCGTACCACTGGATCGAGATCGACACCCGCAAGGGCGAGACGCGCACGCCGCAATTCCTCGAGATGAACGGCGCCGGCCAGGTGCCCACTGTCGCCTTCGACGACGGCCGCACGCTGGCACAGTCCAATGCCATCATCCGCTATCTCGCCCGCGACAGCGCGCTCGTTCCGCGCGATGCCTTTACTGCGGCCAAGATGGACGAATGGCTGTTCTGGGAACAGTACAGCCACGAGCCTTATGTCGCGGTGTGCCGCTTCCTCCTCGTTTATCTCGGCAAGGACGCATCCGAGCTCGACCCTGAAAAGGTCAAGCGCGGCTATGCGGCGCTCGACCGCATGGAGCAGCATCTTTCGGCCAATCGCTTCTTCGCCGGTGAAGAGGTTTCCCTCGCGGACGTCTCGCTGCTCGCCTATACCCGCGTGGCGCATGAGGGCGGCTTCGATCTCGGCCGGTACGCTTCGCTTCGCCGCTGGATTGGCGAGGTCGAAGCGTTTCTCGGCCTGCCGCCGGTGCGCTGAGGTTGGAGTTGTCTGACATGAACGCCGAATCCGTCTCCATTCGCCGCGCGCGCCGCGACGACGTTCCAGCGATCGTGGCGATGCTCGCCGACGATCATCTCGGCCGCGCGCGCGAACGCGTCGAGGATCCGTTGCCTGCCGCCTATTACGATGCCTTCGCGCGGGTCGAGCGCGATCCGAATCTCACGCTGGTGGTCGCCGAGAGCGAGGGCAGGGTGGTCGGCTGCCTGCAACTCGCGATCCTGCCGGGCATCAGCTCGCAAGGCGGCGTGCGCGGCCTGCTCGAAGACGTTCGCGTTGCCACTGACTGTCGCAGCCGCGGCATCGGCGAGCGGTTGGTGCAATGGGCGATCGCGGAAGCGAAGGCACGCGGCTGCAATCTGGTCGAGCTGCTGACGCATGCGAGCCGCGTCGATGCGCAGCGCTTCTACAAGCGACTCGGATTCGCAGCGAGCCACGTCGGTATGACTGTCCGCTTTTGAAGCAGCTCCTCGCGAGCCTTGCGCGATCAGCGAATTCGGATCGCGCATGCGTTCATATTAACAGCTGATAAACTACCCAGCCGTCGTTCACGTTGAACCGGGAACGAACGGTGCTAGGGCAACGTCAGACACCGGGCTCTGTCGGTTCGGGGATTTCGATGACAAGCTATTCAATGATCAAGGTCGGCAACGACTACGTCGTGCAGGCCAATGACAAGTGCATTTTGAAAGTCGGCAGCCGCCGCCGGGCCGCGCAATTGATCAGTGAGGCCACGGACTTGCTCAATGCGCTCGCGGTGGTCGAATCCCCTGATATCGCACCGGAAGCACCATCACGCCGCCGTGAGGCGCCGGAACTTCCTTGACGACTCTTCCTGTTTCCCGTATCAGCCGCGGCGGGACACCTCCCCCCAACGGGAGGCTGACTATCTGGAAGGGTAGATATTATGACTGTAGCGAAGCCCGCTTCGCGGCCGAACGTGCCGCATTTCTCCTCCGGCCCCTGCGCCAAGCGCCCCGGCTGGAACGCCCAAAATCTCAAGGACGCAGCGCTCGGCCGTTCGCATCGCGCGAAGGTCGGCAAGACCAAGCTCAAGCTCGCGATCGATCTGACGCGCGAAGTGCTCGAGGTGCCCGCCGATTATCGCATCGGCATTGTGCCGGCCTCCGATACCGGCGCGGTCGAGATGGCGCTGTGGTCGCTGCTCGGTGCGCGACCCGTCACCACGCTCGCCTGGGAATCCTTCGGCGAGGGCTGGGTCAGCGACATCGTCAAGGAATTGAAGCTCAAGGACGTCACCAAGCTCAACGCAGCCTATGGTGAGATCCCCGACCTCTCCAAGGTCGATCCCAAGAGCGACGTCGTCTTCACCTGGAACGGCACCACGTCGGGCGTGCGCGTGCCGAACGCCGACTGGATCAGCTCTGCCCGCGAAGGCCTGACCATCTGCGACGCGACCTCGGCCGCGTTTGCGCAGCCGCTGGACTGGGCCAAGCTCGATGTCGTCACCTTCTCCTGGCAGAAGGCGCTCGGCGGCGAAGCTGCCCACGGCATGCTGATCCTGTCGCCCCGCGCGGTGGAGCGGCTGGAAACCTACAAGCCGGCCTGGCCGCTGCCGAAGATCTTCCGCATGACCAAGGGCGGCAAGATCAACGAGGGCATCTTCGTCGGCGAGACCATCAACACGCCGTCGATGCTCTGCGTCGAGGATTATCTCGACGCGCTGAACTGGGCCAAGTCGATCGGCGGCCTCAAGGCGCTGATCGCGCGTGCCGATGCCAACACCAAGGTGCTCGCCGACTGGAAGGCGAAGACGCCGTGGATCGACTTCCTGGCCAAGGACGCGGCGATCCGTTCCAACACCTCGGTGTGCTTGAAGTTCACCGATCCTGCCATCACCTCGCTGTCCGAGGACGCGCAAGCCGACTTCAGCAAGAAGCTGGTGGCGCTGGTGGAGAAGGAAGGCGCCGGCTACGACTTCGCGTATTATCGCGATGCGCCGGCCGGCCTGCGCATCTGGTGCGGTGCCACTGTCGAGGCCAAGGACGTCGAGCTGCTGACGCAGTGGATCGACTGGGCTTTTGCCGAGACCAAGGCGCAACTCGCCAAGGCAGCCTAGCTTTACTTTCTCACCTCTCCCCGTTCCGACGGGGAGAGGCAGAAGTTGCTTCCGACATCATCCTGTTCCGGTCGAACGCCAACCCTTCCATCAGGGAGGGTAGAGGATCATCCCCATGACCAAACCCAAAGTTCTCATTTCCGACGCGCTCTCGCCCGCTGCCGTGCAGATCTTCAAAGACCGCGGTGTCGAGGTCGACTTCCAGCCCAATCTCGGCAAGGACAAGGACAAGCTCGCCGAGATCATCGGTAATTACGACGGCCTTGCGATCCGTTCCGCGACCAAGGCGACCGCAAAGATCCTCGACAAGGCGACCAACCTCAAGGTGATCGGCCGCGCCGGCATCGGCGTCGACAATGTCGAGATCCCCGCCGCCACGGCCAAGGGCATCATCGTGATGAACACGCCGTTCGGCAATTCGATCACGACCGCCGAGCACGCCATCACCCTGATGCTGGCGCTCGCCCGCGAGATTCCGCAAGCCGACGCCTCGACCCAGGCCGGCAAGTGGGAGAAGAACCGCTTCATGGGCGTCGAGATCACCGGCAAGGTGCTGGGCGTGGTCGGCTGCGGCAACATCGGTTCGATCGTCGCCGACCGCGCGCTCGGCCTGCGCATGAAGGTGATCGCGTTCGATCCGTTCCTGTCGCCGGAGCGCGCCAAGGACATCGGCGTCGAGAAGGTCGAGCTCGATGACCTGCTCAAGCGCGCCGATTTCATCACGCTGCACACGCCGCTGACCGAGAAGACGAAGAACATCATCGACGCTGCCGCAATCGCCAAGATGAAGAAGGGCGTGCGCCTGATCAACTGCGCGCGCGGCGGCCTGGTCGACGAGCAGGCGGTGGTCGATGCGCTCAATTCCAAGCACATCGCCGGCGCCGCCTTCGACGTCTTCGTCGAGGAGCCCGCCACCAAGAACGTGCTGTTCGGCCATCCCAACGTGATCTGCACGCCGCATCTCGGCGCCTCCACCACCGAAGCGCAGGAGAACGTCGCGCTCCAGGTCGCCGAGCAGATGTCGGACTATCTGCTGTCGGGCGCGATCTCGAACGCCGTCAACTTCCCATCGATCACGGCCGAAGAAGCGCCGAAGCTGAAGCCGTTCATCTCGCTCGCCGAGAAGCTCGGCTCGTTCGCGGGACAGCTGACCGAGAGCGGCATCCTCAAGGTGGAGATCACCTATGAGGGCCACGTCGCCGAGATGAAGATCAAGGCGATCACCTCCGCCGTGCTGTCGGGCCTGTTGCGGCCGATGCTGGGCGAGGTCAACGTCGTGTCGGCGCCGGTCGTCGCCAAGGAGCGCGGCATGGTGGTGGACGAGATCGTCCGCGCCGCCCAGAGCGACTATGAAAGCCTGATCACCGTGACCGTCACCACCGAGCGGCAGGAGCGGTCGGTCTCGGGCACCGTCTATGCCGACGGCAAGCCGCGCCTCGTCGACATCAAGGGCATCCGCGTCGATGCTGAATTCGGCAAGTCGATGATCTACGTCACCAACGAGGACAAGCCGGGCTTCATCGGCAAGTTCGCGAGCCTCTTGGGCGACGCCAAGCTCAACATCGCCACCTTCCACCTCGGCCGCGTCGCGCCCGGCAGCGATGCCATTGCCCTCGTCGAGGTCGATGGCGCGGTGCCGGCCGATCTGCTCGCCAAGGTGCAGGCGCTGCCGCAGGTCAAGCAGGCCAAGGCGCTGACGTTCTGAGATACCGACATATTCCGACCCGCGGAACAACGCCGCCTCCGTTATCGGAGGCGGCGTTTTTATTTTCCACGGCCTCCCGACTTTGTGTACCAATGGCGGCCAGGACGCTCCGTTCAAAATCGTTCGACAAGGGAGAAACACATGCGTGAAGCCGTCATCGTTTCCTATGCGCGCACGGGCCTCGCAAAATCCGGCCGCGGCGGGTTCAACATCACGCCGCCGATGTCGCTCGCTGCCCACGCCATCCAGCACGCGGTGAAGCGCGCCGGCGTCGACAAGGACTATGTCGAGGACTGCTATCTCGGCAATTGCGCCCATGGCGCGCCGAACATCGGCCGCCAGGCCGCGCTGCTCGCCGGGTTGCCGAAGACCACCGCCGGTGTCTCGGTGAACCGGTTCTGTTCCTCGGGGCTTCAGACCATCGCGATGGCTGCCAACTCGATCCGCTCCGACGGAGCCGATTGCATCGTCGCCGGCGGGGTCGAGAGCATCTCGATGCCCGGCGGCGGCACGCCGAAGGAATCGATCGATCCTGAATTGCTCAAGGTCGCGCCCGACATCTTCATGGCGATGATCGATACCGCCGACATCGTCGCCGAGCGCTACAAGCTCAGCCGCGAATATCAGGACGAGTTCTCGCTGGAATCGCAGCGCCGCATGGCGGCGTCGCAGCAGGCGGGCAAGTACAAGGACGAGATCGTCCCGATGAAGACCAAGATGAAGGTCGTCGACAAGGCGACCAAGGCGGAGAGCATCGTCGACTACGTCGTCGATCGCGACGAGTGCAACCGGCCCGAGACCACGTTGGAAGGTCTCGCCAAGCTCGAGCCGGTGAAGGGCCCCGGCAAGTTCGTCACCGCCGGCAATGCCAGCCAGCTCTCGGACGGCGCCGCCGCCGTGGTTTTGATGGAAGCCAAGGACGCCGAGAAGCGCGGCCTGAAGCCGCTCGGCCGCTTCGTCGCCTGGGCGACTGCGGGCTGCGAGCCCGACGAAATGGGCATCGGCCCCGTGTTCGCGATTCCGAAGCTGCTCAAGCGCACCGGCCTCAAGGTCGACGACATCGATCTGTGGGAGCTCAACGAAGCCTTCGCCAGCCAGTGCCTGTACTGCCGCGACCAGCTCGGCATCGATCCCGCCAAGTACAACGTCAACGGCGGCTCGATCGCGATCGGCCATCCCTTCGGCATGACCGGCGCCCGTCTCACCGGCCACCTGCTGCAGGAAGGTGCGCGCCGCAAGGCCAAATGGGGCGTGGTGACGATGTGCATCGGCGGCGGCCAGGGCGGTGCCGGCCTGTTCGAGATCTACAGCTGATCGCTCGCTGAGCGTTGAAGGTAACCAAGCACGGCGCCATCAGCGCCGTGCTTCTTTTTTGGTGCCGCCTTGTGCATCCCGTCGTGCATAAAGGCGAGTATAATTGCAAACACACGTATTCATACGTGCCCGCAAATTAACGGAAGTTTTTATCCGTTATCGCTTCATCAACCGTATCTGCCACCATCGGGTATTCGTCAGATGCGGTTGCTCTCCCTTCGTCTCACGCACAAGATCACGGCGATCGGGGTCATCGGCGTCATCGGTGTCGTCCTGATCGGCGGCATCCATCTCTACGGCGAGAACGCGATGGCGTTCTATCGCGGCGCCGCGGAGAACGCGCGCACCATCTTCGAGCTGAACAACAGGATCGCCGTCGAGCTGCTCGAGGGAAGCCGCGCCGAGAAGGACTTCCTCTTGCGCAGCGAGCCGGCCAGGGCGCAGCGCCAGGCCGAGATCAGCCAGCAGGTTTCGCTCGATATCGAGAAGCTGCGCGCCAGGATTTCAGCACTCGGCAAGCCCGAGCTGGTTGCGAGGATCGACGCGATGACCGTATCGCTGAAGACCTATCAGGCCCGCTTCGCCGCGGTGGTCGAGCAGAGACAGCGGCTCGGGCTCGACGAAAAGTCCGGTCTCGAAGGCCGCTTGCGGGCCTCGGTCCACGGCATCGAGACCAAGGTCGATGAGCTCCGGAATCCGTCGCTCAAGGTGACCATGCTGATGATGCGCCGGCACGAGAAGGACTTCATGCTGCGTCGCGACGCCAAATACGGCGACGACATGAAGAAGCGCGCGGCCGAGTTTGTGACCGGCCTCGACGAGCCCTCCATTCCCGGCGATGCGAAGGCCGAGTTGCGCCAGAAGCTCGCCGACTACCAGCGTGATTTCTTCGCCTGGATGGAGACCGCGCTGACTCTGGCGAGCGAACTCAAGGCGATGTCGGAGGCCTTCTCCACGGTCGAGCCCGTCATCGAGCAGGTGTCGAAATCGGTCGACCAGATCCGAGCCGAAGCCGACCGGCTGAACGATGCCCAGCGCGACAGCATCCAGTGGTGGATCGGCGTTGCGATCGCGCTGATCGCATCCGCCGTGCTCGGCCTCGGCATCTTCATCGGCCGCTCGGTTTCCAAGCCGCTGTCGGCCATGCGCGCGGCGATGATCGAGCTCGCCAACGGCAATTTCGCCATCGTGCTGCCCGGGCTCGGCCGTCCCGACGAGATCGGCGAAATCGCCCAGGCCGTCGAGACGTTCAAGGTCAATGCCGAGCGGAAGGCGCAGGAAGAGGCGGACGAGAAGATCAGGCAGGACAAGCTCGCCGCCGAGCGCCGTCGCGCCGACATGATCAGGATGGCCGACGATTTCGAAGGCGCGATCGGCGAGATCGTCGAGACCGTGTCGTCTGCCGCCAATGAGCTCGAGGCGTCGGCGACGTCGTTGACCACCACGGCCAGCCGCTCGACCGAGCTTGCCACGCTGGTCGAGGCGGCTTCCGAGGAGGCCGCGACCAACGTGCAGTCCGTGGCCTCCGCAGCGGAGGAGCTGACCGCCTCCGTCCACGAGATCAGCCGCCAGGTGCAGGCCTCCGCGCGCATGGCCGGCGAAGCCGTCAGCCAGGCCGGGCAGACCAACGACCGCGTCAGCGAATTGTCGAAGGCGGCCGCGCGCATCGGCGACGTGGTCGAGCTCATCAACGCCATCGCGGGCCAGACCAATTTGCTGGCGCTCAATGCCACCATCGAGGCCGCGCGTGCCGGCGAAGCCGGACGCGGCTTTGCGGTGGTGGCCTCGGAAGTGAAGGCGCTGGCCGAGCAGACCGCGAAGGCCACCGGCGACATCGGTCAGCAGATTTCCAGCATCCAGGTTGCGACGGAGGATTCGGTCGGCGCCATCAAGACCATCGGCGGCACCATCGAGCGGCTGTCCGAGATCTCCTCCACCATCGCTGCCGCCGTGGAAGAGCAGGGCGCCGCGACCGGCGAGATCTCGCGCAACGTCCAGAACGCGGCCGCCGGCACCACGCAGGTGAGCGCCAACATCAGCAGCGTCAGGCAGGGCGCGACCGAAACCGGCTCAGCCTCCTCACAGGTGCTCTCCGCGGCGCAGTCGCTGTCGAACGACAGCAGCCGGCTGAAGCTCGAGGTCAGCAGGTTTTTGGACACCGTGCGCGCGGCGTGATTGCCGCGTGCGGAATGGCAGTGATTTAAATCAGTCGTGCCGCAGGTTTAACCTCTCCCGCTTGCGGGGGAGGTCGGCGCGAAGCGCCGGGTGGGGGCTCTCTCCACATCGGGAGTGTCCCGTTGCGGAGACACCCCCACCCCAGCCCTCCCCCGCAAGCGGGAGAGGGAGGGCACCGTCCTTGCGGAAGCATTCAGCCCGGTCTGATTGAGCGCCTCACGCCCCCGCCACCACCGGTGCGAACACCACTTCGATCAGCGTGCCGGAATTGGCCGCGCTCTTGATGTTGAAGCGGGCGCGGTTGGCTTCGACCAGGGCCTTGGTCAGCGACAGGCTCAGCGCCGAATTGTCGGCGGCGTCCCCGGGCGGCGGGGTGCGGAACGGCTCCATCGCGGCGGCGACTTCGCGCTCGGAGAGGCCATGGCCGGTGTCGCGGATGCGCAGCGCGATCTCGCCGCGGTCGGACAGCGCGGTGGAGACGATGACCTGGCCGCCGGCGCTGGCCAGCCGGATCGAGTTCGAGATCAGATTCATGGTGATCTGCCGCATCGCGCGCGCGTCCACTGTCACCTGCGGCAGCGCATGCGCGAGCGAGGTGCGGATGATGATGCGCTCGCGATTGGCCTGCGGCTGCATCACGGTCACGCAGGCTTCGACGAGGTCGTTGAGGTTGAGGTTGGCGAAATTGAGATCGAGCTTGCCGGTCTCGATCCGCGACAGCTCCAGCAAATCGTCGATGATCGCGATGACGCGCTCGCCGGAGGCGCGGATGTCCTTCATGTATTCGCCGTAGCGCTCATTGCCGAGCGTGCCGAAGCGTTCGGAGATCATCACCTCGGCAAAGCCGATGATGGCGTTGAGCGGCGTGCGGATCTCGTGGCTGATCCGCGCCAGCATGTCGGCCTTGGCGTTGGCCGCGCTGTGGACGAGGTGGCGGGCCTGCGTCAGCTCGCTCTCGCCCTTCTTGCTCTGCGAGAGATCGCGGAATACGGCGAAGAAGTTCGGGCCGTCCGGCCGCGTGCGGCCCATGATCATCGCGAGCGGAAGGACGCCGCCCTTCTTCTCGCGTCCGAGCACCTCGCGGCCGTGATCGAGCAGGCTCGAAATGTCCTGGCTCTTGAGGCTCTCGAGATAGTCGGCGACGATCTGCCGGCTCTCCGGCGCGAACAGCGTCGCCAGATTCTGCTCGAGCAGGTCGGCGCCGTCATAGCCGAACAGTGCTTCCGCGCTGCGGTTGCAGGCGTGGATGTTGCCTTCGGCGTCGAACATGACGATGCCCTCGGCGGTGGTGTCGAGGATCGCGGCGAGATCCTCGGCATCGGCATCGCCGGCCGCGGAGTCGAGCTCGGGCGCGTAGGGGAAGGATTCGGCGACAACGGATTCAGTGACGATCGTCTGTGCGATCACGGGCGCCGCGACGCTGGGCGCCGCCTGCGGCAGCGCGCAGATCAGCGCATGCGCGCTCTCGCCGTCCCAGTCGATCGTGTGCAGATGCGCTTCGGTGGTCGCAAGCGGCGCTTCGCCGTTCGCGAGCGTCGCGCTGATCGTGACCGGCGTGCCGGCTTGCGAGGTGCTGCTGGCCGAGGACACGCCGGGCTCGACATAAAGCGCATCGAGCCCACCGGCATCCTCCAGCGCCGCGATGCCGGCATAGCCCATGCGCGCGAGGAAAGCAGGGTTGGCGTAGAGCAGGCGGTCGAGCCGGTAGATCAGGATGCCCGTCGGCAAGAGGTCGAGCAGGGTGCGGTCGCGCGCGCTGGCGCCGCGTGCCGGCGGCGCGGGCTCGGTCAGCCATTCGGCCGGCGCGTGGGGCGGTTCGGGCTCCGGCGCCAGCGGCTCATTGGTGATCTCGGCCACAGGCTCGGAAGCTTCGGCCGCGATCGTCTCACGCTCGCGTTCGAGGCGTTCGGACAGTTGCCGGGCGAGCTCGTTGAATGCGCTGTTCTCGACCGGCGTCAGCGTCGGCGATCTCTGATCACTGAGTGATCTGACATCGCCGTGCGGGCGGAACGGCACGACATTCGGAGGGGTTTCGACTGGCGTTTCCACTGAAATGTCCGGATCGGTTGGGTGTGAATTCGCGTCGCTGGTGGGCTCTAGCAGTTCAGGTTCGGATGGTGGCTCGGGCTCGGGCGGCTCGATCGGCCGAGGCGGCGCCTCCGCGACCGGCTCGGCCTCGGGCTCCGGCGCGACCCGTTCGGCGGACGGGCCGTGCTGCGCCGGCGGCTCGACCACCGCCTCGAAGCGCCTCAGCGCTTCCAGGCGGTTGAGGCCGTCGAGATCGCGGCAGACGCCAAAGCCCTTGAAGCCGGCAAAGTTGCGCGACTGGTCGTAGACCGGCAGGCCCGCGAGCTCGACCGGCAGATGCTCGCCGCCGTCAGCCGGCCAGTTCACGGTGATCCCGGCCCAGGTGTCGTGGCTTGCAAGCGCCTCCGCGACGCGGCCATCAGGATCGAGCGAGAATTGTTCGGCGATCTCGCGCCAAGGGCGGCCGAAGCCGGCGGCGGTGCGCGCGCCGATCAGGCGGATGAATTCGTCGGAGAGAAGCACAAAGCGACCCTCTGCATCCATCTGCCAGAGGAAGCGCAGCGGATGCTGACGCGGTGCGGGCGATTCTTGGCCCGACGACTCCCGGCCAGACGATTCCTGGCCCGACGGCGGCTCGACCATGCCTGATGTGATCGGCGCAGCCTGCGGCGACACAATGGCTTGGTGCGGGTTTTCAACCGGAGTCTTTGGCGCGATGTCGGCGGTCTGGTCCGGCGTTTCGCGAGCTGGTTCTCGAACAGGCTCTTCGGCCGCGTCCTCAATCCTTGCCGAGCCCTGCGGTTCAGGCGCGGTCGTCTCGGTTGCCGTGGGCGCCTCGATCGGCTCGGCGAACGCATCGAACAACGAGATCCCGGCCGATCCGTCCTGCGCCGGTGGCGGCTCGCTCGGCGTGGCCGCGGCCTGCGGCGCAGATTCAACCGGCGTCTCGTTTGCGGCTTCCGCCGTGCTCTCTTGCACGGCCGCTGCGGGCGCAGCTTGCCTGGCCGGCTCGATCAGCGCGATCAGGCCGACATCGGCCCCTAGGCCGACCCGTTGCAGCACCATCTGGCCGATGCCGATCGGCGTTTCGACGCGGCCCTCGCGCAGCGCATCGTTGCGCGCCTGTTCGAGGCCGGCCTCGCCGAGATCGCGGAAGCCGAGCAGGGAGCGGGCGGCCTCGCTGGCGCCGACGAACAGGCCGTCGGGCGCGAACGCCGCCATCGGCATCTTCGCGTCTTCGACCAGGCGATGCAGCCGCTCGACCAGCGGCATGGTGCGCAAGGTCGGGTCCATCGCGGTGACGAGCACCGCGTGTCCGCCATCGGCAAAGTCGAGCCGGGCGCAGGCGCAGGTCATCAGCGTGCCGAACCGGGCGCCGAAGCCGCGCAGACGTTCGAGCCGCACAGCGCCATTCGCGGGCAGCTGCCGGGCAAGCCGGGCGACCTGGCGGCGATGGGGGTCGGCCGGGCCGAACACCTTGTCCGCAAGCGCCGCGCCGTTCGCCGCGCCGAACAGCTTTGCGCCGACCGGATTGGCCCACAGCACGCGCGTCCCGTCGATCGACCACAGCCATGTCGCGAGCTGCGAGGTCGCATGCACGGCCAGCCGGGGATCGCCCACACCTCGCAACTGGAAATCCGAACTCGTCATCCGACCGGCTGTGTCTCACGCTTGAAGCTGGCGGCTGCCGGGAATGACAGCCTTAAGAAAGGGTTAGTATCGCCCGCGCCCGCGGGCAGGTCCACGGCCCCGGTCCCCGGCGGCGGCCCTAAGCCGCGATAACCTTAATCCGCCCGACCCCGCAAGCCGCCGCCCGGTTCATCCAAGGGATTCGAGGCGAGGCGCTCTCCGCCGTCATTCCGGGGCGCGCTCAGCGCGAACCCGGAATCCATCGGGCCGCAGAGACGGTGGCGGAATGGATTCCGGGCTCGCGACTTCGTCGCGCCCCGGAATGACAGCGGGCTAGCCCGACCCACCCCACCTCAACCCCCGGTTCCCTCATACCGGAACCTCATCCTAACCTAGATTAAATTTCGCAGCGCACCCTGTTGGCGCATTGCGCTGCACAATGTTGACACGATAGGCAGCCATAATGCTGGGCGCTGGGCGAGCCATCTCTTTGTTTCGCGTTTCCAGTCTTTCGTACCCGCTCAATGTGTGACGGCCCAGACCGGGGGCCGGCGGGCGCGCCAGAAGGCTCACTCCATTTTTTTCAATTAGCGTGAGGGACAACCATGACAGGTGCGACTGATCCGTTTTCTGCCTCGATCATTCCGTTCGAGGTCCCCGAGCAGATGCGTGCGTTCGCCGAAAAGGGCGTGTCGCAGGCCCGCGAAAACTACGCCAAGTTCAAGGACGTGGCCGAGAGCCACAACGGCACCGTCGAGGCCGTGTTCACCTCGGCCAGCAAGGGCGCGAGCGAATACACCGCCAAGCTGGTGGAGTTCATGAAGGCCAACACCAGCGCCCAGCTGGACTTCGCACAGCAGCTGTTCGGCCTGAAGTCGCCGGCGGAAGCGCTGGAGCTGTGGACCGGCCACACCCGCACCCAGCTCGAGACCCTCCAGTCCCAGGCCAAGGAGCTGGTCGAGCTCACCCAGCGCGTCGCTGCCGAGACCGCCGAGCCGATCAAGGCCAGCGCCTCGAAGTTCTACAAGCCCGCCGCCTGATCTGGCCGGCCGGTTTGAATTTGAGAAACCCGGGCCGAAAAGCCCGGGTTTTGCTTTGGAAATAACGTCGCTTAGGGGACGATTTGGGGGTCTTGCGGCCTTGCCAAAAACGCCCGTTGCACCTAGTTTCCGCCCCGTCCAGCCCCCTCGGTGACCGGCCCTTTTCAGGGCGTCCCAAGGCGCGGCTCGCCAGGATGCAGTTGTAGCTCAGTTGGTTAGAGCGCCTGTCTGTGGAACAGGAGGTCGGTGGTTCGAGCCCACCCAACTGTACCAAAGCTCTTAAAGATAGGATCGGGACCTTTTATTAAGCCCCTTTGAGTAGCGAATTTGGATTGCTTTCGATCGACTTCGGGACGCTCCGCACAATCTTGGCTTGTCGCATCGGCGAGAGGACCTTTCCCGGGGATTCTACTAAACGACAGTTGGAAGCTTCCGTTTGCGCGCGTAAATTGTAGAGAGCGGGCAGGGGAGCGAGAATGAGCGAGGAAGATGGTGCCGAGTCCACAGGGACTCCGCAAAGGAAGAAGCGGTCTGAAAAGAACAAAAAGAAGACCGCGAAGACAAGACGATTGGGGAAGCCGAAGAAGCAATCCGTTAGCAGCAATACGGCAAAGTTTCCGCGGCACAGCGTGGACAAAGCGCTCCGCATTCCACGCGCGATAATCGACCAGAACGCTGGACATGACTGTACCGACGCGGAAGCTGCCACGTTCGTCGGCGTCGGGTTCAATGGTCCATTTAAGGTAGAAGTAAGTTCATCGATCAAATACGGATTTCTCTCTCGCCCGAGCGCAGGCCGAATTGCCGTGACAGAGAGAGCGCGACAGGCGATTCGTCCTCAGAAGGCGGGCGACGATATTGAAGCCCTCCGAGCAGCCGTGCTCGACGCGCCAGAAATCAAAGAAGCCTATACCCACTATCGCGGCGAGTATTTGCCGGACGAAGAATTTTTCGAACACGCCCTTGAGGACAAGTTTGGCATCCCAAATGATAAGGTTGCCGAATTCAAGGAGATATTTCTCGCCTCATTGCAAAGTGCGCAATTGGTGGAACGCAGAGATGACAAGTTTCGCATACTTGATACGAAGGGCGCCTCGCAGGAGGGAGCAACACAAATCAAAAAGCTGAGCACTAGTGCCAATGTTAGCGCTAGTGATAGCTGCTTTGTGCTGATGCCCTTTGGTCCTCCGGTAGGAGACTACTACAGTCAGATTTATGAGCCAGCCATCCAAAAGGCCGGCCTGCGGCCCGTCCGGGCGGATGCCGATATATTCGGAACGGGGAAGATTATCGATCAGATATGGAATGGTATCAATTCAGCGAAGGTTCTGATTGCGGAGCTTACTAGCCGCAATCCAAATGTTTTCTACGAGTTGGGCTTGGCCCACGCTCTCAACAAACCAGTAGTGCTAATATCGTCTAACGAAGGCGACGTCCCCTTCGATCTAAAGCACATCCGAGTTATCTACTACAACGTTAGCGATCCCTTCTGGGGTGAGAAACTCATTGAGAAGGTCGCAGAAAATATTCTCTCAGCTCTCACCAATCCCGAAGAGGCCGTATTCAAGCGAGCGCTGACTTCAAAATAGTTACAGTGACAGTGCACGAAAACACCTATCCAGCCGCCCTACCAGCCACCGTTCCAGTCCTTCAATCGGCCGAGCAGAACTAGGAGGGCGGCATATGGCTCGTTGACATGCTCCGGCTGATACAAATCTAGTTCGCTTTCGGCTAAAATCTTGAGGTGCACGTTGTTTCGATGCTTCCAAAGCTGCGTGAGGGTTGCGCATTGCTCTTGGGAGATCCACCCTTCTTCTTGAGCCTTCGTCAACCGAGGATTCACACCGGCGCCGTTCTTTGCGGATAGCACTTTATCTCGGGAAAGGCCGGGAACGCAGAGCGATACCTCCAATATCGTTCCTAAAGTTACGATGGCGGACTTCAAGGCCATTTGCTTGCCGACGCTAGCGATATCCGTACGCGAAACCACCCACCAAAGAACGTCAAGGAACATGAATCCGTAAGCGCAACTGCTGATTTGATCTCGCGTCAAGTATGCAGGGCACCGTACCCTGTATTGGGCAGCGGTTCCGATCATTCCACGCGGGAAGCTGATTTTAGCCTCTGGCTTAAACGCGCGCCCACAATAGTCTTGGATGTCTTGGACTAAAGAGCCTGCATTTGCAGCTGCAGCCTTCAGCTCATTGTCGTCTGCAATAGCCATAGCTGTTACGCCGCCAATCTGCGGTTTCCATTTCCCTTTGACGAATTGTGCCTTCTGCACATCAGAGCGGCGTTCTCCAACTTACTTCGCCCACCTCTACTGTGTGGATCTATATGATCGATTGTGAAGTCGTTCCAACTCAGTTTGGTCGTGCATCCCTTATGAGAGCAAACGCGGTTCGCGGAGGTATTCCAAATGATGCGGCGCTGCTCGGCGGTAAACCCTCGTTGCGAGTCTTTGCTCGAAAAAAGACTCTTCAAGATGCTACCAAGGATCTGTTCGCGCTTTCGCCTCTGACTTACGTCATCGGTCATCTGCGACACCGTGACTAAGTATTCTCGGTAGAGTTCCTGGTCTGGACGAGCTCCCTTCGCTTTACGCTGGAGCTCACGAACTTCGTCGACTCGGTTTGCGAAAGCCTTGAGCAAGTCCCACGCAAGCTGATTTCGACGACGATCAGTAAGGACGAGTCCTTCTTGCTCGTACTTTCCGATCAAGACTGCCAAAGTATAGAAGTCTGTGATTTGCTTTAGACGGGTGCTTTTTAAGTCCGGGAACATGCGTTGTACCCGGTTCAGCGTTGTGGTTGCCAGCGACACAGCTCTTTTTAGTTGCCGACCATCGAAGGAGTTCGTTTGCATAACCCTATCTAGAGCGGTTTTCTTGTTTAGTACGTCGCCTTGAACGAGCGACAGCATCAATTCTGACACGAACTCAACGTGCTTCATCCGATCGATTTGACCGGCAGTGAGAATTCCATTCTTCAAGAAGTACTTCGCGAATCGGTTTGCCAGTCTCGATGCCTCCTTGAGGAATGGGCTGCGATAGTAACGGGCATGCCTCTTCTCTTGTCGTGTCAGTGCTTTGCCGGTCGAGTTAATTCGAACGAAAACCTCTATGATTTCTCCGAGCTCGCCATCGACCTCGATCACGGGTATCTCATAACCTGTGATGAGATGTTGTAGGCCTCTTCTCTTCATAAGAGGCCAGTCGATCCACTCCAATTCATCAGAGCCTGGAAGCTGAGTGCGTGTATAAAATCGACCGCGCAACGTGCCGATGAACATCAGCAGGGACTCAATACGCTGCTTTCCGTCGATCACGTCGAATACTAAGTGGCCGTCCTCCTCACGCTTGTACAGGAAGATAGCAGGAAGAGGATAGTTCCGTAGGATGCTGTCTACGAGTTTGGCCCTATCGCGCTCATTCCAAACCGATTGGCGCTGGAAACCTGGCTCAAGGTTCAGATGATTGCGCTCGTACAAATTCCAGAGATCGAGCACGCTCTTAGTTGTTGCTTTGTGCTTCGTAGACGCTGATTTCTGCATTTGCCCCCCGACATTTGCGCTATCATAACGGATAGTTGAAATTCAGCCAACCTTCAACCGCACGATCATCATCACCACCAGCGGCAGCGTAACCGCCGCCAGCAGCGTCCCCAGCGCCACCGCGCCCGATACCGCGTTCGCCAGCCGCTGATACTGCACCGCGAAGATATGCGCGGACGCTGACAGTGCACTAAATTCACGTCGAGGAGAGCGCCCTATCCGCAACGCTGCTCAAAACCAATCTTGTCCGCCGCCACCGTAGCTCCTCGTTCCGCAATGCGCTATCGGTAGCGAGCCAAAGACGTTCATCGACAAGCAAGCCAGGCGGAAAACATCGTGAGTTTCTTCGAGCGTCTCAAGACAGCAGCATCCGTTGAGTGGCGGGCCTACACCGAGCATCCCTTCACGAACGGATTGGCGGACGGCTCGCTCCCTGAAGCTGCGTTTCGTCACTATCTCGTTCAGGACTATCTGTTCCTCATCGAGTTTGCGCGCGCCTACGCGCTCGCGGTCTACAAGTCGCCCAGACTTGCCGACATGCGCGAAGCCGCGGCCGGCCTTTCGGCTATCCTTGATGTCGAGATGAACCTGCATGTGAAGCTCTGTGCCGAATGGGGCCTGTCCCCGAGCGACCTTGAACAAGCCCCTCCGGCGGCCGAGATGCTGGCCTATACGCGCTACGTGCTGGATGCGGGAATGCGCGGCGATCTGCTGGCGCTCAAGGTGGCGCTTGCGCCTTGCGTGATCGGGTACGCGGAGATCGCAACGCGGCTCGCCTCGCGCCCCCAAGCGAACGCCGCGACGAACGCCTATCGCGTCTGGATCGCCGAATACGCCGGCCCGCCGTACCAGGAGGTCGCCGCCAAGGCGCGGGCGCATATGGAGCATCTCGCCGATCTCTACGCCACGCCGGCCCGCGAGGCCGAGCTGATTGCGATCTTCAAGGAAGCCACCCGGCTCGAGGCAGACTTCTGGGAAATGGCCTGGCGCGCGGGCCAAGCCGTCGCATAGCGGTGTCGGCAGACGTCAGGCGCGCCTACCTCCCTCCTGTCACCGCCCACACGACCACCGGCAGCGTCACCGCCGCCAGCAGCGTGCCCAGCGCCACCGCGCCGGACACCGGGTTCACCAGCCGCTGATACTGCACCGCGAAGATGTACGCATTCGCGCCGGTCGGCATCGCTGCGAACAGCACGACGACACCGGTGGCCAGCGGCGGCAGGTCGAGCAGCTTTGCCAGCACGAACGCGGCGGCCGGCATCGCCGCCAGCTTCAGCGCGCACATCACCAGGATGCTCAGCTTCTCGCCTTTCACCTCGAAGCGGAACAGGTTGATGCCGAGCGCGATCAGGGCTGTCGGCGATCCCGCCTGCGCCAGGAGCTCGATGGTGCGGTCGACGACGGGGGTAAGGCCGAGGCCCGTAAAACGCCAGATCACGCCGAAACCGATCGCGAGCATCAAGGGGTTGCGGGCGAGGTCTGTGAGCACGGGCCAGATGACTGACAGGGCCGAGCCGGTCCGCTTGCGGTTGACCAGCTCCATCTGCAGGATGCCGCAGAGCCAGAGCAGCGGCGTGTTCACCGACAGGATCAGCGCCATCGGGCCTGCGGCCTCGTTGCCCAGCGCCGAGAGCGTCAGGGGAATGCCGAGCATCACGATGTTGCCGTAGACCGAGCCGATCGCGAACACGACGCCGTCCTCGCGATCTTCGCGCCGCGCGCGGAGCAGCGCGGAGATCGCGAGCGCCGCGATCCAAATGAGCGCGAGCGCGCCGTAATAGGCGCCCCACATCCGGTAAGGGCTGACGTCGGGGAATTCCGAGACGACGATGGTGCGGAAGAGCAGGGCAGGGATCGCGATGCTGAAGGCGAATTCGCTGATGCCCTTGTGCGCGCTCTCCGAGACGAAGCGAAACAGCACCGCGGCATAGCCGGCCGCGATCAGCGCGAACACCGGTGCGACGATCAACAGCGTAGCCATGCGCCCCTACAACCCCAGCTCGATGATCCCATGTGCGATCCGCACATTGGCATAATCGATCATCCAGCCTTCCAGCGTCACCGCCCCTGAGGACGGTGGCAGTGCTTGATGACGGTGACAGTGCATAAAAACTCCCGCACCGCAAAATGCACGTTAGCCGCAAGGCTGACCAAAGACAATTTGTGCACCGCCACCGTGACCGATCTCTCACGCAGAAATCCGGGAGAAGTCCCGCGAAGGCAGCCGAACGGCAATTGCTGGAAGGCAATCTCGTGTAACCTGACTACATTCTTTGATCGATTGGATCCCATGCCCCTTGCCGCCGACCGTCTCCTCGCTGCCGTCGAAGCGATCTACGATACGGCAGCGAGCCCATCATTCTGGCCATCCGCTCTTGGCAAGATCGCAGGCTGCTTCGATGACGCCGGCGCGATCCTGCAATGGCGAAGGGACGACGGGGCTTTCGGAGCCATCGCCTCCGAAAGCCTCGCGCCGGCGCTCACCGACTATGGGACGCGTTGGGCGCAGCACGATTTCAAGGCCGAACGTTGCATCTCGGCCGGCCTTTACGTCAGCGGCGAGCCCTTCACCGATCGACACATCGGCCCGATCGACGACGCCTACCTCAACCATCCGTTCAGCAGAGAATTCCTTGCAAGGCACGGTTTGGGCTGGTTCGGATCGATCGGGGTGTCACCCGACCCCCGGATCATCGTGGCTCTCAGCGTGCAGCGAGCCTTCGCCAGGCCGCAGTTCTCCGACGCCGAACTGGACCTGATAGCGACGCTCGGGCGCCATGCCGAGAAATCGTTGCGGCTGTCGATCAGGCTGCTTGATACCGAACTGGCCAATCTGGGCCTTGGCGACGCCCTCGCGCGGATCGGCATCGGCGTGTTCGCGCTGGACTCGTCGGCGCGCGTGCTGTTCGCCAATCCGGTTGGGGAAAGCCTTCTCGGCGAGGTGTTCGACCTCGTGAACGATCGTCTGCGTGTTCGCATGGTGGCGAGCCGGGCGCCGTTCGAGGCCGCCATGACGCAAACGCTTCGCGCCGAGGCGCGCGATCTGCTGGCCGAGCCGAGACCCATTCTCGTCGAGTCGAGTGCGACAGGCCGGCGTTTCGTCATCTACCTGCTCCCGATCACCGCCGGCGCACTTTCGGACAGCCATTTTCTGACCCGCACGCGAGCGATCGTGCTCGCGATCGAGCAGAAATCTGCCGAGCCTCCGGATCCCGCCATCGTGCGGGACATCCTGGGCTTGACGCTCGGGGAGGCCAGGATCGCCTCGCTGGTGGGCTCGGGCGTTCCGCCGAAACAAGCTGCGGGCCGGCTCGGGATTGCCGAAGACACGGCGCGCAATGTGCTGAAGCGCGTATTTCAGAAGCTCGGCATATCCAGGCAAAGCGAGCTCGCGGCGCTGCTCGGCCGGCTCGTGTTGCGAGGGCCTTGAACCACCGGCCTTTGAAGGATGCGCGTCGGGAATGGCTTGTAGGCGCCGCTACGACCCCAGGGCGATGATCCGACGCGCCATCCGCACATTGGCATAGTCGATCATCTTACCGTCCAGCGTCACCGCGCCCTGTCCCTGCGCCTCGGCCTGCTCCATGGCCTCGACGATTCGCCGCGCCTGGGCCAGCTCCTGCTCCGACGGCATGAACGCGCGCAGCGTCGGTTCGATCTGGTCGGGGTGGATGACCTGCTTGCCGTCAAAACCCATCGCCGCGGCCTTTTGCGCAGCGCTTTCGGTCAGCGTGGCATCGCGGAACGCGCCGCAGGGGCCGTCGATGGCGATGAGGCCGCACGCGCGAGCGGCGACCAGAAGGCGCATCATCGGATAGGCGAACAGATCGAGCGGAGCGGAGGCATAGCCGCTTTGCGCCGATCCGACATGGCGGTAGCCATCCGGCGACACGCCGATGTCGGAGGAGCGGGCGCCGATGGAAGCCGCGAAATCGCCGACGCCGAGATGCAGCGCGGCGACGCTGTCGTGGCACGCGGCGAGCGCATCGACATTGACGAGGCCGAGCGCCGTCTCGATCAGCAATTCCAGCGCGACCGGCGAAGCGCGATCTAGCGCGGCGGCGCGCAGCTGATCGGCGATCGCAACGATGTCGCCGGTGCGCTCCGCCTTCGGCACGATCACCGCATCCAGCCGGGGAAGCGCCGCCAGCGCGCGGATTTCCTGCGCGATGAAGCGGCTGTCGACGGCGTTGACCCGCACCGTGACGCGCTTGGTGCCCCAGTCGAGCGAGGCGAGGGAGCGGACGGCTTCCTCCAGCGCAAAGCTCTTCTCCGATGGCGGCACCGCGTCCTCGAGATCCATGAAAACCGCATCCGCAGCCGAGGCCGCCGCCTTGGCGACGAGACGGGAGCGATGCGCGGGGACGGCGAGGTAAGCCCGCGTTGGCCGTTGTGCCATCGTCAAATGTCCTTCGCCAGACCAAGCTCGCTGAGGATGGCTTGATTGTGCTGTCCCACATCCGGCACCGGATCCATCCGCGGCTCGACGCCTGGAATGGTGAGCGCGGGCAGGAAGCTCATCACCGGCCCGCACGGCGAGCCGACGCTCTGCACGCGGCTGCGTGTGTGGAGCTGCTCATGCGCGAGGAAAGCCTCGACCGAGTTCAGATGCGCGTTGGCGATCGCGGCCTCATCGAGCAGGCGCAGCACCTCCTCGCTGGTCATGGCGGCAAAGCGCTGCTCGATATGCGCCTGCAGATCGTCGCGGTTCTGCATGCGCAGCGGATTGGTGCGGAAGCTCGGATGATCGGCGAAGCCGGCGTCGCCGAGCACGATGCGGCACAGCGATCGCCATTCGCGATCGTTCTGGATGCCGAAGAAGATGGTGTTGCCGTCGCCGACCCGGAACGGGCCGTACGGCGCGATCGTCGCATGCTTCGCGCCGGTTCGCGGCAGCGGCCGGCCGGTGCTCTGGGTGTAGAAGGCGGGATAGCTCATCCAGTCCGTGATGGAGTCGAACAACGAGGCCTGGAAGGCGGTGCCCTTGCCGGTCCGCTCGCGGCGATACAGCGCCATCAGCACGCCGTTGAGGATGTACATGCCGGTGGCGATGTCGACCACCGACAGCCCGACCTTGGCCGGCTCCGCCTCGGTGCCGTTGATGGCGAGAACCCCGGCCTCGCACTGGACCAGCAGATCATAGGCCTTCTTGTCGCTGTAGGGGCCGCCGGTGCCATAGCCCGAGACGTCGCAGGCGATGATGCGCGGATGTCTGCGCAACAGCGATGCGGCATCGAGGCCGAGCCGCTCGGCAGCGCCGGGCGCGAGATTCTGGATGAACACGTCGGCCTGCGGCAGCAGGGCGTCGAGCACCGTGCGGCCGTCCTCGCTCTTGATGTCGATGGCGAGGCTTTCCTTGGAGCGGTTGGTCCAGACGAACTGGCTCGACATGCCGTTCATCACGTGGTCGTAGTCCCGGCAGAAATCCCCAGTGCCCGGCCGCTCGATCTTGATCACCCGCGCACCCCAATCCGCGAGGTGCCGGCTGGCCAGCGGCGCTGCGATCGCCTGCTCGAGCGAGACCACCGTGACGCCCGCCAGCGGCAGATCCGCTTCATTCCCTTCCATTGCGATCGCTTCCTCTCGTGCGCTTTCCGACCAGCGCAGGAGACAGGCCGACCACCCACGCGCATCTTTTTGATGATGACATCATGCCTCCGTTTTGCCCGACGAGTCAAATTCGGCTTCGTTAAATCCTAAGTCATGAAAATGCGTAAGGGTTACCGGGGCTTGGCTACTGTGCATGGGGTTGTTTTCGCGTTTTTTGTGGGCGGGGTACTCTTTCCTCGCGCACAGCTGTCATCCCCCGCGCCTCCATGTGGTCGTCATGCCCGGGCTTGTCCCGGGCATCCACGTTCTCAGTGCTTCGTGGCAAGGCGTGGATGGCCGGGACAAGCCCGGCCATGACGTCGTGGACAGCTAGCGGAAGCCTGCCTCATCCTGTTGCCAAGACCGCACAGGTCCGACCTTTCGCATCCCCCCTCGGTTGCCAACGAACCGTCGTTCACCCACTATTCCCTCCGACTCGACATGTTGGGGGGATCGATGCCGGCGTTTCGCTTCAAGACATCCTTGGCTGCTGCAACCCTCGGGATGGCCCTGGCCGTGCTCATCCAGCCCGGTGCGGGCTTCGCCTATACCCCGGAGGAGCAGCAGGCCTGCACGCCGGATGCGATGCGGCTGTGCGGCGAGTTCGTTCCGAACGTCGATGCCATCACCGCCTGCATGATCAAGAAGAAGGCGCAGCTCTCGCCGCAATGCCGGGTGTTCTTCCGCCCCGGGCCCGAGCCGGGCGAGGCCCGCGCCGGCAAGCCGACCAACATCGCGCCCAAAACCGCGAGGAAGAGCACCAAGCCGGTCGCCAGGAAGAAAAAGACCAGCGACGGCTGAGCCCGGGACAGCCGCGTTCCTTGTCTGAAACCTTCGTCATGCCCGGCGTCAGCCCTGCGCCAGCGAGCGGACTCCTTTTGTTCGCGAAGGCCGCGCTGATGCCTGCGGCAATTACGAACGCGCGATGGAAAAGAGTCGGGTAAGGGTTTGCGCGGGAAGGTTGCATTCCGCCTGGTCCTGCTCGGCTGCTCAAAAAGCGCACAGACGCTCGCGCGGACGGCGTTTCGTTGCAGTCTGTCTCTCGTCCTGCGACGCAGTGTGACTCAAAAGCCAACACGCCTTGTTATTTCGTGGCCGTAACGCAACCCTCGATAAATTTTTCTTTCACGAATCAGCGCGGTGATTCATTTTCGCGGCCTGGGGTCAATCTGGAGGCCGAAGGTATGAACGTTATTGTTTTTGCATCGCGTAAAGGCGGCTCGGGCAAGAGTACCCTAGCCGCGCATCTCGCCGCGCAGATCAAGGCGAGCAAGCAGGTCATGCTCGTGGACGCGGACCCGCAGGGCTCGCTCACGCTGTGGCACAAGCTGCGTGGCACCAACGAACCGCCGATCAAGGCGGCCGTGAACTCCGTCAGCGGCATCGTCTCCGCTGCCAAGCGCGACGGTTATGAATGGGTGTTGATCGACACGCCGCCGAACCTCTCGGCCGTGGTCGACGACGCGATCAAGAACGCGACGATGGTGGTCATTCCGGCGCGTCCCGGCGTGTTCGACGTCAACGCGGTGCAGGAAACCATCCAGATGTGCCGCGCCGCGCGCAAGCCCTACGCGGTCGTGCTCAACGGTGCGCCGGCGCGCCGCGACGAGTCCGAAAGCCCGATCGTCACCATCGCGCGCGAAGCGCTGGCGAAATTCCGGGCTCCGGTGTGGGGCGGCCAGATCACCAACCGTTCGGATCTGCTGATGGCGCTGAGCCACGGCGAAGGCGCGCGGGAGTATCAGGCCGAGAGCCGTGCGGCTCAGGAAATCGCAAGGCTGTGGGCGGCGATCGAGCGTTCAGTCAAGGCCATTCGCGGCACGGCGTCGGCGTCCGGCGCAATGCACAAGCAGGCTGCATAATTTTCATAAATCATTCCCCGGACGAAAAACGCGCGGGAATGTCCGCGCGTTTTGCGTTTTCGGGATCTGCCGAAGGAGGGCTACGCCACCATCAGCATGTAGAACACGATGACCGGCGACAGCGTCAGGATCACCGACCAGATGCCGGCGGCCCAGAGAATGTCCTCGGTGGTAAAGCTCTGCTCGGTGGACAGCTTCTCCTGTCCGGCGCCGAAATACGACGCCATCTCATTATGACTATTCATAAACGCCCCCGCGATTTCTTCGCTTATGGGCGTGAACGATACGCGGGATGTTTTAAGATTCCGGCTGGCAAACCGCTGCGCATTTTGAGCGCATTTGTGACGGCCGCTTAACCATCCGCGCGACGTGCCGCCTTCAGGCGAGCCAGATCCGATACAGCAGCACCGGCATCAGGCCGAGCATCACTGCCCAGAACCCGAACGACGAAACGACGAGAATTCCCTGCAAAAGATCGGCGGCGCGTATTGGCTCGCGGCCGTAGGCCGGGTGCGATGTCCCATGGTCATTCCCCCTCTGGAAGTTCCTGGAGAGCAACGATAGGGACGGATGGGTAAACGAGCGGTGGATGCGCCATGCGGCGGGCGCGAAGACCGTTGGGGTGATGTTAACCACGGGCGGCGCTCTTACCCTCCCCTGGAGGGGCCCTCCAGGGGAGCGTAAGCGATACTACGCGGCGACCTTCGTCCGTCGCTCGATCTCGCGATCGATCGCGGCGGCGAGCTCGCTGCTCACTTCCACCATCGGCAGACGCACTTCGGGGCTGTCGATCAGGCCGCACCGCCACAGCCAATACTTTGCCGGCGCCGGGCTCGGTTCGGTGAACAGCAGCCGCGTCAGATCGGCGACCTCGTGCCAGCGCGCCAGCGCCGCGTCGTGGTTGCCGCGCTTCGCTTCCGCATACACCGCCGCAAACGTCGCGGTCTCGACATGGGCCGACAGCACGATGCCGCCGTCGGCGCCGTCGCTGAGCGCCTCGAAATAGCTCGCGTCCTCGCCGGTGAGCACGCGAAATTCCTTCGGCCGGTCGCGCAGCAGCGCGATCGATTGCTCGCGGCTCGCCCCGCAATCCTTCAGGCCCACGATGTTCGGGTGCTCGGCGAGCCGCAGCATGGTCTGGTTGGTGATGTTCACCGAGGTGCGATAGGGAATGTTGTACAGCGCAATCGGCCAGGCCGCGTGATCGGCGAGCGTCTCGAAATGCGCCAAGAGGCCGCGCTGCGAGGGGCGCACATAGTAAGGGCTTGCGATCAGATATCCGTCGATCGGCCAGTCCGCGGTCTCGTCGAGGCGGTCCTTCAGCCGCGAGGTGTCCGCGCCTGACAGTCCGAGGCAGATCGGCAAGGTGCGCCGGCCCGCCGCCATCTCGTCGCGCACGATGGCGACGAGGCGTTCGAGCTCGGCTTCTCGCAGCGTCATGCCTTCGCCGGAGGTCGCCCCCAGGATGAAGCCGTCGATGCCTTGCGCGCTGTAGTGCCGCGTCAGCCGCCGCAGCGATCGCTCGTCGAGCGCGCCGCCCTGAAACGGCGTCACCAGCGGCAGCCACAGCCCGTGCAAATGATCTTCAAGTCCGGTCATGTTTCCATCTCCTTCTCGGGAAACCTGAGACGGAGGGCACATGAAAAAACCCCGTCCAGGCGGCGGGGTTTTCGGATTGCAGCGATGACGAAGCCGGTCTAGCGCGCGCAAAACTCCGAGGTCCCCGGATGGGGGCCTTTTTTCGAGGCGATCGCCTTCGACGAGATTGCGCACGACTTCGTGATCATTTGCAAATGATGCGGGGTATGCCTGGAACTGTCAATACACGCGGAAGGCGAAGGCCGGTTTGGCCGAAAAAAAGCCGGGCTCGAACGAGCCCGGCTTAAGGTATTGGCCACGTGAGGCCGACACAATCACCTTCCAAGAGGGATTACTGAACTCCCGCGCCACTGGAGGAGGGGGACAAATGCGCAACGCGAAGGCTCAGCGTGCAAACAGTATGAGCTTGACGAGCGCCATGCAGCAACAGCCGAGGCCGCATGTCAGTCATGCGGAAATCAGGAAGGCCAGCGCTGCGCCTTGCTCACCACGAAGTCGCGGAACACCTGCACGCGCGCAACCGTCTTCAACTCCTCGGGATATACGAAATACGTATCGAGCTGGATCGAATCCGACTCGCCGAACAGCTGCACGAGTTTGCTCTGTTCCTCGACGAGGTAGTCGGGCAGCGCGGCGATGCCGAGGCCCTGCTGACAGGCGCGCACCAGACCGAGGATGTTGTTGACCCTGAAATAGGCTTCGCGCGGACCCGAGCCGTTGCGGCCGGCTTCGACCAGCCAGTTGCGGTTCTGCAGATGCGGCGCGAAGTTGCCGTCCGAGAGCGTGATGATGCGGTGGGAGTCGAGCTCCTCCAGCGTGCGCGGCGTGCCGAAGCGCTTGATGTATTCCGGCGAGCAATAGGCGTGGAAGCCCATCGCGAACAGCTTGCGCTGGATGAGATCCGGCTGCGTCGGCTTGCGGGTGCGGATGGCGACGTCGGCCTCGCGCATCGACAGGTCGAGCTCCTCGTCGGTGACGATCAGCGAGATCCGGATTTCCGGATAGAGCGCGGTGAATTCGCCGAGCCGCGGGATCAGCCAGTTGATGCCGACGCCGGGGGTGGTGGTGATCTTGAGGTCGCCGCTCGGCCGCTCGCGGCTGTCGGTCAGCTTGGCGCGCGCCGCCTGGAGCTGCATGAACACGTCATGCGCGGTGCGGAACAACAAATCGCCCTGCTCGGTGAGGATCAGGCCCCGGGCATGGCGGTGGAACAGCGAGACCGAAAGCTCCTGCTCCAGCGCCGAGACCTGGCGCGACACCGCCGATTGCGACAGGCCGAGCTGCTCGCCCGCATGCGTGAAGCTGCCCGCTTCCGCCGCTGCGTGAAACACCTTCAGCTTGTCCCAGTCCATATCCGTAAATCCGTCGCGTGTTCGGGGCATGATCTTTATTCCGCTGCCGCGCGCTCGCTGGCGCGCAGGGCCAAGAAACGTTCGGCTTCGAGCGCCGCCATGCAGCCGAGGCCGGCGGCCGTGACGGCCTGGCGATAGGTCTCGTCGGCGACGTCGCCGGCGGCGAACAGGCCGGGCACCGATGTCGCGGTCGAGTTCGGGGCGACCTCGACATAGCCCGACGGTTTGAGCTTGATCTGGTCTTTCACGAGCTCGGTCGCCGGCGCGTGGCCGATGGCGATGAAGACACCGTCGGTCTTCACGTCCGTCAGCGCGCCGGACTTGACGTTCTTCAGGCGCACATGGGTGACCTTGTTCGGGTTCTCGGTGCCGCAGATCTCGTCGACGGCGCTGTCCCAGATCACCCTGATCTTCGGGTGCTTGAACAGACGCTCCTGCAGGATGCGCTCGGCGCGGAAGTGGTCGCGGCGATGCACGATGGTGACCTGCGAGGCGTGGTTGGTGAGGTACAGGGCTTCCTCGACCGCGGTGTTGCCGCCGCCGACCACCACGACCTCCTTGTTGCGGTAGAAGAAGCCGTCGCAGGTCGCGCAGGCCGATACGCCGCCGCCCTGGAACTTCACTTCGGACGGCAACCCGAGCCAGCGCGCTTGCGCGCCGGTGGCGAGGATCACGGCGTCGGCGAGATAGACGTCGCCGGAGTCGCAGGTGAGGCGGAATGGCCGCTGCGAGCTGTCGAGCTTGATCACCAGGTCGGAGACGATCCTCGTGCCGACATGGACCGCCTGCTTCTCCATCTGCTCCATCAGCCAGGGGCCCTGGATCACGTCGGCGAAGCCCGGATAGTTCTCGACGTCGGTGGTGATGGTGAGCTGGCCGCCCGGCTGGATGCCCTGGATCAGGATCGGCTCGAGCATCGCGCGCGCGGCGTAGATCGCCGCCGTGTAGCCGGCGGGGCCGGAGCCGATGATGACGACCTTTGCATGGACAGGGGCGGACATATTGACGGACGCCTTTCACGGGGGATTCGCAGCGCGGGCGCGGAACGTGCCGGGAGGCCTCGCGGAGGCGCTGAAATATCAGAGCTAATCTAAGCGTTCTGGTGAGCTATGCAAGAATTGCATTGCCTGTCGGCGGATTTTTCCAACAAGGAACAAAAGTCGATTGCGGTGCACGCGCAATAAAATTGCGCTACTCGTGCGGACTGGGCTATGAGGATTGCGGCAAACCCACCAATACAGCCGCAAAGGCCAGGAGTTCCAATCAAGTGTCGCGGAACCTAGACGAGATCGACCTGAAAATTCTCTCCGAGATTCAGGCCGACGGTCGAATCACGAATGTCGAGCTGGCCAAGCGGGTCGGCATCTCGCCGCCGCCCTGCCTGCGCCGCGTCCGGGTGCTGGAGGAGGAGGGCTACATCCACGGCTATCGCGGCCTGTTAGATGCCCGCAAGCTCGGCTTCGACGTCACCGTGTTCGCCGCCGTGCACCTGTCCAGCCAGGCCGAGGCGGATTTGCGCGCCTTCGAGGAGTTCGTCCGCGCCGAGCCCTTGGTGCGCGAATGCTGGATGCTGTCCGGCGAGGTCGATTTCATCCTCAAATGCGTCGCCCCCGACATGGCGACCTTCCAGGATTTCGTCACCCACCTGACCGCCGCGCCCCACGTGCGCAATGTGCGGACATCGCTGGTGCTGCATAATTCGAAGTATGAGGCGGCGGTGCCGCTGGACGTGAAGGGGAGGCGGTAGCGCGCCAGTCTGGTGCCCCGGACGCTGCGCAGCGCCCCCGGCGATGCGAAGCATCGTCCGGTGCGGTGCGCTGCAGAGCCGGGGCCCATCTCACCTCGCCTTCCCGTGTCGCCTTCTGGGTCCCGGCTCTGCGCAGCAGCGTAAGAACGCTGCAGCGCGTCCGGGACACGAGAGTGAAGGGCGTAGCTGCTACAAGCTCCGCTCGCAACGACGAGGGGTGAGAGAGCGTGCTCCACCCACACAAGCAACACGCCGAAACGAAAAGGCCGCGCATCGCGCGGCCTTTTGAAACGTCTCAGCTCGGGCGGCAAATTCTTACCGCCACTCCACCTTGGTAATTTCATACGCCTTGGCGCCGCCGGGTGCGTTGACCTCGACGGTCGAGCCCTTCTTCTTGCCGATCAGCGCGCGTGCGAGCGGCGAGGTGATGGAGATGCGGCCCTTCTTGGCGTCGGCCTCGACCTCGCCGACGATCTGCCACACCGTCTTCTTCTCGGTGTCCTCGTCGACCAGGGTCACGGTGGCGCCGAACTTGATGGTGTCGCCGGACAATTTCGAGATGTCGATAATGTCGGCGCGCGCGAGCTTGTCCTCGAGCTCGGCGATGCGGCCTTCATTGTGGGACTGCTCTTCCTTCGCGGCATGATATTCCGCGTTCTCCGACAGGTCTCCGTGCGAGCGCGCCTCCGCGATGTGCTCGATGATGCGCGGACGGTCCTCGGACTGGCGCTTCTTCAATTCTTCCCCGAGCGCGGCAAAGCCGCCCGCTGTCATCGGAACCTTTTCCATCTCTTCTCTCGTCCTTCGGCTCCGCGTCCCCACAACAGCGGGCGCGGCAACCTTGATTCGTCGGTATTCCCGGCCCTGAACACGCGGCCACCGGAACGTTATGTGGGTTGGCGCCGGAACAGAACAACCACCATGGCCGGACAGTTCCTCCGGCCATTGTGGCTTCATTGCCAATCACTTAACGGATGGCTTAACCCTTAAGGCTCGGCCTTCCGCTCGCGATCAGGTTTCCGAAAAGTAGCTCTGCAGGGTACGAACCTCAAGGTCCCCGCCGAGATAGGCGCGGATGCCCTGCGCGGCCGCCACGGCCCCGGAAAGAGTGGTGTAATACGGCACTTTATGCAAGAGGGCCGCGCGCCGCAGCGAACGGCTGTCGGCGAGCGCCTGCGGGCCTTCGGTGGTGTTGAAGACGAGCTGGACGTCGCCATTGGTGATGGCGTCGACGATGTGCGGCCGGCCCTCCAGCACCTTGTTCACCTTCTCGGTCGGGATGCCCTGGTCGGTCAGGAAGCGCTGGGTGCCCGAGGTCGCCAGCACCTTGAAGCCGAGCGAATGCAGTTCGCGGACCGCCTCGGCGATGCGCGTCTTGTCGCTCTCGCGCACCGAGACGAACACCGTGCCCTTGCGCGGTACTCGCGTGCCGCCGCCGAGCTGGCTCTTGGCGAAGGCGACCTCGAAATTGCGGTCGATGCCCATGACCTCGCCGGTCGAGCGCATCTCGGGCCCGAGCACCGTGTCGACGCCGGGGAAGCGCGCGAACGGGAATACCGATTCCTTGACGCCGACGTGCTTGAGCTTTGCCTTCTTCAGCTTGAAATCGGCGAGCTTCTCGCCGGCCATGATGCGCGCGGCGATCTTCGCGACCGGCGTTCCGACCACCTTGGCGACGAAGGGCACGGTGCGCGAGGCGCGCGGATTGACCTCGAGCACGTAGATCTCGCCGTCCTTGATGGCGTATTGCACGTTCATCAGACCGACGACGTCGAGGCCGAGCGCGAGCTCGCGGGTCTGCCGCTCCAGCTCCTCGATCATCTCGGGCTCGAGCGAATGCGCCGGCAGCGAGCAGGCGCTGTCGCCGGAATGGATGCCGGCTTCCTCGATGTGCTCCATGATGCCGACGATGAAGGTGTCCTTGCCGTCGCAGAGGCAGTCGACGTCGATCTCGATGGCGTCCGAGAGATAACGGTCGAACAGCAGCGGGTTCTTGCCGAGCACGGTGTTGATCTGCCCGGTCTTGTCGTTCGGATAGCGCGCCTTGACGTCGGCCGGCACCAGCTCCGGCAGCGTGCCGAGCAGATAGTCGTTGAGCTGGTTCTCCTCGCGGATGATCTGCATCGCGCGGCCGCCGAGCACGTAGGACGGGCGCACCACCAGCGGCAGGCCGAGATCGGCAGAGACGAGCCTTGCCTGCTCGACCGAATAGGCGATGCCGTTCTTCGGCTGCTTGAGACGGAGCTTGTCGAGCACGCGCTTGAAGCGGTCGCGGTCCTCGGCGAGATCGATCGCGTCCGGCGAGGTGCCGAGGATCGGCACTTCGGCGGCCTCCAGCGCGCGCGCGAGCTTCAGCGGGGTCTGGCCGCCGAACTGCACGATCACGCCGTGCAGCGTGCCGTTGGTGCGCTCCTTCGCGATGATCTCCAGCACGTCCTCGGCGGTGAGCGGCTCGAAATAGAGCCGGTCGGCGGTGTCGTAGTCGGTCGACACTGTCTCGGGGTTGCAGTTGACCATGATGGATTCGTAGCCGGCATCGTGCAGCGCGAAGCAGGCGTGACAGCAGCAATAGTCGAACTCGATGCCCTGGCCGATGCGGTTCGGTCCGCCGCCGAGAATGATGACCTTCTTCTTGTCCGACGGCGCGCTCTCGTCTGCCGGCGCACCCGCGAACGGTGACTCATAGGTCGAATACATGTAGGCGGTCGGCGAGGCGAATTCGGCCGCGCAGGTGTCGATGCGCTTGTAGACCGGGCGAACGTCGAGCGCGTGGCGCTTCGCGGTGACCTCGGCCTCCGTCGTCTCGGCGAGCACCGCGAGTCGCGCATCGGAGAAGCCCATGGCCTTGAGCGTGCGCATGCCGAAGGCATTGCCCGGCAGGCCATTCTTGCGGACCTTCTCCTCCATGTCGACGATGCCGCGCATCTCGCTGAGGAACCACGGGTCGATCTTGCAGGAGTTGAAGATCTCTTCGTTTGACCAGCCGAGCCGCATCGCCTGGGCGACCTGCAGCAGCCGGTTCGGCGTCGGCGTGCCGAGCGCGGCGCGGATCGCATTCTTGTCGTCGTCGCGGCCGAGGCCTTCAATCTCGATCTCGTCGAGGCCGGTCAGTCCGGTCTCGAGCCCGCGCAGCGCCTTCTGGAGGCTTTCCTGGAAGGTGCGGCCGATCGCCATGACCTCGCCGACCGACTTCATCGACGTGGTCAGCGTGGTGGAGGCGCCGGGGAATTTCTCGAAGGCGAAGCGCGGCACCTTGGTGACGACGTAGTCGATGGTCGGCTCGAACGAGGCCGGCGTGGCGCCGCCGGTGATGTCGTTAGCGATCTCGTCGAGCGTGTAGCCGACCGCGAGTTTTGCCGCGACCTTCGCGATCGGAAAGCCGGTGGCCTTCGAAGCCAGAGCGGAGGAGCGCGACACGCGCGGGTTCATCTCGATGACGACCATGCGGCCGTCCTCGGGATTGACGCCGAACTGCACGTTGGAGCCGCCGGTCTCGACGCCGATCTCGCGCAGCACCGCCAGCGAGGCGTCGCGCATGATCTGGTATTCCTTGTCGGTCAGCGTCAGGGCCGGCGCCACCGTGATGGAATCGCCGGTGTGCACGCCCATCGGATCGAGGTTCTCGATCGAGCAGACGATGATGCAATTGTCCTTCTTGTCGCGCACCACCTCCATCTCGTACTCTTTCCAGCCGAGCACGGATTCTTCGATCAGCACTTCGTTGGTGGGAGACGCGTCTAAGCCGCGCTCGATGATGTCGAGGAACTCTTCCTTGTTGTAGGCGATGCCGCCGCCGGTGCCGCCCATGGTGAAGGAGGGGCGGATGATCGCGGGCAGGCCGATCTCGGACAGCGCCATCATGGCCTGTCCGAGCGCATATTCCTGGTAGCGCTTGCGGCGGTCGCTTTCGCCCAGCGTCCACTGCCGATCGTGTTCTTCGAGGGCCGCGCCCGAGAGCTTTTCGCGTTCAGCCTGACGCTTGTCCCGGAAGGACTTCTTCAGGGCGGAGGCGTTGGCGAGCCGCGACTTCGGCGTCTCAAGCCCGATCTTGGTCATGGCCTCGCGGAACAGCTGGCGGTCCTCGGCCTTGTCGATCGCGTCCGCGGTGGCGCCGATCATCTCGACGTCAAACTTGTCGAGCGTGCCTTGCAGGCGCAGCGACAGCGCGCAGTTCAGCGCGGTCTGGCCGCCCATGGTCGGCAGCAGCGCGAAGCCGCCGGGAATGACGTGACGTTCCTTTTCTATGATCTTCGCAACAATTTCGGGCGTGATCGGCTCGATATAGGTCGCATCGGCCAATTCCGGGTCGGTCATGATCGTGGCCGGGTTGGAATTGACGAGGACGATGCGATAGCCCTCTTCCTTCAGCGTCTTCACCGCCTGGGTGCCCGAATAGTCGAACTCGCAGGCCTGGCCGATCACGATGGGACCGGCGCCGATGATAAGGATGGTGGTGATGTCTGTACGTTTGGGCATCAACTCTCGCCGGACTGGAATTTGGGCACAAAAAAAGGGCGCGCTCCTGCGCGTCCCTTTGGCCGAGAGCGCGGTGGTCTCCCTCGCGCGCGGGTGGGTCTTAGACCAGATTCCAGGGCGGCGAAACCCCGAAAAACGCCCATCAACCGGCAATTTTGACGGGTTTTGGCCGGGCCTGCCAGCCACGGGCGAGATGCACCAGAAGGGAGGTCGCAACGCTCGATCCGCCGATCCAGCCGAGGTCGTTCGGCGAGAGGGTCGCCAGCACCGCCCCGCCCAGTGCCCCGCCGATGGCGAAGCCGAGATACATGGCGGAGGCGTTGAGCGAGAGCGCGATCATCGAGGCCTGCGGCTCGATCCGGATGATGCTGGCGACCTGGGCCGGGTAGAATGCCCAGCCAGAGATGCCCCAGAGGAAGATCGTGCCCAGCACCGCATAGTGCGCCTGGCCCGGCATCAGCTTCAGGACCACCGAGTGCAGGATCAGCGCAACTGCCATCCCGGCGAGCCCGAGGCCCACGGTGGCGAGCGTGCCGAGCCGGTCGGCAAGTAAGCCGCCGAACATGTTGCCGATCGCCGCTGCGCCGCCAAACACCAGCAACGCAAGGCTGATTTGCGAAGCATCGAAGCCGAGGCCGCGGAGCGGAACCGCGAAATAGGTGAACACGGTGAAGCCGCCGAGCGCCCATAGGATCGTGATCACAAGCGCGACCAGGACATTGCCGTGACGCGCCACCGCCAACCGTTCGCCGAGCGAGGCGGTGTTGCGCGGCAGGCCGCGGGGCAGGCCGAGCAGAAGGCCGGCGAGCGCGACGGCGCCGATCAGGGCGACCATGGCAAAGGTCGCGCGCCAGCCGAAGAGGCTGCCGACGAGGTTGCCGAGGGGAACGCCAATCACGGTCGCGACCGTCAGGCCCGACGTGACCAGAGCCACCGCTCGGCCGCGCCGTTCGGGCGAGGCGACCGCCACGGACACCGCGAGCGCCGTCGGCATGCAAAGTCCGGAGCCCAGCGCCATCAGCATCCGCGAGGCCAGGAGCAGGGCGTAACTGGAAGCCACCATCGCGGCGAGATTTCCGGCGATGAAGGTCGCGAGCGCCAGGGCCAGCACGGTCCGGCGATCGATATTGTTCAGCGCGACGGCCAGGATCGGCGAGCCCACGGCGTAGGTGAGGGCGTAGGCAGTGACCAATTGGCCGGCGGCGGAGACCGAAATCTGCAAATCGGCGGCGATGCCGGGCAAAAGTCCCGCGATGACAAAGCCTTCGGTGCCGATCGCAAAGGCCGCCAGGGCCAGCCAGAACACGCTCATTGGACGATATGTTCAATGTTTATTGAACTATTGGATGTGAGGGGCTGTAAGTCAATTGGTTCAAGAACTATTGAACATTGCGGCCGCTTCGCTATGATTTCCGGATCATGAGCCGCACTCCTCTTCACCCGACCCGCGAGCAGATCGAATTGCCGATGGTGCTGGATTGCCTGAGTGATCCGATCCGGCTCGCCATTGTCTACCAGCTTGCGCTGCAGGAGCGTGTCAGCAGCGAGCTCTGCTGCGGCGACTTCAACGGGCTCGCGGGCAAGTCCAACCTCGCCTATCACTTTGCCAAGCTGCGCGAATGCGGCCTGATGCAGACGCGCGTGGCCGGCACCAACCGCTTCATGCGGCTCCGCCGCGAGGATCTGGACGCGCGTTTTCCCGGCCTGCTCGATGCGGTGATCAAGTCCGCAAGCAAGGATGCGGAGCGGCTTCAGCTGCTGCCGGAGGGTGAAGTGGTGGAGGCAGGTTGAGGTGCAGTCCGTCTACGCGCTTCGCTTCAGCTACGCCGGACACGCTTTGCCCCTTCGGGTCAAGCGTGGCTGCGCCACGCGTAGCCCCGAAGGGGCGAAGCGTGGAGACCCGGCCTGGATTTGAACCAGGATGTAGAGCGTTGCACCGCCCTCGCGTAGACGCTTCCGCCACCGGGCCACGGCGATCATGACCGATCGGGGTGCGACAAGCCACCTCAGCTAACTGTTATGCTTAACGAACCAGCGGCGGTCGCGCGATGAAGGTCATGCGCCAGCGATTGTGGCCGATATTGGTGTGGGCGCGCTGGACCGCGAACCCGGCCGCTCTGAGCTTGGCGGTGATGTCCTCCTCGCTGTAGCGCTGGAGCCCGATGCGCGTGCGCAGATGACGGTAATCGGACAGCGCGGTGCTGATCAGCCCGACCAGCGCGTCTTTCAGGAAACCGTGGCGCAGGCCGAAGCCGAGCAGCGCCATGACGTCCCTGACCATGCCGACATTGGGCTGGAGGATGTCCCCCAGCACCAGCTTGCCGGAGGGCTTCAGGATACGGCGGATGGTGAGGAGCGCGGCGTCGAGCTCGTCCGGCGCCATGTATTGCGCGACCGAGTTCATCACGACGAGGTCGATCGACTGGTCCTGCATCTTGCGGACATCGTCGAGCGAGCGGACGCGGATCCTGGTGTTCGGGGCAAACCGCGCGATCAGCCGGCCGCGCACGCCCGGCGCAGGCTCGGCGAGGATCAGCTTGCCGCAAGCCGATGCCACCTGGCTCGCCGACAGCGCCTCGCCGCAGGCATAATCCAGCACCGTGGCGTCCGGCGAGGAGATGTAGCCGATGATGTCCCGCGCGATGATCTGGAAGTGCAAGTCGCGATGCAGCTTGCTGACATAGATCGTGTGCGTCGAGTCGTAATAATCGATCCAATCGTCCATGGTATTCGAAGGTCCCGGCCAAACGGTTCCTTGTCACGGAACCGGCGCTGCCCGCCTTGCGTTAGGGGTGCGACGGCGCGCCGTCAATGTCCGCGTCCTAACAGGAAGGCTTCCCGTGAGCAAAACCAACAACAAGGTCTCGCCCGATCTCGATACCCCCACCGACCTGTCGCCCGACGGGGTCAAGAAGGTCTCGGAGGCGCTCAACGTACTTCTGGCCGACGCCTTCGCGCTGTATCTGAAGACCAAGAATTTTCACTGGCACGTCAGCGGCCGCCACTTCCGCGACTATCATTTGCTGCTCGACGAGCAGTCCGACCAGATCTTCGCCACCACCGACCAGCTCGCCGAGCGCGTCCGCAAGATCGGCGGCACCACGCTGAAGTCGATCGGCCAGGTCGCAAAGCTCCAGACCATCAAGGACAACAACGAGGACTACGTCCCGCCGCGCGAGATGCTGCGCGAGCTGATGCAGGACAACAAGCACGTCGCGGCCGCGATGCGCAAAGCGCACGACGTCTGTGACGACGCCGGCGATGTCGCGAGCGCCAGCATCCTCGAAGTCTTCATCGACGAGACCGAGCGTCGCACCTGGTTCCTGTTCGAAGCTACGCGGCAGGAAGGCGGCAACGAGGCGTAGGGCACGGTGCCGTAGGGTGGGTTAGCCGCAGGCGTAACCCACCTCTTCTGTTTCAGCGGAGACAGACGTGGTGGATTACGCTTCGCTAATCCACCCTACGCACCTTCGCTTTTGTCTACCCCCACAACCGCATCAACGCCCCATCCTTGCCTGTCACGGGATCAGCCGGCGGCAGCGCGACTTGTGGAATCGTCTTCAGCGCCTTGGCGTGGTTGTCCCGCGTTGCGCGCGTGATCTCCATCTTCGCGCCGGGCGGATAGGCCCCGATCACGCAGAAATCACGGCTCGCCTTGATGCATTGATGCCCGGTACCCGCCGGCAGAATCGCGACATCACCCGCCTTGATCTCAAGCTCCTGGCCGTGGTCGCCGCCGAAGCGGACGCGGGCACTGCCGCGCGCGACGCCGAGCACCTCATGCACCGTCGCGTGATAGTGCAGATAGTCGTAGACGCCGTTGCGCCACGTGCCGCCCCAGCCGTTCGCTTCGAACAGGCTCTCGATGGTCTCTTCCGGCTGCTTCGGGTCGAGCTTCACCGCACCCTGGTAGACCAGGAAGGGGCGGATGTTGTTCGGCACGAGCCCGTCATCCCTAAACACGATGGCGAGCGGCTCGGCCTTGTCGCGGACGACGGACATGGCGGGCTCCGGCTGCAAAAGACAGCGGGACAACATTCTATCGTGTGGAGGTGTTCCTCAGAGGTCCAGTGTCCCGGACGCGCTGCAGCGTGTAACGCTGCTGCGCAGAGCCGGGACGCAGAGAGCCGGGAGTCATAGGCCCCGGTTCAGCAGCGCATCACGCCGCAAAGAGCGGCGCGCTGCACTGCGCCCGGGGCACGAGAGCGCGTCTTACGCGCTCTTCTTTTGCCGCATCAGATCCGCGAAACGCTGGAACAGATAGTGCGAGTCGCGCGGGCCGGGCGAGGCCTCGGGGTGATACTGCACCGAGAACACCGGCTTGCCGTCGAGCTGGATGCCGCAATTGGACCCATCAAACAAGGAAATGTGGGTCTGCGTCGCGCCCTTCGGCAGCGTCGCCTCGTCCACGGCAAAACCGTGGTTCATCGAGGTGATCTCGACCTTGCCGGTGGTCTCGTCCTTGACGGGGTGGTTGGCGCCGTGATGGCCCTGATGCATCTTCTTCGTCTTGGCACCGACGGCGAGGCCGAGCATCTGGTGGCCAAGGCAAATGCCGAAGGTCGGCGTGCCCGATTTGATCACGTCCTGGATCACAGGCACGGCATATTTGCCGGTCGCGGCCGGATCGCCCGGACCGTTCGACAGGAACACGCCGTCCGGCTTCATTGCCAAAATGTCTTCGGACGAGGTCGTCGCCGGCACCACCGTCACCTTGCAGCCGACGCCGGCGAGCAGGCGCAAAATGTTGCGCTTGATGCCGTAGTCGATGGCGACGACGTTGAACTCAGCCTTGTCCTGGCGGCCAAAGCCCTTGTCCCATAGCCACGGCGTCTCGTCCCAAGTGAAGCGCTGGCCCGAGGTGACCATCGGCACGAGGTCCATGCCCTCGAGGCCCGGCCATTCGCGCGCCTCTTCCTTCAACCCATGCAGGTCGAACTCGCCGTTCCTGGCGTGCGCGATCACGGCGTTGGGCATGCCCTTGCTGCGGATCAGCGCGGTCAGGGCGCGGGTGTCGATGCCGGACAGGCCGATGATGCCGCGGGCCTTGAGCCAGGCGTCGAGATGCTTGGTGGCGCGGTAGTTCGAGGGATCGGTGATCGCGGTGCGCAGGATCACGCCGCGGGCGCCGGGTGTGGCGGCCATGTTCACCGTCTCGATGTCTTCCTCGTTGGTACCGACATTGCCGATATGCGGGAAGGTGAAGGTGATGAGCTGGCCGGCATAGGAGGGATCGGTAAGGATCTCCTCATAGCCGGTCATCGCGGTGTTGAAGCAGACTTCACCGACGGCGTGGCCTTCGGCGCCGAGACCAAAGCCTTCGAGCACCGTGCCGTCGGCAAGCACGAGGAGCGCGGTCGGTTTATGGTCCGGCCAAGCAGGATCGTTGTCATGTTGTGTCATGAGCGCGTTTCATAAGCCTGCCGGACGCCCCCGTCAAAGCGCAGTTGCGCCGATTCACATGCGTTTTTGCATATTTGACAGCCCGTCTCGGGCTCTTAAGCTTGGCTGCACAATTTCCGGCAAATTCCTGGGCTCGCGAGGCAATAATGGACCAGACCACCCCGATCCTGTTGGTTCCGGGGCTGGCCTCCTCGGCCCGGATCTATGCTCCGGTCATCCCGGCGCTGTGGCGCTTCGGCCCGGTCATGGTTGCCAACCATATCCGCGACGACAGCATGGCTGCGATTGCCGCCCGCGTGCTGAGCGAGGCCCCGCCGCGCTTCGCGCTGGCCGGCCATTCCATGGGCGGCTACGTCGCGTTCGAGATCATGCGCCAGGCGCCCGAGCGGGTGGTCAAGCTCGCGTTGATCAACACCCAGGCGCGTCCCGATACGCCGGAGGCGACCGTGCGCCGCCGCGGCCTGATGGAGCGCGCCAGGCGCGGCGAGCTCCGCGCAATCCGGGAGGAGAGTTTTCCGGAGCTCGTGCATCCGTCGCGGCGCGATGATGCCGAGATTCTCAAGCTGGTGTATGCGCAGGACGAGGATGTCGGTGTCGCGGGCTATCTGCGGCAGCAGACCGCGATCATCGCACGGGTGGATTCGCGCCCGACGCTTGCAGCCATCAAATGCCCGACGCTGGTGTTGACGGGCGATGCCGACAACACCATCCCGAACGCTCTCTCCAGGGAGATGGCCGAGGGCATCGCCGGCGCAAGGCTCAAAGTCCTCGATCGCTGCGGGCACTTGCCGCAAGCCGAGCAGCCGGAAGCGACAGTGCGCGCGCTGACCGAATGGCTCGGAACCGAGGTTGTCTAGGACCCGCGAACGGCCTAGATCAGGCGTCATATCTTTCGAAGGGATCACGATCATGCTGCGCGACGACATCAACAATGCGGTCAAGGAGGCCATGAAGGCCAAGGACGAGCGCAAGCTGTCCACGCTGCGCATGGTCAACTCGACCATCAAGAACGCCGACATCGATGCGCGCGGGCAGGGCAAGCCGCCGTTGTCGGACGCCGACCTGCTCGGCGTCTTTCAGAAGATGATCAAGCAGCGGCAGGAATCGGTCGAGCTCTACGAAAAGGGCGGCCGCGCCGAGCTCGCGGCCCAGGAGCGCGAGGAGATCGGGGTGATCTCGGCGTACTTGCCGAAGCAGATGGCCGACGACGAGGTGAAGAAGGCGATCGCAGACGCGATCACTGAAACCGGTGCCGCCGGCATGAAGGACATGGGCAAGGTGATCGCCGTGCTGCGGGCCAAGTACGCCGGACAGATGGATTTCGGCAAAGCCAGCGGTTTGGTGAAGGCGGCGCTGTCGGGCTAGGCCGTCATTCCGGGGCGACGCGAAGCGTCGAGCCCGGAATCCATCAGGCCGCCAGCTCTGTTGCTCAATGGATTCCGGGTTCGTGCTTCGCACGCCTCGGAATGACAAAAGGAAACTGGGAGGCACGATGACCGCCATCAAACCGTTCCGCATCGCCATCAGCGACGACATCCTCACGGACCTCAAATCGCGCCTCGCCCGCACGCGCTGGCCGGAGGCGGAGCTGGTCGACGACTGGAGCCAGGGCGCGCCGCTGCAATGGATCCAGGAGGTCTGCGCCTATTGGGCCGATGGCTACGACTGGCGGTCGCGCGAGGCAAAGCTCAACCGCTTCGATCAGTTCACCACCGAGATCGACGGGCTCGACATTCATTTTCTGCATGTGCGCTCGAAAGAACCAAACGCGCTGCCGCTGATCGTCACGCATGGCTGGCCCGGTTCGATCGTCGAATTCCAGAAGGTGATCGCACCGCTGGTCGATCCGGTCGCGCATGGCGGCAATCCCGCGGACGCGTTTCACGTCGTCTGTCCCTCGCTGCCGGGCTTCGGCTTCTCGGCCAAGCCCAAGGTCACCGGCTGGGGCGTCGACCGCATCGCCGCGACCTGGGCGAAGCTGATGGAGCGGCTCGGCTATGCGCGCTACGGCGCGCAAGGCGGCGATTGGGGCTCGGCGGTGACGACCTCGCTCGGCGCACAAGATGCCGAGCACTGCGCCGGCATCCACATCACGCTCGCCTTCAACGCGGCGCCGAGGGTCGAGGGTGAACCGACGGCGGAGGAAAAGCGGGCGCTCGCCGGCCTCAAGCACTATGTCGATCTCGACTCCGGCTACTCCAAGCAGCAGGCGACCCGTCCGCAGACGCTCGGCTATGGCCTGACGGATTCGCCGAGCGGGCAGGCGGCCTGGATTCTGGAAAAATTCTGGGCCTGGACCGATTGCGACGGGCACCCTGAGAACATCTTCAGCAAGGACGAGCTGCTCGACAACGTCATGCTGTACTGGGTGACGGAGACGGCGACCTCCTCGGCGCGGCTTTACTGGGAGAGCTTTGGCAAGCGCCGCACCACGCCTGTCGTCAAGGTGCCGACGGGCGTCGCGGTGTTCCCCAAGGAGATCATCACGCCGGTGCGGCGCTGGATGGAGCCGAACTTCCATGACATCACGCATTGGAGCGAGATGGAGAAGGGCGGCCATTTCGCCGCCTTCGAGCAGCCGGAGCTGTTCGTGCGGGACGTCCGCAAGTTCTTTGCGACGTTGCGGTGAGGTGTCCCCTCAAACGTCATGCCCGGGCTTGTCCCGGGCATCCACGGCCTTAGACTAGCAGTGAAGCAAGAAGAACGTGGATGGCCGGGACGAGCGCGGCCATGACACCGAGACTGGAATCGCCGGGCCATGCTGACCGAAGCCGCAACCTACGATGAACTCTATCGCAACTTCCGCTGGGACATCCCGGCGCGCTTCAACATGGCGGAAGCATGCTGCGATCGGCATGCCGACGGCACCGGCCGGCTCGCGCTGATCTATGTCGACGAGAACGGCGCCACCACGCGGACCTCCTTCGACGAGGTCGCGGACATGTCGCGCCGCTTCGCCAACGTGCTGAAGGCGGATGGGCTTTCGCGCGGCGACCGCGTCGCGGTGTTCCTGTCGCAATCGCTGGAGCTGCCGATCGCGCATATGGCGGCGTTCCGCTCGGGCCTGGTCTCGATCCCGCTGTTCGCACTGTTCGGCGAGGACGCGCTGGAATTCCGCCTGTCGAATTCACAGGCGAAGGCAATCATCACCGATGAGGCGGGCTGGGAGAAGCTCACGAAGATCCGCGAGCGGCTGCCCTATTTGCAGGACATCTATATCACGAGCGGCGCCGTCCACGCCGGCGCAAAGCCATTCTGGCCGGCGATCGAAACCGCGTCCGAGGACTTTGCGACCGTCGACACCGCCGCCGACGATCCCGCGCTGATCATCTACACCTCGGGCACGACGGGAAATCCAAAAGGCGCGCTGCATGCGCACCGCGTCGTGCTCGGCCATCTCCCCAACGTCGAGATGTGTCACAACTTCCTGCCGCGCCCCGGCGATCTCATGTGGACACCGGCGGACTGGGCCTGGATCGGCGGCCTCGTCAACGGCCTGCTCGCATTCTGGTATCACGGCATCCCCCTGGTCGGGCATCGCGCGCGAAAGTTCGAGCCGCAGGCGGCGATGCAGATGATGGCCGACCTTGGCGTCCGCAACGTCTTCCTGCCGCCGACCGCGCTCAAGCTGATGCGGCAGGCCGGGGTGAAGCATCCGGGCGTCAAGCTCCGCAGCATCTTCACCGGCGGAGAATCGCTCGGCGGCGAGCTGCTCGGCTGGGTGCGCGAGACTTTTGGTATCGACGCCCATGAGGTGTTCGGCCAGACCGAGTGCAATCTCGTGATCGGCAGCAACTCCAACCTGTTTCCAATCCGCCCCGGCGCGATGGGCAAGGCGACGCCGGGCTTCGACGTCCGCATCGTCGACGACAAGGGAGAGGAGATGCCGCGCGGCCAGCGCGGTATCATCGGCGTGCGCCAGCCATGCCCCGTCACCATGCTCGAATACTGGCGCAATCCGGAGGCGACGGCGAAGAAATATGCCGGCGAATTCCTGCTCACCGGCGATCTCGGCGTGCAGGACGAGGACGGCTATTTCTGGTATGTCAGCCGCGAGGACGACGTCATCACCACCGCCGGCTATCGCGTCGGTCCGTCCGAGATCGAGCATACGCTGATGAAGCACCCGTCGGTGGCGATGGCCGCGGTGGTCGGCATCCCCGATCCGATCCGCACCGAATCGATCAAGGCCTGGATCGTGCTGCGCCCCGGCTTCACCGGCACCGACACGCTGGCACGCGAGATCCAGGAGTTCGTCAAGGTGCAGCTCGCCGCGCATGAATATCCGCGCTTCGTCGAGTTCGCCGAAACGCTGCCGATGACGGCGACCGGCAAGGTGCTGCGGCGCGAGCTGCGGGCCAAGGGCTGACTTCTTACAAGGGCTGACTTCCGTCGATGGCCAAGACGTCTCAAGCCGCGGGGCTTCACCGCGCCTCGCTCGACAAGCTGCACGATCTCGATGCGGCGCTGGAGCTCATGTATTACGGCTGGCGTGGCATGACGCTGGAGGCCGACGAATATCTTGCGAAGCAGGGCCTGTCGCGTCCGCACCATCGCATTCTCTACGTGGTGGCACGCCGGCCCGATATCGCGATCGGCTCGCTGCTCGAGGTCCTCGGCATTTCCAAGCAGGCCTTGAGCCGGCCGCTCAATCTGCTGCTGGAACGCAAGCTCCTGACGTCGAAGCGCTCGCCCGAGCAGCATCGCTCCAAGCTGCTGCGTCTGACGGCCGCCGGGCAGCGCATCGAGCAACGGGCCTCGGACCACGAGCGCAAGGTCTTGCGCGAGGCGTTCGATCGCGTCGGCGCATCTGGGGCGGCGGCATGGATGGCGGTCATGGAGACGATCGCCGACACCAACTGACGACTCGTCAAGTCAATGTAGTTGACATGAGAAGCGGGCTTTGCCACTGTCCTGGCAACGAGCCGGGGAGGGCCCGTGTCATGAGCGGACAGGTTCCATGAGCGCGCATAAAATGGATCGCGCGGCCGCCGAGCGCTTTGTTGCGGCATGGTGCTCGAGCTGGTGCAAGGTCGATATCGACGCGGTCGTGGCGCATTTTGCCGAGAACGCGCAGATGCGCAGCCCTCTGGCGCTGACGCTGACCGGTTCTCCTGTCGTCGCCGGCATCGAGAATATCCGCACCTATTGGCGGAAAGCCTATGGCCACATCGAAAGCGCGGACCTGAAGATCCTGAGCTGGAGCTGGGATGACACCATCGCGCGACTGACGGTGTGGTGGCAGCTGGGCGACACGCGCGCCAGCGAGTTCATGGATTTTGACGAAACGGGGCGCGTCGTGCGCAGCGAAGCCTTTTACGGAAAATGACCATGCGCCTTTCGGATATCGTCCTGCTCCTCAACGCGCTGTGGTTCGGCGGCGCCTTCATCCAGTTCAGCATTGCGCAAGCCAACACGCTGAAGATCTTGCTGCCGCGGGAAGAGCGCAGCAATCCGATCGCGCCGACCCTGGCGGCCAGCGTTGCGTTCCTGGGCGGAATGAACCTGCCGATCGGGCTGTTGTCGTTCTATCTCCTGGTCGCGCGTCCGCCCTTCTTCCAGCCGGTCGAGGCGCAGCTGGTGCTGTTCCTGTTCTTTGCCGCCTGCCATTTCAGCCAATTCGCCTACAATCTTCCGGTGCTGATGCGCGGAGGCCGCGTCGGCGTGGCTTACTGGCCCGTGCTGAAGGGCCCGATGCTGAGGATCTTCGTCATTGACGCAGGTCTGTTCGCGGCCAATCTCGCTGTGGCGCTTGTGCTCGTGTCCCGATCCTGACTACCGCGATGTCGACGCCAGGGCGGAGCGCAGCATCGCCGCAAGATCCTTTCGCCGGAACGGCTTGGTCAGAATGCGGGCTTCGCCGGCCCCGTCCGGCGTCTTGACGGGAGTCTGGCTGTAGCCCGAGGTGAAGAGCACCTTGAGATCAGGCCGCAGCTCGGTTGCTTGCTTCGCAAGCTCCGGCCCGAACATACCGCCGGGCATCACGACGTCGGTGAACAGCAGCTGGATGTCCCCGGGCTGGCGCAACACCTCCAGCGCTGCGGGCCCGTTCGACGTCGCGACGACCCGGTAGCCCAGCGTTCTGAGCTCGCTCTCGACATAGGCCCGCACCATGTCGTCGTCTTCGACGAGGAGAATGGTTTCGTGTCCCGCTTGTGTGACGGTCGCCTCCGCGGGGCGCAGGTCCTCGCCCGGCGGTGCTGCGAGACGGGGAAAGAACAGCCTGATGACACTGCCCCGTCCCGGTTCGGACTGCATCTGCACAAGGCCGCCGGACTGTCGTGCAAATCCGTAGACCATGCTCAGGCCGAGCCCGGTCCCCTTGCCGACTTCCTTGGTTGTGAAGAACGGCTCGAACGCGCGGCTCGCGACTTCGGAGGTCATGCCGCTGCCGGTATCCGTCACGGCCACCATGACGTAGTCGCCGGGGCGCGGCTCGCCGTTGACGTCGAGGTCGGATTCACCGAGCGAGCTGTTATGGACCTCGACCGTCAGCTTGCCGCCCTCCGGCATCGCATCGCGCGCGTTGAGCACGAGGTTGAGCAGGGCCGTGGTCAGCTGGCCGGGATCGACGCTGGCCGGCCATAAATCCTGTTCGAACGCGAAGCGGCACTCGATGTGCTCGCCCAGCGTCCGACGCAGAAGCTGCTCCATGCCGAGCACCTTCTCGGCGATGTCGATCTCTCTCGGCCGCAGGGGCTGCTTTCGCGCGAAGGCGAGCAGGCTCCGTGTCAGGTCAGAACCGCGCTCGGCGGCGGTCGCGATGTCGCCGGCGATTCGGTGCAATTCCTTGTTTCCCGCCAACTGGTCGGCGAGATGCTCCGAATTGCCGAGAATGACGGTCAAGAGATTGTTGAAATCATGTGCCACGCCGCCGGTGAGCTGGCCCATGGCTTCCATCTTCTGGGACTGGCTGAGCTTCTGGTTGAGATCCGCGATCGCGGCGCGCTGCTGTTCGAGCGATTCGGCGGTGCCGTTGAGCAGGGTCATCAATCCGCCGAGCTCGCCGCCCGGATGGGGCTCCGGAATGCGCGCGCTGAGATCGCCGCGTCCGAGCCTCTTCGCCATGGTGGCGAGCCGCCCGACCTGGCGGCCGATGCTCACGGTCGTGAGGATCCATAAGCCGGCGAGGAGCAGCAGCAAGGCCACCGCGAGAATCGCCATATCCTCGTAAAGCCGGCGGTTCGCCGCCGCGACCAGCCCGTCCTTGGAGCGTCCGACCATGATGGTGAGGCCGGCCTTGCGGATCGAGGGCGAGCGGGCGACGCCCCAGATCTGCGTGCGGCCCCCGCGGTCGGTGACTTCCCGAAATGGCTCGCCATCGGGCGCTGCGGCAAAGCGGAACAGATCGGAGCCCGCAATGGACCCGCCGACGGGCTCGCTCCAGCCGCCGCCCTTGGGGGCGACCAGGACCGTACCCTTGGCGTCGACGAGCAGGATGTCCTTCTCGGCGAGCAGCCGCTTATCGTGAAATTCCGCGAATTTGTTCAGGTTGAAGGACGCGAGCAGCACGAACTTCAGCGCGCCCGCCTCTGATCGCACGGGGTAGGCGATCTGGAGCACCGACAGTCCGGTGAGACGGCCGAACACCGGCTCCACCGCGACGACGCCCTGAAGCCCCTTGACCTGTTTGAAATAGCCGCGGTCGTTCAGGTCGAGCGTGCGGTTGGTCCGCAGCGAGTCACAGAACAGGCTGCCGTCGGGATCGATGGTCAGGATACCCGTGAACTGCGGATATTCTTCGCGGACATCCGACAGGAACGCCGAGCACGCCGCCTTGTCGCGCGTGTCGAGGTCGCGGGCCCGGGCGAGCCCATAATGAAGCTGGGCGGTGCCCTGGATCTTCTCGTTCAGATCGCTGGCGATGTCGTCGGCGGAGGCGGCCAGATTGGCCAGCGCGGCGTCGATCTCGCTGGCCCGGTTCTGCACAAAGCGCAGCCCGACCAGGATCGCCGGCACGAGCATGGCGGCGATGACGAGGATCAGTAACCGGGTACGCAGGCTCATCGGTGGGGCGGTCCGCTCTCGTATCTGCTCGGAGGTACAATTTGCGGTACGATCGTCTCCCCAGTCCATAGCCATTGGCGCGAAAATCGCAACAATGGTCAAGGATTTCGCATCGCGAGCATTGTTGCGTCGCCGCTACTCCTCGCGCCGGCCGGCATCAAGTTGCGCCTCCGCACGGCGGCGCTAATATCGCAGCATATGCGCGACGAAAGATCGCGCCGATGTGTGGAGGGAGCTGATGTCCATCTCGGGCAAGGTCGATCCGGTGGTACGCCCCGTCGCGGCGACCGACATCGCCGAGGCGCTGGTCGAGGGTCTGCGTGATTTCCAGGCGTTGCCGTTCTACGGTCTCTGCTTCGGTGCGCTCTACGCCGCCGGGGGGATCGCCATCATGCTGTGCCTCACCGCCTTCGGCATGGTCTATCTCGTCTATCCCCTGGCGGCAGGCTTCGCGCTGATCGGGCCGTTCGTGGCGATCGGGCTCTATGAGGTCAGCCGCCGCCGCGAGCGCGGCGAGCCGGTCTCCTTCGGGGCGATCTGGTCGGCCGTGCGCTCGCGCAGCGAGATCGGCTGGATGGCGTTCGTCACGCTGTTCGTGTTCGTGATCTGGATGTACCAGGTGCGGCTCCTGATCGCGCTGCTGCTCGGCCTGCACGCGTCGTTCTCGAGCCTTCAGGAATTTATGACCGTGGTGCTGACGACCAATGAGGGCCTGCTGTTCCTCGGCATCGGCAATGCGGTTGGTGCCGTGCTGTCGCTGATCCTGTTCTCGCTGACCGTGGTGTCGTTTCCGCTGCTGCTCGACCGCGAGGTCGATTTCGTCACGGCGATGGTGACGAGCGTGCGCGCGGTGGTGACGAGCCCGCTGCCGATGATCACGTGGGCCGCCGTGATCGTGATGCTGCTGATCGTCTCGGCGCTGCCGTACTTTCTCGGGCTGATCGTGACACTGCCCGTGCTCGGTCATGCGACCTGGCACCTTTATCGGCGGCTGGTGGTGCCGGCGGCGTAAGAAGGGAGCCGGGCGCGACGGCGGCGAGCTATTCGCCGGTTGCCAAGCGGCGAACGCCGGATGAGGTCAGTTCGAGTTTGCCGAGCCGCCTGATCGCATAGCCCAGGTTGACCAGGCGTTCGCCGCGTCCTTGCGGAATTTCGTCTTGCGCCTTGCCCTTGCCGACCTCGGCCAGCGACGCGAATTCATCGGCGCTGAGCGCAGCGGTGCTGTCTGTCATCAGGCGACCTCGTCCGTCCATACCTTGAAATTGAGCAGTTTATTCGGACCGAAGGTCTGGGTGATCGGGACGTCTGCGGCGTCGCGTCCCTGTGCGATCAGCACGCGGCCAATCCGCGGCGTGTTGTTGCGCGGATCGAACATGTGCCAGCTCCCACCGATGAAAGCCTCGAACCAGGCCGCGAAATCTCCCGCAGGCCAGGGCTGCGGTGTGCCGATGTCGCTGAGGTAGCCGGTGCAATAACGCGCCGGGATGTTCATGCAACGGCAGAAAGCGACGGCGAGATGGGCGTAGTCGCGGCATACGCCCTTGCCTTCGTCGTAGGCTTCCCGGGCGGTCCTGGTCGCACGCGCGTGCTCATGCCCGAACGTGATGCGGCGATGAACAAAATCGCAGATGGCTTGGACCCGCGCCCAGCCCGGCGGGGTCTGCTCGAACAACTTCCACGCGATATCCGACAGGCGATCGGTCTCGCAGTAGCGACTACCGAGCAGATAGACGAGCGTGTCGGCCGGCAGCGCTTCGACGGCGTGCTGAATCGCGTTTGGAAACACCGGGTCGGGCAGGCCGCTGTCGCCAACGACGCCATCGCCGGCAAGGCGGAAGGCGCCGGCCGGCGCTACGATGCGGCTGCACCAATTGCCGAAGAGGTCGCGATAGGGATTGATCGCCACCGAGGGGCTGGTGGTCAGCAGGTCGGGCACGATGACATCGGAGGCGCGCGTGAAGTGCGTGCCCAACACCATGATCATGGGCGTCGGCTGCGGGAATTCGTACAGCATCTCGTACCCGACGCGGAGCTTCATACGAAACACTTTCCCTTGGCTAAGCTCTCAACATGGCTACGAAGCGGTCGAACACAAGGCTTCGACCGCCTTATTCGCCCGCGAGCGGCATTTGGCGCTTCAAAAGCGCGGCGCGGGGCGAGAAAACGATAGCTAATTGCAGTGATTGCGCGCACGGTGCGCCAATGTCGGGCAGGCCGGTCGTCTCTGCGCACACAGGCCGCTACGACTCCAAGCGCGCGATTTGAACGGCTCATTTCTGGCGTCGGCGGAACCGATACGTCGTAACGACGACGACCATTGGCGTATTGCCCGTTCCAGCGGCTGGGCCGCGCGCGGCGGGCTCGTGCCGCTCGATGCCGGGAAGATTCCATCGCGGTCGATATGAGATCGAACGCCAACCGAAAGCACCTGATGCAAACGCTCTCCCCACGGCACGTCAAGGCAGACGAAGCGCTCCGGCTCGGCGTGGAGTCGGGCTGGTACGCGATCAAAGTCAGCGGGACCTTTGTCTCGGGGCCGCACGACTCTGAAGGGGAATGCCGTCGCAAGATCGACGAGATTCATCCGCCGCTGGTGAAGAAGAAACGATGAGGGCCCAGGTTCCGGCCGCTACGGCGTCTTGATCCCCATCGCCTTCAGCGCATCCAGCATCCGCTGCGGCGGGCCCATCTTCACCACCAGCGGCTTGCCGGTCTCGAGCACGCTCTTGAGACCGGACAGGATCGCCGGCCAGCCCTGCCGTCCGCCTTCGAGGATGTCGTCGCTAAGCGGCCGGTCGTGGCTTTCGCTCATCGTGAGCCGGACCGCATCGCCGACCTGCTCGATCTCGTAGGTGACGAGGGTCGGGCCGAGCTTCTCGATCAGCTCGGGCCAGTTCACGTTGAACGTGACCGACAGCTTTCGCGGCGGATCGTAGGCGAGAACCTCGCCGCTGATGTGCAACGCGCCATCGGGCGTGCGCACGGTGAACGCACCGCCAAGGCGCGGCTCGACCTCCACGGCATTGCCGAAGAAATATTGCTTGCTGAACTCGGCCGAGGTCAGCGCCTGCCACACCTTCTCCGGCGTCGAAGCGATGTAGATGGTGTAGACCGTGAGCGGCTTGAATTGATCGAGGTTCATTTTGCGTCGAATCCCTTGTTGAGCGCCGCGCGGGGAATGGCGAGCACCTTGCCTCTCTCCAGCAGGCTTTTGAGCCCGGACAGGATCGCCGGCCAGCCATTGGAGACGGCGCCGAGATATTTGCCGCCCTCGACGAAGCCGTCATGCAACACGGTCAAACGCACGAGCGCGCCGAACGGTTCGATGGTGAAGACGACGCGTGAGATCGGCTCGCCGCGCAGCTCTTCGAACTTCTGGTGCTTGAAGCTGTAGGACAGGCGGCGCGGCGGATCGGCCTCGAGGATCTCGCCGGAATCGGTGATCTCGCCGTCGAGCGTGAGCGCAAAGGGCGAGCCGGCCTTCCAGTCGGAGTGGACCTCGGCGCCGAACCAATATTGCCTGGTGAATTCGCCCGACGTCAGCGCCTCCCACAGCTTCTCCGCTGTGGTCTCGATATAGGTCACGTAGACGAACTCCGGCTTACTCATCGCGCTTCTCCAACTGGCGTTTCAACTCGCTGAGTGCGGCGAGCTTGCCGCGCTCGAATTTCTTGATCCAGCGTTCGCCGATCTGATGGATCGGCACCGGGTTGAGATAGTGCAGCTTCTCGCGGCCATGCCTGATGGTGGTGACCAGACTGGCCTCTTCCAGAATCGCAAGGTGTTTCGTGACGGCCTGGCGCGTCATCGCCAAGCCTTCGCAGAGCTCGTTCAGCGTCTGGCCGTTCTTCGCATGAAGCCTGTCGAGCAGCGACCGTCGTGACGCATCGGCGAGCGCTTTGAAGACTTCATCCATGGCGCCGATAATAGGCAACCAAATGGTTGCATGTCAAGCGCGCCGTCATTCCGGAAACCGCGTAGCGGTTATCCGGAATCTCGAGATTCTCAGGTGCGCAACCGCGCACCATAGTTCGCACTTTGTGCGCCCCGGAATGACCAGCCGCCGAAATCGTGTTTTGGTCGCGCGCAATCGGCCGTGCTAGCCTTCCAGCTCAGCCAGCACAGATTGGTTCCGGGAGGACATCGATGTTCCGCTGCGTCTTGACTGCTGCAAGCCTTGTCCTTTTCGCCTGCAGCTCTGCGGCCTACGCGCAAAAGCAGACCATCGGCGCGCCGCCTGAAGCGTCCAACATGAAGCTCGTCGGGAGCAACGATCTCCAGGCCCGCAGCGCCTATCAGCCGACCATCCATCATCAAGGCGATCGCTGGATCGCCTATATCGGCCATCACGGCGGCACCGATGATGTGCCCGCGCCTGTCAATCCGATAACGGGCAGGGCCGAGCCGAACGGAACCTCGATCGTCGACGTCACGGACCCTGCGCGTCCAAAATATCTGCGGCATTTGCCGGGGCAGGAGGGCAGGTACGAATCCGGCGGCGCGCAGATGGTGCGGGTCTGCGACGGCAAGGTGCTGCCAAAGGGCGATCCCAACGCGGTCTACATGCTGCGAACCTTCGGCGGCGAGGCGCACGAGATCTGGAACGTCACTGACCCCGCCAGCCCGGTGCTCATCACGCGCATTGGCGGCTTGAAGTACACGCACAAGAACTGGTGGGAATGCGACACCGGCATCGCCTATCTCGTCTCGGGCGCGCCGGACTGGCGCACGCGGCGCATGACGCAGATCTACGATCTCTCCGATCCCGCGCATCCGCAGAAGATCCGCGACTTCGGTCTGCCCGGTCAGGAGCCCGGTTCGACCGGCGCGGTGCCGACCGAATTGCACGGGCCGATCTCGACCGGGCCCGATGGCAACCGCGTCTATTTCGGTTACGGCACCAACAAGGGCGGCATTCTGCAGATCGTCGATCGCGACAAGCTCCTGAACGGGGCCAAGGAGCCGACGCCGGACAACCTGCGCTATCCCGAGATTGCGCGCATGCCGATGTCCGCCTTCAACGGCGCGCACACGACGCTTCCGATGCTCGACATGCCGATCGCCGAATTCGCCGAGGACAAGGACGGCAAGACCCGCGACATCGTCATGATCGTCGACGAGGCGGTCCTGAACGAATGCGGCGAGGCGCGTCAGATGGTGTGGTTCGCCGACGTCACCACCGAGACGCGGCCGATGATGATCTCGAGCTACACCGTGCCGGAGGCGAGCGGGCAGTTCTGCCAGCGCGGCGGGCGGTTCGGCTCACACTCCTCGAACGAAAGCATGGCGCCGGTCTATTACAAGAAGATGGCCTTCATCGCCTTCTTCAATGCCGGCGTGCGCGCGCTCGACATCCGTGATCCCTATCACCCGAAGGAGGTCGGCTATTTCATCCCGTCGATCACGCAGGCAACCGACAAACGCTGCATCCCGATCGAGGGCGGCGAACGCTGCAAGGTCGCGATCCAGACCAACAATGTCGAGACCGACGACCGCGGCTACATCTACATCGTCGACCGCGCTAATACGGGCCTGCATATCCTGGAGCTGACTGGACCCGCGCGCGCGGTCGCCGGCCTGCCGAAGAACTGACGATGCGGCGCGGGGCGGTGAGGTGCGGGCATGGAACGCGAGGAGCGCATGATCTCCCCCACATTCTCTGCCGGCATCACCCGCCTTCGCGGGGGATGACACCGGTCGTTGAGCGCACACCTTGCGCTCATCTCACTTCCCTCTCCGCCCATCCCATGCATTAATGCCCCAAGCCACCCCGAGCCGAGTCCTCCCCATGATGTCCATGCAAGCCTATTTCGCCTTCGTCGCCGCCTGCATTGCGCTGGCGCTGCTGCCGGGGCCGATCGTCACCCTCGTGATCGCCAACGGCCTGCGTCACGGCACGCGTGCCGCGCTCACCAACGTGGCCGGCGCGCAAGCGGGCCTCGCCATCGTCATCGGCATCGTCGCGATCGGCCTGACCTCGCTGATGGCGACGATGGGCTACTGGTTCGACTGGGTGCGCTTTGCCGGCGCCGCCTATCTGGTCTGGCTCGGCATCAAGCTGATCTGGGCGCCGGTCGAGGGCGTCAATGTCGACGAGCCGCCGGCGCCGCCGCGCGGCGGCTTCTTCCTGCAGGGCTTTCTGGTGCTGCTGTCGAACCCGAAGGTGCTGGTGTTCTTCGGCGCCTTCATCCCGCAGTTCATGGACATGAACCAGCCGCACTTTCCGCAGGTCGCGCTTCTGGGCGCAACCTTCATGGTCACCGCCGTGGTGACCGATGCGCTCTACGCCATCGCCGCAGGCCGCGCGCGAAAATTCTTCTCGGCCCGCCGCACCCGGATGATGTCGCGCATCTCCGGCGGCTTCATGATCGGCGGCGGCATCTGGCTGGCGCTGACCAGGGCGAAATAACCTCGCTTCGGGCCCGTCCGGCTTGAACCCTTCGCGGCGGCAATGCGTCCAATCGGGCATTGCCGCTGACGAAGGATTTTTGCCGTGCCCGATCTGCCCTGGTTCGTCTATGCGATGCTGCTCGCGCCGCTCGGGCTGATATTGATCGCCGCCGCTGTGAAGACTTGGCAGGTGCGCGAGGCGCGCAACTGGCCGCAAGCGCCGGGCAAGGTCGTCACCTCGGTTGCTGAGGTGCGCGAGATCAGGGTCTCCGATAGCGACCGCGAGGACGGCTATCGCCTCGAGAAACGCAATTTTGCGAACGTGACTTACGAATATGCGGTCGGCGGCCGCAAGCTGCGATGTAACCGCATCTCGATCGGCGAGGATCTCGGCAATTTCGAGGTCGCCGAGAAGCTGGCAAAGTATCCCGCCGGCAGCATCGTCACCGTCTATTACAATCCACGCCATCCCGATCAGGCCGTGTTGGAGCGCGACCTGCCCAAGGGTCTGTGGGGCTGCCTCGGCATCGGCACGGCGATCGTGCTTGGCATCGTGTTCGGCTCGGCGTTCGGGCTCAACCAGACTTATGCATATCTCGCGCACCACATCGCCCGGCCTGATCTTGCGGGTCTCGCCGTCGGCCTCGGCGCGTTCGGCCTCGTTATCGCGCTGATGGGGTATGGGGTGCGACGCCAGGCCTCGATGGCGACACGCTGGCCGGTGGTGCGGGGCACGATCAAGCTGTCGGCACTCGAGCATTATTACGAGGCCAGCGAGCCGGGCGAGCGCCGCGGCACCGAGGTGTTCGGCAAGCGCGTGACATACACCTATCGCTATCAGAACGTCAGCTACACCAATGAATGCGCGCGCGTTGCGGCCGGGACGTCCGATGCGATGCTGAAGAAGCTCATGGCGCGCTACCAGGACGGCGCAACGGTCGAGGTGCGCGTCAATCCCGACAATCCGGCCGAGGCAACGATCGATGCAAACGGCGCCGGCCGCATCGCCTGGCTGCTGTGGGGTATCGCGGGCATTTTCGCCGCGCTGGCGCTGTTCGTCGCCACGCGCGGCGGCTAATCCGCCAACAGCTCCACTTCGATCTCGGCAAAAATCCTTGCCAGCCGCTCGGCCCATTGCTGCTGGCCCGTGTGGTCGGCAATCAGATCCTGCCGGATCTCGATGCCGGTGTTGACGAGGCCGCGCCCTTCGCCGTGGACGGGGATGGTGTAGTCGGTGAGATCGCTGACCGCATAGGGCTCGTTGTCGCCGACGACGAGGTCGCCTTGCTCGCGCAGATGCTTCAGCAGCAGGTGCGGCAGCACGGTGTCGCGGTTGTAGAGCGCGCCGATGTGCCAGGGCCGCGCGACGCCGGCGTAAACAGGCGTGAAGCTGTGCAGCGACACCAGCACCGTCGGTCGCTTGTCCTGCAGGCGGGCGTCGATCGCGGCATCGATGCGATCATGATAGGGCTCGAAGATCTCGCGCCGCCGCGCCTCGCGCTCTCCTTCCGAAATCCCCTCGTTGCGCGGGATCGCGGTCGCCTCGGAGATCACGGGGATCGAGCTCACGGCGGCAGGCGGGCGGTTGCAGTCGATCACCAGCCGCGAATAGCGCTGCGCGATCAGATGCGCATCGAGCATCTGGGCGAGCCGATCGGCGACGCCGGCAATGCCGATATCCCAGCCGATGTGCCTGACAAGCTCGCCTTCCGTGATGCCGAGATCACCGAGCGCGCGCGGCAAGATCCGTCCGTAATGATCCGAGGTGAGCAGGAAGGGCGATGTTCCTTCCGCATTCACCTCATGCACGGGCGGACTATCGCCCTCGCCGAGCAGTTGATCGGCCGTCTCGGCTATGTGCAGGTCCATCCTGATTGCCTATGAAACGATTACGTGTCTAAACGGAGTAACGATATTGCACCGATGTCGCAACGTTAGAACAGCATGACCTCCGATCGCCTTTTCGTCTACGGCACCTTGATGCGCGGCTTCGACCATCCGATGGCGCGGCTGCTTGCGGGCCACGCGGATTTCCTGGGTGAAGCGACCTGCCGCGGCCGCCTCGTCCTGGTGATGCATTATCCGGGATTGCTGCTGTCGGAGGCAGCCTCCGACATCGTTCATGGCGAGCTGTTTCACCTGCGCGTGCCCGACGAATTGCTCGGCGAGCTCGACATGTATGAAGCCTGCGGCGAGGGTTTTCCGGAGCCGACCGAATATCTGCGCCGGCTGATCGACGTGACGCTGCCTGATGGCACCACGGAGAAGGCCTGGACCTACATCTACAACTGGCCCGTCGCCGGTCTGCCGCGCATCGAGTCCGGGCGGTTTCTCGATCATTAAGCCGACAGCACTTCCTTCACCACGCGTACGTCGACCTCGCGCTCGACGTAACTCCATTCCTCTGTCTGCCTCAGCATCGCCACCAGTTCCTCGAACAGCGGGGCGTGCGCGGGAGCGAATTCGAACCAGGTCAGGAAATCGAAGGGCTCGCCGAGGTCGCGGCAGTGATAGAGCTGCCGCGCGATCGCGGGCAGGAAACGAAGGCTGCTCGCGATGTGGTGCGATTTGTCCTCGAAAATCGCCCGGCGCTCTTCCTGGGTCAGCTCCCACCAGGCCTGCGATTTGCGGATCGGGATCAGCGCCGCGCTGGTTGCTTCCACCCGGCCGAGCCCGGCCTGCACGGAAGTGAGTTGCTCCTTCTCGGGCCGCTCGGTGTAGCGCAAGCTGCTCGGGGCGCCGACCAGCCGCCACGCATTGCGCGAGGGCACCAGCGGCAATGAGACGGCCTCGCTGTCGGTCACCGACAGCGCCGGCATGAAGGGCAGGGGCTCGCCCGTCACTGATGAAATCGAGGTGACGCGCCAGCCCCCGCTGTGGCCGCCTCGAAACGTCCTGAACATGGCCTATGGAAGCGCGGAACCGGACGCGGTTCAAGCTTTCCGTCGAAACTTTCGCCTGTGAATAGCCGGGAGAAGCCACACATGCTTCGTATTTCCCGGGGCCGTCCCTATATGCCTATCCGGTTGGCCATAACGCCCGACTCAGCCCAGAAATCAGCATAATGCGCTTCACGCCCCAATTCCTCGACGAGCTTCGTGCCCGGCTTTCGGTCTCCGAAGTCGTGGGCAAGCGCGTCAAGCTGAAGAAGGCCGGGCGGGAGTGGAAGGGGCTGTCGCCGTTCCAGCAGGAGAAGACGCCGTCCTTCTACGTCAACGACCAGAAGGGTTTTTACCACGACTTCTCCTCCGGCAAGCACGGCGACATCATCAGCTTCGTGATGGAGACCGACGGCCTGCCGTTCGCGGAAGCCGTCGAGCGGCTCGCCAGCATGGCCGGCCTGGCGCTGCCGGCGGTGACGCCGGATGCGGCGCGGCAGGAGCAGCGCCGCCGTACGCTGCATGACGTCATGGATCTTGCCGCGACCTATTTCGCGGAGACGCTGGCCTCGCGCGTCGGCGCCAAGGCGCGCGGCTATCTCGCCGACCGCGCGATCTCGCCGGCGACGCAGTTGCAGTTCCGCCTCGGCTACGCCTCGCCCGATCGCTTCGCGCTGAAGGAGCATCTCGGCAAGCTCGGAATCTCCGTCGACGACATGGTCGAGACCGGCCTGCTGGTGGCCGGCAACGACATCCCCGTTCCCTACGACCGCTTCCGCGATCGCGTGATGTTTCCGATCACCGATCTGCGCGGCCGCGTCATCGCTTTCGGCGGGCGCGCGCTGGAGAAGGACGTTCCGGCAAAATACCTGAATTCGCCGGAGACGCCGCTCTTCCACAAGGGCGACAATCTCTACAACCACCAGACCGCACGCAAAGCCACCCATGACGGCAGCGCGCTGATCGTGGTCGAAGGCTATGTCGACGTCATCGCCATGGTCACCGCGGGCTTTGCGGGCGCGGTTGCGCCGCTCGGCACCGCGCTGACCGAAAGCCAGCTCGCGCTGCTCTGGAAGATGGCGGACGAGCCGATCCTCTGCTTCGACGGCGACCGCGCCGGCCAGAAGGCGGCTTATCGCGCTGCAGACCTTGCCTTGCCCTTCCTCGCACCCGGAAAGAGTCTTCGTTTCGCGCTGTTGCCGGAGGGGCAGGACCCCGACGATCTCGCGCGCTCCGGCGGTCGCGGTGCCATCGAGGAGGTCATCGCGGCGGCGAAGCCGCTTGCCGAGATGATCTGGTCGCGCGAGCTCGAAGGCGGCAATTTTGCCACCCCCGAGCGCCGCGCCGCGCTGGAGGCGCGCATCAAGGAGCTCACCAACGGCATCCGCGACGAGGTGGTGCGGCGCTATTATCGCGACGAATTCGTCGAGCGGCTGCAGCGCGCCTTTGCCCCCGAGGGTGGGCGCGGCGGCTTTGGTGGCCGGGGCAATTTCCGCCAGGGTGGCGGCGGCCGCCAATTCCAGCCCCGCGCTGCGGGAGGCGCGAATCGATTCGGTGGCCAGGGGTTCGGTGGAGGGTTCGGTGGCGGCCGCCGCGGCGCGCCCGGCCCCACCCTGTTACCCTCCGGCCCCTACCAGGCGGCGAGCCCGCAGCTGGCGGCCAGCCCGATCATGAAGGGCCAGCGCAGCGCCATCTCCCGCCGGGAGGCCCTGATCCTGCAAAGCCTGATCAACCATCCCTGGCTGCTGCACGACCACCTCGAGGAGGTCGCCGCCCTGGAGCTGGCCCATCCCGAGGCCCACAAGCTCAGGGCCGGCATCATCGCCGCCTTTGCCAACGACCACCACCACTCCCCGGACCCCGGCGAGCAGGCCGAAAAGATGCGCGGCGATCTCGCCAAGGGCGGATTTTCGCAAGTCCTTCAAAGGGTTGAGAACGGCATCACCACCGCGGCGGTGTGGGGCGCCCGCGCCGGCGCCGCCCCCGACGACGTTCTCTCCACCTGGCACCAGCTGGTTGCCTTGCATCGGCAATACCATTCACTACTTAGAGAGTTGAAGGACGCCGAGCTGGCCTTGGGGGAGGACCCCAGCGAGGCCAATTTGGCGTGGCTGCGTGACGTCAAGGCCCGTCTGGCCGAGGTCGACGGCACCGAGGCCCTGATCGAGGGTTTTGGCGAGCTGTCGGGCCGGTTCCAGAAGAGTGTGTGATGAAAGAATCATGCGGACGGCCGGAGCCGGAACCGCTAAAAGACTCGCCAAATCCAAGGTTTGGCGGCAAAAACAGGGTTAATCGAGGCTTAACGGTCTTGTAGCACTTTGGCCACCAGGCGGCCGCAGGCAGAACAGACGCGTCAGGAATGAATCCGCGCATTGCTGTTGGCACTACACCTGCATCCGCTGCGACAAAGAGGCTGACGAAGCGTTAGGCATTTCCGGCGAGAGAGAGTTGGGGGTGGCGAGAGACATGTGCGCCGCCCTTTCCGTGTCGAGAGCTGCCGAAGCGAGAGCGTCGGGCAACAGGTTCATGTGAATTCAGGCAGACGCGGCGAGCCGACTGCATTGAAGCGCGTTTAGGAGCAATGGATGGCCACCAAGGCAAAGACGCTGCAGGCGAAGGACAAGGAAAAAGACGACAAGGCAGCGGACGCGCCGGAAAAGGATTCCCAGGACGCGCCCTCGCCGTTGCTCGACCTGTCCGACGCCGCCGTAAAGAAGATGATCAAGCAGGCCAAGAAGCGCGGCTTCGTGACCTTCGATCAGCTCAACGAAGTCTTGCCGTCCGACCAGACCTCGCCCGAACAGATCGAGGACATCATGTCGATGCTCTCCGACATGGGCATCAACGTCACCGAAGCCGACGATAGCGAAGGCGAGGACGACAAGGACGAGGGCGGCGAGGACGAGACCGACAACGAGCTCGTCGAGGTCACCCAGAAGGCCGTCACCGAGGTCAAGAAGAGCGAGCCGGGCGAGCGCACCGACGATCCCGTGCGCATGTATCTGCGCGAGATGGGCACGGTCGAGCTCTTGTCCCGCGAAGGCGAAATCGCCATCGCCAAGCGCATCGAGGCCGGCCGCGAGGCGATGATCGCAGGGCTGTGCGAAAGCCCGCTGACCTTCCAGGCCATCATCATCTGGCGCGACGAGCTCAACGAAGGCAAGATCTTCCTCCGCGACATCATCGATCTCGAAGCCACCTATGCCGGTCCCGACGCCAAGGCCGGCATGAACAATGCGATGATCGCAGGTCCCACCGGCGAGAACGGTGAAGCGCCCGCCGAGGGCCAGGCCGCCGCTGCGACCGGCGCCCCCGCGCATGTCGCTCCGCCCGCCGCGCCGCCGTCGCCGACCCCGTTCCGTGCCGCACCTGCGCCGGGCGGCGCTGAGGCCGGCGAGGAGAAGGATCCGGGCGAGGCCGCGGCCGAGTCCGACATGGACGACGACGAGTTCGAGAACCAGATGTCGCTCGCGGCCATCGAGGCCGAGCTGAAGCCGAAGGTGGTCGAGATCTTCGACAAGATCGCCGACAGCTACAAGAAGCTGCGCAAGCTTCAGGAGCAGGACATCCAGAACCAGCTCCAGAACGAGTCGCTCTCGCCGCACCAGGAGCGCAAGTACAAGAAGCTGAAGGACGAGATCATCGTCGAGGTGAAGTCGCTGCGCCTCAACCAGGCGCGTATCGACTCGCTCGTCGAGCAGCTCTACGACATCAACAAGCGCCTCGTTTCGCACGAGGGCCGCCTGATGCGCCTTGCCGACAGCCACGGCGTCGCGCGCGAGGACTTTTTGCGCAACTACACCGGCTCGGAGCTCGATCCGCGCTGGCTCAACCGCGTTTCGAAGCTCTCGGCCAAGGGCTGGAAGAACTTCGTCCATCACGAGAAGGACCGCATCAAGGACCTGCGTCACGAGGTGCATCAGCTCGCCGCGTTGACCGGCCTCGAGATCGTCGAGTTCCGCAAGATCGTGCACTCCGTGCAGAAGGGCGAGCGCGAAGCACGTCAGGCGAAGAAGGAAATGGTGGAAGCCAACCTCCGTCTCGTGATCTCGATTGCGAAGAAGTACACCAACCGCGGCCTGCAGTTCCTCGACCTGATCCAGGAAGGCAACATCGGCCTGATGAAGGCGGTGGACAAGTTCGAGTACCGCCGCGGCTACAAGTTCTCGACCTACGCGACGTGGTGGATCCGGCAGGCGATCACCCGCTCGATCGCCGACCAGGCCCGCACCATCCGCATCCCCGTGCACATGATCGAGACGATCAACAAGATCGTGCGCACGTCCCGCCAGATGCTCAACGAGATCGGCCGCGAGCCGACCCCCGAAGAGCTCGCCGAGAAGCTCGGCATGCCGCTGGAGAAGGTGCGAAAAGTCCTCAAGATCGCCAAGGAGCCGCTGTCGCTGGAGACGCCCGTCGGTGACGAAGAGGATTCACACCTCGGCGATTTCATCGAGGACAAGAACGCGATCCTGCCCATCGACGCCGCGATCCAGTCCAACCTGCGCGAAACCACCACGCGCGTCCTGGCCTCGCTCACCCCGCGCGAAGAGCGCGTCCTGCGCATGCGCTTCGGCATCGGCATGAACACCGACCACACGCTGGAAGAAGTCGGCCAGCAGTTCTCGGTGACGAGAGAGCGTATTCGCCAGATCGAAGCGAAGGCGCTCCGGAAGTTGAAGCATCCGTCGCGGTCAAGGAAGCTGCGGAGCTTCTTGGATAATTGATCCGGACATTCATCAAACGAAAGCGGCGGGCCAAGGCCCGCCGTTTTTGTTTGTGTCTATCCGTTGGAGGAGTTCAGTCAGGCAAAGAGGCTCATCTGCTTCTCAATCGGCCTATACTTTCGGCGCGAGAGGCGCATCGATCTTCTTGCGCCATTGAGGTGGCAATAGAATTGGGGAGGATGAAAGTCGTCGATAGTCTCCCGAATTCTGGCGAGCGGTAAAGGTGCTTCCATTTCCATTACGTCCGCTAGAACTAAGCCATATGCGACCTTGCAGCCCTGAAAATATGTCTCGAATTCTTCGCGTGATACGCCGGTCTTTGACCCCAATTTCTTCCAGAGTTGCGATGGAGGCGCGGCCTCTATTCGGTCGAGGCGTGCATAACCCCGAATTGCCGCTGTCGGAATCGTTGCATAGATCCAAATCCGGCAACCAGGCTCTACGTTGAGCCGCCTCTTTCTTAGCTCAACGGTCTTTGTCCCACCAAAGATGCTTTCCGCGTGTCGCGGTTTCAGCGAAATCAAAATTTCGTTCGCGTCAGTCATCGGAAAATCCGGCCTGAACAATTGAAACTAACTGTTTGGCCGTTATCGGCGTCGCAGACACAAAGTTTGCTCCACTGACGCAACCTAGCTCGCGCAGTTTTTTAAATGAGACGGGTTTGTTCAGTACGAGGAGGTTGTCGAATGTTGTCGCAAGAATTCTATCGGATTTAGTCAAGGCTTCAATGTCGTCAACGACGCCACCTCGTTGAAGAAGCTCCGGTGCGTTGTTGGCGGGGATCGAAGTCACGTCCACAATCCGTCCCAAAGCAACAATCGCTCCGCGTCCCTTTCCGCCTCTTGAAGATTCGTAGAACGCGATAATCGATCCTCGAATCATAGCACGTGCAGCTCTGACTGTGTTGAAATAAGTCCGGCGAAATAAGAATTGCGCTTCCGGAACATCCAGAAACGTATACTGAGCGTCGGTGCCGAGGAGATCTGCGGCAAAGGTGGGAGTAATTGGAACGACGACCGCTTTGCGTTGAGGTAGGGCTAAGAGGGTGGGGGACAGAAGGGTTTCGAGCTCGAAAAGCCCCATCGTTCTAGGTGTGCTGTTGATTGAGACGGTTACTTCCGGTTTGTCATATCTAGGACACTTCTCTTGAAGGGTCATGCCTGAAAGGCGCTCGATGACTAATCTAGCATCGGTCCACGTCGTGTTTGTGATGGGGGTGCCTAGTGAAACTTTGAAGAGGCCTGATTGCTCATGCGCTTGCTGAAATCCCTGCCCCAGCGCGATCCTTCGTGTGATTGGCTGTGAAGATATGTCCATTAGGAGCAGGCTGCATGCTCCACTTGTCGAGCAGAGTTGCACTTGTTCTGAGATGAGGAAGTCTGCAACTGTCGATGAAAACGGATGCTCTTGATGAACGCAAACAACGCTATGGGTTGGTCGCTCCAAAGCAGGAGCTGGATCAAGGAGACTGACCGCAACCAATCCCTGATTGTCAAAAACCGCAGAACGTCGACATTTAGAAATGCTGATGTATCCCTCAGTCGAGACGCCTTCACGTTTGAGAAACGTGGTCACCTCTTCGATCGTGGGCGTCTGAATACGAAAGCCCTTCGTTGATTTGGATGGTGCGGGCGCGATCTCGTTAGGCAAGTCAAGAAGGTGGACGAATTCTGATAGGCCAATCACGTCCAAGCTGAAATTCTTCATCAAGCGGTCGCGAGCTGCCAGAACCTTCTCATCGCTTGTTATGTAACCAGATACGCCTGCCGCCACGGCATGGGCCAAATGTGCGATGTCTGACTCGTCCGTCGATTTTAGCTTGCCTGCTGCTGATCGCTCGGGGAAGACAAGGGGGGCAATGTGAGGCTTTAAGCTCTCGATTTTCGCTTTATCCTGCACGGGCAACGTGGGAATTGTTTTCGCTAGGGACAGAATCGGATCATTAGTTGGATTATTCGACTTTCGCTTGAGTTCAGCAAAAAGCTCGTGACTGGCTGCAACTCTGATCTGGTGCTTGAGCGCAGCTTCAAACACCGCAATCGCATCTTGTGAACGCGCTCGGTCCTTCACCGCATCAAAGAATACGTTGAGATCGATCGCATAGATGGGGATTTCCGGAGACCTCTTCCGTGGGAGCATCTCGACGGCTGTCGCTACCTTGGAATCTACCATGTAAGAGATTAGGCTCGGCGTATCTAGTTGAAGTATTCGCACATTGATTTTTCTGTTTCGAGTCTTGCCGCCAGCTTTCAGGCGAGAGGAAACGAAGCCGTGCTTTTCGTAGAACGAATTAGCGCCCGTCAAGTCTGTGGCAACATTCGCGACTATATTCAGATAGCCTTCATTTTCGCCTTGAGCGATAAGTGTTCTAAGTAATGTGCTTGCATGCTGGTGTCGTCTGTAGCGCGGGGCTATAGCAATTTGTCGGACACGCAGGATTGGAAAAATTCCACCGAAGAGTATGTGGCCGGCATAAGACGTTTCATCTCCGTCCTGTACGACCAAAAGTATTAGTTTACGTTGCCGAGCGGCTTCCGCATACGCGGGTTGCGGCAAGAAGCCCAGCGCATCGCGCTCACGGTCTGCTTGCGCTCTTATAAAATCCAGGAACGGAGAGATATCTGCAAAATCTCGTCGAATAAAAAAGTGCTTTGCCATAAAGGTGCTACCCTGCGTTGACGTTCCTTGTTTCCTCTCTTTTTTGTTGGATGGCAAGGAATTCCAGGCGGTTGGCTTCAGCCTCGACGTCGCGAGGGTCGACACCTATGCTTCGATGATGCCGGCCCACCTCACCGTCTACTACAACACCCGCTGCCCCGTCTGTGACGCCGGCATCGACTTGCAGCGCAACAAGCTGCTGGCGCTGGTGCGCGCGGGCACGATCGAGTTCAAGGACATCAACGAGCAGCCCGATGCGCTGGCGCACTTTGGCGCTTCGCTCGACGACATCAGGCGCCGTCTGCATGCGACCGATGAGGCCGGCCGGCTCATCGTCGGTGCGGACGTTGCGATCGCGTTGTGGAGGCTGACGCCGGGGGAGGGATGGCTTGCGGGGCTGTTCGGCAATCGCGTGGCGCTGCCGTCCACGCGGTTCTTTTATGACCGGTTTGCCGATCTGCTGTTTGCCTGGAATAAGAGGAGCGGGCGCTGGTGAGCGCCTGCTGATGTCGTCCTACTTCTTCTTCACCCCGACCCGCTCGATCCGCTTGATCTCGAGCGCCGGGCGGCCGGATTTTTCGGCGATCTCGCGGTCCTGCTCCATGATGAAGTTGCGCGCGGGTTCGTCGCCGTCGAGGCCGCCGAGCAATTCGCTAGGCACGCGGCGGTTGGAGCGCTGGGAATCGTCTTCATAGAAGACGTTGAAGAAGGCGAATTCGCCTTTGGGATTGGTTCCGGGTTTCTTGGCCATGGCCGGCTTTTCGTCGATCAGGGGGCCGCAGTCAAATAACTTCAGCACTTATCGACGTCAGCCGCGACCCCGGACGCGGCTGGGCTCGATGCGGCTGATGGATGAAATCCGGCTGCGGAGAGGGGGCCAGGCGCCGGTTGCGCCCCTGCGAGGGACCCATGTCTCAGATCATGTCTCAGATCCTGCCTCGGACCCTTGGCCTCGGACCCTTGCCTCAATAAACGGCGGGCCGAAGCCCGCCGTTTATTTCTGGTCTTCAGCGTCGCCCGGGGCTGGCGGGGCGACAACCTAAAATAGAAGGCTATAGAAAGCGCCATGCGATGGCAAGGCGAATCGTGACGGCGTTGGTGTCGCAGCCAGCGGATCAGATATGCGCTGGTTGCGACATGTGGTTTCGATCCACATCGAATTAATTGCTTGGACCGTCAAACCAATTTGTTCATCTTCCCGGCTCTCGCAACGCAGTGCGAGTGCCGTGCTGTGTCGGAAGGCGCGCCAACCTGCATGTCTTCCCGCCGGCGTGCAGACAGTGTGATCCCGCTCTGCAAAAGCGAGTTCCATCGTCGCGCTGATGTCTCAACGTGTGCGCGTGCGCTGCGCCACTTCCTGCACGGCGAGTCGCGATCCATGTCCGCCGCTCTTGCCGCTGTCCTCCTTGCGCCCCTGCGCCATGATCGCGCTGCCCATCGCGGCCGAGCCGAAGGTGATGAGGAAGGAGGCGAGCAGCAGCGCGAGCGCAATGCCGGGCGAATTGTCGGCGAAGATCAGCTCGCGCAGGTGCCCGGGGTTGAGCCAAAGCAGCCCGCCGACGAGGAGCGTCGCGGCGCAGGCGCCGATCGCGAGGTTGATGGCGAGCAGGCGGAACAGGGGGATGCGCAGGAGCACGGAAGGGGCCGGCTTGTTCTGCTGGTCGGGCATGGCTTGTTGCCTCAGACTTTGTCGCGCCCGGGAATGACGAGAGAGGATGTCTGCAGCCATCCATCTCACGCCGTCCGTGCTGCGATGTTGACCCGCATCAAACTCCGGCGCGACGTCTCACGGCGCCACCAGCTCCACGCGCCGATTGAGCGCGCGGCCGGCATCCGTCGCGTTCGGGCCGACCGGCGCGAGCAATCCGACGCCGGCGGTGCGCAGGCGTGTCGGCACGATCCGAAAGCTCTTCACCAACTCGGCGGCCACCGCCTCCGCGCGGCGCTTCGACAAATCGAGATTGTACTCAAAGGCGCCCTGGCTGTCGGTGTGGCCGACGATGAAGACGCTCAGCTGCGGCTGGCTCGCGAGCAGCTTGGCGATCTGCTCCAGCGTCGGCCGGCTTTCCGGTTTCAGCACCGCCTTGTCGGTGTCGAAATAGATGCCGTAGAGCGCGATGTGGCCGGTCTCGCCAAGACCCTTCGCCATCGCGGCGGCATCGACCATCTTGTTCGCGATGGCCCCGAGCTCGGCGATCGTGACCTGCGCGGTGATGTCCTGGTTGTTCTGGCTGACGATGACGCTGGCATAAATCTCGCGTCCGCCCTCGGCCTTGCGGCCGGCAAAATAGCGGTAGTTGAAACCGTCGACCCACATCTGCGGCACCGGCAGCGTGTCGATGCTCTCGGTGAAGGGGATGGCGCCGCAGGCGTCGGTGTCGCAGGCGAGCAAGGTCTCGAAGCCGGTCTTGGCGAGCTGCGTCTCGAAATTGCGCGACACCTCCAGGATCGAGGGACCGGGGTTGGTGCGATAGGCGATGCGGACGATGCGGCCTTCGAGCTGCCGCGCATCGGTTGGCTGGCCATCTTTGAAGGCCGCGGCCTGCATCCGCGTCGCGTCAAAATCCTTCACCACATAGCCGGTGACGACGCTGCCGGCGAACCGGCCGATACCGGGATAGTCGCGCGCGCCCGCCACGTCGCGCGTCTGTGCGGAGGCGGGGATCGCGTTCAGGACGAGCAGGGCGGCAAGGACGAGCATTCCCGGGATGGTCTGCGGAGCGGACATCGGCACTCTCTGTCGGTTGCGGGGGACGGGACGCAAGACGTTAGTCTCGCGCGCCGTCCTGCCGGTTCTAACCGACGAACCATTCCCGGTTCGAATGTCCCGGAAATCGCGCCGCCGCCTCAGGCCGCAGGTGTGGCCCGGCCGACGGCCGCACGCTCCTGCGCCGCCTGCTGCCGTTCCATCATGGTCTGCCACAGCGTTGCGATGCTCACTTGCGTCTGCGGCGCGATCAGGCAGTGGCCTTCATTGTCGAAGCCGCAGAACCGCACCGAGGGGTCCTTCTTCACCTCGATCAGCGCCTGGTTGATCATCTCCAGGCACGTCATGACCCCGCCGATGTCGGGCAGGCGGGTGTGATGCAGGATGTCCATCAGGCGGAACGTCATCACCGCGGGTTGGCCGAAGCTGATGCCGGGACGGCCGAGCTCGAGCAGCACGTTCACGGCCGGAAGCACGCCCCTGATGTGCTCGAGCACGCCGGCGACGTCCTCCACGCTGCAGGCGACGAGATGGGAGGCCTGGGGCGGGATGGTCACGGGCGCGCGCGGCGCAAGGCCGAGCGAGGTGATGACCTCCTGCTCGATCCATTGCCGCACCGCTGCGGGGGCATTGCGGATCTGCTCGGCGGTCAAGGTAATTCCGGTCATGGACGCGTCTCCTGGGCGACTCTCCTGCTCGCTGCAATCTAGGAAGCGGGACGTGAGACAGTTTGATGCGGATCAAGCCTTCTGATTCAAGTCTTGCGCTTTCAAGCCTTGAGCCTTCAAGCCTTGAGCCTTCAAGCCTTGTGCTTTCAAGCCTTGCGCTTTGACGCTCGCAGCTTTCCCGGGCATGATCCGCGCGCTGCTTCGCAGCTAGGTTTTTTCAGGGGATTGCTCCACATGTTGAGACTGCTTCTCGCCGCCGCGTCCGTCCTTTGTCTGGCCGGCGGATCGGCGCAGGCCGCGCGCTGCGGCGGCGACTTCAACAGCTTCGTCGCCAGCATGGCCCAGGAAGCGCAAGCGGCCGGCGTCTCGGCAAGCGTGACCAGCGCGGCGCTCAGCGGCGTCACTCCCGATGGCGCGGTGCTCGCCTTCGATCGGCGCCAGCGCCACACCTTCAACAAGAGCTTTGAGCAGTACGTCTCGACCCGCGTCGGCCCCGGCCGCATCAATGGCGGCCGCGCGCTGCTACAGCGCCACGCCGCGCTGCTCTCGCGCATCGAGCAGCAGTTCGGCGTGCCCCGCACTATCCTGGTCGCGATCTGGGGCTTGGAGAGCGATTTCGGCAAGGGCGACATCGGCAAGATGCCGGTGGTGCGTACGCTGGCGACGCTGGCGCATGATTGCCGCCGCACCGATCTGTTTCAGGGCGAGCTGCTCGCTGCGCTGAAGATCGTGCAGCGCGGCGACCTGCCGCTGCGCGACCTGATCGGCGCCTTTGCCGGCGAGATCGGCCAGACCCAGTTCCTGCCGTCGTCCTACATCAAATACGGCGTCGATTTCGACGGCGACGGCCATGTCGACCTCCGCCACAGCGTCCCCGACGTGCTCGCCTCGACCGCGAATCTGCTCCACACCAACGGCTTCAAGATGGGCCAGCCCTACGGCGAAGGCACCGCCAATTTCGAAGCGATGCGCGAGTGGAACAGGGCGGTGGTGTATCGCAAGACAATCGGCTATTTCGCCGACCGGCTGGCGGGGCAGTAACGACACACGCAGTCTCGTAGGGTGGGCAAAGGCGCAAAGCGCCGTGCCCACCATTTCCATCCGTCGTCGGAAGTCGTGGGCACGCTCCGCTTTGCCCACCCGACGACGGCGCAGCTTGTCGTTTGTAGGATGGGTAGAGCGCAGCGAAACCCATCGCGTACTCTCTTTGCGGAAACATGATGGGTTTCGCTGCGCTCTACCCATCCTACGAATTCACGTCCCCTTCGCCATCTTCTCCAGCCGCCGCTGCAGCGGCGCCCAATAGGTCCCCGGGCGGAAGCGCTGCAACAGGTCCATGAAGCGGGCGTCGTTGCCGATCAGGATGCGGGGCTCGTTCTTTTCGATACCCTTGATGATGCGCAGCGCGGCGTCTTTCGGCGTGGTCCTTGCCGCGTTCTCGAACCGCTCGATCGATTGCGCGCGGCGGGCATTGTCGGTGACGCCGACCCCGGTGCGGGAGTTGCGCGCGATGGCGGTGGCGACGCCGCCGGGATGCACGACCGACAGCCTGACCGGGCTGCCCGCCACCGCAAGCTCGTGCCGCACGCTCTCGGAGAAGCCGCGCACCGCGAATTTCGCCGCCGCATAGGCCGATTGCCCCGGCGGCGCGATGATGCCGAAGATCGAGGAGAGGTTGACGATATGCGCCTCGGGCCTCGTCTTCAGATGCGGCAGGAAGGCGCGCGTGCCGTGCACCACGCCCCAGAAATTGATGTCGAACAGCCAATCCATCTGCGCCTGGTCGATCTCCTCGAACGAGCCCATCAGCGCCACGCCGGCATTGTTGACGACGATGCCGAGCGCGGGATGCGCGGTGGTCGCCTCGTTCGCGAACTGCGCGATGTCGTCGGGTTCGCCGACGTCGACGCGGTGGACGCTGACCTTGCGGGCTGCCCCGATCTCGGCTGCCAGCGCCTTCAGCCCGGCCTCGTCGCGATCGGCCAGCGCAAGATCGCAGCCGCGCTGCGCAAGCTCGATGGCCAGCGCGCGGCCGATGCCGCTGGCGGCTCCCGTGATGGCGGCGGCGCCGCGAATCGCTGTCATGATGTTCCCCGTCAAGCCCCTGGTGCGGGAACTATGCTTTACATTTTTTCAGAATGGAACCGAACCGTTCGCGCATTGGCTCCTTAACTTACGTTACGCAAGCAATGGGAGACGCTGATGGGACAAGCACAACCATTCCGCGCGACTGCGCTGGTCGTTGAGGACGACGTCATGCAGCGAGAGATGCTTTGTCTCCTGCTCGAAGAGAGCGGCTATCAGGTCATCCAGTGCGAAAGCGCCGAGGCCGCCGAGCGCGTCCTCGACAAGAGCGCCGGCGCGCTCTGCCTGATGATGACCGACGTCCAGCTCGCGGGGCGCATGACCGGCGTCGAGCTCGCGCACCTCGCCAAGGACCGCAATCCCAAGCTCGACGTCGTCGTCACCTCCGGCCGTCCGTTGAGGCAGCCCTTGCCCGACGGCGCAAAGTTCTGGGCCAAACCCTGGGCGCCACTCGACGTGCTGCGCGAAGCCGAGCTCGCGCAACTGGCCTGACTACTCTCAATCCGTCATCCTGAGGCGCGAGTGATGGGGCGCTCAGCGCCCCATCGGGAGCCTCGAAGGATGCACGGCCGAGCTGCAGCCGGGCCGTCGCCCTTCGAGGCTCGCCGAAGAGGCGAGCACCTCCAGCGACAACGGCTCCGCCGTTGCGCGGGGGTGACGGAATGAGAACCTGAAGGTCCAAGGCCCGGCTTCCCCGCCGTGATGCCGGGTGATAGCGTTGGCCCATGACCTGGTCCTTCCTGCTCACCTCGCTCATCGTCGTCGCTTCCCCCGGCACCGGCGTGCTCTACACACTGGCCGCCGCGCTGACGCGCGGCTCGCGTGCCAGCCTTGCCGCCGCCTTCGGCTGCACGCTCGGGATCGTGCCGCACATGATGGCGGCGATGCTCGGGCTCGCCGCCGTGCTCCACACCAGCGCGCTCGCCTTTGCCGCGCTGAAATGGGGCGGGGTGCTCTATCTGCTCTACATGTCCTGGCAGGCGCTGCGCGAACAAGGTGCGCTGGCGGTCGAGGGCGAGATCCGCGAGCGTTCGGTCGGCCGCGTCATCGTCACCGGCTTTCTGATCAACATCCTCAATCCGAAGCTGTCGATCTTCTTCCTCGCCTTCCTGCCGCAGTTCATCGCCGCGGACGAGACCCATGTGCTGGCGCGCATGCTGGAGTTGAGCGGCGCTTTCATGGCGATGACCCTTGCGGTGTTCGTGGTCTACGGCCTCTGCGCCGCCTCGGTGCGCGAGCACGTCATCTCCCGCCCGCCCGTCATGGCCTGGCTGCGCCGCAGCTTCGCCGCCGGTTTCGCCGCGCTCGGCGCCAAGCTGGCGTTCGCGGAGAGGTAGCTTCTTCTTTCCCTCTCGAAGGTGTGGGAGCGTCCGCGTCTTCAACACTCAGCCAATAAAAAAGCGGGCCTTGCGCCCGCCACCGTCAACCTCTTCCATCATCACCCGAAGCCCGGGCGGAGCGAGGCTCCACCCGGGCAAAGAAACAGAAGCCTCGTTACTTCTTCTTCGCCTTCTTGGCCTTCTTCGCCTTCTTCTTCGTCGCCTTCTTCGCTTTCTTAGCCATAGGATCCTCTTCAGGGTTAATGGTGAAACGCGACACGAGGGATGCTCGGCGGAGGGCCAGCCTCGCAACATCCTCGACGACAAACTCAGCAGATTCGCAGGTCTCTGCCCCGCGCTGTCACATCGGTGTCATCGCGTTATCCACAGCTCAGATGCATTTTCGGGTGATTTTGGTGCGCGAATCCGCATCGCGGCATCGAAGCAGCATCACCGCCGACATCCCTAACGATCCGACAACGCAAGCGGCGCCGTTCATGAATCCAAAACCAAAGGCGCGTTTTGCCGGATTGCGGTGAGACTCCATTAAGCGCGAGGGCCGCATTCTTCTCCGCAAGAAAACGGGGATGGGTCATGGACGGACGGCTGCCAGGGACGGGGGGCGCGACGCTGCGCATGCCGCGCGCGTCATGCTGAACGTACCGACGCTCTGGACCGTCTTCGTCGTCAACTTCCTGGCGCTCGGCGTGATCTGGGCCTACGTGACGCGCTCCTATCCGAAATTCGCCGCCGCGCGGTTCTGGATGGCATCGTCCTTCGTCGGCGCGATCGGGGCGATGACGGCGCTGATCCGCCTGTTCGTCGCCTCTCCTCTTCCGCTTCTGCTTGGCGCTGCCGGTGTCATCGCCGCGAGCTGCCTCGCCGCCATGGGCATTCAGCGCTTCTATGGCCGGCCGGTCTCGTGGCGCCTGATGACGGCGACGGGAGGCTTGAGCCTTGCCGGCGTCGTGATCTTCATGGTCGGCTTCGAGCACATGCAGCTGCGCATGCTCAGCTACACGCTCGGTCAGGCGCTGCCGCTGGTGTTGGCGCTGCGCCTGCTGCTGTCGCCGCCGGAAGGGCACGTCAGCCCGGGCGCGCGGCTGTCCGGCATCGTCATCCTCACCATCATCGCGATCCTCATTGCCCGCACGATCGGCAATCTGCTCGGCCACGATCTCTCGGCAAAGGCCGGCGGCCAGACCCATGCCGTCATGGTGCTGGGGCTTCTGTTCCTGTCGATGACGCTCAATTTCGGCTTCCTGCTGATGGCGATGGACCGGCTGCGGGGCGAGGTCGCCGACCTCGCGCTGCTCGACGATCTCACCGGCGTCGCCAACCGGCGGCACCTGCTGCAGCGCCTGACCGAGGAATGCGCCCGCTCGGAGCGCAGCGGCGCGCCGTTCTCGCTGCTGGTGATCGATCTCGACGGCTTCAAGACCATCAACGACACCCACGGCCATGCCGCCGGCGATGCCTGCCTGCAGCACTTCACCCTGATGGCGCAGACGCGGCTGCGGCCCGGCGACATGCTGGCCCGCACCGGCGGCGACGAGTTCTGCGTCGTGCTGCCGTCCTCGTCCTTGCGCGAGGCCGCCGCAATCGCTCGCCGCGTGCTCGAGGTCTGCCGCCAGGATGCCGAGGCCTGCACCGGCAGCGAGATCCCGATCGCGATCTCGATCGGCGTCGCGCAGTGGGATCGCGGCATCGGAGAATTCCCGGATCGCCTGATGGCCAATGCCGACCATGCCCTCTATGCCGCCAAGAAGAACGGCAAGAACGATTTTGCCGTCTACGATCCGTCGCCGCCGCTCTCGCCTGAGCCGATCGGCCGGGGCGAGACCGCGCGCCATTTCGCCTGAGGCCATGCTAGGTTTGGGGCTCCGTTGGACCCGCATGATGATCGCTCGCCTGCTCGCGGCCGCCCTCGCCGTCTTCTTCCTGACCGCCCCCGCCGCTGCCGTGGATGCCGAGCTCGCAAAGCTCGCGCGCGCCTCCGGTACGCCCGACATTCCCGGCCTGAAGATGGTCTGGCTGGCGCCATGGGGTGACGTCCGGAGCGCAAGACCCTGGCGCAACATCATCGTGCACCAGACCGAAGGGCCGGCGGGGTCGGCGCGCGGCGGCGCGGCGGAGCAGTCGAAGACCCCGACGCGGCGCGGCGTCACCGTGTGGGTGGAGACCGACGGCACGGTCTATTGGGCGGTCGCGGAAAACCTGGTGCCGACCCACGGCGACGGCGCCAACCGCAACGACAACAAATACATCGACAACGGCGCGACCTACCGTCAGGTCGTTCGCGACAATTCGATCGGCGTCGAGTTCGCCGGCAATTATCCCGACGTCGCGGCCGGCCCCACCGAGGCGCAGGTCGCGGCGTGGAAGACCCTCGTGAAGGTGCTGCGCGCGCGCTACGACATCCCGCTGGACCGCGTCTATGCCCACAACTGGATCGACTACAAGGATTCGCGCTATTGCGAGGGCTGCTGGCTGGCAACGCTGGCGCGGATGTGGGGGGAGTGACGGGGGCGTCACACCGCCTGCGCCATCCAGCCGAAGAACCGTCGCATCAATCCCGGCCGCTGCGGCAATTCCGGTGGATCATCGACAGCCAGCACGCGCTTGAAGAAGTAATCCAGGAACACCATGTCGTTCGGCTCGGTGACGGTGAATGTCTCCTCGCCGAAGAACACGCTGTAACTGAAGAAGAACGGCCCCATGATCGGGATCGTCGCGGTCGACGCATAGTCCTTGGAGATCACGAACTCCGAGGGCTCGAGCCCGTGCTCGCGCATCGCCTGCTCGACCAGCGGCAGCTTGCGCATGAACTGGGCTGAGAAGCCGCCGACGGTGGATTGCAGGATGATCGACACGGGGGTGCGTCCTATTGAGGCTGTCGGTCCGATCATTTGGGTCGGTCGACCGGCAGCGCGGGTTCAAGGCCGGCCGATTCTATGACGGACGAGCGGGAGGGACTGTGATGGTCGTCTCATTCATCGCCGTCATCGCCCGATCAAGTCGGGCGATGACACCGGGCGTGAGGCTGCGCTTCGCACCACTCCAACAATGCACCATCCCCAAAACAAAAAAGCCGGCGTTGCCGCCGGCTTTTCCGTCTTTTCGATCCGCCAATTTCTCGCCGCGGCGAAGCCCCGCTTAGTGCGCGGCTTCCAGCGCGGCCTGTTCCGCCCTTGCGATCGTGCCCTTGACCGCGGACTGCACCTTCTCGAAGGCGCGGACCTCGATCTGGCGGACGCGCTCGCGCGACACGCCGAACTCGGCAGCGAGGTCTTCCAGCGTCATCGGCTCATCGGCGAGGCGGCGAGCCTCGAAGATGCGGCGTTCGCGCGGGTTGAGCACGCCCATGGCGCCGTTCAGCGCGTCACGGCGTTCGTCATACTCCTCGTGCTCGGCCAGCATGGCTTCCTGGTTGGGCGTATTGTCGACCAGCCAGTCCTGCCATTCGCCGGCTTCGCCGTCGTCGCGGATCGGCGCGTTGAGCGACGCGTCGCCACCGAGGCGGCGGTTCATGTCGATCACGTCCTGGTCCGTGACGCCGAGGCGCTTGGCAATGATCTTCACCTGGTCGGGGCGCAGATCGCCCTCGTCCAGCGCGTTGATCTTGCTCTTCGCCTTGCGCAGGTTGAAGAACAGCTTCTTCTGGTTCGCGGTGGTGCCCATCTTCACGAGCGACCAGGAACGCAGAATGTACTCTTGAATCGACGCCTTGATCCACCACATGGCGTAGGTGGCGAGACGGAATCCCTTCTCGGGCTCGAAACGTTTCACCGCCTGCATCAGGCCGACATTGCCTTCCGAGACGACCTCGGAGATCGGCAGGCCGTAGCCGCGATAGCCCATGGCGATCTTGGCCACGAGACGGAGATGGCTGGTGACGAGTTGGTGCGCCGCGTCGCGATCGTCATGCTCGCGCCAACGCTTGGCGAGCATGTATTCCTGCTGGGGTTCCAGCATCGGGAACTTGCGGATCTCGGCGAGGTAACGGGAAAGGCCGGATTCTCCATTGAGGACCGGCAGAGCAGCGGTACGGGCCATACTGAAGCCCTCCAAAGGTTCAGGCCCCCGATAGCGGCGGGCCAGGCAGACGACCGCTTTGTTAAAGCCGGCCGTAGCTGCGATGTTCCGCGTTGGTCATTTCCAACGCAGGCGCAATATACCCCATGGGGGGGCAAAAAGGGAAGGATTGCTGACGTCACGTCCCCGTGTGGCAGCTATAATCTTTTGTAATGTAACGCTTTTCCTAAAGAGCCTGCGTCATACCGCCGCTTTCAGGGCGCCCTGGAGGAGAAGCAAATCCTCCGGCAAAGGCGCCTCCCAGTGGAGTAATTCTCCGGTCCTCGGGTGCTCCAATACCAGCAAATACGCATGCAGGGCCTGCCGCCCGAGCGCGGCCAGAGCGGCCTGCGACGAGGGCGCCAGCTGGTTCGCCTTGGTCTTGAAATGCGGGCCATAGACGGCATCGCCCATCAGGGGATGGCCGATATGGGCGAGGTGGACGCGGATCTGGTGGGTGCGCCCGGTCTCGAGCTCGCAGGCGAGCAGCGTCGCGATCGGCTTGCCGTCGCGCCCGGCAAAGCTCTCCAGGATCTCCCAATGCGTCACCGCCTCGCGGCCGCCCTGGCGCACCGCCATCTTCTCGCGCGCATGCGGATGGCGGTCGATCGGCGCATCGACGGTGCCGCGATGGCGCCCCGGCACGCCCCAGGCAAAGGCCATGTAGCCGCGCCGCATTTCGCCGGTGCGGCCGTGGTCGGCGAACTGCGCCGACAGCGAGGCATGGGCGAGGTCGTTCTTGGCGACCACCATCAGCCCTGTCGTGTCCTTGTCGAGCCGGTGCACGATGCCGGGCCGGCGCACCCCGCCGATGCCCGACAGCGTCGAGCCGCAATGGGCGATCAGCGCGTTCACCAGCGTGCCGGTCTCGTGGCCGGCCGCGGGGTGCACGACCAGCCCCTTGGGCTTGTTGATGACGATGATGTCGTCGTCCTCGAACACGATATCGAGGGCGATATCCTCCCCCTTCGGCTCCGGCGGGGCCGCTTCCGGCACGTCGATTATGATCGTATCGCCGGATGTGACGTGATAAGCGGGGTCGCGGACCGCGGCGGCCTTCAGGCTCACCGCGCCCGCCAAAATCAGGGCCTTCAGCCGCGATCGCGACAGGTCGGTGAGGTGCGCCGCCAGCACGCGGTCGAGCCGGGCCGAGCCCTCGTTGCCGGCGACGACAACCTCCAACCTTTGCGCAGAGCCAGAATTTTCCATGACGACGACTGATACCGCTGTTCCCGAACCGAGCCCCGAGCAGGCCGCGCTGTTCGCGCGGGTGCGGCGGATGATGCTGATCGCGGGGTTGACCACGGCGCTGGCGATCTGCGCCGTGCTGATCGCGGTGGGCTACCGCCTTTTCAAGTCGGAGGGAAGGGCGCCCGAGGCGGCCAGTGACGTCACCGCCATCCTGCCCAAGGGCGCCAAAATCGTCTCGACCGGCCTCGCCGGCGACCGCCTCGTGGTCACGCTGGATGTCGGCGGGGTCATCGAGATCAGGACCTTCGACGCCCACACGCTGAAACCCGCCGGAAAGCTGAAATTTGCCAATGAGCCGTAAGCTGGGCCGCAGTCGTGCGGCATATCCCGCTGTCGTCCCGGACAAGCGAAGCGCTGGTCCGGGACCCATAACCACAGGGCTCAGTTAAAGAATCCAGCTGGCAGCTCCGTTTCGCCTTAACCAAGACCCATCGGGTAATGGCCCCCAGGGTTCGCCAGGACGACGTTGCCGAGGCCATTTGAATCCCGTGAATCTCACCTTGCCGCCGGCAAAATTCGCGGCTATGTCCTGTCCCTCACGCTCCCTTCGTCTAGCGGTTAGGACGCGGCCCTCTCAAGGCTGAAACAGGGGTTCGATTCCCCTAGGGAGCGCCAGCAAATTCAGGCACTTAGATAGCCATCAGCCGCGTTCGTTGAATAATGGTTGAATAAGACGCTGGTGAACAGCGGCGAACGCTTGGGGAATTTGCCTGACGACATTAGCAGACTAGCCTCGGCGCGATGTCTCACTTTGGCTGGCGCATTTGCTAAAAATTTCCTCGTCGTCCTTGGTGTCCGGAAATATTCAAACCGCCGCTGACGCGCGCTGTAGTACGCGAGCGCCCTCGGCTGTTCGCATTGACGTTGCTCGTCGCACATTCAACGCTTGTCCTGTCGAGGCTGGTGCGAATAGGAGGGCCATGTGAGATACAATCGACGAGAGAAAACTGGCGGACAACAGTCACACAGTCTATCTGCTCCGAATGCCGCAGAACCGAGCACGATGCCATTCACACAGCGGCTCACCTGCACGATTGGCGATGCATGCGAAGTGACCGGCTTGGGGCGCACGAAACTTTACGAGTTGATAGGAGCTAGACGTATCGTCACGACAACGATCGGACGTCGGCGACTAGTAGTGGTGCGCTCACTTCTGTCGCTTCTTGACACAAACATGTCAAACTAGCGGACGTGCAGTTAAGCGATCTGCTCGCACAGATCCCACCGATCTCACGAGCGTGAGAACGGCACGCATAGGAACATCAACGAAACGACCGACAGCTTGGTATTCCTCCCAAACGTCGCGGGATACCCCGCGCGACATAGCCGCGAGATGAACCATGCTGTCTGGGAGGCCGCCTGCCCATGTCCGATGATCGATCGCTGGGCTCGTTGCCGTTGTCAGGGCAAGTGAGTGGGCAATCACTCCAACGAGTGAATTGACGTGAATCCACAATGAGACTACGCTAATCCGCGTATTAGCGTCACAAGCGCATTTGCGAGCGCAAGGGAGTGTTATGGGGACGAGTGAGAAGACTTTCGGCGGCGCCATTGCCGAGGCTCGAAAGGCCAAGGGATGGAGTCTCAAGGATCTGGCGTCGCGTATCTTGCGCGAAGACGAAGAGGCTATCTCACCCCAATACCTGAATGACATTGAACATGATCGCCGCAGCCCATCTTCTGACCGCATGGTGCAGCAGTTTGCTGACGTGCTCGGGATCAATCGTGACTGGCTCTACTATTTAGCGGGGCGATTTCCCGAGGATGTTCGAGTCCGAAACCTTACAGAAAAAGAAGTGACTGACGCGATGCTTGCTTTCCGAGGTGGGCCGCCGAAAGGAAGGACGCGGCGATAGGGTGCGATACGTTCCGGATAAGACTGGCAGGTTTTCCCAGCGCCCGCACTTCAAGCCGCAGGAGCTTGATCGGGAGTGCGAAAGCATTATTGCCACCTTCCTAAAAGAGCGCCGCGGCGACGTCAGCTATCCCATTTCGACAGACGAGCTAACTGTGCTGATCGAGCGAGACACAGAGTCCCTCGATCAGTTTGCTGATCTTTCGGCGTACGGCCCAAATGTCGAGGGTTTGACCCTCTTTCAGCCCGGCCGTAAGCCGCAGGTCAAAATCTCGGCTCGTCTGGCGGAGGACGAGCGCCGGCAAAATCGTCTTCGTACGACCTTGGCCCATGAGTATGGGCATGTGCGGTTTCATGCCATTCTCTGGGATATGGAGCCTCCCAGCGCCGATCTGCTAAGGCGCAAACCTACCGCCAACATGCAAATCTGCTACCGCGATACCATGCTCGATGCCGTGCAGACCGACTGGATGGAATGGCAGGCAGGATATGCGTGCGGTGCGTTCCTGATGCCGGCAACGGCGCTTCGACAACTCATCAGGTCCTACCTGGAGCGGCACGGACTGTTCGGTGTCGTCGGCGAGCGCGATCCGCACGGACAGGATCTGATCGAGATTGTGAAGGGCGGGTTCGAGGTTTCCGGCGACGCCGCCCGCATCCGCCTCATCAAGCTTGGAATTCTCGGCCCGACAGGCGCCGGTCCGTCACTTTTCAACCTTTAATCCACAGGCGCCGAAGCCGGAGATGCCCCGGGTTGAATTTGCTTCGTCGCCGTGGTACGCAAATTAGCAGATCGGCGGATATGCTGCCGAGCTTAGAAAGGTAATATCGATGTCGAAGCACTGCAAGACCGGGCTTGATGACCGTTGCCGCGACCGCGATGGCGAGATTCGCCAGAAGCGCGGCGATACGTTGGTTGGAACACTGCGCAAGACTTATGGGGATGACTTTGCAGCCGGCGTTCGCAGCGACATGCGGCTCGACACGCTGCGCACTCGCATGGGCGCTTCGCTCTCCAAGATTCTCAAGGGAGACTGAGTATGTCGGACCACCAGCACGAAGTGCGTATTCACATCGATCAGAAGCCGCTGCACTCGCCGAACCCGACGTCGGGAGCCGACCTTTATGAACTCGGCCAGGTCCCCGAGGGGAAGGTGCTCTACAAGGAGGTCGCGGGCGACCAGGAAGACGACCTGGTACGGATCGACAGTCCAAAGATCGATCTCACACAGGATGAGCACTTCCACACCGGAGAAGCGCCCGAGAAGCATTACATCATCATCGTCAACACCGACCCCGTCGTCGTCGATCATGATGTCTTGACGTTCAATGAGCTCGTGAACATCGCGTTTCCGGTCTTACCAACCGGGCAAGACCCGGAATTCACGGTAAGCTTTGAGCACGCGAAGAGTATCCCCCATCACGGTGACCTGCCGGCGGGGGGCACGGTAACAGTCAAGAAACACGGCACCATTTTCGATGTCGATCATACCAATCGATCGTAGCCCTGACCTTCAGCGGCTACGCAAGGAGGGCTACAACGTTCAGGTAACGAACGCCGGCAATCTGGTTGTTCGTGACGTGCCCTACGTCAACAGCAAACGCGAGATCGCGATCGGCGCGCTCGCGTCGAACCTCGATCTTGCAGGCGATATCACAGCGCAACCGCAGGATCATACGGCCAAATTCATCGGCGAATATCCCTGTGACAGTCAGGGGAACACGTTGACTGTCTTGCAGCATACCAGCGGGTCGTTCGACCTTGGGAGCGGGCTCATTGCCCAACACTCATTCTCGCGAAAACCAGCGTGTGGGCATTACGAGAATTACTATGAGAAGATGACGGCTTATATCGCCCTTCTCGGCAAGCACGTCGCGGCAATAGACCCCTTGGTCACGGCCAAAACCCACAAGGTCATTGAGCCCGAGGACGACAACTCACCTTTCAATTACCTCGATACTGCGTCGGCACGAGCAGAAATCAACACCATCACCGCAAGGCTTGCGGAGGATGCGATCGCAATCGTGGGGATTGGCGGGACCGGCTCTTACGTGCTCGATATGGTCGCCAAGACGCCCGTCAAGAAAATCCACATTTTTGATGCCGACCGCTTCCTGACACACAATGCTTTTCGCGCGCCTGGCGCGCCAGCAATTGAGGAATTGCGGGAGCAGCCGCTCAAAGTAGAATATTTCGCGTCGATCTATGCCCACATGCATCGCGGTATTGTCCCGCATCCCTTCCATATTGATGCAACGAACGTGGAGCAGCTGAATGGCATGTCCTTTGTTTTCCTCTGCATGGAAGGAGGAGCTGCCAAGCGCGCGATAGTGGACAAGCTTGAGGCGCTCGGGATACCGTTCGCCGACGTCGGCATGGGCCTGTATGCCAAGCGCAATTCCATTGGCGGGATGCTCCGCAGTGTCCTAAGCCTGCCGGATGCCCGAGAAAGCGCTCGCGCGCGAATACCTTTCGCCACCGATGACGCCAATAACGAATACGACAAGAACATCCAGGTCGCAGACCTCAATGCGCTCAATGCTTGCTTCGCAGTGATCGCCTGGAAGAAGCTGCGCGGCTTCTACTTCAATCTGGGCAAGGAGCGCTTTGTTTCATATACAATCGCAAATAGCCTGCTCGCCAAGGGCGATACTGTATGAACAAGTTAGATTCTATCCGGCCCGAGTTCGTTGATCGCATACCCAAAGTTCTCGACAACGGAGTTGTTTACATTTCCCGCAAATACGCGACGGCGGCGCACAACTGCTGTTGCGGATGCGGCACCAAGATCGTGACCCCTCTTAAGCCTGGTCGGTGGAGGCTAGAAGCTCAGGGTGAGGCCGTAAGTTTCTATCCGTCCATTGGTAATTGGAGCGCGGGCTGCCAGTCGCATTATTGGATCAGGGACAACCGTATCGATTGGGCGCTGGGCTTTACCCCTGCGCAGATCGCGGCGAACCGCGCCAGCGATCAACGCGTGCGGCAACAGGCCCATGCGGATCGCTACAGGCGTGAACGGGGGATTTGGGGGCGTCGTTGGGACACAATCAAGGGCCTGTGGCAGGCGTTTAAGCGTTTGTTTTAGTCCCGCAAAGGCATGCGCGGACGTCACTTGATTTTCTGGCCAGTGGCTTGAGGCTCATGGTGATGTGCTCTTGAGTGTCGCCTCATACGCTTTGTTTGCTGCGTAATCGGCAAGGGTCTGCCCGCGCGTCCTGTAGTCACCAGGAAAGCCCGTATAGATCGGCATAACAGGCAGCTTGATCGAAATTCCGGTCCGCCAGTCGCGATAGCCATATTGAGCGAAGCCCGAAATGTCGACGAGGTCTCGTTGCGGTGCCGGCGTGTCGCCGAGCGTCATGACAAAGCCGAACGGCGCAAAGGCTATCTCGGAGAAGACGTGGAGCCTGGAGTTGCCGCTGCCAAGACCCTGGATGGCGCCCGATGCGCCTGATGAGCGCATCCGGTTCGAGAGTGTGTAGAAAGCATAGATCTGTACGTCGGGAGGAAACTGGCGGACTTCCCGATTGAGCACAAACCTCACGAGATCAGGCTGCGCCTCCTGAAATCGGGGATTGTTGACGCTGAAGAACATGCAGACGATCTGCTTCAGACCCTCAGCGGATACAGATGGAAAGGGTACTCTAGCGATAGCTGGCCTCGCGCGGCCATGAGCAGGCGCATCGCTTGTTCGGCCCACTTGACGTAGGAGTCCGCGTACCAGGCACCTGTATCGTTGTTGCACTTCTCGCATAGTGTGTACGCGCCGGACCCTCTTTGCTGGATCTTGCCCTGCAGATCGTCAAGGTCCTCGCTCAACGCCACCCGTTCGAAGCTGCTGCGCAGGATTGGGTTGTGGTTGAATGCCGCCCGTGGTGGGACATGCTCGAAAGAGAGCCGCTTGTGCGCGCCGCAAAGATGACAGATGTCGAAGATGGGTTTCGCCATGCCGAGGCAGCTGATGATGCGCTTGGTGGAGATGGGGGACTCTGGTCGTTCCCTGAATATGTGTGCTCCCCACGCGCCATACAATCCTCCTGAGCCGGGGGATGGCCGCTCACTTCGATGCCTTGAGCAATCGTTGCGATTCCGTGCTGGCTGCCGCCGGAATCTCCAGGACCGGGCGACCTGACGCGAGCCATTTCACGATCCGCCCCGCTACGGCTTCGCCGCCCTTTTCGTTGATCTCGCACTCCCAGACGATCGCGACTCTCCAACCCAACTGGCGCAATGCCGCCAGGTTGCGTTTGTCGCGCTTCACAGTCTCACCGAATTTCTTTTCCCAGAACTCGATGTTTGACGACGGAGAGGTCGCAAACCGGCAGGTATCGTGCCGGTGCCAGAAGCATCCCTGAATCTGCACGACGGCGTGATGCCTCGGGAACACAATATCCGGTCTGCCGGGCAACCCTGGGCCGTGCAGGCGATATCGCAGGCCAAGGTCATGAAGCGCGCGTCGCAGGAGCAACTCGGGCTTTGTGTTCTTGCCCCTGATGCCTGACATCATGCGCGAGCGCGTTTTCCTGTCGACAATGTCCGCCACGAAGGCCTACCCAATCTTTCCTGGTGTTCGGTCCGGGAATGTTCAATTATGGTTCGGGCCAGTCGGTCTTGAGAAGGGGGGCGTTTTGACTGAATTCGCTGTCGTTGATCTGTTTGCAGGGCCAGGCGGGCTCGCCGAGGGCTTTACAAGCATTCGCACAGCAAACGGCACGCGCCCCTTCCGCATTGCGCTCTCCGTCGAGAAAGAGGATTCGGCTTTCGCCACCCTGAGACTTCGCAGTTTCCTCCGACATTTCGAGGGCGGCTTTCCTGCGGAGTATTACCGCTTTCTCAATGGTGAAATCGAGGAGCCCGACTGGAATGCGCTGTACCCCACGGAATGGGCTCACGCGGTTCAGGAGACCCTGCAACTCGAACTGGGATCGAAAGGGGCATCCGCACTGATCGACGAACGCCTCCGGCAAATCCGGAAGCGCTTCGGTGACGACGTGATCCTTATTGGCGGACCGCCCTGCCAGGCCTACTCACTCGTGGGCCGCGCCCGGAACAAGGGAACGGAAGGCTACGAGGCGCGCGAGGATCATCGTCACTTCCTCTACAAGGAATACATCCGGATTCTGGAACGGCTGATGCCGGCTGTGTTCGTGATGGAGAACGTGAAAGGGATTCTCTCGTCGTCGGTCGACGGCGAGCGGGTGTTTGACCAGGTCCTGGATGATCTCAGTCGCGTCGGAAATGGCGCCTATCGGCTTGTTCCACTGACACCGAGATCGGGCGAGGTTCTGTTCGAGGGCATGGGCCATCCTCCGGCTTCCGATTTTGTCGTGAAGGCCGAGGATCACGGCATTCCACAGTGCCGTCATCGTGTCATCATCGTCGGAATTCGCGACGACATTGCAGAGCTTATCGAGGACGATCTGGATGAAGCGCTGCTGCCGAAATCGGAGGCGAAGGTTGCCGTCCAGGACGTGCTGAGGGGCATGCCGAAGCTGCGGAGCGGACTGAGTCGCGACGAGGACGATGAACAGAACTGGAAGATCCAGACCTCGCGCGTGATGCGGCAGGTTGCCGACCTTGCTGTTCGTCTCGACGGGGACAAGGCCAAAGTCTTTCGCAAGCTTGGCGCAAAAATCGGAGCGGCCCTGGCAAGGACGAACCGAAATTACCGACGCTCGGGTGGTGGCTACGTTTCCGTGGGGACGCGCTGCCCAAGAGGGCTCAAGCGCTGGCTTGTGGACACGAGGCTCAAGCGATTTCCCAATCATGAGACGCGGAGCCACATGCTCACCGATCTCAAGCGCTATTTCTTCGCGGCTGTGTACGGCCGGGTCACCGGCACATCACCCAAGGCAACGGATTTTCCGCGCGAACTGGCCCCGGACCACAAGAACTGGAAGTCCGGCAAGTTCGCCGATCGCTTCCGGGTTCAGGTCTGGAGGCAGCCCGCGACGACCATCACCAGTCATATTTCCAAGGACGGCCACTATTTCATTCACCCCGACCCCGCCCAGTGCCGCAGCCTCACGGTCAGGGAGGCGGCGCGTCTGCAAACATTTCCCGACAACTACTTCTTCAAGGGGAATCGTACCGAGCAATACATCCAGGTCGGTAATGCGGTACCGCCGTTATTGGCGCGGAAGATAGCCTCGGTCCTTCACGCCCTGCTCATCGATTCCATGGCCAATGGCAGCCAAGAAAGGCTCAAAAAGGCAAGCTAGACCAAAGACTTTGCACCTTCGGTTGCGATTGGGCTACTGTGCACGGGTCCAAGGGCCAGTACAGGGCTTCCGGTACCGGGGGGGTGATGAAAACAGTAAGTGCTGCACCCAAGGCAGCCATGCTCATCGAGAGCATGCGCGATATCGGCTATTCCCTTGAGACGGCCTTGGCTGATGTCATCGACAATTCCATAACGGCGAAAGCAACCCGGATCGACATTCTCACCGATCTCGATGATCTTCGCATCGGCGTTCTCGACAACGGCAGGGGAATGACCGAGACCGAGCTGTTCGCCGCCATGCGGCCGGGCAGCATCAATCCCCGCGACGACCGCAACTCCACCGATCTCGGCCGCTTCGGCCTCGGCCTCAAGACGGCTTCGTTCTCGCAATGCCGCCGCGTGACCGTGCTGACGCGCTCGGCGGGCGAGTTTGCCGCCGCGACGTGGGATCTCGACTTTGTGGCCGAAAAGAACGACTGGCTCGTGCAAGTTCCGGACGAGCCATCGAGCCTGCCCTGGGCTGACCAGCTCTCGAAAAACGGCACGCTCGTCATCTGGGAGAACCTCGACCGCGTCCTCGAACAGGATAGCAGCGCGGTGGGCATCCAGCGCCTCGTCAAGCGTCTCGACGATGCACGCGAGCATCTCGAGCTCGTATTCCATCGGTTCCTCTCGGGAGAACCCGGACTGAAGCGGATCGAGATCAGGCTCAATGAGCGGCCGCTCGTCGCCTTCGATCCGTTTCACAGCACGCACCCCGCGACGATCGCGGAGCCGCTCACGCCAGAAGACATCAAGGTTGGCGATCACGTCGTGTCCGTGCAGACCTTCACGCTGCCGCACCACAAGAAGGTCACGCCGGGGGATTGGGAGCGCTACGCCGGCCGGGCGGGCTACGTGAAGAATCAGGGCTTCTATGTCTATCGCGGGAAGCGGCTGATCATCCACGGAACCTGGTTCGGTCTCGCGCGACAGACGGAATTGACGAAGCTGGCGCGTGTTCGCATCGACATGCCGAACGATCTGGACGCGGACTGGAAGATCGACGTCAAGAAGGCGTCGGCCCAGCCGCCATATCAGGTGCGCGAGCGTCTGCGTCGCATCATCGAGACCATCGGAGCGACGTCCAAGCGCGTCTACACAAGCCGTGGCCGCGTGCTTGTGACCGACAGCCGCCTCCCGGTCTGGAACCGCGTGCAGGACAAGAACGAGATTTCCTACAAGATCAATCCGAGCCATCCGGTGGTAGCTGATTTCGTCGGCGATCTCTCCGACGAGCAGAAGCGGGCCTTTACGCGTGTCGTCGAGCTGTTTGGCTCATCGCTTCCAATGGACGCTCTGTTTGCCGATCTCGGCGGATCGCCGGACAAGGTCACCGGCAACGAGGTTTCAGACGAGGCCCTGACGCACATGGTCACGACGACCATCGCGAAACTTCTGGAGAGCGGTCTGCGGACCGATGTTGTCGTCGACATGCTGAGCGTTGCCGAACCATTCCGCTCGAACTGGGATCGAGCCGAAACAATTGCCAACAACTATATTGCCGAGGAATACGAGCGTGCTGGAGAACTTGAAAAATCTCGAACTTGCGGTTGAAGGTCTGCTGGCCCGCGAGCCGTCGCCAACGCCCGAGAAGATCCGCGAACTGATCACGAGCTTCCGCGTCATTCCGACCTGCGCCGTCAGCGATGCCGATGCCGAGCGTCTGGCGCGTCAACTCGAAGCTCGCCACGACGTGACCATGACCATCGGCGCCATGCTGACGAGCCACGATTTCGAACCGTGGCTCGAAGGCCGTCGCAGCAGCATCGATCCCTACTACTGGGGGCGCTACAAGCGACTTCTCGCGGAGAAGAACTACTCGTCGCAGGTGCTGGCGACGATGGACAACGTCACCGACCGCATCCTGGGACTTCTGGAGAACCCTGACAGGGAAGGTCACTGGGACCGGCGCGGCATGGTCGTCGGCCACGTGCAGTCCGGCAAGACGGCCAACTACATCGGCCTCATCTGCAAGGCCGCGGACGTGGGCTACCGCATCATCATCGTGATTGCCGGCATTCACAACAATCTGCGCAACCAGACGCAAGTGCGCATCGACGAGGGATTTGTTGGACGCGACAGCGCCTTGAAGGTCACGGATCGCGAGCGACGCATCATCGGCGTCGGGCGCTACGACAGCCGGCACCTGCCTTGGACCTTCACCAATTCGGTCCGCGACTTCAATCGCGTCGGCGCCGAACAGGTGGGCGGTAAGCTCTCCGATCTCCGCGTTCCGGCGGTTTTTGTGATCAAGAAGAACAGCAAGACGCTCAAGAACCTGACCGATTGGCTCAAGGAGTACAACGCGCGTGGCGGCGGCAGGACCGTCGAGGCGCCCATGCTGCTGATCGATGATGAAGCCGACAATGCTTCCATCAACATCAAGCATGGCCAAGGCGAGGTCTCGAAGATCAACGCCCAGATTCGCGAACTGCTGCGCATGTTCGAGCGAAGCTGCTATGTGGGATACACCGCGACTCCCTTCGCCAACATCTTCATCAGCCCAGACACCGACGACGCGATGCTGGGCGAAGACCTGTTTCCCAAGCATTTCATCGTGGGGCTCGATCCTCCGACGAATTATTTCGGTGCCACCCGGGTCTTCGTTGACGAGCCGCGGGCCTTCATACGTCACATTGATGACAATGGGGACTATCTTCCCCTGACACATCCAAAGGAGACGCAGGTCGCCACACTGCCGCCCAGCCTGATCAAGGCCGTGCGAACCTTCGTCGTTGCGCGAGCCATTCGCCTCGTTCGCGGCCAGGCCAACCAGCATTGTTCCATGCTGGTCAACGCATCACGATTCACCGATGTGCAGCGCCAGATTCGCAACGAGATCCACGTCAAGCTGGAGGCGATCCAGGCGAGCTGCCGCGTCAATGGAGCGCTGTCGCCCGAGAAGGCGTTGAAGGACCCCGAAATCCGCGAGCTTCATGCCGTCTGGGACGAAGAATACAGCGACACGGATACCGCATGGCCCGATATCCAGAAGGCCCTGCATGAGGCTGCGTCCACCATCCGGGCCGTGGAGGTGAACAGCCGGTCGTCCGGCGCTCTCAACTACGCCGATCACGAAAAGACGGGCCTCAACGTGATCGCCGTCGGCGGATTCTCGCTCTCGCGCGGGCTCACGCTTGAAGGCCTGATGGTCAGCTACTTCCTGCGCAACTCCATGATGTACGACACCCTCATGCAGATGGGGCGCTGGTTCGGTTATCGCCCCGGCTATGAGGATCTCTGCCGGGTCTGGATGCTGGATACCGCCGAGAGCTGGTACCGCTACATCGCCGAAGCGGTCGAGGAGCTTCGGGAAGAAATGCGCAGGATGGAAGAGGCGAACGCGACTCCCGAGCAGTTTGGCCTCAAGGTTCGCAGCCATCCCGACACGCTCATCGTCACGGCCCGGAACAAGATGGGATCAGGCGAGCAAGTCGTGGTACGCGTTGGTCTCGGCAACGAGTTCATTGAAACAACGGCGCTCAAATGGGACGATAGCAGTCTCAAGGCCAACCGGCGCGCGGCCGTTAATCTGGCGGAGCACCTTTCGGCTGAAGGCAGGCCATTCGCCAGTTCTGACGTGGTCTCGGGAGGGCGTCTTCTGCAAGCGGTGCCTGTCGGCCCGATCCTCGAGTTTCTCACCGAATTCCAGAATGATCAGCAATCAATGCTGACGGACCCCGCTCCGGTCCGCCGCTACATCGAGGACCGCGCAAGGGGTGAACTCAAGGACTGGGACATCTTCGTGCCAAGCGTGTCGCGCCCCGACTACAAGCCGCTGATCGATCATTCCCTCGGCATCGAAGTGACGTGCCAGCGCCGAAAGCAGGGGTCGACCAGTCGAGCCGGAAGAACGCTTCTTGTCACCGACAACCAGCGCGTCGCCTCGCGAGGCGTCGAGAAGATTGGCGTCGATCCAGACGCAGCAAAAGATGCTGAGATCGAATTCCGCCAGAAGCACAGCGAAGAGGAAGTTCGCAACTTTCCGGACAGGATCTATCGAAACAAGCGAGTCCGTCCCCTGCTTATTCTCCATCTGCTTGCAATCGGAGAGGCCGGAGATGACTTGAGCGGTCAGGACCCGATTGTCGCCTGGAGCATCAGTTTCCCGAAGACCGACCTTGAGGAGGACCGGGTCGAGTACGTCGTCAACACGACGTGGATGCGCGAAAACTACCGCGATGACATCGACGAAGACGAGATGGCGGGTGACGATGAGTGACGATCCCTGGAAGGACATCGTTCCACCGACCGTCGTTGACGCCTTCAAGGCGAAACGAGTCGATCCCGACCTGCCGTGGAATTTCTTCTGGGGCCGTGCTCTTGATCGCAAGTGCCTCTTCGTTCTCGCTCACTCGCCCGAATCGTTGCCGCCGGGGAAGCTTCCCAATTTGAAAGGTATCGAAATCACGGACATGCCGCGAGGAGCGGGTGTCGATCGCGTACTCGTTTTCAAGCTGCTGGACGATACACACCGCGACATCTTCGAAAGGCTGTGCCGGGACATCGTGGCAAGCGCCAGTCGAGCCGCCTCGGAGCCCGAAGCCCTCGCACTTGCGCTGGCACGCACTTGGAGATGGCATCACCTCTTGCGGGGCGGTCTGGACGGCAAGCTTAGCCCGGAAGAACAGAAGGGATTGGCCGGCGAATTGCTGGTCATTAAGCGCTTCCTGTTGCAATGTCTTACGCCAGCCGAGGCGTTGAATGCGTGGCGCGGGCCGCTCGATTCGCCAAAGGACTTCGAGATTGGCCGGCTGTGCGTCGAGGTGAAGGCGCGCCGCGGAGCCGCCACGCCCCAGGTCGCGATCAGCTCGGCTGACCAGCTCGACACCGTGGGCGTGGACGAGCTCTACCTCTATGTTGTCGAACTCGACCAAGCGCCGGCGGGCACCGCCCAGAGCTTCACCCTGACTGAACTCGCAGCCCGGCTGCGTGACCGGATGCTGCGGACCGAACCTGGCATCTCCGGTGTCCTGGATCGGCTTCTCGGGGCGGCCGGCTTCGACTGGCTCGACGACTATTCCGATTCACGATGGGTCGAAGGCGCAAGCCGCCTTTTCCGGGTTGCCGACGGGTTTCCGCGTATCAGCGCAAGCCTTCTGCCATCCGGCATCGACAATGTCCGATATTCGATTTCCCTGCAGGACTGTGTACCATTCCTGATTGATGAGGGCGGCCTGGTCGAGGCCGTGAGAGCGAGGCGCAATGGCGAATGAGCTTGAGGACTTCCACAAGGAGTTCTTTCAGGACGTTCACGGCTTGGCCGATGCCGGTGGCCGCTACGCCGAGGACGCCTTCTTCGAGCTGTTCACCTCGCAGCTTGTCGAGGCTGGCGAGCTCGAAACTGCCGATCGCGCGCCCGGTGGCTCTCCTCGCGGGATGCGCGTGGACGGCTATGGAGGAGATCCAGCTTCGGCCGACGGGGTTCTTAGCCTCATCATCGCCGACTTCAATCAATCCGCCGGGATCGCGACGCTGACGGCGTCCGAGATGGACGCCATCTTCAAGCGTCTGTCCAATTTTCTTGCCCGGTCGCTCGATCCCGCGCATCGCAACGCCGCCGAGGAGAGCACTCCTGCGTTCGGGCTGGCCGATCTGATCGCGAAGCGCTGGCCGACCGTGTCCAAGGTGCGGCTGTTCCTCATATCGAACCGCGTCCTCAGCAGCCGCGTCGATGGACGCGAGGCCGGTGAGTTCAAGGGCGTGCCGGTTACCTACAGCGTGTGGGATCTCGGCCGATTGCACCGTTTCGTCGCGACCGGCCGCGGGCGCGAAGAGATTCTCATCGACCTTCAAAAGGATTTCGGCGGACCGTTGCCGGCCCTTCCGGCGCATCTGAACAATGCCGGTTACGAGGCCTATCTGATCGTCATTCCAGGCAAGCAGCTCGCCGCCATCTATGACCGATGGGGCGCGCGGCTTCTTGAACAGAATGTCCGCGTGTTCCTTCAGGCGCGTGGCGGCGTGAACAAGGGCATCAGGAACACGATCGAAAATGATCCGGGGATGTTCTTTGCCTATAACAACGGCATCACGGCCACGGCCGAGAAAGTCACTATCAAGATGTCCGATGCGGGCCTCGTCATCACGGAATTGAACAATCTTCAGATCGTGAATGGTGGCCAGACGACTGCGTCGATCCATGCCGCCAGCCGCAAGAAGGACGTCGACCTCTCGCGCGTCTTCGTCCAGATGAAGTTGTCGGTGGTCGAGCCCGCCAAGGCGATCGATGTCGTCCCCAAAATCTCGGAATTCGCGAACAGCCAGAACCGGGTGAACGCGGCCGATTTCTTCGCCAACCACCCGTATCATGTCCAACTGGAAAAGATCTCGCGGAGCATCTTCGCGCCATCGCCGGACGGTACCTTCCGCGAGTCGAAATGGTTCTATGAGCGAGCGAGAGGGCAGTACCAGGACGCACGCGCCCTGCTCAATCCGACCCAGCGCAAGAAATTCGATCTTGAGTACCCAAAGAGCCAGGTCTTCTCGAAGACCGATCTCGCGAAATTCCTGAATCTCTGGCTTGGCCACCCGGACATCGTGAGCCGCGGCGCACAGAAGAACTTTGCCCGCTTTGCCGAGACGATCGGCAAGGCATGGACCAAGAATCCCGATCAGTTCAACAAGCGCTACTACACGGACTCGGTCGCAAAGGCGATCGTGTTTCGCGAGGCCGAAAAGCTGGTCAGTGAACAGTCCTGGTATCAGGGCGGCTATCGCGCCAACGTCGTTGCCTATGCGATCGCCAAGGTCGCGCACGATGTGGAGGATATGGATCGGGCCGTCAATTTCGATCTGATCTGGCGAAAGCAGGACATCTCGGACGCGTTCAAGGAAGCCTTGGTCCTGGCGGCGAAGGCAAGCCACGACGTGCTGGTCGATCCTCCGGCCGGGATGAGCAACGTGACGGAATGGGCCAAGCAGCAGGCTTGCTGGAATCGGATTTTGGCACTCGACATCCTGTGGCCGAGGGCCTTCGTGCGCGAGTTGATGACACACGAGGAGGAGCAGGAAGAACAGTCGGATGCCGAAAAGGATCAACGCCTTCTGAATGGCATCGAGGCACAGACAGTAGTCGTCCGCGCCGGCGGCCCGCTCTGGCGGACCGTCAAGGAGTGGGGTGTATCGCGGCGGCTGCTGACACCCACGGAAGCCGGCATCCTCGACGTTGCGGCCGCCATCCCCAATCGCGTCCCTAGCGAGAAGCAGTGCCTGATTGCCATCGAGGCGCTGAAGAAGATGCACCAGGAGGGCTGCCAGATCGGGCGCGAGTTGCTGCAGTAGATGGTCACACCACCGGACTACGGTCACGCCTCGGGCTGTTCGCCAGTTGGCGGTTCATCCTCCTCGTATTCGTTCCACAAGTTCTCGAACACGACCGTTCGATTTCCCAGCGGCACTTCCTGTCGAACGGGCTTCAGCTTCACGGGTGTCGTTCGTTCGGCAAGAATTGCAGCATGCAGGTCGCGCGGCACATTGTCTGATGGCCCAACTTCATGCCTCAGCCTCATGAACTGCCGCCAGGTCGCGGGGGCGAGGGACTCGACTTGCGACACGCACCCATAGCTCTGAAAACGTGCGGCCGAGCGGCCAATCGCAAATAGACGAACCGGCAATGTGACGGACACGCGTCCCATGCGCATGGCTTGCACGAGAACGTCCATACCGAACTCACTGATCCAGCCTTCCACGGCCAGCGCCCAGGCGTCGACCTTGTCGACGAAATTCCGGGCCTTGCTCCTCTGCTTGGCAACGTCGTTCGAATTGAAATCCTGCCATTTCAGTTGAAACAGGGCGAGCTCGCCTGATATTGTGTCAAGCACAGCGGCATCAATGTCGGTGACGAGCTTGCCGTTCCGTCGAAGTCTGGTCGGACCCTGCATGCAGATGTATCGATCACCCTGAAACAGGCCGTAGAGTTCAGCGATCATCCAGCGCTCGCGATGCGCGAGAAGGTTGGTCGCGGCCTTGCTGTCGAAAGCTTCGTGAAGCATGCGGATGCCGTGAAAGGGATTGCGGAAGATGCTGCTGATGGGCGACAGCAGATAGTTGTCCGCAACTTCGATGAGCAGCGGAACGAAGGGCGTCACTTCACCCCTGAAGTACGAGGCATGTACGGACCTGACCGTCATCAGGTCAACCACCGCCGAAACTGTCTTCTCCGGCATCCTGGTGAACGTGGCGATCGACTCAATGAAATCATCGCGAGTCTTCCATATGGTGAGACTCATCGGGACGTTGATCTCGGGGTAGTGCTTGCGGGCAACGCGCACGAACTCGATATGCTTCAAATAGAAACTCATTGTCAGGAAGACCACTCTCTGGAGATCCCGCCCTGTTATGGTGCCAAGTCTCGTATCCGGGTGGATGCCCGCATCGTTGATGCTGTCGTCGAGATGTTCGCCCACCAGTGCCAGAAAGTACTGGTCGATATCGGGTGCCGCGCCATACCCCGTCATCGTCACCTTGTCGTTAGGCTTCCATGGGAAGACGAGGGCGCGAAGTCTCTCATCGAGATTCTCGATCTTGTTGTCGGCGATCAATTTGCTGAAGATGCTGTCGCCGGGCATGGAGTCTTCGAGTTGACGCAACTTGTCGTCTTCCAGCCTATCAAGGTAGTGGTCGATCGCGCATCGATCACTCATCCGGAAGGTAACGACATCATCCTCGATGCTGCATTCGGTCATGCCATGACGAACCATCTCGGCATTCTCCCGCATCATCGTCGCAGACCCGAGACCCATCAGGATCGCGAGTATTACGCGCCGAAACTCAGGGGTACTTTCCTGGGTGGGGATGCCCTTCAACCGGCCAACGTACGGCAGTAGCAACGCGAGGAAGGCGTTCCATCCCCTCATCATGACGGTGAATTCGAAGTCGGACAGGTAATAGTCCGGCGTCTTCGACATGACCTGAACAACGTGGTGCAGATCGGCCACCCGGCAGCCCTCGATCAGCAGCAGGGTCTGTGCGCCTTCGGGGAGCGCGGCCACTTGCGCCCGCTGCCGCTCGAATTCCGCTTCGGCGAGGGCTGCAAGCTGGTCGGCAAGTTCTGCGCGCGTTGTCATTCCATCAGCCTCGGGCGGATACTGGAGTGAGACGGCACCGCCTACAGTCGGTTGGCCCAGGAGTGGATCTCGCTCATGATCTGCTCAAATGTCGGCTTGCCGGCGTAATAGAGCGCACTGCTGCGCTCGTAGGCGTCAGCGTACAACGCGCGCGTTCCTGCATCGCTCAGGACGAAAGCCTGGTTCTCCGCGATGTTCTGATTGTCCGCCTGCCGGAAGCGGGCCTTCTTGTGCTCCTTGTATGGGGCGGTGCCGATGAACTCCTGGACGTCCGGCTGCTGAAGCAGTTCGTGGATGTCGTAGTAGTGCCGCATGAATTCGACCGGATCGCTTCCGTCCACCTGCTGATTGCGGAATTTGGCCGAGACAGTCTGAAGCTTCTCGACGAAGGTGTAGCCAGGATCGTAGCAAGGAACGGCTTTGGCCCGGTTGTCGATGATATCGACCTTGTCGGCGGCGTAGTCGTACATCCACGAACTGATGTCCTTCGGCTCGTTCGGCGCCACCGTGTCGAACCCGACCTCAAGCAGCACGCCTTCACGAAGGCCCTCCATCGCCTCGGTCACGCTGTCGTAGTTCAGTCTGATGCCGGCGCCTCTGTAGGCGGGAACATCATCAAAGGCGGTGTCCCGTTCAACGCTTGAGATGCCGTCGATCGTGATCGATTGGGTCAGCCAGTCGTAGAAATCCTTGCGGGTCTTGATCTGCGCGGGGCTGTTCTGGTTTTTGCCCGTCTTCACATCCCGTTCAGGCGGCGGCTCGATCAGGATATCGATGTCCTCCGAGAACCGGTTGATGATCTGGTGCCCCTTTGAAAGGGAGGTGCCGCCCTTCAACTGGAACGTATGACCAAGCTGCTGGAGGCCGTACAGGCAATGCATGATCCAGTAGTCTTTTTCGACCAGAGCAGGATCAATGCCTTTCTCGTCCGCCACGATCCGGATCAGATCCGCAAATTCCGGATGATTGTGGAGATAGTCACGCGGCATGATCCAGCCCCGCAGGTTCGAGCGTGCGCCGGAACAGCTTCTTTGTCCGCTCGCTGCCATATTCGCGGACAGCACGTCGCAGGCGCGGTCCATCCGACGCTGCCACGCGTTCGGTCACGCGCTTGAGAACCTCATCTTTCGCCTCGGCAAGCTGGTCGACATTGTTGACGAGATCGACCAGCAGAAACTCCTTCGTCAGACTCTTCGGAAAGCGCGGCTTCACGCGGAAGGCAAACCTGCGATTGCCCAGTTGAAAGTCACCATGGCGCTTGTGATTGTAGACAACTGTCCTGTCATAGAGCTGCGTCGTTCCGAGGCCCAGGCTGTTGTACGCGTTGGGTGAGGCCAGGAGAAACCGGTCATCCTTCAGGAAGGCACCAACAACATCCTTGTCGGAGGCGGGCGCCGGACCGAACGCGGTATCCTTCGGGCAGGCGTAGAGCCCCCCTGACAGCTTCTTCAGAACGCCCTGATCAACCAGTTGCCTGAGATGCCGGTCGACGGACTTCGACCACCGGCCCAGGTCCGCACGCCGGTAGGCGTGGCCGGGCTTCAGATGGCGCTTGAGTTCATCGAGCTTTGTCATGCTAACCAATATAGGACCAAATCGGCCATTTTGCAAGTTTTCTCATTGAAAAATCATGCAATATTCGGTCTATCATATTGATAATAGGTTACTTTATGAGGTCCGTTCGTCCTGCTGCACGCCCGTATCCTCGAAATGCTGCAATTCCCGCTCGTAAACCCGGATGATCTCCTGGACGGCTTCGATGCGCTTGCCGTCCCCTTTGTTCAGTCCCGCGTGCATCTCCCTGTAGCCCGCGAGACTCCGGGCAAGGTTTCTTCGGATGCGCTCCGGGTAGTCGAGCGATTCCACGCGCAGCCGCTGAGGAAATACACCCGAGAGTACGTAGGGGCGCCGCGGGCTTCTTTCATAGACATCGCGTTGAGCGGCCCATAGCGCGACGGCAAGCGGCTTGCCCCAATGCCCATCGAGGAGTCGCGTGACGACTTCGGAAGCCTCTATTGGAGTCACGGGAAACAACGTTCCGATGTAAGCACGGGCACCAGCGTAGGTTATGTCTGCCGCCAGCCTGTGCCACGAGACGCAGGCATTGTTGATGATGATCGGCGTCCCCATGCCGGCTATCGAATGCTGGGCGAAGATGAAATTGCTGTCAGACATCATCATTGCTGACGAACCGACAACACGGTCAATTATCTCTCTCTTGGTGTAGTTGAATTCGCTTGGGCCACCGTCCATCAGGCGATTGAAATCATGCACGGCTTCGCCGACGTACAATCTGGACTTGGCGACGCGATCCGTCCAATCGACGCCGTCGAGAGAGACAAAGCGGAAGAAGTGACCAACTTTCAGCATCTCGGGATTGTCCGTTCGCTGAAAGCCAACGGCCAGATCCACGACCATCGTGCGGAATAGTCCCTCGGAGTCCGTGTATTCATACGTCCGGCGATAACCGGAACTATCGCCGCAGTGTGTCGCGAAGATCAGAAGATCGTAGGGAAAATGCTCCATCATTTCGGACACGTCGCGCACGTTGGCGCCACGGTCCTGATACACGCGGATGAAGGCGCGCCGCGGCTCCATGAGGTCGACGGCAGACTGAATCTCCGGTGCGGGCGTGGTGCCCGGATCAACCAGCATCACGACGCCGGTACCAGGCTGACTCGGCTGTTCGGCCGCGAAACCATTGACCACCGCGCAGCCCAAAGCGGGATATATGAACAGATGCGTTGTGGGATGCTCCGGATATGCGAAACCGTACGGCAAGCGACCGATAAAGGTGATCGATCCTCCGTCAGGTACCGGGATTGATCCGCACAAGCCCAGCAATTCCTGCATAAGGCCTGCCTGGGCCTCCTGCGGCGTGCTCGCAGGCCGGTCGTTGAGCGAATAGAAGGCTTCAAGAATTTCGTCAGCCCGATCCCGGTCCACTTCCGGGATCAGAAATAGCCCGGCATCCAGGGCGTAAGCGTAGTTTGCTGCAATGACCTCGGAGATTTCCTCGCCCTGCTCGCAAACAACGATGTGCCCGCCCTTGGATGGAATCCACTCGTAAGGCGAGGGCTTGTCTTCGAACACGATCTCTTGTCCGGCGCAAAGAGCCTTAAGAAGCCCGATGCCAATGCGATCCCGACCCCATCTCAAAACCTGACGCTCGGGTCTCCGAGGAATTGCCGTTGCAATATCATCCGCAGATGAAATGCGAACGCAAGGGACGTGCCTGCGTGAATTCAGTGACTGGCTGAGCGCCTGGATGGCACTCTCGGGCAAGGCGGCCATGAAGGCCATCTTCGCGCGCGTTCGCCCCATCGCATTATGTCGCTGCAACACCTCAAGCCTGTGATCGGGTCGTTGCATTCGTGGCCCGTCGCAAACCCCCAGATAATGGCCCGGCGCAGCGAGCAACGAAGAGAGTTGCGCTGCAAGCTTCGCATCATCTGCAAATATGAAACGGTCGGCGAAGGGAGGAACGTGCATCTTTCACATCATCAGTTCGGGCCATCCAGGTTCATGAGTGCCGCCGCGCTGGCTTCCCACGGATTACGCTGCGATCTTGTCTTCCTTGTCCGCTCCCCGTGCAACGATTCTGAGTGCCGCGTCGGGCAAGGGTCGCTGCAAGCCCTTGGCTTCTTCCCACGGGGCGCGCATCCAGACATCCCGCTCTTCATCCGTGGTCAGAAGCACCGGCATGGCCTTCTCATGGATGGGCGCGACCACCGCGTTCGGTTCGGTCGTCAAAAATCCACAAACGAGGTGAGGACCGGGGATCGGTTTGGATTTGGTGCCGCGATCTCCCTTGAATTCGGTCCAGATGCCGGCGAATGCAAACAGTGGCCGGTCTTCATTCAGCCCGAACCACACCACATCCTTCTTGCCGGTGTCCGGGTTCGGCTCGGGTGCGTATTCGGCAAAGCTGTTCGCCGGCACGAGACAGCGGTTTTTCGGCTTCAGCCAGGCGCGCCAGTGCGGCGATGACGTGTTGCGGATGTTCGTGACCGGAAAATTGCCGGCGCGCGGGGGTGGCGGCATGCCCCAGCGCATCAACAACATCTCGCGTCCGGCATCCGTATTGCGCACGACCGGCGCCGGATAGTCGGGAAACACGCCCGTCATCGGCGGCAGGTTGCCGACATAGTGGTTGATCACACGGAAGAGACCCGCGATGGCCGACTGGTTGGTCGTGACGGAATAGAGATTGCACATGAGACTAGCGCTTCCTTGTTGTCGGAAACTGCGTTTCGATGATCCTTGTCCAGTTGGGCATTTTCTCGCACCGCGTCCGGCCACATCGGAAGCGTACCGCCAGTTCCTCCCCAATCAAGGTCTCACCGACATTCCTGCCGTTCAGATTCAGGATCGCGCATTTGCGTCCGTGGTTGCACGTGCCATCCCGCAGTTTTTGAACCGGGCACGAACAAGGGACTTCACCGAGATCAAGCGGTCCGGTCCGGATCAACTCCTTCAAGCGCTCCCTTGCGATCTGGCCGAGCGCCTTCTCATCAGCCGAGACGCCGCGCCAGGAAACATCGCCCGTTTCCGGCGCGTCGTAGCCAATCATGCGATAGCGCTGGTCGCCAACATCGATCGTGTCGCCGTCGACCACGTGAATCGCATTTGCGCTGATCGGCTCAGCCCTCGCAATCCCCGCCGCGAGCAGGCCGCATATCACAAGAACAAGCTTCAAAACCCTGCTCATCGTTCTCTCCAAACGGGCACACGTGCCCGACGCGATAGATCCTCGAGCTCCGCGCGCTTTCTCGCGATCAACAGGAGTGGCGCGGCATCGTCGAGGCCTGAACATCGAAGCTGGTGAATGGTCGCGGACAGCTCCGCGATCTGTCCGCGCAACGCCAGAATTTTCATGGGAACAGGATCGTCGTTCATATGTCAGCCACCACGAGGTGTTCCCTCTTCTCAATGAAAAGAACCAGATCGGCTTGCGCCCGCATCAGGCGCTGCGCGGCCGAGGTGCAATCAAGATCGGCCGCGATGAGCTCTTCGATTTCATGGGACTGCCGCCGCACGTTACGCCGGAGGCGAGCGATGTTGCGATTAAGCAGAACCAGATTCCGGTCCATCGTACGCCCCCGGCGAACTCGTTTTGCTGGCAACACGGGATCGCCATGTGTCGGCTTGCTCGCCGACACATGGTTGCCTGTCCGCAGAAGCCAGCTTCTGCGACACAACTATCCGACCATGTCCATCCGTGCCTCGAATAGAACAAAAGAAGAACTCAGAGTCAAGCGGACAACTTGAGGGCCGATGAGGCACGCTCCACGCACGGCCTCGGACATCCGCGACCGCAACAGACTAGAATGATGCGGCCGCGAGTTCCTGGGTGGTCCCATGGCTGTTGCGCGAAAGACAAGGAAGAAGCGGCGGGCCCGGCCCGAGCTGTCGTCGGTCTACTACGTCGTGCAGATCACTGACTGGGACTGGAGCTACGGTTTCAGCGTGAACGTCCCCAAATGGGAGGAGCGCCGGTACAGCGACTACCGCCACCTGCTGATCCGTGGGCGCGTGCTTCTTCCAACAAAACTCAAGCTCAAAGCCGATACGGCCGAGCTGGCCTGCCTTCCCGATGTTCGCCCGGAAGACATTGCGCACCGTGGCGAGCAGCCGCCACGTGGCGTCGGTCACCTCAGCATTTCCGACGGCAAACTGACGGGGAGTCTCTCGATGGCGTCCGATGCGCTCGACCCGGTCATACGCCTGCTGCTCGCGGGGCGGCTGAATTTCCTCGATCTCTATGGCGAACCGCTGCGCTATCGTCAGGCGCTCATCCGCTCCTACCAGATCGTGAACCAGCTGAAGGTCGAGGACTATCCCGACGACTGAAGCGCAGCCACTGACGGGTTCGGATTAACCCGGTGCGCTGATTTCAGTTCGAGAACGGACGGAGCACTTGCTTCTCATGCGCCGTCGGGGCCCACCCTCGGGCGATGCTGGGCCCATAAATTGCGCCGCAAACCACCGTGCACACGCCAAACACGATCGTCAAAATCTTCAAGTTTCGCGTAAACGCCTCGGGTAACATTTCATGCCCTCCATCCGCTCGTATCGCGCAGGCGAATTGCGGCGTGAATTGGGCGTCCGACGGCTACTCCCCAGTCGTGAACGTGTCTTACTTCGAGTTCTGCCAGATGAGGCTGCCGGCGAAACCGCCGAAGAGCTGGACGATTTGGTGAATCCGCAAGACGATCCTGTCGGTTTCAGCCACGACATCCGCACCCTCCGGCACCTTGAATATCTCGCGAACCGCGGCGCGATCACCCACCATGTCGCCTGGCGCGAAGTACCAGTTGTGTGGCTCGTCTCCTAGCGAGATCGACCCCGTTGCATCGGGATGCCTGGCGACCAGCGAGGTGAGGGCGCGCTCCATGACTTTCGGATCGTAGTGGAATGTCAGGTTGTTGCGGATGCGAGCCATGATTCTGTATTCGGCGCTGCCGATGAAGCCCAGAAGGCTGGCAAAGCCCTTCTTCGTGAATTTGTCGCTTCGATCCACCGCCTTCATCAGATCGTGGTTATCGCGGATTTCCTCGACGATCGTCAGCGCCTCGAAGATGTGCGAGATCTGCAAGCGCATGAAATAGATCTTGGCCCCGCGCTGGCGATGCTCCCGTTCCGTCTTCGGGTCTTCGGTCCAGCGGCGTTGTGCATCCGCCGCGAGGCTCATGTCGTTGATGACCGCCATCAGCCGCACAAGCACCGAGCCCAGTTCGCCCTTCGACGCAAGCGCGTCGAGCCGCGCATATTTGTGCGTGCTGCTTCCCACAAGCTCGGCCCCTGCTCACCTCACGTTGCGATTGATCGTGCCGTGCGCTTTCGGCGTCTGCAAGACAATTTCCGGCATGGATCGCGAGCCCGTGGCGAAGCCGATGGCCGCCACGATGGCGGCGTCACCTGTCGCGAGTGACAGACATTCCCAACTATTCCGCCTCAACTCCCAACCCTTTCGATCCGGTTTCGCCGCCATCGGTCAGCCGACGAAGGTGCTAAATGGCTGGATGGAGACGCGGTTGGCGCTGCGATCACGAAGCTGGACCGGAAGCTTTGGGCAAGCCGCTGCACTGCGCCATGGGATCAGAGCCAGATTACGCTTGAGGTGAAAGCCTTGGTGAAGCTAGTCTTGTGTCTGCAACTGAGGCGCGTACGGCAGTGACTGACGACGTTGATCTGGAGACGCGGCTGGCGGCCGCGATTACCGATCCCGATTTCGAGAAACTTGAACTGGCCATGCGCGAGCCGAACATCTTTCGGGCTCTTGCGATCGAAAGGCACGAAATCCGGCACTCGAACTTTTTCGCCTACCTGCTAGACCCGGGTGAAAATCACGGCTTGGGCGATATTCTCCTGCGGAAATTCCTGCGCGACATCTTTGCCGATACGCGCGCCCAAGGCCGCACGCTGTTCGATGCCGATCTGATGGATTTCGGCGAGGTCGATGTGCGGCGCGAGTGGAGAGGAATCGACATCCTGATCGATTTTCCCCACGACGTGATTGTGGTCGAGAACAAGGTCGATTCATCCGAACACTCGCAGCAGCTCAGCCGCTACAGAGGCGTGGTGGACGGCGAATTCGCCGCCAAGCGGAAGCATTTCGTGTTCCTGACGCCACTCGGATCGGACCCGGTCGATGAGGACGACCGCAAGGTCTACATCAACTACTCCCATGAACAGATCGCCAGCATTCTCGCCAACGTCCTTGAGCTCTATCGGGATTCGATAAGCGCCAAGACGGCACTCTATATCGAGGACTACCTGACCACCATCAATCGCGAGCTTCTCATGAATGACAGGCTGAACGACTTGGCGCGCAAGGTCTACAAGGCGCATCAGGCGGCTTTCGACTTTGTGTTCGAGAACCGACCCGATCCGGCCAGCGTCCTCTATCCCTATTTCGAGGAGGAACTGAAATCGCGTGGCTTTGTGATTGGGTCGCGCAACAAGGGTTTCGTGCGGTTCAGTTCGCGGGAACTGGTGGACCGGTTGCCCCGCAATGGCGTCGGCTGGCCGGACAAGGAGGTCTTCCTGTTCGAGATCGATTACTTCTGGTCGGATCAGAATGCCGTCGCCAAGGCAATCATCTCGCCCGGCAACGAAGGGATGCGCGAAGCGATCCTGTCGGCGGCCAAGGATCTGAAATTCTACCGCAAGCCTGAAGGAAAGAAATGGTCGTCCTTCTATCTGAAGAAGACGAAATTCGTCGCATCCGAGATTTACAACGAGGATGAGGGCGACATCAGAGCCAAGGTCAAAAGAGTGGTTGATGGCATAGAAGCTGACGCGAACGAGATATTCGCGACGATCGCCAAGGCGTTTCCAGCGGCCGCCTAGCGCGCGATGAGACGCGTTCGGTCGATGGCGATTGTGGCTAGCTAGCACCCGGATCGTCGAGCCCGAAGCGCAGCGGGCCGCCGTCAACACGATCGCGAGGCATCAGGCCACCGCATTCGGCATCCAGCCATGCGCTGACGACTCTTCGGACGAACTCGCGGGCCTCAAGCAGGTTCATCAGTTCGTCCTGCGCGAGATTGGCGTTGCGTTTGGACATGCCGTGACGGCCAAAGGCACGGTTGTTGGCCGCCATCGTGAAAGCCTTCAGCGCCTGGCGCTGCGCCAAACCCGTCTCCGGCAGCTTGTCGAGCGGCGTTCCGTGATGTCCTGCAATGTCTTCGAGCAGTCGATAGTATTCGGACCAAGACGGCTGGCCCGCCAGCACCGAGGCCGCGTAAGCGGCCATGGGGTTTTCACTCATGAACGTGACACGCTTCGGGAGCAACTCCCTGAGAGAGACATGCCGGTTCGCGGTGATCGCGCGAGTCGGGCGGTTCGGAACAGGTGAGCCAAACACCGCTTCCCCGCCGCCGCCCTTCACCTGCCATGACGCTGAGACTGGCACGACGGGTTTGAAGTTGCTGTCCGCGAGGGTGGCGTAACCATTGAGAGGCGCAATGATCTCTCGCGCGATCCAGCCCCTTTCCAGAAATCGCGCTCCGATGACCGGCAAGCATCCCGGTCCGGTAACATGTGTTTCCTGATGGTCGGTGTTCTTGACGCGGTCAAGCACTCCGTCCTTGGTCCCTTCGATCGCCGTGACGACGTGAAGATCGGGATACACGCCTTCCGGGAAAAGCAGGCTCAGGGCATAGAGGTCGTCGACGTGACCGTGGACGCGAATTTTGACAACCGGCTCGCTCAAGCGTTTGTCCTCCTCGAATCGGTCTTTTGCGGCGCGAGCAGTTATCCCTCAGCATACTCCTCATCAACAATAGTGTTGCCGTGAGCCGATTGCATCGCTGCGTTGACGAGCCGCTCGGTAGATCGATTCGCCTGCTGTCGCCGCAGGCTCGTCGTTTGTCGCGGTTTTGCGGGCACAAAACCGCTATTGGTTAGAGGTCGTTGGTGGTCTCGCCTTCCTTGACCTTCCGGACAGACTTCCAGTTGGTCCAGATGCCGGCGAAGCAGGCGAGGGGACGGGTCTCCTCGAGCGCGAACCAGATATCACCGCCCTCAGCCTTGTTGAACTCCGCTGAACGAGTTGAACGGCACTATGCAGCGATTTTCGACGCCGAGCCAGCGGGCCCAGTGTTTGCTCTTCACATTGCGGATGTTGGTGGTGCCGCCGTCCGGCTCCATGCGCAGCAATTCCTTGAAAGCCATTGCCTTGCCCTTGGCCTGCAGCTTCTCGGCTCGCTTCTTGGTGGCGTCCATCAGCGCCTTTGACGACGACGGCATTCCCCACCGCGCCGTAGTAAGTTCGCGGCCCTCAGCCCCGTTGCGCACGATCGGTGCCTGGTAGTCAGGAAAGACCCCAGGCATCGGCGCTAGATTGCCGACGTAACGGTTCACGACACGAAACAGCTCGCTGATCGCGGCTTGGTTGGTCGTGATCGAATAAAGATTGCACATCGGTCAGGATTCGGTTCGAGGATGGCGCGGCTGCCACGTCAACTGTAGCAGCGTCGCGGATGGACGCCGGCCCGCCCTGGCGCATTTGCGGCAGCGCAGACGGCTGGCGAGATCGTGCACGAAGGTGGTCGGCGGGTGCTTCATCGCCGCGAGGTCCACGTCGCTCGGCGTCTTGCAACGCGCGCATCTGATCTCCAGCCAGGGGAAACCTCCGTTCACGGCCTGATCGATGGTCGGCGACGGATCTATCGGTTCGCCGTCACTCCACATCCGCTCGTTCCAGCTTTCGCAAAGCAACCTATCGGCTTGCTGGATCATCGCCTCGCCTTTGGCCCGCATCTCCGCCGATTGGGTTGCCAGCATGCTAGCCATCGCGCGTGCCTTGCCGAGCTCTTTCACCAGAGCCTTGCGATCGCCGCCCGATAGGGGCGTGGGGTGATACTTCGGGGCCATCCGGACATCCAGGCGCAAAGAGATCGGATCGGCAAATCCAGAGCGACTACGGCGTCTCGAACGCTGGCCAGCACCCATCTTCTTCATGCCTGCCGCTGCGCTGCTGGCAGGTGTTGTCGAGCAACCCCTGCGCCACGTCCTTCCAGAGCGCGTTGTTGCCATACAGTCGAACGGCATCGGCGGTTCGGATTTCCACGGTCCGCTCGCACCGGCGGCAGGAGACGCGCAGCACGTGGCGCTGGATTTCGAGGAGACGTCGTTGCCGGATCTGAGCCCCGGTCGTGCCGGCGAAAGGGTCTTTGAGGACGGATTCCCAGTATTCGGCCGGAAGCGGCCCATCCGGAGCCGCAGTGGAAGGGCTCGGCCTACGGGCGGCTTCAGTGGCCAGCTTTTCCATTTGCTTCGGGGTCAGCATGCGCCAGCTCGCGGGTCGGTCGGTCATGCCCGAATTAGAACATAACAAGAACAAATGTCGAGTCCGACGAGGGCACTGCTGAGAAAAATCCTCCCATGGGACGGGGCGCAATGTCGGAACCATGGCGGGCCGTTCGTCTTGAATCCGGCATCAGTAATGGAGTTCCCCGCGATGGCCCCTCGCGCCAACTGGAAAGGCTTTCTGCGTCTTTCCCTCGTCACCTGTCCGGTCGCGCTCTATCCGGCCACCTCGGAATCCGAAAAGGTGTCGTTCAACCAGCTGAATCGAAAGACAGGCCATCGGATCAAGTACGCCAAGGTCGACGCCGACACCGGCGAGGAGGTCGACAACGAGGACATCGTCAAGGGCTTCAAGGTCGATACCGATACCTTCATCGAGGTGACCAAGGAGGAGCTTGAGAACGTCGCGCTGGAATCGACGCGAACCATCGAGATCGACGAGTTCGTCGACCGCAGCGAGATCGATCCGCGATATCTCATTCGTCCCTACTACCTGCGTCCTGACGGTAAGGTCGGGCACGATGCCTTCGCCGTCATTCGGGAAACCATCCGTGAGATGAACAAGGTCGCGATCGGTCGTGTGGTGCTGACCAATCGCGAGCACATCATCGCGCTCGAGCCGCTCGATAAGGGGCTGATGGGCACGCTGCTGCGCTATCCCTACGAAGTCCGTTCCGCGGATGAGTATTTCGACGACATTCAGGATGTCAAAGTTACCAAGGACATGCTTGATCTCGCCAAGCACATCGTCAACCAGAAGGCGGGCCACTTCGAGCCGGACAAGTTCGAAGACCAGTACGAAACCGCCCTCATCGATCTCATCAACCAGAAGCGCGCCGGCAAGCCCATCACCGCGAAAGAGCGACCGCGTGGCGAGAATGTCGTTGATTTGATGGACGCGCTGCGCAAGAGCATTGGCGGCGAAAAGGCGGCAGCGACAGAGGCACCGAAGAAGCCAGCCAAGAAGGCGCGCAAGGCGACCGCCAGGCAGAAGGAAATGCTGATGCCGATTGCCGGCAAGAAACCGCCCAAGGAGGTCGCGGCGAAGAAGCCGGCAGCCAAACCGCAGCGGAAGTCGGCGTAGGGTATCCTTGCGGTGGATTCACGGAAAGCTCGCTCCGGCACGCCGGATCCGTCGAGATATTTCCCGGGCAGGCCGCTCTGTGCGGCCGCTTTGGAAGTTCTCTCCTCGCGAGGTAGACAGCACGGCTGATCGCATGGCGGCGGTCAGCGGGTCGGTGCGGGGAAACCTCTCATGGCGAGAAAACTGAAGACCTACCAGACCTCGCTGGGCTTCTTCGATCTGGCGATTGCTACTCCCTCCATGAAAGCGGCTCTGGAAGCGTGGGGCGCAGACAGCAATCTCTTCCACCAGGGCGCAGCGACGGAAAGCGACGATCCGGACATCATCGCCGCGACCATGGCAAAGCCCGGCGTCGTTCTCAGGCGCCCGGTTGGAACAGACCGACCTTTCAGCGAACATGCCGAACTGCCCACCGATCTTGGCGGCGGCGGACCAACGAAAGCCGCCCGCAAGTCGAAAGGCCCAAAGGCGAAGCAGCCTTCCTCTCGCCCCGTCGACAAGGCTGCGGAACGAAAGGCCGCTCTCGCCTTCGAAAAGGAGCAGAAGCGGCGCCAACTTGAACAGGCGAAGGAAGAGACTGCCAGGCAGAAGGACCGTGAACGCCGTCAGCAGGCGGTCGACAAGGCGCAGGCTGCGCTGGACAAGGCTAAGCAAGAGCACGCGAAGCGGGCCGGCGCCATCCAGGCCGAAGTCGAGGCTCTCGAGAAGAGATCGCAGGCCGAAGAAGCCCGCTGGGATAAGGAGAAGGAGCGATTGGAAGCTACGCTGCGGCGCGCGCGGGGTTAGTTTCCGTTATGCTCGGCGCCGGTCCTTCTAATCAGGAGGGCATTCTGGGCAGGCATCACCGATCGAGTTCAGCACGTCGCGAACCTCGGCCGCCGCTGCATCAGGGGAGACGCCTGCGGGCGGGTCTCCACGGGCGATATCGAAGGCCCGCTCCCTTGCATGCGGATCGGCGCGGTCCTGCATCCAACCGTGCTCCTCGCACTCGCGGATGGCGCCAGCTTCCTGGAGCACGTCAATCGCCCATCCACGCATCGTCCGTATCGCCGGTCTTCGTTCACTTTTCATCAGCATAGGAATAGCTCCTGATACGGCGAATCGTTTTGTCCGTCATTCGTTCCGGCCGATAACACATGGCTGGGATTCGCAACGGCGGGAGCTCGAGGTCTGGTTCGAATTTTTGGCGCGCAGACACCAAGTCCCTGAACTTAGTCTTCCTGGCTTTTTGTTTGGGCGCGTGCGGCAAGTGCCGCACCGGGCTCTCGTGAACCGAGCCGCAAGGCGTCTCGGCCATCCGGCTTCGATCCCTCGCGCGATCATGAGTCGCTCGCCGGAGGCACTCGCGTTAGGGGCCGCCGTCATTTCATGCCGGCGCCGCTATCACTGCCCCGAACGCGGGTGCCTTGTTAACCGGTCTCGCGACTGCACTCGGTCGCGGGTCCCGCCGTCATTTCATGCCGGCGTCGCTATCACTGCCCCGCGCCGGGTGCCTTTGCCTTCCCTTCGCTCCGCGCTCTTCGGGCTTCCATCACTTTTGCGAAAGGAGGCTGCGCTGCCGCGAAGACCATTCTCTCAGAGAATCGTGGCGTCACCGTCGCTGGAAGTGGCGGTATTGATGCTTCGCGCAAGAGCAGATCATGCCCTCGCCGGGCAGAAACGAAAAACCGGCCCTTTATGCAGTAGCTAGCTGCACAAAGGGCCGGCCTTATGTTGCCTTGCCGCGCTAGTGAAACGGATGCAAAGGACATTTCAGATCCTTTGGACAGGTTCGCTTTGCGTCCGGGTTGCGGCGACCCGCAGGCGGCAATCTCTCAGTCGGAGATACGACTACTTCTTTTTCTTTGAGGTCTTCTTTGCCACCTTCTTGGTGGCTGCCTTGGCGGTCTTCTTTGCCTTCTTCGCTTTCTTGGCCATGTCGTCCTCTGTAAAAAACTGGCTCAGTGAACATGCGCACGCCGTGAATCGACATGCGCAACATTGAGACGATATCACAAATGCAAAATTGATACCAACGAGTGGTGAGATCGCTCTTGAGTCGCTCGCCGGGCTTTCATCCCTAACGCCAAGACGCGGCGCGACGGCGAATCCACTTGTCAAAGAGCGCGTCGCGTCACCGTCACTGAGAGTGAGAGTGCGGGCCGGGTCTGCCGCGACGGGTTGAAGATCGGAGGAGAGGCTTCCGGTGCCCGTCGCGGAGAACCGCGATGCCTGGACATACCGCCCGAGTTCGCGCCGGCAAAGACCGCGCGAGCCTTTACACCGAAATCACCGACAAGATCATCGCCGAGCTGGAGGCCGGCCGTATCCCGTGGGTGCAGCCATGGGGGACGGCGGCGATCAAGGCGCCGCTCGCCATGCCGCGCAACGCGTCGACGCAGCGCGGTTATTCCGGGATCAATGTGCTGATCCTGTGGGGTGCCGTTATCGAGCACAGCTTTTCCGGACAGAGCTGGCTCACTTTTCGCCAGGCGCTTGGGCTTGGCGGTTACGTCAGGAAGGGCGAACGGGGAACGACCGTCGTCTATGCCGATCGCTTCACCCCGGACGACGAACGTCGGCGCGCCGCGGAGGCCGGTGAAGAGCCGGGCGCCATCCCGTTTCTCAAGCGTTTTACGGTCTTCAACACGGACCAGTGCGATGGCTTGTCGGAGGGGGTCGCTGCCTCGGTCGTCCCGCCGCCACCAGATCAGATTGAGCCCCGAGCCGAGGCGTTGATTGCCGCCACCGGCGCGGATTTCCGCATCCGGGGCGCGCGCGCCTACTACAACACGACGGGCGATTTCGTGCAGGTGCCGCCACCGGCGGCCTATTTCGAACCGATCAATTGGCACCGGACCGCATTCCATGAACTCGGTCATTGGACCGGCCAGGCGTCCCGCCTCAACCGCGACCACTCCGGTTCGTTCGGCTCAAAATCGTACGCGCGAGAAGAACTGGTCGCCGAAATAGCGGGTGCCTTCGTTTGTGCCTCGCTCGGTATCGTGCCGACCGTGCGCCACGCCGACTACATCGGTTCCTGGCTGGAGGTGCTGCGCGAGGATAATCGCGCCGTCGTGCGCGCCGCGAGCGCGGCATCGAAGGCCGCTGATTTCCTGCTCGCCTTTCTGCCCCCCGCGATCGATTCCATCGTTGAGGGCAATGAGGAGGCCGCGTGATGCATCCGCACGTCGTCTCAGTGTCCGCCTACAGTTGGTGCTGCGCGTCAGAGAGTGAGAGGAGCGCCGGTTTGCCAGTGACGGGTAGGAGGTCGAGAGAGAGTCTTTCGGCCGCCCGTCGGAGAATCCGACATGGCAAGCGCTGTTCAGAAAATCAAAATCAGTCCCTCCCGCGATATCCCCTTCAACAAACTGGTGCTCAGCCAGTCCAACGTCCGCCGCGTGAAGGCCGGCGTCTCGATCGAGCAACTGGCGGAGAGCATCGCTCAGCGCACGCTGTTACAAAGCCTGAGCGTCCGTGCGGTCGCCGATGCCGACGGCCAGGAGACTGGTATGTTCGAGGTGCCGGCTGGTGGACGCCGCTACCGCGCGCTCGAACTGCTGGTCAAGCAGAAGCGCATGGCGAGGACGCAACCTGTCCCCTGCGTTATTAGGGATGGTGGCATCGCCGAGGACGATTCCCTCGCGGAGAATGACGAGCGGGTCGGCCTGCACCCGCTGGATCAGTTCCGCGCGTTCAAGGTGTTGCATGACGGTGGCATGAGTGAAGAGGATATCGCCGCGCGGCACTTCGTCCCGCCAGCGATCGTCAAGCAGCGCCTGCGTCTGGCATCGGTGTCGCCGAAGTTGCACGACGTCTATGCCGCTGATGGCATGACGCTCGAGCAGTTGATGGCCTTTTCCGTCACGGCCGACCAGGCGCGTCAGGAGCAGGTCTGGGATAATGCCAGCAGATCCGGCAACGACGAGCCATATCAGATCCGGCGGATGCTGACGGAGAATACCGTGCGCGCTTCCGACCGTCGCGCCCAGTTCGTCGGCCTTGACGGTTACGAGCAGGCCGGCGGCACCGTTTTGCGGGACCTTTTCGAGCACGATGACGGCGGCTGGCTTCAAGATGTCCCTTTGCTCGACCACCTTGTGACAGAAAGGCTCAAGGCCGAAGCCGAGACCATTGCCGCCGAGGGGTGGAAGTGGATTTCCGTGGCCGTCGATTTCCCCTACGGCCATGCGACAGGCCTGCGCGAACTGGAGGGCAAACCTGTCGACCTGTCCCCTGACGAGCAGGTCACCATCGACGTGCTGATCGCCGAACAGGCCAAGCTTGAATCCGAATACCAGGATGCTGACGAATTGCCCGACGACGTCGATCAGCGTCTCGGCGAGATCGAAGCTGCACTGACGGCGCTCGAAGACAGGCCGGTGCTCTACGATCCGACCGAGATCGCCCGAGCTGGCGTCTTCGTCAGCATCGATTCCGAGGGACGCCTTTCCGTGGACCGGGGTTACGTCCGGGCAGAGGACGACAAGCCGGCAACTGATCCTGATGTCGGGCGGGCCGCCGATCCGTTATCGCCCGAAGGGCAAAAGGCAATCACTTCCGTCCAGCGCACGGTGATCGTAGTCGCAGGTAGACCGGTCGATACCGAAGAAGATGACGATGCGGCCAAACCTCTGCCGGATCGGCTCATCACCGAGCTGACGGCGTATCGCACGCTGGCGTTACGCGATGCACTGGCAGAAAATCCCGCCATCGCATTCCAGGCGGTATTGCACAACTTCGTGCTGACCGCATTTTACCGGTTCTCGTCTTCTGGAAGCTCTCTTGAGATCGGACTTCGTGCGCCGACCTTTCCCGCTCAAGCCCCCGGCCTGAGGGAGAGCGCGTCCGCGAAGGCCGTTGAGGCGCGGCACGAGTCCTGGAAAGCACGGTTGCCGAAGGGCGAGAGCGATCTTTGGGATGCGCTCACAGCTCTCGACGGTGCCGCTCAGGCGTCCCTGTTCGCTCACTGCGCATCATTTGCGGTCAACGCTCTCTACGAGCCAGCCAACCGCTACAATCAGGGCCATGTCTCCGCCCACGGCGCCCGCACGCGTCTCGACCAGGCAAATGTGCTGGCGCGCGCGGTCGGGCTCGACATGGTGCAGGCCGGCTGGCGACCGACCGCCGACAACTATCTCGGCCGGGTCACCAAGCCTCGCATTCTGGAGGCGGTGCGGGAAGCACGGGGTGAATCTTCCGCACAACTGATCGACCACCTGAAGAAAGCTGACATGGCCAAGGAGGCTGAGCGGCTTCTCGATGGTTCGGGTTGGTTGCCGGAACCGCTGCGTCTCGTCGATCCCAGCGTGTCGTCGGCGGAGCAGGAGGGTGAAGCCAGCCCACTGCCCGAATTCCTCGCCGACGATGAGGATCGGGAGAACGCCGGCGACGATGACCCGCAACAACTCGATGCGGCTGAGTGACATCAGAGAGCGGGATGGCCTGGCCATCCCGCAGTTGCTTGGGGACCGGTGTGCAGCGCCGGTCCCCATTCTTATGGGCGAGGGCTGAGAGGGAGAGCTGGGCCGGGAAGGGTTCGAGCCGTCGGGTCAAAGGAGAGCGCCTGATGGTTCGACCCGTTCCTGCTCTCCCGAGAAATCCCGTCATGACCGAATCTCTCGCCGGCGGCGGCGCCGCCGCGCCACTCTCGACGCGTGCCGCTGCAAGTCTCACCTCTGCGGCCGTCAGGGCCGCCCGACAGCTGTTGACTGATCTCGAACGCGGCCGTCGTATCGATGCCGCCGTTCTGCGTAGCGCCATGGAGGCTGCCTTCGGCACCTCGGACGCAACCGGCGCCTGGAACTGGAAGACCGCCTATGACGTCTGCGAGGCAGCAACCGTTCTATTCCTTCGCAAGTTCGGTCCGGCCATGCGCGCCAAGGCTGGCTCGACGGCCGCGATGCTGCCAATGCTCGCGAAAATCACGAGCTGTCAGCCGACTCATACGCGGCGTTCCGAGGACAGTCAGGCGTTTCAGCAATTCTCGACGCCAATCTCGCTTGGGCTGGCTGCATGCACCGCAGCCGGTATTACGCCTGCCGACCGCGTTCTGGAGCCATCCGCGGGGACCGGCTTGCTCGCCATCCTTGCCGAGCTCGCCGGCGGCTCCTTGATGTTGAACGAACTGGCCGAAGGCCGCGCGGCGCTCCTGGATCATTTGTTCGCCAATGTTGAGGTCACGCGGTTCGATGCCGCGCAGATCGATGATCACCTCGACGCGAGTATCGTACCGACCGTCGTTCTGATGAACCCGCCGTTCTCCGCTGTGGCGAATGTGGATCGACGGATGGCGGACGCCGCTTTCCGGAACATCGCTTCGGCGCACGCGCGTCTTTGCGACGGTGGACGCCTCGTCTCCATCGCTGGCGCAGGTCTTGCGCCGGATAACCCGGCGTGGCGAGATGCCTTTGTTCGCCTCCAGGAGCGCGGACGGGTCGTGTTTTCTGCCGCGATCGACGGCGCCGTCTACGCCAAGCACGGCACTCAGACGGACACGAGGCTGCTCGTCATCGACAAGTTGCCCGCCCCCGATCCGAAGGCTTTTCCTGCCTCGCAAGGCATGGCGGGTGATGTCGCCACCTTGCTCAATTGGGTAACCCTGCATGTGCCGCCGAGGCTGCCCGTCGCCGCGCCGGTCGTGGCCGACGCCACTAGGCGCCCTGCAATGTCCCGATCGGCCGGCGCTTCTGCATCACGTCTGTCGTCCACTTCGGAAAGCGCAGCGCCAAATGGCGCTGAACTCATATACGAGACGGTCGAATGGTCGCCGCCGGAAGGCGCTCGACTCACCGATGCGCTTTATGAGGAATATGGACTGCAGTCGATCCGTATTCCCGGATCGTGCGCACATCCGACCAAGCTCGTGCAGTCTGCGGCGATGGCGTCCGTTGCGCCACAGAAGCCGTTCTACCGGCCGCATCTGCCATCGAGTCTAGTGTCAGATGGAGTTCTGTCGGACGCCCAGCTCGAGAGCATCATCTATGCCGGCGAGGCGCATGCCGAATTTCTCAGGGGCTCCTGGACCGTCGATGCGACCTTTGACGTTGTGGCCGCCGCGCGCGACGACGCAGAGACTGCCGTCCGCTTTCGTCGCGGCTGGTTCTTGGGCGATGGCACCGGCGCGGGCAAGGGGCGGCAGGTCGCAGGGATTCTGCTCGACAATTGGCTCAAGGGCCGCCGTCGCGCGGTCTGGATCAGCAAATCCGACAAGCTCATCGAGGATGCGCAGCGTGACTGGTCCGTGCTCGGCATGGAGCGACTGCTCGTTACGCCCCTATCCCGGTTTCGCCAGGGCACCCCGATCCGGCTTTCGAAAGGCATCCTTTTTACCACCTACGCCACGCTACGCACCGACGAGCGTGGCGAAAAGCTTTCGCGTGTCAGGCAGATCGTTGAATGGTTGGGCTCCGACTTCGACGGAGTGATCGTCTTCGACGAGAGCCATGCCATGCAGAATGCGGTCGGCGTCAAGGGCGAGCGCGGCGACCAGGCGGCCTCTCAGCAAGGGCGCGCGGGCCTGAGGCTCCAGCACGCCTTGCCGAATGCTCGAGTGGTTTACTTGTCGGCGACAGGCGCCACCACCGTCCACAACCTCGCTTATGCGCAACGCCTCGGTCTTTGGGGCGGCGCCGATTTCCCGTTCGCCACACGTGCCGAGTTCGTCGAGGCAATCGAGCATGGTGGGGTGGCGGCGATGGAGGTGCTGGCGCGCGACCTCAAGGCGCTCGGTCTCTACGCTGCCCGCTCATTGTCGTATGAGGGCGTCGAGTACGAGCTCGTCGAACACCAGCTTACGCCGGAGCAGGTTCGCATCTACGACGCCTATGCAGGCGCGTTCAGCATCATCCATAACAACCTCGACGCGGCGATGCGAGCCGCCAACATCACCGGCGAAACCGGAACGCTGAACGGGCAGGCAAAGTCCGCGGCCCGGTCCGCCTTCGAGAGCGCCAAACAGCGCTTCTTCGGTCATCTGCTGACCTCGATGAAGACGCCGTCGCTCATCCAATCGATCGACCGCGATCTCGACGCCGGCCATGCCGCTGTCATCCAGATTGTCTCAACGGGCGAAGCCCTGATGGAGCGCCGGCTCGCCGAGATCCCGACCGAAGACTGGGGCGACGTCGAGGTCGATATCACCCCGCGCGAGTATGTGCTCGACTATCTCGCCCATTCCTTCCCGGTCCAGCTCTACGAACCGTTCACCGACTCTGAAGGCAACCTCTGCTCTCGCCCTGTCTATCGCGATGGCCAGCCGGTCGAGAGCCGGGAGGCCGTCGCACGACGCGACCGCCTCATTGAGAAACTCGCCTCTCTGCCTCCGGTACCCGGCGCGCTGGATCAAATCGTGCAGCGCTTCGGCACCGACATGGTCGCCGAAGTGACCGGCCGCTCGCGCCGTATCATTCGCAAGGGCGACCGACTGATCGTCGAAAATCGAGCCGGTTCGGCCAATCTCGCCGAGACATCGGCCTTCATGGACGACGTCAAGCGCATCCTGGTGTTCTCCGACGCGGGCGGCACAGGGAGGAGCTACCATGCCGAACTCTCTGCCCGGAATCGGCGTCTGCGGGTTCATTACCTGCTCGAGCCCGGGTGGAAGGCGGATGCCGCGATCCAGGGGCTCGGCCGGACAAACCGGACCAATCAGGCGCAGCCGCCGCTGTTCCGGCCCATCGCTACCGACGTGAAGGCGGAAAAGCGCTTCCTCAGCACCATCGCGCGTCGGCTCGACACATTGGGGGCCATTACGCGCGGCCAGCGCCAGACCGGAGGGCAGGGGCTGTTTCGGCCCGAGGACAATCTCGAAAGCCAGTACGGGCGTGACGCGTTGCGTCAACTCTACACGTTGCTCGTCCGAGGCAAGGTCAACGGATGCTCGCTCGAAGGGTTCGAGGATGCCACCGGCCTGAAGCTGACAGATGCCAATGGGCTCAGGGATGACCTGCCGCCGATCACGACATTCCTGAACAGGTTGTTGGCGCTCACGATCGACCTACAGAATGTCCTCTTCACCGCCTTCGAGCAGCTCTTGACCGCTCGGATCGAGGGCGCGGTCGCATCCGGCACCTACGACGTTGGGCTGGAAACGCTCCGCGCCGAGAGCTTTATAGTCGCCGACCGGAGGACAATCTATGTCCATCCGCGCACAGGCGCAGAGACACGGCTGCTCAGCATCACGCAGCGCCAGCGCAACCATCCTGTCGGTTTGGATGACGCCCTTGCTCGTCGTTCCAATCATGCAGTCCTACTGATCAACGAGCGCTCGGGACGGGCCGCCGTGCAGGTTCCGGCCCCGAGCATCATGCTCGACGACGGCGAGATCGAGCGTCGCGTCCGCCTGATCCGGCCTATGGAGCAGCACCAGGTTCCCTTGGACATGATGGTGGAGAGCCATTGGCTTGAAGCGGATCGCGAACGTTTTGCCGCGGCTTGGCTGGCGGAGCTTGCCGAGGTCCCTGAGTTCACGGAAAGCACGGTCCACGTCGTGGCCGGCTTGCTGTTACCCATTTGGAAACGATTGCCGAATGAATCGACCCGCGTCTATCGGCTCCAGACCGATACGGGCGAGCGCATCATCGGCCGCAAGGTGTCTGCCGCGTGGGTCGCTAACGTCGTCTCGACGGAGGCGCCCGCTCTGACGCCCGACGCTGTCTTTGCTGCGGTGATGGAGGGACGCACCGTCCTCGACCTCGCAGAGGGGCTTCAGCTTCGCCGCGTCCGAGTGATGGGCGCATGTCGCATCGAGCTGTCGGGATTCAACGACACGATGCGTGATCGCCTCCGCGCTTACGGCCTCTTTGGAGAGATCATATCCTGGAAGCTGCGGATGTTCGTGCCCACGGACGCAAGCGGCGTCGGGATCCTGACAAAGGTGCTCGACACCTATCCGGTTGCGCGCGTCAGTGAGCGGGAGGCCGCGTGATGGCCCCCGACGCCTCCGAACTGGCACGCCGCCTCGCGCGCGAGGCCGAGGCCGTGTGCCGATATTATCTCTCCAATGGCAAGCGGGCGGGGCGGTACTGGGTGGTCGGCGACGTCCACAACACGCCGGGCCGCTCCATGTTCGTGCGGCTCCAGGAATCGCCAAAGGGGCCCGCCGGCAAGTGGACTGACGCTGCGACCGGCCAGCATGGCGACCTTCTCGACCTCATCCGCGAATGCCGGGGTTTGCGCGACTTCGGCGAAGCCGCCGAAGAAGCAAGGCGGTTTCTGAAGCTGCCTCGCCCCGAGCCGCTGCTGGCCTCGAAACCCAATCGTTCGCTTGCGCCGGTCGGATCGCAGGAAGCCGCCCGTCGGCTCTTTGCGATCTCAAATCCGATCGAAGGCACGGTGGTCGAGGCGTATTTGCAACGCCGCGGAATAGCCCGCGTCCACCATGGCGGCAGCCTGCGCTTCCATCCTCGTTGCTACTATAGACCGGATGAGCATTCTCCGACCGAAACCTGGCCGGCGATGGTTGCCCGCGTCACGGACCTTGAGGGGCGGATCACCGGCGTGCATCGAACCTGGCTCGATCCAGACGGCTTCGATCGGGTGCGGCTCGGAAAGGCCCCGATCGACACACCACGACGGGCTATGGGCGACTTGCTCGGCAATGCCGTTCGGTTCGGCGCGGTGGACGACGTGCTCGCTGCCGGCGAGGGTCTCGAGACCATGCTGTCGCTGCGTTACGTGCTGCCAACGTTGCCGATGACAGCCGCGCTTTCGGCCAATCACCTTGCAGCGATGATGCTGCCGCCTGGCCTGCGTCGGCTCTATATCGCCCGTGACGCTGATGCCGCTGGAGATGCCGTACAGGCTACGCTTAGCCAGCGTGCAGCAGCCGTCGGCATTGAAGCGATCGCGTTGTCGCCCCGGCTAGGCGATTTCAACGAAGACCTGCACATCTTCGGTCACGAGACCCTCAGAACAGCGTTGCGGCTTCAACTCGTCCCAGAGGACGTCGTCCGCTTCCTGCATTCGTCGACGGTAGCCGCAGAATAGGCCGATGCTTCGATCGACCTTGATAGGTCAGTCATAACGAGGTCATTGCCGGAAGGGGACGCGACCTCGGCCTTCTAGAGGGCGATCGGACGGCAAGCGGACCGGGCCGGCAATGGCTACGCCCGGCTATTTTCCGCCGCGCGCCGGCGATGAGAAGACACATCATCTATCTGGCTGGCGCGCTTTGCATCGCGAAACAAAATAGCCGGCCTCCGCCATCCTCCGCTGCCGCTTCGGCCCTCCGGGTTCTGGCCCGTTCCGCGTGCCGTCTGAGTGATCGCCACGAAGGCCGCGATGGGCGCGGCCGATCCGGCAAAGGAACTCCTCAAATGACCGGCCACGACGACATCGAACCGCCGCACGCCTCTTCTCCGACTGATCACGTCCTCACCGAACTACAACTCTTTGGCTACCGCCCCTTTGACGACGAGCCTGATCCACGGCCGCTTCCCGAGGGTAACATCATCACCGGAGCCGTCGCCGACATCTTCGATGCCCTGGTCGCGACGTTGAGCGACACGCGGCTCGAGTCAGATCTTGACGATCTGCTCTGGTCGACCGTCAATCTGTTCCACCGTGCCGTCGACCGCATCGAACGCCACCTCGACGATAACGAACAGGCGCAGCAGAAAAGCCAGCGCGAGCAGAATGGCTCCGAAGTCCGATCGGTCGAGCTCGAGCGCCTGACGGCCGAAGGCATCACTTTGATCGAGCGCCGTAACTGCCTCGAGGTCTTCCGCGACCAGGCCATCGAACGCTTTGAGACTCACACCGGCTCGTCCTGGCGTCCCCGATCGGGATCGCTGGTAAACCACCGCACGCTAACGGCCGCCATGATCGACTCCCGCGACTTCATCGCAGCCAAGCGTCGCACCGAGACTGAGGTCATGTTGCCACCGGGACCAAAGATCGCACTCACCGGTGGGCTCGACTTCAACGACCATCACCTCATTTGGGACCGTCTAGACAAGGTTCACGCCAAGCATCCTGACATGGTGCTGCTCCACGGCGGCTCCCCGAAAGGAGCCGAACTGATCGCTTCCAAATGGGCGGCCAACCGCAAAGTGCCTCAGATCGCCTTCAAGCCCGACTGGACGAAGCACGCCAAGGCGGCACCGTTCAAGCGCAACGACGTCATGCTCGAACTCCTTCCGATTGGAGTCATGCACTTCCCAGGTACGGGAATTCAGGACAACCTCGCCGACAAGGCGAAGCGGCTCGGCATCCGCGTCTGGAAATTCGGCAATGGTGGCGCGTAAGCGCCGCCTCGCTGCGTAATGACGCCTTACGAAGAGGGCGGAAGCTGTTTCGAAGACCGGCAACGGCGACCCGTCGGCCGCACCGTTCAATGTCGCCTTCTATCTCAATAGCGACCGGGCTGCTCTCCTGCATTGCGTGTTCATGCCTGAAACCTGACCGTAAAGGGATTCCAAATACGGGTGGGATCGGTTATTCCTCGGACCGCGCCGTGGTGGTGGTGGAAGGCGCGACCCTTGCAACCTTTGTCACGGGGACCATCACCATGCTCATCATTGGCGTTCTTCTCAATATCGTCGGGCTCGGCATCTTCGGCTGGGCACTACTCGCCCTCGCGACCCACGCATTGCCGTTCTTTGTCGGCATGACCATGGGGATCTATTCATTGCAAGCGGGAGCAGGCCCGTTCGGCGCCGCCGTTACAGGCCTCCTTGCGGCCAGTTTCACATTCGTGGTCGCGCGGTACGCCTTCTCCGTCGCGCGCTCTCCGATCGTGCGCCTGGTCATTGGACTACTCTTCGCGGTTCCGGCGGCGCGCGCCGGCTATAGTGTGACGCTTACCTTTGCACACCTAGGCATTCCCTCGGAAGGATGGGGGGAGCCGTTCGCCGTGCTTGGTGCCATCGCAGTTGGCGGCGTCGCTTGGGCGAATGTGTCGATGCGGATCGACCCCGCTCCTAGCCCGGGCGCTGCACTCAGCCCCGTCCAGCCACCAAATGGTGTGCCGACGACCACGGGCGGGTCACGGCGCGCGTTTGTCGTCTCTCCCGGTTGGCGTAGATCGAAGCGTTGAAACTCGGATCGTCCAGCTTGACCGAGAGATAATCGCAGCCCTCTTTGGAGCGCTTCGATTGAGCCGGGTTGTCTCGTTGGCAGACTGGTCCCGCGGTTGCTGTCGGGTGCGCAGGCTTCTGTCTGTTCGAAGACAACGGTCGCCTTTCTGCACGCCAGGTTTTCTTTTCCTTCCCCGGGGCATGCGAGTTTCTTGTGTGAGCCGATCGATCGCTGGCACCTCTCCAAAATGCTGTTCAGCGCACGCGAGCACCTGGCCTCTCATTTGCTTGATCTGGCCGAAGGCCGGCTACGCCTCGATCGCCTGAACCGCAACGGCGGCGGTGAGACTTTCTTCCCCTGGGCTTCGCCCATTCCTCGCGAGGCAAGAAAGTCTCACCGCCGCCATCCTCCGCTACGCTGCGGCCCAAGCGGGTGCGGCGTCGATCGCCTTCGGCTTTCAGATCGCCATCGAGGCCGCGGTGGTCGCGGGCTCGGATACAGCAAGGAGAAGTGACATGGCTAACATCGGTTCATTCAAGAAGTCCGGCCAGGAATTCCAGGGCGAGATCGTCACCCTGAGCCTCCAGACCAAGGGCGTCCGCATCGTTCCCGAGACCGACAGGACCAACGACAACGCCCCGAGCCACCGGGTCTACGTCGGTCGCGCCGAGATCGGGGCCGCGTGGCCGAAGCGCTCCAATGAGGGGCGCGATTATCTCTCGGTCAAGCTGGACGATCCGAGCTTCAACGCTCCGATCTACGCCAACCTTTTCGACGACGAAGACGCCGAGACCTACACCCTGATCTGGTCCCGCAGCCGCAAGCCCAACGGCGACTGAGCCGGGCTGAGTGCAGCGCCCCGCTCATCCGAACGGGGCGCTTCACTATCGCATCGTCGTCGGCATCCGCGCGGACCAAGAGGCGCCGGGACGCTCAGCTCGAACCGTCAGAAGACAAAAGCGAAGCGCTCGATGGAGCGTATGGTCTGAACGGTGAGCTGCGCGTAGCGCAGCTACTTCGTTGTGGCCTCTCCGTCGCCGCCGGTTTGGCAAGCCGCCCCGGCGGCAGCATATCCGCGTCCGGCGCTCGCCGGACCTTCGGCTCGGCTCGAAAAAAATGAGCCCACGACTGTTCAAAATAGGTTTTCCAGCCCGATCATTTCCGCTTTGCAGGCTTTGATCGCTCGCTTCGTGCCTCTTCGTCTGGCAGGACGAGATCGACGTGACTGACGCCCAACGTGCTGGCCAGTTCAAACAGCGTTACGACAGTTGGATTACGGCGGCCACGCTCCAGGTCACTGACGTATTGTTGGGTGAAGCCGGACGCTTCGGCGAATTTCTCCTGCGTGAAGCGCTTCTGCTTCCGCAGTCTTGCGAAATTCCGACCGACCAACTTGCGCATGTCCATCGGCGCAAGTTGCGGCTTTACATACTATGAGGTTTATCTCCTATAATATGTATTCAACTATCGCGTGCTGGCCCCGTCGGCGGAATACGGCTAAATTTGGACGCGTGCACCTCTCTGGCGGCCAAGCGTCTAGAATCGTTGTAAGTGGATTGGAAGCCATGAAAAAGCCGCCGCTCGATCCCGACGTTGCGGACGCTGCCCCCTCGGATGCGAAGCTGACGCCGTATGACGAGCAGCATGTTGTGACGTACATGCGACTTCTGCAGGCGGAGGGTGAGGGCGCTGACTGGAGAGAAGTCGCTCAGCTCGTGCTCAAGATTGACCCGGTGCGTGAGCCGGATCGTGCGCGGAATGCATACCAGAGTCACCTCGCGCGCGCTAAGTGGGCCAGCGAGCAAGGACGTCTTTTGCGCGGTACTGACTCAAAGTAGAAAAGCCTTATCGACCGGAGCGTCTATTGAAAATCGCTTCCTTCAGCCGGCACGTGGTCATCCGGGAGCACCACGTGGTGCCAAACTAGGGACTTCCTGCAACCCAATCGATTAGAACTATTGCGCCGCAATCCTTGTTAGCAATAGGGCCGGAAGCAATGCCTAAATTCGACTGGCGATCGCCAGAGTCCTACAAGAGTCTCCAAGATGCTGATGTTACCGACGTCGCCTGGGAGTGTCTTCGTCGAAACCCGGATTACCGGCGCGACTACGAAGAGACGATCGCGAACAGCCCGGATGGCGAAGTAACTCCCGAGTTTAGGAGGAGATGGGGCATCTGCTTTCGCCCATGACCCGCAGCGGTCCTTCGACGAACAGACGATCTTTTGGGCGCCCGAGGTTCTGTCGACTGTCGTCCCGGTCGCAGTGACCGTGTTGCCCGTCAGCAGTGGCGCAGCGACTCAGCCGTTACTTGATCTCGCCGCCGGCCAGGTTCGCCGCGCCGCTGACGGTTGGCATGCCGTGCTGCGCATCGGCCCGGTGGAACATCGCGTCTGGTCCAAAGCGCCGCTGGAAGTAGGCGCCCACTATGTCGCCGAGTTACCGCTCGACGGCGACTTCGATGAACGCGCGTACGCAGCACGACGGTTATGGCGCGCAATGAAGGGGCGTACGGCAGGCCCTGCGTTTCGCGATCTGTCAAAGCAAAGGCGCGAGCGGTTGAGTGAAGCTATTCGCGCGCTGGATGCACAGAGCGACGGCAGCACATATCGCGCCATCGCAGAAGCGCTGTTCGGCAAGAAACGCATCCCAGACCGAGCCTGGAAAACACACGATCTGCGCAATCGAACCGTCCGTCTGGTGCAAACCGGCCTCGCACTGGTGCGCGGCGGTTATCGCCGGCTTCTGCGACCCGGGCGTAGAGACGAGTAGCGCCGTCGGCTTGGGGATATCGAAAATTGCACCCCCAACATTCGGCATCCCCCTCCGAGGTCTTGCTCCTCCATGATGACCGCACACACGCCGGCCTAGCCAAGCGTGGTGCGCTGTCCTCTTGGAGTTCTCAAATGCCCGATCCGATGGCCGGTCTTCCCCCGCGATTCCTGCGTACACCTGAGGCCGCGCGCTATCTCGGCCTGTCCGGCCGCACGCTCGAGAAGCACCGCACGTACGGTACCGGACCGACGTATCGGAAGATCGGTGGGCGTGTTGTCTACGCCGTCGATGATCTGACAGCGTGGGCCGACCGCGGCGCCAAGACGTCGACCTCAGACCCCGGGAAGGGGACCGTGCTGCCGGCCAAAAAGCATCCGGTGCTGCGCCCCTATGCCGGCCAGGAACGTCGCTGATCGCCGTGCGAGAGCAGTGACCATGCGGCGCAAACACCATTCCGAGCGCGACCAGCTTGAGCTCTTTCGGGCGCTGCCCGGTGATCTCGCGCCCCGCGATGCGCAGGATCTGATGGCTTATCCGTTCTTCTCGCTCGCAAAAACGAAGCGCATTGTGCCGATCGACTTCCGTGCCGGCGCAATCTCAGTTCGTGTCGAAGCCGTGCCGGAACACGGCATGGCGACCATCTGGGATGCCGACGTTCTGATTTGGGCTGCGTCTCAGATTGTCGAAGCGCGCGACGCCGGCTTGAAAGCCTCGCGCCTGATGGCTGCAACACCTTACGAGATCCTGACGTTTGTCGGCCGCGGCACCAGCGCGCGCGATTATGACCGGCTGAAGGCGGGTCTCGACAGACTTCAGTCAACGACCGTGATGACATCGATCCGCCAGCCGGCAGAGCGCCGACGGCATCGCTTCTCATGGATCAACGAGTGGAAAGAAACCGCCGATGCAAACGGCCGTCCATTCGGGCTCGAATTGATCCTCCCTGATTGGTTCTACGCGGGCGTGATCGATGACGCGCTCGTGCTGACTATTGATCGCGCCTATTTCGATCTGACGGGCGGACTTGAGCGGTGGCTCTATCGGCTCGTGCGCAAGCATGGCGGCCGCCAGGACACAGGCTGGAGCTTTGATCTTCTGCACCTCCATGCCAAGTCCGGCATCCTCTCGCCGCTTAAGCATTTTGCTTACGACGTCCGCCAGATCGTCCAGCGCCAGACATTGCCCGGCTATCAACTCGCGCTGACGCGCGATCCGAACGGTACCGAGCGGCTGAACTTCGCCCCTCATCCTGTTGCTCCCTTAACGGCACGCCTGCGCCGGCGCGGTCTCGTTCCAAATTCGGAGGACAAGCTGTGAATCAACTCGTGCTATCGGGGACCGCAACCCTCGTGCTATCGGGGACCCGATCCTCGTGCTATCGGGGACCGGAATCGAGCTTAAGAGCTTGTTTCTCCGCGCTTTCCAGCCGCTCTAACTTTACTAACCAGAAATCCTTCGGATTTCTTCTAACGGACCAGACCACAAGCCGCATCGGAGGCAACCGGCAGCGGCGGGCCGTCAATCCTGCTTGTCCGCAGAAGCCGTACAGGTGCTTCTCCACCCGCAAAGCTTACGGCGCCCCCTTTCAGTCTCGGGGAGCGGCGGCATGAGCGATCTCACCGAAGTGGAAGTGGTGTGGCTCGAGAAGCGCATCGAAAACCGGATTCGGTTCGGTCGTATCGTCAACGAACGCAAGCTCGATCGTCATCGGCGTGTCCTGTCATTTGCGCCCGGCAGCATCTTTGCCTTCGTCCGATGGACCTCCAACGACTTTGGGACAATCATTTCGCGGATCGACATCTTGCGCGCGGTCGCACCGGGACAGCGATGCTCGACCGTCCCTTATGTGACACCCGGCGGCGAGATTTTGCTGCGTCTGTCCGGCTGGCCGAAGGTCGAGCGAGTGCTGCAAATGACCGATGCCGTTGAGGAACTCGGCATCGATCCAGCTGATGTCGCGCCTGATCATTGGCACCACGTTCATAACCGCCTGTCCGTCAACGAAAACCCGCGCCCGTATACGAAAGCGCGCCATCAGGCCTGGCTTCATCGCCAAAAGGTGATGCGATGACGGGCCGCCTAATGATGCTGGCTGTGACGATTGGGGTCGCTGCTGCGCTCATCGCGACGATCGTCCTGGAGCCGCTTCCGCTTTACATCTGGAACGCATCCGCAAGCGTGCCGATCGGTCTCTACCGCCTTCGACCGGCGGACCAATTCCAAGTCACTGAATTGGTCGCCGTGCAGCCGCCGGAGCCGCTCGCGACCTTCCTCGACCTTAACGGCTATTTGCCCATTGGCGTCCCGATGCTGAAGCGCGTGCTCGCCCTTCCGGGGCAGAGTGTTTGCAGAGCCGGCCTCACGGTTTCGGTGGATACCATCGCGGTGGGCGAAGCGCGGGATCGCGATGGTCGCGGCAGGCCGCTGCCGAAATGGCAGGGCTGCCGCGTCGTCGGCAACGGCGAGCTGTTTCTGATGAACTGGCAGTCGAACGACTCGCTTGATGGCCGGTATTTTGGAGTTCTTCCGGCATCTAGCGTGATCGGCCATGCGATACCGGTGTGGACGTGGGAGGAGTGATCGTGCGTATTCGACGTGTTCTCCTCGCCATTCCCTTGCTCGATCGATTGCGGGATCATTCCTCCATCTCGATCGATGTCTGCAAGGCTGGCGCGAGCCCGACCGCGTGCTTGGGTCGGTTGGTCACGCGCGTTTGTGCTGTCGTGACCCTGCTTCTTCTGACCGCGTTCGACAGTGCTGCTTTGGCCCAGAGCGGATCAGCCGCCCAGCCAGCGATCAGTCAGACCGCTCACTCATTTGCCGGCTTCATCAATGAAGCCTCGCAACGCTTTGCGATTGCGCCGAACTGGATCCGATCTGTCCAAAGCATCGAGAGTGCTGGTGACGTGCACGCCAGATCGCCAAAAGGCGCAATGGGCCTGATGCAAATCATGCCGGCGACTTGGACGGAACTTCGCGCGCGCTACAATCTCGGGAACGACCCCTACGATCCGCACGATAACATCCTGGCCGGCACGGCCTACCTGCGCGAACTGCTCGATCGGTATGGCTCGCCCGGCGTGTTTGCCGCTTACAACGCGGGCCCATCTCGCTATGAAGAGCATCTCGCTGGCGGCTCTTTGCCAGACGAGACGCGAGCATACGTCGCAAAGCTTGCAAATCTGCTTGCCATCGAACTGCCGCCGAGATGGACGTCCAGCGGACAGTCACCAGCAGCTGCGACGCTATTCGTCACGCGATCCGATCTCATGAAAACGAGTGATCGGTTGCTGGCGCTCGTGCCGTCGAGCGGTGTCACGACCGCAATCTCGGCGCCCGATGTTTCGCCTATGGTCCCCCGGCCTATTGGCGTGTTCGTCCCTCGATCGGATTCGGAAGTATCGCGATGACCAAATGTGCGGGTTCGCAAGCCTTGGCGTGTTTAACAAAGCAAGTGGCACGTGCTGATGGCGTATGGGCGATGCCTTCGGCCCGCGCTCTACTCGTCGCTTCGCTCCTCACCGAGCCACCCTGCGGGTGTCTCGGCCCTTCGGGTAACGATCGCTATCGCAAGCGCTCGCAAGCATTGGGGGGCGGCCGGGGGACCACGACGGCAGGACGGCGAGATAAAAGAGGCTCGCCGGTCGAACCGCAAGCCATTGACATGGCTTGGGTTCCGGCGTGCTGGTCGGTCGGGGCGCGTGCCGCGCTTTGCATTTTTACGAATACAATCAAAGGCGTTTTCGACACTGTGTGCGTTTTCGACAGTTGGGAGGCCCTGCCGTGAGCGTGGGCGACAGCGACCTGCGTATTCGGCCTGGGCGCATCCGCAGCACACGCCCGCCTAAGCCGAAGAGCTTCATCAACCAGGTGCTGCGGGCCGCGAAGAGAGCGGGATACACCTCGGGTCAGGCCGTAGCGGGCAGGCGTTCGGCGGCCTATGGACGTTCGACGTTTGGCCGCGGTCGACTGTCTTTTAGCCGTGCCCGATTGTTCAGCCCGACGCGTCGCGTCGTGGTGAAGGCCCGCGTGGTTCGTCACAAAGGGCGAGCCTTCCGTTCAGCACCACTGACCGCCCACCTCTCATATCTGAAGCGCGACGGCGTGACCCGGAGCGGCGAGCGTGCCGAAATGTTCGATGCCGGCAGCGACCGCGCCGATAGCGCTGCTTTCGCAGAACGCTGCAAGGACGACCGGCATCATTTCAGGTTCATCGTCTCACCGGAGGATGCCGGCGACATGACTGACCTGAAGGCCTTCACCCGCGATCTCGCCAGGCAGATGGAGATCGATCTCGGCACGCGGCTCGATTGGGTGGCTGTCGATCATTGGAATACCGACAACCCACACGTCCATCTTCTCGTTCGGGGCGTGGATAAGGACGGAGCGGACCTCGTGATCTCCCGCGACTACATCAGTCAGGGCCTGCGCTCACGGGCCGAGGAACTGGTCGCCATCGAGCTGGGTCCCAAACCCGAGCACGAGATCCGCAATTCACTGGGGAGGGAAGTTACGGCGGAACGATGGACGCGGCTCGACCGGGAGATGCGGCTCGCGGCCGATGAGACCGGCACTATCGATCTTCGCCCGGAGAATCCGGGTAGCGCGGATCCTGAGATCCGCCGCCTGATGGTCGGTCGCCTCCAACACCTGGAGAGGATGGGTCTTGCTGCCTCCGCCGCACCAGGCGAATGGATGGTAGGGCTGGAGGCCGAGCGTAGCTTGCGCGACCTGGGCATGCGCGGCGACATCATCAAGACCATGCACCGCGCCTTTACCGAGCGTGGGGAAGCGCGCGGCGTTGCCGACTTCGTCATCGAAGGTGGACAGCCGACGTCCCAGATCATCGGACGATTGGTCGATCGCGGCTTGCATGACGAACTGACTGGCGAGGCGTACGCCCTGATCGACGGAATAGACGGACGCGCGCACCACGTGCGCTTCCGCGGGCTTGAAGCTTTCGAGCATGCACCGCCGATTGGCGGAATCGTCGAGGTCCGACGCTTCGGTCCAACCGGCGATCCGCGGCCGACCGTGGTGCTGGCGCTCCGCTCCGATCTCGATGTTGGCGAGCAGGTCAGCGCTAAGGGCGCTACCTGGCTCGACCACAGGCTTGTCGAGCGCGACCCCATGCCGCTCGCCATGGCAGGCTTCGGCCGCGAGACCCGCAACGCCATGGAAGCTCGGACTGAGCATCTAGTTCAGGAAGGTCTGGCACGGCGGCAGGGCCAGCGCATCATCCTGCAGCGCGATCTCCTCGATACGTTGCGCCAACGCGAACTGGATCAGGTGGCAGCAAAAGTGTCGACCGACACCGGCCTAGCTCATGTGAAGCCGGCCTCCGGGGAGCATGTGGCAGGCACGTACCGTCAGCGACTGACGCTCGCCTCGGGACGCTTCGCTATGATCGACAACGGCCTCGGCTTCCAGCTCGTGCCCTGGTCGCGCGAACTCGAAAAGAGACTCGGCCAGCATGTGACCGGCGTCGTGAAGGACGGCGGCGGCATCGAATGGGGCTTTGGCCGCAGGCGCGACCTCGGCCTCTAGCTATCTCGCGAACTCAGTTGCGGAGGGGTGTTCGGGATGTCCGGAACCAAAATTCTCTGGGGACAGGTGATCGTCGTCGGCCTGATCGTTTTGCTCGCCATCTGGGGAGCAACGGAGTGGACAGCTTGGCGGCTTGCCTATCAACCGGAGCTCGGGCGGCCCTGGTTCGAACTGTTCGGCTTCAAGATCTATTATCCGTTGATTTTCTTCTGGTGGTGGTTCGTCTACGACGCCTATGCGCCTCAGGTCTTTGTCGAGGGGGCCTTCATCGCGGCGTCGGGGACCTTCGTTTCGATCGCGGTGGCGATCGGTATGTCGGTCTGGCGGGCGCGCGAAGCCAAGAACGTCGAGACCTATGGCTCGGCGCGCTGGGCCGGCCTGGAGGAGGTGAGGGCGGCCGGACTTCTCGGTCCGGATGGTGTGGTGCTTGGCAAGCTCGACCGCGACTACCTCCGCCATGACGGACCGGAGCACGTATTATGTTTTGCACCAACTCGATCCGGCAAAGGCGTCGGTCTTGTCGTCCCCTCCCTGCTGGCCTGGCCGGGCTCGGCCATCGTGCACGACATCAAGGGTGAGAACTGGCAGCTGACCGCGGGCTTTCGCTCGCGGCATGGGCGCGTCCTGTTGTTCGACCCGACCAATCCAAAGTCGTCAGCTTACAATCCACTCCTTGAAGTCCGGCGTGGAGAATGGGAGGTTCGCGATGTGCAGAACGTTGCTGACGTCCTGGTCGACCCCGAAGGTTCACTCGACAAGCGGAACCATTGGGAAAAGACCAGTCATTCGCTCCTGGTCGGCGCTATCCTCCATGTCCTCTATGCCGAGGCGGATAAGACCCTGGCCGGCGTCGCGGCCTTTCTGTCCGACCCGAAGCGGCCTATCGAGGCGACGCTGAAGGCAATGATGACCACCGCTCATCTTGGCGAGCAAGGTGCGCATCCCGTGGTCGCCTCGACCGCGCGTGAGCTCCTCAACAAATCCGAGAATGAACGCTCGGGGGTCCTGTCCACCGCAATGTCGTTCCTGGGTCTTTACCGCGATCCCGTCGTCGCCCAGGTGACCTGCCGCTGTGACTGGCGGATAGCCGATCTGATCGCAGATAGCCGCCCGACGACGCTTTACCTCGTGGTGCCACCATCGGATATCTCTCGGACCAAGCCGCTGATCCGCCTGGTGCTGAACCAGATCGGCCGGCGCCTGACCGAGGATCTGCACGCCCGCGACCGCCTGCATCGAGTCCTGATGATGCTTGACGAGTTCCCGGCACTCGGGCGGCTTGATTTTTTTGAGTCCGCGCTCGCCTTCATGGCGGGGTATGGCATCAAGAGCTTCTTGATCGCGCAGTCGCTCAATCAGATCGAGAAGGCGTACGGGCCCAACAACGCTATTCTCGACAACTGCCACGTCCGCGTCAGCTTCGCGACCAACGATGAGCGGACGGCCAAGCGGGTGTCCGATGCACTGGGCACGGCGACGGAGATGCGAGCGATGAAGAACTATGCCGGTCACCGGCTTAACCCCTGGCTCGGGCATCTGATGGTCTCACGCCAGGAGACGGCAAGGCCGCTCTTGACCCCGGGCGAGGTCATGCAGCTTCCGCCGATGGACCAGATCGTCATGGTGGCGGGCACGCCGCCGATCAGGGCGAAGAAGGTCCGCTATTACGAGGATCGCCCGTTCACCGAGCGGGTTTTGTCACCGCCCGATCCGGCGAGCGCCGGCCGATCGCCGCGAACGGACGGATGGTCAGCGCTCGGACCGTTGAAGCCGACGGCAGGTCCAACTGACAGAGCCACGGAGGCCGAGGAAGACACGGCGAATAGCGGGCTCCGTCGGGAGCCCGAACTTCCCGACCACGTCGCGATCGCCAAGGAAACGACCGAACCAACGCCGGCAGAGGAATTTGCCGTCGTTCTTGACGACGATGAGGACGCGGTTCGCCAATCTCGACTGCTTCGCCAGCAGATGCGTGGCGTCGCCCGCCAGGTTGCCATGGACCCGAATGACGGTATGGAGCTCTGAAGCAATATGCGCGACCGGATGAACGTCTATTTTCCGCCAGAGCTACTGAGGCAGATCTCGGACCTCGCCGATCGCAAGAAGCTTTCCCGGTCCGCGATCGTGGAGGCGGCTGTCGCTTCGTTTCTGTCGCCGGATGGAGCGGACAGGCGGGAGGCAGCGTTCACCCGGCGCCTCGATCGGCTGTCGCGTCAGATGCAGAGGTTGGAGCGCGACGTGGGTTTGACGGCCGAAAGCTTGGCGCTCTTCATAAGGTTCTGGCTGACGATCACGCCGCCACTGCCCAATGACGCGCAGGCGGCCGCGCAAGCAAAAGGCCGGGAGCGGTTTGAAGGATTTGTCGAGGCACTCGGCCGCCGCCTGCAAAAGGGGCAAAGCTTTCTCCGCGAGATTCCGGAAGATATCCGCCGTCAGGAACCGGTCGACGAATCCTGACCGAGCGTCATGGATGCGCAAACGCGCCGACCCTTCTTTTTCTACGCCAGCCTACGACCGCAGCGATTTAGCCGAACCAACGAAAAGCTGGTCACGCTATCGGCTTGCACGAGCTGACAGCAAGAGGGGGCCAGCATGCAGATCTCAGGGGCATGGCGCCTCACCGCGCGCGTATTTTTCCCGTTTGCGGTTGGATACTATCTTTCGTATCTGTTTCGAACGATCAACGCTTTGATCGCCAGTCATCTCAGCTCGGATGCTGGGCTTGGGGCTGCCGACCTCGGGTTGCTTACCTCGGTCTATTTCCTCGTTTTTGCGGCGGCGCAGATCCCCGTCGGCATATTGTTGGACCGCTTTGGTCCGCGACGCATCCAAAGTGTTCTGTTCCTGCTCGCAGCAGTAGGCGCCGGACTGTTCGCAGTATCGAGCGGCTTCCTGTCCCTTTTGATCGCGCGCGCAATGATCGGGTTTGGTGTTGCTGCAGCGCTGACTGCTGGACTGAAGTCCATCATCATTTGGTTCCCCAGGGAGCGAGTTGCCTTGTTGAACGGCTGCATGGTCATGCTGGGATCGCTAGGAGCGGTGACAGCGACGGCTCCCGTCGAACACCTGCTCGCCTGGATGGGGTGGCGGCAGCTCTTTGAGATTCTGGCGGCCGCCACCGGCGCGACGGCCATTCTCATCTACGTCGCAGTGCCTGAACGAAGCATCGCGCTGTCAACAGCGTCCACCAGCCTGAGCTCTGTTTTCAGCGATCGAAGGTTCTGGCGAATGGCTCCGTTATCGGCGACTTGCATTGGATCAGCCTGGTCTCTGCAAGGACTCTGGGCATCACCGTGGCTGACCGACGTGGAGGGGCTTGATCGCGCAAGTCTCGTAAGACAGCTGTTCATAATGTCGATCATCTTGAGCTGCGGCGCCTTGTTGTTCGGGATGACCGTCCACTACGTCAAACGAAGAGGAATCAGGGCGGAGACGGTGTTAGCGACGGTTGCGGTGCTGTTTGTCGTAGCCGAGCTTGCTTTGATCCTGCGAGTGCCTCTGCCGTCCATCTTGCCTTGGTCCGTTGTCGCAATTTCCGGAACGGCAACCGTGGTCAGCTTCGCGGTAATGGCAGATTACTTTCCGCCGGAGCTTGCCGGTCGTGCCAACGGCGCCTTGAACGTCTTGCACTTTGGCTGGGCGTTTCTGGCACAATACGCGACGGGCCTGATCCTGGAGCAATGGTCTGCGAATGATGGCCATAGGCCGGTCCAAGCCTATCAAGTCGCGTTCGGTCTCAATGTAGCACTGCAGATCGCGACGTTGGTCTGGTTCACGCTGCCCTCGCGCCGATCTATCTCTTCGTGCATGAGTTCAATCCTCCCCTTTAAGCCGGCTGATGTTTCCTATGCTGTCGAGTTAGTCGGGTTGTATGAGGATTCGGTCATACTCGTGCCCACGGATGACGATGGGGAGTGGTAAGCGGTAGCTCGCCGAGCACGATACAATTGAGTAGGCCTCAAACATCGGTTCTCAGTCTTTCTTTTTCTACGCCGGTCTACGATCACTGAAAGCGCTTGTTGCGCCAAGTCCATTGGTGCCTTTTCTAATCATCCCCATCTGAGGACGCTCTTTGGACGTCCTCTCGGTGGGGGCGAACGGTGGCAATCCATTCCATTCAATCGGAGGCGAGTTCGCGCGGTGCGCGAATGTTGCGTAGCGCGCTCGGCTCCGCGATCGCGGGCTACCTCGAAGACGAAGCGATCATTGAGGTGATGCTCAATCCCGATGGGCGGCTGTGGATCGACCGGTTGTCGAACGGCCTGATCGACACTGGCGAAACTCTGTCGGCCGCGGATGGCGAACGGATCGTTCGCCTGGTTGCGCATCATGTGGGCGCCGAGGTGCACGCCGGCGCGCCACGGGTTTCGGCCGAACTGCCTGGGACAGGCGAGCGCTTCGAAGGTCTCTTGCCTCCGGTCGTTGCAGCACCGGCCTTTGCTATCCGCAAGCCCGCCGTCGCCGTGTTTACGCTCGACGACTACGCCGCCAAGAAGATCATGACCTCAGAGCAGGCCAGGATCCTGAAGAACGCGGTCGGAGCACGGAAGAACATCCTCGTTGCCGGTGGGACATCGACTGGCAAGACAACCTTGACGAATGCGCTTCTGGCCGAGGTGGCGAAGACCTCCGATCGGGTCGTGCTGATCGAGGACACCCGCGAGCTGCAGTGCAGGGCGCCCAATCTCGTTGCGCTGCGGACCAAGGACGGTGTGGCGACGCTGTCGGATCTTGTCCGCTCGTCCCTCCGACTACGTCCTGACCGCATCCCGATCGGCGAAGTCCGAGGTGCCGAAGCACTCGACCTCCTCAAGGCCTGGGGCACCGGTCATCCCGGCGGCATCGGTACCATCCATGCTGGGACTGCGCTCGGCGCGCTGCGCCGGCTCGAGCAGCTCATCCAGGAAGCTGTCGTCACGGTTCCGCGAGCCCTGATCGCCGAGACCATCAACCTCGTTGCCGTCCTTTCGGGCCGCGGCGCTGACCGCCGCCTCGCTGAGCTCGCCGCCGTCTCAGGGTTGGGTGCCACCGGTGACTACAGCCTTTCAACAGCAGGAGACTGACATGCGTCAGAAATTTCGCTTTCTTCGAGGTGCATCGTTGGCCGCCTTCGGCACGGTGCTTTTGGGAGCGGCGCCGGCATGGGCGGCTGGCTCGAACATGCCGTGGGAGCAGCCACTCAATCAAATCTTGCAGTCGGTCGAGGGGCCGGTCGCCAAGATCGTCGCGGTCATCATCATCGTCGTGACCGGCCTAACGCTCGCATTCGGGGATTCCTCCGGCGGTTTCCGCAGACTGATCCAGATCGTGTTCGGTCTGTCGATCGCGTTTGCGGCCTCAAGCTTCTTCCTGTCGTTCTTCTCCTTCGGCGGTGGCGTGGTGATCTGATGGACGAACCTGTCACAGGCTTTGTTGTGCCTGTTCATCGCGCACTCACCGAGCCCATGCTGATGGGCGGCGCGCCGCGATCGGTTGCGATCGTCAATGGCACGCTTGCCGCAGCCCTGGGTCTGGGGCTGCGGCTCTGGATCGCGGGTCTGGTCCTCTGGTTCATCGGCCACATGGCCGCCGTCTGGGCCGCCAAGCGCGACCCCGCTTTTGTCGATGTGGTGCGCCGACATCTGCGCATCCCCGGTCATCTCAACACCTGAGCTCTCGGTCATGATGAACCTTGCCGAATATCGCCATTCCAACGCGCGGCTCGCCGACTTCCTTCCTTGGGCAGCGCTCGTCGACGAGGGAATCATCCTGAACAAGGACGGCTCGTTCCAGCGGACTGCAAAGTTCCGCGGACCCGACCTGGATAGCGCAGTGCCCGCTGAACTTGTCGCCGTCGCCGGCCGTCTGAACAACGCACTTCGCCGGCTCGGATCAGGCTGGGCCGTATTCGTTGAGGCGCAGCGTCATTTCGCTGGGGCCTATCCTCCGAGTACATTTCCGGATGTCGCGTCCGCGCTGGTCGACGCGGAACGCAGAGCACAGTTCGAGGAGGCGGGCGCTCATTACGAGTCAAGCTACTTCCTGACCTTCCTCTTTCTACCTCCGGAGGAGGGAGCGGCTAAGGCGGAGCGATTGCTCTATGAAGGTCGCGATCGCACCGTTGGAGCAGACGCGCGCGAGGTTCTCCGCGGATTTATCGACCAAACCAACCGCGTGCTTCAACTCGTCGAAGGGTTCATGCCGGAATGCGCTTGGCTCGATGATCAGGACACGCTGACCTATCTGCATTCCACGATCTCCACCAAGCGTCATCGGGTTCGGGTGCCAGAAATTCCGATGTATCTCGATACGCTGTTGGCCGACCAGCCGCTGACCGGCGGCCTCGAGCCGATGTTGGGTTCAGCCAACCTCCGGGTTCTGACGATTGTCGGCTTTCCGGGCGCGACGACTCCAGGAATTCTTGATGACCTCAATCGCCTGGCGTTCTCGTATCGCTGGTCGACCCGAGCAATCATGCTCGACAAGACCGATGCCACGAAGCTGCTGACGAAGATTCGCCGGCAGTGGTTTGCCAAGAGAAAATCCATCGGCGCCATTCTCAAGGAGGTCATGACCAACGAGGCGTCGACGCTGCTCGATACCGACGCTCACAACAAGGCGATCGATGCCGACGCCGCCCTGCAGGAACTGGGGTCCGATCAGATCGGACAGGCCTTTGTCACTGCGACCATCACTGTATGGGACCGCGATCCCAACGCTGCTGATGAAAAGCTCCGGCTGGTGGAGAAGGTCGTTCAGGGCCGCGATTTCACCTGCATGATCGAGACGGTGAATGCCGTCGAAGCCTGGCTCGGTAGTCTGCCGGGACACGTCTATGCCAATGTGCGGCAGCCGCCGGTTTCGACCCTGAACCTCGCCCATATGATTCCGATGTCGGCCGTGTGGGCGGGCGAAACCAGGGACCTGCATTTCAAGGCCCCGCCTCTTCTATTTGGCAAGACCGAGGGATCAACACCGTTCCGATTCTCCCTCCACGTCGGTGACGTCGGCCATACCCTTGTGGTGGGACCGACGGGTGCTGGCAAGTCAGTCCTGCTTGCGCTGATGGCGCTACAGTTTAGGCGCTATCCAAACTCTCAGGTTTTTGCGTTTGATTTCGGTGGTTCGATCCGGGCGGCCGCGCTCGCCATGGGCGGCGATTGGCACGATCTCGGCGGTGCATTGTCTGATGGAAGTGATCAAGCCGTCGCGCTGCAGCCGCTGGCCTGGATAGATGATCCCTCAGAGCGCGGATGGGCCACGGAATGGATTGGCGCGATCCTGGCACGGGAAAAGGTCGAGGTCTCGCCGGAGGTCAAGGATTACCTGTGGTCGGCGCTCACCTCGCTCGCTTCGGCGCCGAGGGAGGAGCGCACCCTCACGGGCTTCTCAGTCTTGCTGCAATCCAATTCTTTGAAAAGGGCCCTGCAGCCCTATTGCCTGGGTGGTCCTTGCGGACGCCTGCTTGATGCCGAATTCGAGCGCCTTGGCGAAGCTTCGGTTCAGGCGTTTGAGACCGAAGGACTGATCGGAACGAGCGCGGCCCCGGCTGTGCTGGCCTACCTCTTTCATCGGATTGAAGATCGGCTCGACGGCCGGCCCACTCTTCTCATTGTCGACGAGGGTTGGCTTGCCCTCGACGATGAAGATTTTGCTGGTCAACTCCGGGAATGGCTGAAGACGCTGCGGAAGAAGAATGCGTCCGTCATCTTCGCCACCCAGTCGCTCTCGGACATCGATGGTTCCGCTGTCGCACCGGCAATCATCGAAAGCTGCCCAACTCGTCTGTTATTGCCGAACGAGCGGGCGATCGAGCCGCAGATCACTGCCATCTACCGCCGCTTTGGTCTCAATGACCGCCAGATCGAGCTTCTGAGCCGCGCTACGCCAAAGCGCGACTACTACTGCCAGTCGCGCCGCGGCAACCGCATGTTCGAACTTGGGCTTGGTGAAGTCGCGCTCGCCTTTACGGCAGCTTCTTCCAAGACCGACCAGGCTGTCATCGCGCACCTCTTTGCCGAACATGGACCTGACGGCTTTGTGCCGGCTTGGCTCCAGCACCGTGACGTCGCCTGGGCCCTGGACCTGATCCCCAATCTTGTCAATCTGGAGAAATCGCTATGAGGCGTTTCGGTCTAATTGCGGCTGCTAGCACCGTCGCGCTGATTCTGGGCGTCACGGTGCCTGCAAAGGCGCTGATCGTCTTCGATCCCAACAACTACGTTCAGAACGTCCTTACTGCCGCACGAGAGCTGCAGCAGATCAACAATCAGATCACCTCGCTGCAGAACGAGGCGCAGATGTTAATCAACCAGGCGAAGAACCTGGCAAACCTGCCGTACTCGTCGCTGCAGCAACTGCAATCTTCGATCCAGCGGACTCAGCAATTGCTGGCCCAAGCGCAGCGCATTGCCTACGACGTCCAGCAGATCGATCATGCCTTCTCGACGAGCTACGCGCCAGCTACCAGCAGCCAGTCGAATCAGTTGCTGATCGCCAATGCTCAATCTCGTTGGCAGAATTCGTATGCCGCAACGCAAGACGCGCTTCGTGTCCAGGCCGGCATCGTTGGCAACCTCGACACCAACCGCGTCCAGACCTCCGCGCTCGTTAGCTCAAGCCAAGGCGCTAGCGGTGCCTTGCAGGCAACACAGGCCGGCAATCAGATTCTGGCATTGAATGCACGGCAGCTCGCCGACCTCACGGCTGTCGTGACGGCGCAGGGCAGGGCGCAAAGCCTTGAAGCCGCGCAACGCGCGGCGGCCCAGGACCAGGGCCGCGAACAGCTCCGGCGGTTTCTTACGCCAGGGCAGGGCTATCAATCATCCAACGTGCAGATGTTCCACTGATGACCGACATCCGGGCATTCAAGGCGTTGTCGCTGCTGACGACAATTGGCGTGTTGGTCGTCGCTGTCTGCACGATTCAGCTTCGTGGCGGAGACAACCCTCCGCCGCCGAAAGCGGAGCAGACGACAGACTCAACCAGCTCTGACCTCGCACACTGCCGCAGTGTCACAGCGGTGGAAACTGCAGATTATCAGCATTGCCGACAGATTTGGGCCGAAAACCGGCGCCGCTTCTTTGGCAAGAAAGACGGTGCCGCAATTCCTGGCTACGACGATTCCGCCGCCGGCGTGGCGCTTGCTCCAGAGGATCAAAGCCGGATCCCGCAGGGATATCCGAACCTGGCGACCCCCGGGGCGATCAAGCCATGACCGGTACGGGGATCATCGACCAGTTCCTGGAAACGTTCACGCGTTATATCGACAACGGATTCGGATTGCTGGGGGGCGAGGTCGGATACCTCGCAACGACCCTTGCTGCGATCGACATTACGCTCGCAGCGTTGTTCTGGAGTTGGGGAACGGACGAGGACATCATCGCGCGCCTCGTCAAGAAAGCGCTCTTCGTAGGCGTCTTTGCCTACCTGATCGGCAACTGGAACAGCCTCGCGCGCATCGTCTTCGAGAGCTTCGCCGGTCTTGGGCTGAAAGCATCGGGCGCAAGCCTATCTGCATCGGATTTCCTGCGGCCGGGAAAGATCGCCCAAGTCGGGCTTGATGCCGGTCGACCGCTCCTCGATTCGATCTCAAACCTGATGGGGTACATTAGTTTCTTCGAAAATTTCGTCCAGATTGTCGTTCTCCTGTTTGCGTGGGTCGTGGTGCTGCTCGCCTTCTTCATTCTGGCGATCCAGCTCTTCGTCACCCTGATCGAGTTCAAGCTCACGACGCTGGCCGGCTTCGTGCTGGTTCCCTTGGGCTTGTTTGGCAAGACCGCATTCGCGGCAGAGCGCGTTCTGGGCAACGTCATCTCTTCTGGCATCAAGATCTTGGTCCTGGCCGTCATCGTCGGCATCGGCTCGACCCTGTTCTCGCAGTTCACCGCAGGTTTCGGCGGTGCACAGCCCACCATCGAAGACGCGATGACGCTGGTACTCGCGGCGCTTTCCTTGCTGGGCCTCGGGATCTTCGGTCCGGGTATCGCAAACGGCTTGGTGTCGGGCGGGCCTCAACTCGGCGCCGGCGCGGCGATTGGAACAGGCCTTGCTGCCGGCGGCACTGTTGCGGCTGGCGCGGGACTTGCCGCTGGCGGTGCCGGGCTTGCTGGCGGTGCGATTGCAGGCGCTGCGCGCGGTGGCGGCGCGGTCATAAGCGGAGCATCGGCCGCGTATCGAAGCGGCGGCCTTGCTGGCGTAGCGGAGGCGGGCGCCTCGGCTGCGACGAGTCCCTTGCGTCGAGCAGCAACTGCGTTCGGAGGTAGTCAAGCGGGCGAGCAGGGCACGAGCACCTCGGCCGAAGGGCAGCCTGATTGGGCTCGCCGCATGAAGGGCGCTCAGACCATTCGGCATGGTGCCTCGGCTGCTGGCCACGCCGTCCGCTCGGGCGATCATGGCGGCAGCGGCTCCTCCGTCGATTTGTCCGAAGGAGAACGCTGAGACGCACCACTGCATCTCCGCCGCATAGCAGCGCCTCAAATCCATCTATCGCACGACTTGAAACCGTTCACTTGATCTCAGGGGCAGCCATCGATGTTCAAACGACCTTCCGTTCACTACGGGCGCATGCCCGAGCCGATTACGCCTTATCAAAAGGCGGCTCAGGTTTGGGACGAACGCATTGGATCCGCTCGCGTGCAAGCTAAGAACTGGCGCCTAATGGCGTTCGGCTGCTTGATGCTGTCCGCCGGCCTCGCCGGCGGACTTGTCTGGCAATCGAGCCAAGGGTCTATTACGCCATGGGTTGTCGAGGTCGATCATCTCGGCCAAGCTCAGAGGGTTGCGCCGGCCAACTTCGACTATCAGCCCTCTGACGCGCAAATCGCCTACCATCTGTCCCGCTTTATCGAGGATGTTAGGGGCCTGCCGGCGGACGGCATCGTTCTGCGTCAAAACTGGCTCCGGGCCTATGATTTTACGACCGATCGCGGCGCCGCGGCACTCAATGACTATGCGCGTAACAACGACCCCTTTGCCAAGTTGGGCAAAGCTCAAATCTCCGTGGAAGTCTCGAGCGTCATTCGCGCATCTTCGGAGAGCTTTCGCGTCGCGTGGACTCAGCGCGTTTACGACAACGGCTCGCTGAGTTCGACCGAGCGATGGACTGCGATTCTCACAATCGTGATCGAGACGCCGCGCGATGCCGAACGTCTGCGCAAAAATCCCCTTGGCGTCTACGTCCGCGCCATCAACTGGTCAAAGGAGTTGGGTCAGTGACCAAGACGCTGTTTGACGTTTATTCGAAGGGCCCCGTCCCGCACTGCCGGATCGGTGCCACTTGGCCTGAATTCTTGATCACGAAGCGAGCACTTTTGGTTGCTCTCCTGCTTGGTTCCTCGGCGCTCGGTGGGTGCGCGGCCTACATTCCGCCGGAAATCAGCTATGACGCGGAAGTCCCTCCGTTACCGTCGACGCCGGTGGCTCTCGACGATAGATCGCGACCGCTTCACATCCCACCGCTCTGGAAACCGGCCCTCGGCGGTAAGTCGGGAGGGAAGGAAGACGCTGAACCCGTGAGCCGGGTTGAGACCGCAAACAGCGCAGCCCGGGTCGAGCCGCGCAAGCGGGGGTATTTCAACGCGGCGCAAGTCTACGCCTACAGTCCCGGGGCGCTCTATCAGATTTACGCCGCACCGGGGCAGATCACGGATATCGCGCTCGAGGAGGGAGAACAGTTGACGGGATCAGGGCCGATCGCGGCCGGAGATACCGTCCGCTGGGTCGTCGGCGACACCGAAAGCGGAAGCGGCGACACACGGCGGGTCCATATCCTGGTCAAGCCAACCCGAGCCTCGATCGAGACCAACCTGGTGGTCAATACCGATCGGCGTACCTACCTGATCGAGCTCCGCTCCCGCGAACGGCCATACATGCCGTCTGTTGCCTGGTACTATCCAGAAACTACACGGGAACGATCGCGCTCGGTCGCTCTGAAGCCCATTCTTCCGGATCCGGCGCAGCGCATCTCCCGCTATGCCATCGAAGGGGACAGTCCTCCCTGGCGGCCGCTCGCCGCATATGATGATGGCCGCAAGGTCTACATCGAATTCCCGGCGGGGATCGTGCAAGGCGAGATGCCTCCGCTTTTCGTCATTGGTCCAGACGGCAAGACCGAACTCGTCAACTATCGCGCCTACGGCAACGTGTTGATCGTCGATCGGCTGTTTGCGGCCGCCGAACTGCGGCTTGGTCGTGAACACCAGCAGAAGGTTAGGATTGTCAGGACCGACGGGAGGCCGTCGTCATGAATACCAGGAACGAAGCCGATCACCAGCAAGGTACTCCGCCGGCTACACCGGAGGAACAGTCCAGGAGATTCCGCTTGAGAGCAGAGCATCCGCGCGTGACACGGCTGTCGCGGAAGGTCTTGGCCGGCGGGAGCGCGGTTGCCCTGCTTGTCATCGGCGGAGCGGTCTTGTGGTCGCTGCAGGGCAATCGTTCCCGAAGCCAGGCGGCCGATGAGCTTTACAGCACTGACCATCACAATGTCGCCGATGGCATTACGACGCTGCCGAAGGACTACGCTGGCGTTCCGCGCCAGCCGATTCCGCAGCTTGGTCCGCCGCTCCCCGGGGACCTCGGCCGACCGATCCTAGCTGCTCAGGGGCAGTTGCCGACGAGCGGCGCTGATCCGGACCAGCAGCGGCGGGATCAAGAGACCGAAGCAGCCCGCATCAGCCATCTGTTCGCTTCGACCAATGGACGAGAAGTGCGTCCGTCCTCCGCTGCGGCTGTTGGCAGCGAGCGCGTCGTGTCGCCGAGCGCAACGAGCACTAGCGACGATGGATCTGCGCAAAGCGGTCAGGACCACAAGCTTGCCTTCGTAAACGCCTCCGTGGACCGTCGCACGGTAAGCCCTGACCGCGTCACCAAGCCCGCTTCACCCTACATCGTGCAGGCTGGAACGGTCATTCCAGGGGCGCTGATCACTGGGATCCGATCGGACCTGCCAGGCCAAATTACCGCGCAAGTTACCGAGAATGTTTTCGATACGCCGACCGGCCGCTTCCTGCTTGTGCCTCAGGGAGCGCGTCTGGTTGGCATCTACGACAGCCAGGTCGCTTTCGGGCAGCCCCGAGTCCTGCTCGTCTGGACCCGGGTGATCATGCCGAACGGACGTTCAATCGTTCTCGAGCGGCAGCCTGGCGCCGACACTGCCGGGTATGCCGGTCTTGAGGACCAAGTCGACAATCACTGGGGCGAGCTGTTCAAGGCTGCGGCGCTATCGACGTTCTTGGCAGTCGGGACGGAACTAGGAGCAGGTTCCGACACCAATAGCAACGACAGCACCATCATCCAGGCATTGCGACACGGCGCCTCGGACTCGCTGAATCAAACCGGACAACAGGTGGTTCGGCGCAGTCTCAACGTCCAGCCTACTCTGACCGTGCGACCTGGTTTTCCAGTTCGCGTTCTCGTCAATCGTGACCTCATACTTGTGCCATACGGAGGGTAACGCCATGCCCAAGCTTAGAATAGGAGCGCTGCCCGACGACAAGCCGGTCAAGGTCGCCACTGAGCTTCCAGCGTCAGTGCATCGAGATCTCGTCGCCTATGCAGAGGCCTTGGCGCGCGAAAGTGGGCAGCGTATCGACCCGGCAAAGCTGATCGCGCCCATGCTGGCGCGCTTTATGGCCACGGACCGTGGATTTGCAAAAGCGAGACGATCTGGTCATTCCCCAAGAGCCGGCGAGGGTGAGGGATAGCGTTCTGCCAACAGATTGAGGAAACGCTTCAGAGCCGGATTCTCATTGTCGTCGCGCCAATGCGCATAGAAGTCCACCCGGCTTGGTCCCGCTCCGTCCTGCAACTCCCGGTACACAAGGCCAGCGAAGCTTGCACCAATATCCGATTCCATAGCCAGACTAAGTCCCATGCCCATACTCGTCAGACTCTTGATAATGCCACGGCTTACGTCATGGCGTTCTACCTTGGGCCGATCGTCGGCCAATACCAGCTTCGAAATCAAGAGATCCTCGAGCTCTCGTCCTGGATCATATTCACTTAGAAGCATCTTTTCGTTACGCAAATCGGTCCAATAGATGATCTCGCGTGCCGCCAGGCAGTGATCCTGAGGCAACGAGATCAGGATGCGTTCGCTCCAGAGCAGTAGTGATTTGGTATCTTTTGAAGGCAGACGTCCAGGGCTAACGACAACGTCGACAGTTCCGCAACGGAGGGCCGTCATCAGACGAAAGCGAGAGCGTTCCATCGTTGCCAATTGGAGCCTTGGTAGCAGCTTCTTGAGCTCACCTATCGTCGCTCGCAAATTGCCGGTGGACATGGATGTGAAGAAGCCGATGACAAGATGGCCAGTATCGCCGCGACCGCCGGACCTCCCTGTGTCAATGAGCATGTCGACTTGTTCCAGGATCAACCGCGCGATCCGCAGAACCGCTCGGCCAGCCAGAGTAGGCTTTATTCCCCCGCTTGAGCGCTCAAACAGTGAAGTTCCCACCAGGTACTCGAGCTGGCCGATAGCGCGGCTGAACGCGGTGTGTTTGATGGAAAGCGCTTCTGCGGCTCGTCGAAAGCTTCCGTAGTCACAAGCGGCAACCGCCAGCCGAAGCTGTCGCAGGTCAATAGCTCTCGCTGCGTTTGGCTGATCGTTCCTAGTTTCAATCTCGTACATGTTCATAGCTCGCAGGAAACCGCAAGACGCAACGTCCCCGCTCCATGCGAGGACGTATGTCTCGGTTCGGTCGATGGTTCTAGGCAGCAGCGAAGATTACCGGCGTCCAAAGAACCGGCGTAGAAAGACCGCCGGCCTTACGAAGGCTGGCCAGAGTCTCGCGCGAAATTTCGAGGTAACCCGCCACAGCCAAGGTGTTACCGATTGCGGAAGGATTGCCAACACGCCGCAGCGGCCAACCAGCTCGCCGAAGGATTCTCTCCATTCGGACATCCGTAACGGTAACGATGTCTGTGAGTTGTCGTGAGAGCCCGAACTCGACCATTCCCGCAAACAGCTCGTAAGCGGCACGAGTGATACCATGATCTCCTTTCGGAGCATCGGCAGCAACATCGATTGCGAATCTGCTGCTTTCCCAAATGAGAGGACTTGAGGGCGCGGGTTGGCTCTCAAGAAGTGCGGGAAAAGTGTCGCGAAGCATCGTCGAGCCAAGCGTCGGGAGCAGGCGAACGGCACCTTGCACTTGGCCGTTTTCACCGACCTGGATTAGGTAGTCGGGATGCAGCGCATCGAAGTGGTCGACCTCCAAGTCGCCACAAGCCTGAACTTCCCATGCCATGCGCAACTTGAAAACGCGATGCCGTAACCGGTGCATCCCAACGAGAGTTTCGGAAAACTCTCCATACGAAGATGGTGTGATCAGCTGAATCATAACCCCTCCAAAGGTGTTCACCACCTTTTTTGAAGCGAGATTATTGATCTGAAGCATTACCTGTAGTTGTAGGGGAAGCGCGTCCTAATTCTGCTTTCTTTTATTTGCAGCGGCAAGGCGCGCCACCGCTTGCGCGATCGTGCGAACACCCAGCTTTTTCTTCGCATTCTCTAAGTAATATGCGACTGTGTTCCGCGAGATGCCAAGAATGCACCCGATCTCCCAAGCGCTTTTCCCTTGTGCAGCCCATTCCAAGCATTCGAGTTCACGGGGAGACAAGCATACTTCGCCAATGCAATGATCGCCCGAAAGTTTACGTCGAACGTGAGCATGGAAGTACAATGCAATGAGCTGAAGCACTCGCGCATGTGAATCAATGCATTTTTCGAACGGCAATCTTTGCAGATCGGTCGCAAAAGTCAGGGCTGCGATTGGACCGCGACCATCATGAATCGGGATCGTGAAACCGAAGCGGATGCCAAATTCGGAAGCCTGGTCGAGTAGCTTCCGTTGTGCCGATGAATAGGAGTTTGTCATCAACCCGGATCCCCATCGGAAAGGCTCTGGGTCTTGAAGAGCTTGAATTACAATAGGGTCTACTCTCTCGTAGTGATTGCGGAGATAGTAAGTGGTCCAATCGATCGGGTATGTCGAGATTACGCGCGGCTGCTTTTGCGACGCGTTGGGCAGAGATAGATAAGCAAAACAAGACAGATCAAGCGCGGCCACGGTCGAATCCATAGCTTGGCGAAATCCTTCGGCATTTTCAGCCTCCGACAGGAGATCGATGAAGGTTTGAAAGATCCGGTGCATTGTTGTGACCGTTGAGAGTTGGGTTGAACTTGGAAAGTGTCCGTCCGAAAAAATGAGGCGGCATCTTTGATCTCGGCAAGTTCGGACGGGCAAATAGAAATTTCCCGGTTTGCCGGCTAAACATCTGCATTCGATTCATGTCCAGGCTCCCGCACAAGTATTCGCTTGGTGGCAGAGCGATTGTCATCTTCCTGAACACCGCGCCAAGCTCTGAGGAAATTTCGTGTGTCATAATCGTTCACTCGGGTCTCGATTGACGTATTAGATGGCATCTCGTCGACAAGTCGGACTAGCTGAGCAATTTGGGTGCGATGGTCAGGTGTGGCCCCACAATGCGGGGTACCTCACGGGCTATGGTTGCGCTGCAGATGGTGGCGTGGATCGAGGATCGCGCCAAGAGACGCAAAACTGCTCGTTCCGAGAAATTGATAAGGTGGCCCGGCGCGGGCTAGCTAGTTGGCCTCATGTTTACGACGATTAGGCTTTCCCGCGCTCGGGGCTTTCTCAAGCTGCGGAGCGTGATCGAGTAAGCGCTGCAACAAATCAATAAGCTGGGCGCGCTCGCCTCGTGTCAGAACTTCCAAGAGATGCTCCTGCCGCTGCATGGCAATGGGCGCCATTCGATCGTAGACCTGCAGACCTTCGCGGGTCAGCGCAATCTTCTGCCGGCGAACATGAGTTGGATCTCGCGTTACTTTGACGAAACCTCGCGCTTCCAGAGCCTTCAAAGAGCGGCTAATCGCGGCTGTATCCGTACCCAATATTGTTGCGAGTCTCCGGCCAGAAATGTTTGGTCGCGACGACAGGATTAGTATGGCGCGCCACTCCATGATTCCGATCTGAAAGCGTCGTCGGAGATCGGCCGCCTGTGCCGACCGGTGGATAGCACTTATCGACGTCAGCAGCGCTGGAACGTAATTCCGAATGTCGATTTTGATGCGTCCCATCGTGCCATTTCTCTGGATTACTTGCAGCTAAGTTAGCTGTTCTTTCTTGCGAGCATCCCCGTTGCTGCTGGGCGACGGTTCTTTCGCGACGCACAATTCATCACACCGCATGCAGAATAGCAAACCGGCACCTGGCATGAGCGAGGAAATGTCGTTGACGCGCATTTCATGCTGTGTAATCAATATGGCATGTTGCGAACACAGCATGGCTCTGGCCATTGGAGTTGATTATGACCGCAAGTGTCGATGTCGCCCCGATGTATGATTTCAAGCCGCCGCTAAACATCCCGGTGCTGGACATCGACCCGTTCTCGGACCAGAACCTGATGGATCCGGTTCCCATGCACGACTTGCTTCGAGAGACCGGTCCAATGGTCTGGCTCTCGCGCTACAACATTGCAGCCGTATCGAGATTTGCGGATGTGAGGAAGGTTTACAGCGACTGGGAAACGTTTACATCGACTCGCGGCGTGGGCATGGCGGACTATGTCCGACACGGACGCTTCCGGCTGCCGAGTATCATTCTGGAGGTCGACCCCCCGGTCCACACGCAGAATCGCACCATCTTGATGCGCGCTCTTTCGCCCGCGGTCATGCAGACCCTGCGCGGGCGCTTCTTTCAGATTGCAAATGATATGGTCGATGCGCTGGTGGCGCGCGGCCAGTTCGATGCAATCGCCGATCTGACCGAGGCATATCCGCTGCGAGTATTCCCGGATGCGCTCGGTATGAAGCAGGAGGGACGGGAGAACCTGCTTCCCTATGGTGACATGGTGTTCAATTCCTTTGGCCCGCCGAACAAGCTCTTTCGCGATTCGGCGCCGCGCGCTGATATCGCTCACCCGTGGGTAAAAGAGCAGTCCTTGAGAGCAAACCTCGCGGACGGGGGGTTCGGAAGCATTATCTACCAGGCCGTCGATGCGGGGGAGATCTGCGAGGAAGATGGCGCAGCGCTCGTTAAGTCGTTTCTCACGGCGGGTGTGGATACCACCGTCAATGGGCTCGGAGCCGCACTCTACTGCCTTTGCCGCTTCCCTGGCGAGTGGGAGAAACTTCGCGCCGAGCCCACCCTTGCGCGGGCTGCATTCGAGGAAGCAGTCCGGCTCGAAAGCCCCGTGCAGACCTTCTTTCGTACAACGACCAAGCCAACTGAATTCGCGGGCTATCCCCTGCCAGCCGGTGCCAAGGTGTTGCTCTTTCTGGGGGCTGCTAACCGCGACCCTCGTCATTGGACTGACCCGGACAAGTACGATATTTCGCGCAAAACGGCCGGGCATGTCGGTTACGGCTATGGCATTCACGCCTGTGCTGGCCAACTCCTGGCGCGCCTCGAGGGAGAGGCCGTGCTGACGGCGCTGGCTACGAAAGTGCGCACGATCGAACTGGCAAGCGAACCCATTCGTCGACTGAACAACACCCTCCGCGGCCTGAAAAGCATGCCCGTCAACGTCAAGCCCGCTTGATATCCGATTAACTGCCGCACCAATCTGAGGATAACCTAACCCAGTGACAACGATTTCTCTTACTGCACTTGATGGAAGCACCACGAAGCTCCCGGCAGAGCCGGGAAGAACCGTTATGCAGATCATCCGAGACGCCGGGTTCGATGAGCTTCTGGCGCTTTGCGGTGGAAACTGTTCTTGCGCGACATGTCACGTTTACGTCGATAGCGGACAGATTCATTTGCTTGGATCTATGACTGAGTTAGAGGATGGACTGCTGGACGACTTGAGCCATCGTAAGCCGACATCCCGGTTGTCTTGTCAGATCATTTTCGCCGAGCCGCTAGACGGCCTGAGCTTGACGATCGCTCCAGAGGGATAGTCTCGCCCGTTCCTTTCAATCGATGACCGAGCCGCCGCTCCGGAATGTCCGAATTCGATCTTCTTGGAGTCGAAATAATGTCTCGGGACTAGCGGGAATACGGGGATTCCCCAGAGAAACGCAACGTCTCGCGCGGGGTTTGACCGAAACGGGCCCGGTAGGATCGTGCGAACTTGCTCATGTTGGTGAAGCCCGCCGCGCAGGCAAATTCACGCACAAGGCCTTTGCCGCCGGCCGCCTCGATCTCGTTTCGCACTTGATCCAGCCTGTAATCACGGAGAAATTCCATTGGAGAAACGCCGCGGAACTTTTGAAAGCCAACCTGGAGCGATCGCGCGCTAACGCCCGCCGCATTTGTAATTTCAGTCAGTGAGACTGGTCTACTGGAATGTCTCTTGATGAACTCTTCTGCCCGGCGGATATACCAAGGAACGGCAGCTGATCTCCGATGGTTCAAAATATCTGAGTAGTTGTGAGGCTGACTCAACAGAAGTGTTGACACGAAAGCGGCCTCCAGGGACCGATGAATCGGCAACCTCTCAGGTCCGATCACCGACGCACTTGCTTCGGCGCGCATAACATCGACTAGGGTCCGCAACGTGCGAATATGGTCCGAGCCGAAAGCCACTTCCATCTCGAAACGGAGAGGTCGTCGCAGGTCTTGCCCGATCAACCGACTGAGCTCTCGCTCGGCCCGACGACGATCGACTTTGATCAGAATCTTGCTGCAATCTGGGCTCCACTCAGTAGAGAACGACGTGTTGGGAGTTAGAATGCAGCCAACGTCGCAATTAGTCACGACATGCTGTCCGCCCTGCCTGGTAACGCTCTCTCCCGAGAGCAGCACTGCTAGTAGGAAGACATCGTCACCCATGCTTTCTGCGCGGACTTCCAGTTCGGTTCCATAGACCAAATGGCTGAGTGAAAGACTCGCGAACTGACTTTGCACAAGTCGTCCGCCAAAAGCACCGCGATCCCGGACAAGTAGCTTGTGCGGGCTCAAAAGCCGAGATGTCATTGAGACCATTTCATCTGCGTCGGCAGAGCTGAAGATCGACCTCATGCTTCGCTGCACCATAAAAGGTCTCCGTCATACCGCAAAATTGGAGCAAATTGCCCGCGACCTTAACCCTCGCTTATTGGCTCCGCACCAATTCGCCAATGGCCCAATGAAGGTTAGCCCAACGATTTCATTCCCTTCAAGCATCAGTTTGCGAACCCATTTCACCCAAAACTGTATGGAGGTGATTCAACAGGTCGAGATCGCACAAGGACCGTTTGAATCCGAGCAGGCGCTCCAGGCATCGATTTGGGAAGGGCCAGGACCGGGACCTTGGCAGTACCAAACGTCAGAATGCCTTGAGAGGTGCTCGCCGCGCCACGCCTGTTGGCTTCGCGCAAGATATCGATGCGCATTTGGATCATTCTCTTCGCTTTTGGGCGAATTGCTCGACCCAGCAATGCCTATCGCCCCCGCGCTTCGTAAAGCGTCTCCCCACGCACCGTAGAGAAGCGTCAGCTGGACGGCCTGGATCATGGGACAGCGATCGCCGACAGGTCGACACCATCTCAGAAGCGTCGTCTGAGAACGACTCGTGCAGTTGATGATGTCCTGAACGGCGGATTGATGCCTGGCACTGTGTCATCTCGCCGGATGTGATGTGACGGATGCAAAGTCCTCCGTTCGCCCAGGAAAGCCAAACGATTCGCCCTTGGTTTATGCCCTTCGTTTTCGGCGCAGCGCGCGGAGCTCGATCGATTGCCATTGAGGGTGAGGCTCAGCTAACGTCTCTTTCGCAGTTGTCGGCGAAAGAACGCCTAGACCACGGCGCAGAGTAGCAATGAAAACTGCACCTCAGCGTTTCGATGATTCTGCCAACATTGGTTCCAGAAAATTCAAATGAAGTGGCTGACGCGCGAGGATTTCACCAAGCAGTACGATGTAGTCATCGTTGGGGCGGGCCATGCGGGCGCCCAGGCAGCAATTGCGTTAAGGCAACACCAGTTCGTTGGCACGATTGCTATCGTCGGCGATGAGGCTGAACTTCCCTACGAGCGGCCGCCGCTATCCAAGGACTATCTTTCACAGGAGAAGGGGTTCGAGCGAATTTTGCTGCGGCCTGCGCGCTTTTGGGACGACCGGGAGGTCGACATGCTGCTGGGGCGTGAAGTCGACATGGTCGATCCGTCCGACAAGAAGGTAATTGCAAGCGATGGCAGTGTCATCGCCTACAATACGTTGATCTGGGCGGCCGGAGGTCGTGCGCGACGCCTGCCCTGCGCCGGGGCAGATTTACAGGGTGTCCATTCCGTTCGAACGCGGGCCGATGTCGACAATATTCTGGGACATCTGGAGGAGGTCGAGAAAGTCGTTGTGATCGGTGGCGGCTACATCGGCTTGGAGACGGCGGCCGTCCTTTCAAAGACCGGCAAAGATATTACCGTTTTGGAGGCGCAGGATCGTGTGCTCGCTCGCGTGGCGGGTCGGGCGATCTCGAACTTTTACGAAGCCGAGCACCGAGCACATGGCGTCGTCATCAGGGTAGACGCGGTCGTAAGGGAGATCGTTGGCGAACGCGGCCGCGTAGTTGGGGTACGCTTGGCCAATGGTGAGATCCTGGATTGTGGGATGGTGATTGTCGGGATCGGAATTGCGCCGTGCATCGACGCGCTCATCGCAGCAGGTGCTCGCTACGGCAATGGGGTGATCGTCGATGAATACTGCCGCACCACGCTTCCCGACATGTATGCCATTGGTGACTGCGCACTCCATGCCAACGCATTCGCAGGCGGCGCCGAAATCCGACTGGAATCAGTGCAGAATGCCAATGACATGGCGGCGACGGCCGCAAGAGCTGTCGTGGGCGAACTGACACCCTATCGAGTTCTGCCATGGTTCTGGTCCAACCAGTACGACCTGCGACTTCAGACAATTGGATTGTCGATGGGCTACGACGCGGAGGTCGTACGCGGGGACCCGGCGTCGCGTTCTTTCTCGGTGATCTATCTCCGCGATAGCCGGGTCATCGCGTTGGACTGCGTCAATTCCACCAAAGACTACGTGCAGGGTAAGCGTCTGGTCGAGAACGGAGTGCGTTCGGCGGCAGACGTTCTATCCGATACGAACCTCCCCTTACGTGACATTTCGTAGGAGTGGAAAAATCATGGGCCATGCGATCCAGATTGCAAGTGTCTTTGGAGGGCGAAGCGGTCTCAGGCAGCAAGATGAACGAAACCTGGTGGAACTGCGTACCGTGCTGCCCATCATCACCACGAGCGGCTTGGGCGGTTTCTAATGCCACCAATTGCTGCCCCTTGGACACGTCCATGAGCTCAGACAATCCCTGCTTATCAGGAGGAATTCCCATGCAGAAAGAACCCTTCGAATCCCGAATTGCTGAGCTGGTTTATCCGGATCACGTTCATCGCGATGTCTACACCGATCCCGAAATCTTCGAGATCGAGCTGGACCGGATCTTTGGACGCGCATGGATCTATGTAGGCCATGAGAGTCAGGTTCCGAACGCGGGAGACTATTGGACAACGCTGATCGGCAAGCATCCGGTGATCATGGTGCGCGATAAGGCGGGTAGCGTTCATGTGCTGCACAACCGATGCCCGCACAAGGGTGCCAAGGTCATAGCTGAGGGCTGCGGGAATACCGGGCCGATCTTCCGCTGTCCTTACCACGCTTGGACATTCAAGCTGGATGGATCTCTGATGGGCGTGCCTCACCGTAGCTGGTATGACGGGACCGGTTTTGATCCCAAGGGCGACGCATTCTCGATGCAATCGGTTGCTCGTGTCCAGTCCCATCGGGGGTTTGTGTTTGCAAGCCTGAGCAAACAAGGCCCGGACTTGAAGACATTCCTGGGCGGCGCGATCAGTACGCTCGACAACTTCGCCGACCGTGCTCCCGAAGGGAGAGTGATAGTAGCCGGGGGCGTCCAGCGCGTCTGGCAAGAAAACAACTGGAAGCTATTCCTGGAGAACATGAACGATACGGCGCACGCGCCCGCCACGCATGAGTCGTCGTGGACTGCCGCCAAGCAAACGGCGAAGAGCCGCTTTGGAGGGAAATCTCCGTTCCAGCTCCACATTATCGAAGGCAACGGCGAGCCGAACGCCTTCTGGGAATCACTCGACTTTCGCTGTTACGATTATGGCCATAGCTTCTTCGATGCCATCTTCAATGCCCCAGGCGACAGGATCTCGCTCGAGTATCGCGAACAACTTGTCAAAGCGTATGGCGAAGAACGTGCCGAAGAAATCTTGAAGGTTAACCGGCACAACACAGTGATCTATCCGAGCTGTTCGCCTCATGTCGGCTTTCAGCAGATGCGCGTTATCCGCCCGATTGCGGTCAACCGCACCATGATCGAATTCTTCACCTTTAGGCTGGCGGGTACGACGGACGAGTTTTTCCAAAGGACGATCAACTACACCAACATCGTCAACTCGCCGTCATCCGTCGTGATGGTCGACGACGTCGATCTCTACCGCCGCTGTCAGGAGGGCATGCTTTCGGATGGCGGCCAATGGATCAGTCAGCACCGCAACTTCGGCAAGGACATTCAAGGGGACCACGAAACCATCGGAAAGGGCGTAACCGAACTTCCAATGCGAAATCAATTTGGCGCCTGGAAAAAGTACATGGGGCAACCGGTAAGCCCCAGACCCAACGAACAGGTCACGGCGGCGGAATAGGTGCACAAAGATGAAGGCGATCAAGCTACAGGATAATGGATCGAGTCCTGCAACACAGACGACACCGGAGCTTCAGCACGAGATCGAGCAGTATCTTTACCGCGAGGCGGCACTCCTGGACGATCGCGATTGGGAAGGATGGGAAGCGCTGTTCGCAGAGGACGGCACCTATTGGGCGCCGCTAGCTCACGGCCAGACGGACCCACTCAATCACGCCTCGCTGTTCTATGAGGATGCCATGATGCGCGAAGTGAGGCGGCGACGGTTGGAGCATGTCCACGCGTGGTCGCAACTGCCGGTTACTCGTACCGCGCGCGTTCTTGGAAACGTGATGATCCTGTCGGGAGGGAGGGGCGAGGGCAAGTTGAGCGTGCGCTCGACTTTCCAACTGACTGAATGGCGCGCGCGGCGAGATCTTCGCCAGCTCGCGGGGCACTACACGCATTCGCTCATCCTTGTCGAAAACAAGTGGCGCATACGGCAGAAGCGTGTCGACCTAATAAATTGCGACGGTATTCATCACGCACTCGAGGTGTACATGTGATCAGACGGAGCCCTCGAAGCACTGCCCTCGTGGCTTTGCATTATCAGAATGACATCCTTCATCCTGATGGCCGGATCAGGCTCGGATTCGGTCAAGATGCAGAAAATAGGAAAGGCGTGATGGACGCAGCTAAGCGCTTGCTGCTTGGGGCACGAGCGGCGTCCTTGCCGATCGTACATGTCCGGACTGCAAGACCGCGTGCTGCGGGTACTTTTTCCGAGAATGCGCCAATTTTCCGTAATGTTGTCGCTGCAGGCGCCGTTGTAGAAGGTGAGTGGGGTTCGGAATTTTTCGAGGGACTCGGTCCAATATCAGATGAAACCGTCGTGGTTCATAATCGAGTTAACGGCTTCTACGACTCGAATCTTGAGATGCGCCTGCGCGAGTTGGGCGTCACCCGTCTGATTCTATCAGGTGTCGCCACAAACTCATGCGTGGAGCACACCGCGCGACACGCCGCCGATATGGGTTATGAGGTGATCGTCGCCGAGGACGCATGCTCTGCTTCGCGCCCGGAGGTGCACGAGGCCGCGCTATTCAACATCAGCCTCATCGGCTCAGTCGTCACGGTCAACAACCTCGTTGAAGCGGGGTTCGAATGATACGTCTGGATGGTCGAAAGTTTGTCGTTACGGGGGCGACCCAGGGACTGGGCGCTGACATAGCCGAATGCTTGATTGAGGCAGGCGCTTTCGTTGCCATTGTAGGGCGAGGTAAGGAGAAGGGAACGGCATTAGAGCGGAAACTGGGGCCACGGGCCCGGTTCATAGAGGCTGATCTTTCGTTAGATCGGGATATCGAGGCATGTGTCGAAAATGTCATCAGGCTGTTCGGAGGCATTGATGGCCTCGTCAACAACGCCTGCATGTACGACGATCCCGGATTGACGGCTACTCGGGAACAGTGGCATCGGTTGCTGGACGTGAATTTGATCGGGCCGGCGATTCTCACGGCACAGGTAGTCGACAGCATGCCGCCTGAGGGCGGTGTCGTCGTGAATATCAGTAGCATTGGCGGCAAATCCGGTGCTGCCAACCGTATGTTGTACCCAGCTTCCAAGGCCGCGATTCTGCAGATCACAAAGAATCTTGCGGTCACCTTGGCGCCACGGAACATCCGAGTCCTCTCGGTCTCGCCGGCGGTGACTTGGTCTCCTAGCGTCGAGGCGGTTACGGGGTCGATCGAAAAAGCCGATCAAAGGGGCGCTATTCTTCATCCCTTGGGCCGGATCGGTCGTGGCCGGGAGGTGGCGAACGCTGTCCTGTTCGCCTGTTCGGAATTTGCTAGCTTTGTAACGGGTACCGACATTGCGGTCGATGGCGGCTTCACCAGTCTCGGGCCCGATCAAGGTTTAGGACCGCGCGCCTGGTTGTCTGGCGTGCCTGTCCGTCAGTAGTGTCAGCCGCGTTCAAACGGGCTTTCCTTGAAAGAATTTCGCATCGATCGCGTGATGCAAGACGTCTAGGAGACCTGGCGATAGCGGAAGAGAGCTGCTGAGTAGCAGGTAACAGCGCTGTAGTGGGATACTGTGCGGTCGAGCTGCCAAGCGCCGCGCAGTCCCGTTTAGATGTCCAGTGCACAGGCGCTTCGAGTTTGCGGCTCGCCCGCGAAGACCGAGCCAGTTCGAGGCTGAGAACGATCCGTTTGATCGTAGTGCGAAGTCCCGGGAAACTGACCCACACGGCAGAAGGATGATCGGCGTCGCCGGATCATGAGAAACTGTGACGTCATAATGGCTCTACCACGTTACGGTTGCGAAAGCCAAGGCGCTTTGGCGGCCCTCCATGTTCTCACAATCGGTGCTTGCGTCCCGTCATCCTAGAGCCGCGTTGCCGCCATGGCGACGAGCGCGTTGTCCCGGTAGACGTGGCGGCAAGCGCATCTGGTCTACTCACGCAGCAAATGAACCGAATGCGAACCAAAGCGCGGCGGCTTCTATAGCGAGCTTGCGTCGTATCCGGATCGATGGTTTGGGAAAGAGTGAAAAGAGCGCTCCGCTGCACGCGACAATTCCCTGGTCGTTGAGATTCAGTATGAAATCGTTGCATCAATTCACCCGGGCCCGCCGCATAGCCAATTCGTCACCGGTGCAACAGTACAAACGTCAGCGCTTCTGCCTCGTCATCAAGAGGCCTGACGAGAGTACCTGAGATGCGCTGCGTAGTGGCTGCGAGGATGCAAAGAGGTGTTCCTTCCTCCTTCAAACAGTTCCGTACTTGTTTGGCGAACGTGGAAACTCGCCACGCGAGTCCGGCAGCAAGCAGATCGGCATTCCGGCAAGGAGAAGTCGGCTTCGTTGATTGTAACTTTAACAGAGCTTGGGAAATAGAAAGGGCGCAAAATTGAGTGACAGCAGAGAGTATAAGATCAAGGGTATCCGTGTTGAAACCAGGGCTCCAGCGAAGTCAGCAGGTAAGCCGCGGCCACCGATTTTGTTCGTCCATGGGGGATGTCATGGAAGTTGGTCGTGGGAGAAGTTTCTGCCGTATTTTGCCGATGCCGGTTGGGAATGCCACGCGCTCAACTGGTACGGCCACAACGGATCTGACCCCCATCCGAAGAACGACCTCATTCACCGCAGCATCGCGGACGTCGTCGAAGAGATCTCGCTTGTGGCCGGCCAGTTCGAAGCCAAGCCGATCCTCATCGGCCACAGCATGGGGGCGTTGGCGTCTCAGAAGTTCGCTGAGCAGAACTCGTTGGCAGGATTGGTGTTGAGCACCTCGGTCGTTCCTTCGGAGGTCGGCGGTGCGAAAATCGATGTGCCGGTGGATTTTAGCCGCCCCTGGGGCCCGCCTCCCTTCGAGCTGGCGATGCAGCTCTTCTTCCAAGGGCTCACCGAAGATGAGGCCCGGCCCTACTACGAGCGCTTGTGCCCAGAGTCGCCCAAAGCGGCCTACGAAGCCACTCGCTGGAGCGTGTCGGTCGACAAGACTCGCGTGTCGGGCCCGATCCTCGTCCTTGGCGCAGAACTGGATGTCTTGACGCCGCCGTCGACCTCTCGAGCACTGGCCGATTTCTATGGAGCAGACTACCGATACCTGCGTGGGCGCGGTCATAACTTGCTGCTTGAACCGGGATGGCAGGAGACAGCGGGCCTTATTGCCCAATGGCTGGAGCGATCGGTGGTTTAGTCTTTGCAATCTACCCGGCCGGCCCGCAGATCTGAGATTGCGATTGACGGAGGGCACGCCACTAAAGGGCGTCGATCGAATACTGGACGGTGGAGGCACATGTCCATCTCCATCCGTTTGAGATGAACGAGCTCCGCTAGCAGACCGGCTGTCTGCCTCCTTCCTAGACTTGGCCGCCGCTTTGCGGCGGCCAAATTTTTTGGTTGAATCGAGGGGCGTGGCTCTTGGGTTGATACCCCGGACGTTTGCGAGGCGACGATATTGGATCATCTTGGCTGTGAAGCCACCAAGAACGCAATGCGGCGGGGCCGGGGGTGTCTAGGGTGCCGGAAATCTACATCAGCCTCTCTTGGCCGTTGAACGAGAACCTAGATGTCTCAGCTCGCCCGAGCTGCGTAGCTCTGCCTAGCCCGATCGCCAGAAACGTCTGTGAAGGATGATAAAGCTCCGACTCCCATACCAATTGGCACTACGCTGCTTCGGCCAGTCCGACAATGAAGACCGTTTCACCCCAACCTTATTCGCTTCTGGAGCATCCGCTTCGTTTGAGGGCTAATATGCCCTCGTGAGATTAGTTGCTGACGCATCCTGCGACCGATAACTTCTTTAGAACAAAGGTACGGCAAGTGCGGCGCGACTCGCACAAGGCGGAGCTCCCAATGACTGAATTATCGGATGCGGTCGGCGTAACCGAAGATCCCCGCGTGGCGCTGCGGGATCGTTACGGTCCCCCTCTCGATCTTGGTCTGATGGCGCACATTGACCACCTGCACATGCACTATGCCGACTTCATCCGCCGCAGCCCATTTTGCTTGCTTGGGACGAGCGACTTGCAGGGCCGGCCTTCGGTGTCACCGAAAGGCGATCAGGCCGGCTTTGTTCATGTTGTCGACGCGCACACGATCCTCTTTCCTGATCGCCCAGGAAATAATCAGATTATTTCGATGCAGAACATCGCGATCAATCCAAAGGTTCAACTGATCTTTCTCGTGCCGGGACGCCTGGAGACGTTACGAGTGGACGGCTTGGCGACCATCTCGACCGATCCCGATCTACTCGAGCGCATGAGTTTTCGCGAAAAGCTGCCGAAGTCGGTAGTTGTCATCAAGGTCTATGAAGCCTTCATGCATTGCGGAAAATCGGTCATGCGCGCTCAGCTCTGGGATCCGGCAACTCAAGTAGCCAAAGGAGAGATGGCAAGTATTGCCCGCATCACCAAGGATCTCTGCCCCGATGCGCCTTATAGCTACGAGCAGATGGAGGAATTGACGCCAGTGATCTATCAAGCGACGCTCTATTAGCGAGATCCAAAGAGGATGAATCACTCTTTCGGCCTCGCGTCAACTTGCGGCTCTCGGTCGAGAAAAGCTCCCCCAAGCGCTGCACAAAAGGTGTTTCTCGGCGATTGCGTTATCCGGCCGAGCTGTGCTCGGCTTGGGAAATCAATGTCGATTAGTGCCCCATCACGAGCAAGTCGTTGATCGTCATCTGATCAGCGTCAGCGGTGAATGCGTCAGTTCGTGCGGTACACACGTTCTTTCACACCTGGCGATCCCGCAGTCACAGAGTTCACCCCGAGCATTCTGAGCGCAGGTTGCGTCCCGGTTGTTGGTGAGGCTTGAAAGGGCGCCAGGCTTGGTCCGAAGTGATCCCTGCTAGCGTACCTGAGGAGGACCTGTCGGATCGCTCGTGCGGTGAAACGCCTAATGCACCGCAGCGAGGCGCGTTTTCGCGGGTGCTCACAGCCCGTCGCGGCCGAAAGCGCTTGACAAGCCGCCCTTGCCGCAAAATACTTTAGGTATAAAATAAAATCTCAAAGGGGCGCGAAAGCGAGGAGCGAATGCGGGTCGACGGTACCGATGGCGGGCCGGCAAGGCGTTGCTCGAACGCACTTCTAAGAGCCGGCGTCCAGACTGCTTCATCATCGTCTTCGATCGTGACGAGTCAGACGGAGCGTTCGACAATGGTGATGTGTCATTTGACGTCATCGTGCAGAACCTCGGGTTTCGGCAACGCCGCCAACATTGAGACGACTTCAATCTTGGGAGCGCCATCAGGCAGGTCTTCAGGGCAAGAGCCGAGCGCAAGATGGGTCTCCAGTGTCATCAGCCAGGGACCCAAACTTCATCCTGTTGTTCTCCCGATGTCGCGCGAGGCGCTCGGCGCCGAGCCAGCGTTCAAGCATGAAGGTAAGTACGATCTCACAGCGATCGTTGGTTCATACAATACCGTTTAATTGGCATAAGCCGAGGAGGCGCAAATGAATGGAGCAAATTTATTTCACACGACTAACGTCGACGAAATGATCGCGGTAAGCTCTCGGTCTTTGTGCAATCACCGACTAATCGTTAAGGATCGGGGGGGGTTCCACGGAAAGTTGGCTCGAGCTCAAATCGGGGGAATCTCGATTAGCCATCTGAGCTATGGAGCGGAGCTGGAGGTCTATTCCGATGGCATGGGCGATGATCTCTTTTTCATGGAGGTACCTCTATCAGGTGAAAGTGTCACGCGCCTGGGGACGGCAAAGGTCATGGGTAATGCGAGCACTGGATGCATTATGTCGCCACAAGCGGCCTTCTCGTCAACATGGACCGCCGATTGCACCAAGCTCCTTTTTAAGATCAGTCGTACGAAAGCCGAGCAACATCTCAGGTCTTTGACCGGTGCTGATTTGCGCAAGCCATTACTTTTTGAAATGGAGATGCGCTTTGGTTCAGATATGGTTCGACCTCTTCGCGGCCTAATTGATGTTTTGCTCGCCGAGACGGGTATCTCGGATGCTCAAGGCTATAGGGCTCCAGTTCATCAGCGCCTGGAAGACGCATTCCTAACTGCTTTGCTTTGGACACAACCGCACAACTATTCCGGTCAACTTGCAAAGATAAAGAAGCCGACAGCCGTTCCCTGGTACGTGAGGCGCGCCGAGAACTACATCAAGTCGCAGTCATCTAGGCAGCTTTCCTTGGATGAAATTGCTGCCCACGTGGGAGTTAGCGCTCGTACCCTTCAAATCGGCTTTAGAGCGTTTCGGGGCGTTTCGCCGATGCTTTATCTGCGGAACTACAGGCTCGATCAAGTGATGAGTTCGCTCGAGCACGCCAGCGGCACGGCAAAGATTGGCGATTTCGCCCGCAGTGCGGGATTCGTCGACATGAGCAAGTTTGCGCGCGCGTACCGATTGCGCTTCGGTCGTACACCGCGCGAGACAATGCGAAGTAGGTCTATTACCGTCTAGGACCTGTTATTCAGGCGCGACTGACACGCCATCAGCCGACGAAGGCCAGAGAGAGCGGTTGTGCCGCCGCCGGCCGGTTCGAACGGGGCTTGGCGCCGTACCGGAATCCCGGACTGCACTGGTCGCTACGCAGCCCACTGTTTGTGGCGCTGATGATTGCTTCGGCACGGGACGTTGCAACTACCGCAATTGGAGCAGCAAGAAAGCAAGAAGCGCGAGGTACCGCATCGCCACGCCGTGGCTTGGCCAAGTGCCTGCAAGCTCTCCAAACGGTCTTTTAAGCTCTACGTTCTCGAACCAACGGTGCCGTCGACGGCTCGATCTATGCGTTGACCTTGTCACTGTCTGACAGTCTCGATACACCACCTCCATCGACGCGCCGATTGCCACCGGGTGCCTTGTGAGGCACGCGAGCCTCCTCTATCAGAACGGGCATTCTGATCGCTCTTGATGGCACCGCACGATTGAAGGCACGCGGAAGGCGTAAGCAAACTGAGCGAGGCTATCTGTCTGCCCAAATAGCGAAGACAGAATGCAAAAAGCGAAACAATCCGACTGCTAAGGATAGCGCTGCGATTGGCAATCGAGGCCGTCCTCGCATATCACGATAGCAATCATCCGACTACGGGCCCATGAGCCTGCGCACCATCGTGCGTGCCGTGCAAGTGGAATGCGCATTTGCCAGCGGCTTATCAGGGTTCTTCCAATTCAGAACGGCGCATTCGCTCCAGGTGAGCGAACAACGAGCCGCACAGCTGTGTGAGATTGAGAAAGGGGAGGCCGGAATGAACTTGAATGTGCACGCCAAGGAAGGCCAAACGCAATTGCGGCGTTGGCAAATAGGGATGCTTACTCTCGCTCTCGTCGGGGAGGTGTTTCTCGCAGCAGACTGGTATGCGTTTGCTGCGGTGATCTCTTTTGTTTCCGAGACGTTGCACCTCGATCCTGCCGAAGCTGGTTTTGCCCAAGGCATCTTCGCCCTCGCCTACGCATTCGGCATGCTGGCCTGGTCGCAGGTCACCACGCGGATGAGTGCCCGCAGCATGCTGCTTATGGGACTTGTCGGAACCGGCGTTGGAATGGTGCTGCAGACGTTCGTGCAAAGCTATGTTGAGTTGATCGCATTACGGCTGTTGATCGGCGTTTTCGACGCCGCCATCTTTCTCGGAAACATGAAGCTCATTTTCGGATGGTTTCCGCAATCACGCAGGGCAAGCGTTGTCGGGTTAGTGCTTGCTGCGTACAGTCTTGCAATCACGCTCGATTTTGCTCTTGGCATTCCACTCAGCATCGCGTTCGGCTGGAGAACATTTTTTGGAGCACTTGCCGCCGGGACATTGATCACGGGACTTGCCAATTGGCTATTCGTCAAGAATGACCCCACCGAGATTGGACATCCTGGCTTCGCATCGGAGGGGACCGAAACGACATCCTCGCTCGCGGCCTTCCGCCTGCTCGTTTCCCAGAGATGGGTTTTTGTAACTGCGGTAGGAATTTCCGCCGCTGTCGCCGCGATCGCTGGCACGGCGACTTGGGTGGTCCCCGCCTACGTCAAATTTCAACAGGTTCCGGTGGAAATCGCGGGCCTGATAGGGATGGCTATGGGGCTATCCCAAGTGGCCTTCTTGATTGTGGGCGGATACATCTCCGACCGCGTGAGGAAGACGGTCGTTATCAGGATCGGCGCCGTATTGGGCCTGGTCTCAGCATTGCTTTTCACAGTCTCAACGGTTTATCCAATGAGTCTAGCGTCGCTCTTTGTAATTGCGGGACTTAGTGGGATGTGCGTTCTCAGCGGAGGTGCGATCTTTTCGTTGCTCAGCGAAAAATATTCACCCGCTCTCGCTACAGCCGCTGTTGGATACGCCGAGATATTCGGCATGATTGCAAACTTTCTTTCTCCCTGGATGATGGGCCTGTTTCTAAACGCAACGAATGGATCATTTACTCACGCATTCTTAGCCTTCTCTGCATTGCAGGTCGTATTCGTAGTGGTACTGCTTGTGCTGGCACGTGAAGCGAGCTCTGCGAAGAGCGCTATTGTTGTACGTGATAGCGCGATCGCGAACTGAACTAGTCGCCATAACAGCGTCGAGGTGCCTACACTTTGCGCGAAGTGCGAAGCAACTGGCCCCTCGGCCTGCTATGGCCGAATGCTGGTCACTCTTGGGCGCCATCGGAATCGCGGCTCTCCTGTTCCAAGGATCAATATGGCTCAACTACCTCATGATCGCGATTGGTGGCTTCGGAATCGTCTTGGCATGGCTCATTCTCATCGGGCACCTCGCGGATTATCTTAAGCCGGAGGTGCGCTCCATGGAGCTCGTTGGACTTTGGGCACCTGCCAGAGCTCTTGATGGGACCCCGTCGGCCGCCTCGACCTAGGACGTCAATTCTAATTCTTCGCATTTGCTGGAAATCGCAGAGGTCGCCGCAGCGTCAAGCTCCATGGCTGTCACTGCGCACTCCAATCCGCGGGTCTTGCCATGCTGACGGTTACCAATCAGATCAAGGCAGCGCGAGCGCTGCTGGGATGGAACCAACTCGAACTATGCAAACAGGCCGGCGTCTCGATATCGACCATCCGGCGTCTCGAGGCTTCCGATGGATCCATCGAAGCACATTATGACACCGTCACGAAGGTCTGCAGCGCGCTTGAACGGGCAGGCGTCAGCTTCATCGACGGTCCGAACTACGGAGTACGGCTCACTATCGCCAAGCCTCAGTAGTGTTCTGCGAAGGCCAGTAGCGCAGGAGTCCAAGAAGGGAAAGAGCGGAAGCTTGACGCTGGACACTTGAGTTCTCGGCGGAACGTCTACGATGGCCACCGACGAGAAAAGCACAGCGGATTGTCGAACTCGCAAATTTAGTATCGGAGTGATGCCAGAATATTGTCTGGCGGCATTTCCATCTGACTAGCGGTAACAAATGTACGACGAAGATCGGAGCTTGCTCAACCGGAGAGGCGAGCGGCTTCCTAGCCAAGTCGACTTACAACGGTGCGAACTGCCGTCCAGAAGAATCGAGCGGGAGATGAACGTGAGAGGTCCCTCGCAGTGCCGATCACGTCCCGCTTTGCGAGCGATGAAACAGATCAGAAGTGATATTATTCAGAACAAGTCATAGCTACGTGGTCGACCGCAGGCAGAAATCGTGGCAACCGCATGGAAATATCATTTGTCGTCGCAAGGGGATTGGTTGCAGTCACGCTCACGTCCCGTAGCAAAGAAGTTACAGTTGCCAACAATTTCGCATCGAAAGTCCTTCGGAGATAGGATCATGCACATTGCAGCGGATTTCTGAATGTTCGCATTTGTGGTGACTATACAAAAGCCCGTCTGACGGATTGTTAGATCCACCGATGGGGGAAACTATGGTGAATAGACACGGACTTCTTGCACTGGCCGTGCTGGCTCTTTCAGCGAGCACGACGGCGAATGCCTACGAGTTTGGTTGGCCGGGTGCTGAACAAAAGCCTGGCTTGGTCATCGGAGCTGCCGCGGCTGCTCCTCCGCCAGGCCTCTATGGTTTCGATCAAGTCTTCCACTATCAAGCCAAACTCGTCGGGCCTGGTGCGCCCGTCGGCCCGAACGGCCAAGCAACGACCGTGAAAGGCGATGTCGCCGCGCAGGGAATCTTGTGGGTGCCAGGGTGGACCTTCCTCGGTGGCACCTACGGAGTGGTCGGTGTCGTGCCCGTCAATTCCGGCGTCGTCGGCTCGCCGATCAACGTCACCCCCGAGGGAGTACACAATCCATTCATCGCGAACGAGTTGAGTTGGCGCCTCGGGGACAGCGGCTTTTTCGTGAAGGCGGGCCTCGGCATCTACGTGCCTATCGGTACTACGACCGGTTTCAACAAGCTTGAAAGCTTCGGTGATCCCTGGTGGACGTTCCAGCCCAATCTCGTGATCTCATATCTGAAGGATGGTTGGAATCTTACAGTCAACCTTTTCGACGAGATACACACCAAGAATCCAATTACGCAGTACCAGTCTGGTGACATTTTTCATGCCGAATTCACAGCGACTAAATCAATTGGGAATTGGACGTTCGGTCCTGTAGGTTACTACGTCGGGCAAATCACCAATGATCGTTCAAGCGCCTTTTACGGGAACGCGATCAATGTGAATCGGTATGACATCTGGGCGGCTGGCGCGTTAGTGGGCTACAACTTCGGCCCCGTGCAGCTCAATGTCTGGGGGACGCAGGAATTTTCGGCGCGCGCATCTGGTGGTACGGCTGGTCCTCCCGGCATCGATACCGCGGCAGTTGCGAAGGGTTTCACGGCATTTGCCCAACTCAGTTATCGTCTCTGGGCACCGGAGGCTCCGGTGTCGCCGACACGGCCGCTCTATCGCAAGTAGTCAAGAGAACGCAGTGGCCGGCGGGCATCGCGCCCGACCGGTCGTTTGTCTTGATCCAGGGAAGAGATTGGCTGAAGAACGATATCACTCTTGACGGCAGGGATATAACAGCAAAGGGACTATCCCTTCGCTCGCCCTGCCATCGAAAGCTTATTCACTCAAGGTTTGCGATCGAGAGCCACAGCGAGCCTCTCTCTCAACGACCACCGACTGGTCAAGCGAACATGATTAGGAGGGTCTGCCGCCGTGCAAAGCGATCATGTTGACGCCGGACGTATCCGGCGCCAATCCCGCGGGCACATGCCGGTGAACTGGCGGAAACGTGAGGCGAAATGATTGGGCGAGCAATAGCCAAGTTCGAGAGCGATGGCCGTTATCGGGCTAGTCGTAGTCTCGAGCAACTGTTTAGCCTGCTCTACACGCCTACGGCTGAGCCATTCGTAAGGAGAAACGCCGGTGCTAGCGGTAAATGCGCGAGAAAAATGACTGGGTGAAAGGCCGACCGTTCGGGCCAACTCGTCGACTGAAATCGGCTGCGCGAGATTTTCTGAGAGTAGTTCGATCGCGCGATTGAGCTTCCACGGAGGAAGGATGGTGCCATCTTCATGCGGTCTATTGGACATTTTCGAAACGACCAAGCTTAACCAAAGTTAGAGTTGCGTGTTCGCAAGCCAATTCTGAATTTGACCGATCGCTTGCAACAACATTCCTAGTGCGACCACGAGAGCTAACGACGGATACCATCAGCGCCTTCGCGGAATGATCGAAGCCTTCATCCAAACGGCTTGATGCTTCTGCTCACGAGTTTTCAACCAAGGCCGGCTGGCGACGGGCTAGTGCGACATTTTGTGCACGATGAAGGGTGTAGACAAGCCTTCGCAGGCGCGTGTGCGAACTTGAAGTTACGACCGTCGCATTTGCGAGACACAGGGATCACTTCCGAAATAGAAGATATCAGAAGTGAGCTATTATTCTCTTTGGGAAGTTTGGTCTTATTTCGGGGCGGAAACGCAACACGCTGATAGAAACGCATCGCGCCGATGGAGCAATGCGAGCACATCTCTGGTTGGTATCATTGGATAGACGTGGAGGAGCGTCGTCCCGATCTCCGTGCGGCGCTGCTTCAGCGCCTTGCTAACTCTAGCTAGCACGCGCCGCGGATTCCTTCTCCGTGACGTTGCTCTAAAGCTCGATCAACGAGGATCTTCACCGAGCGGTCATTCCTGCGAGGAACGGGCAGGAAGCCGGAAGCGCCGCTCAGGCCAGTACGATGGTTGATGCTGGACTTGAATGAACGCCAGATGAAGAGTTGGTCAAGCTCGCAGAAGCCCCCGTAGGTGTAGGGGTCTACCCCCAAATTGATGTTCTTGGCCTCCAAGTCAACGGCGGAGTAGCTGCGTCTTGCCAGTTTGATCTCCGAAAAATTCTCAATATCGATGCGATCCTGGCCTCGATGCGATCGGCATAAGCTTCACGCAAAGCCTCTGTCGTGCCGTCATTCGGCTAGGTGAAGCTCCACTTTACTTTTCGTGACAATTATTGCATGTACATACAAATAAAGGGAGGGCCGATATGCACATCACAGTGTTGGGCGGAGGGAATGGATCATATGCCGCCGCTGCCGATCTTTCGGAGCAAGGCCATGGTGTCCGGCTTTGGCGACGGGATGCAGCCGGCCTAGTCCCTTTGCTTGAGAAAAAATCAATAACCTTGAAGGATGAACAGGGAGCGCGAGAAGTGCCCGTCGCGCTGGTCACCACGGATATTGGTGAGGCTATCCGTGGTTCCGAATTGATCGTCATCCCTACGCCCGCGTTCGCGCAAGACGTGATTGCACGGCTGATCGCCCCGCATTTGACAGATGGTCAGGTCATCTTCCTTCCGCCGGGCACCTTCGGAAGTTTTGCGATGATGCAGCAGGTGCGAGCCAGCGGCAGCAAGGCCGACGTCATCTTTGCAGAGACTGGCACTTTGCCCTATCTCACGCGCAAGTACGGCCGGTCCGAAGTAGCCATCACCGTGCGTGCCGTTCGCTTGCCGACCGGTTTCTTTCCAGCGAGACAAAGTGAGCGCGGGCTTGCTGTGGTGGCGAACGCATTTCCGGCAGTTCATCCGATTGAGGACGCGCTCTCTGCCGCACTGATGAACGGTGGGCCAATCATTCATCCGCCGCTGATATTGATGAATGCCGGTCCCCTGGAGTTTCAGGAGCGATACGATATTCACAATGAGGGGACGCAACCATCGGTGCGCCGTGTGATGGACGCGCTGGACCAGGAGCGAATCGCGGTTCGCGAAGCGCTTGGATATCGGCCCTACCATTATCCCTTGCGCGATACCTATGGTAGTGACCGCTGGATGTACGGCGATACCCACAAGGTGCTGGTGGACAGCGGCGATTGGCGTGAGAAGATCAATTTAACCGAGCACCGATACATGACTGAAGACGTGCACTACGGTCTGGGCTTTCTGGTGTCGGTGGCGAATTGGGTCGGAGTGCCTGCGCCGACCGCCACTGGCTTGCTTGCTATTGCGTCGGCCATTTGCTCGCGGGATCTTGCAAAAGGCCCCCGCACGATGGCCTCGCTCGGTTTGGCCGGACGCTCACCAAAGGAAGTTGGCGACATGCTGATGGTCGGAGCCGTCGCATGAGTGAGGCGTCGGTTGCCATCCTCGGTGCCGGTCGAATGGGCCGTGGCATCGCGCTCGCCTTCGCAAGACGTGGGGTGTCAAGCGTCTTGATTGACCTCAAGCCGCGCTCTGACTCTGACTTCCGAACCCTATATTCCGAAGTTAGCAAGGAAGTCGAGCTCACGGCGCAAGTGCTGGGGGAAATGGACAATGCACAGGATAAAGCGCTTGCTAATCACATAACTGTTGTGGCGCGCCATGGGATTCGTCCTGCGCTGGCGTCAGCCCGTGTGCTGTTCGAGGCCGTCCCCGAAACCATGGAAGCCAAGCGTGAGGCATTTGCCGCAATCTCCGAATATCTTCCGCAGGAGACGATTGTTGCCTCCACGTCTTCAACCTTCCTTTCGACCGATATAGCCGCGCTTGTGCCCGGGCCTCGGCGCTGCCTCAATGCACACTGGCTTAATCCAGCCTACCTCATACCACTCGTCGAAGTATCGCCTCACGAAGACACAGATCCGAACGTCGTTACGGAGTTCGCTGCATTTCTTGAAGAGAATGAGAAAGTGCCGGTGATGTGCGCCCCGTCCGCCGGCTACATCGTGCCACGTCTGCAGACCCTGATTATGAATGAGGCTGCTCGGATCGTGCAGGAGGGGGTTGCCAAGCCGCAAGACATTGACAAGGCGATCAGGGTGGGATTCGGCGTTCGTTATGCGAGTATGGGAGTTCTGGAATTCGTCGATTTCGGAGGTTGTGACATCTTGCACTACGCAAGTCATTATCTTGCCGGTGCCCTTGCGGCGGACCGTTTTGGGAGCCCGGAGATTGTTGCGCAGCACATGCGCGAGGGCCGTTTGGGTCTCAAGACCGGTCTCGGCTTCTACGACTGGAAAGGTTTGGATCTCGAAGGCTACCGGCGCTTGCTTCTTGAAAATCTTAGCTTTCACATCGAGCGCGCGATGCGGTCCGAGCAGGCGCCGCGTCCCCGGAGTGCCTACTGAAACCAATGCTTAACACCCAGCCCAAGGACCTTCCAAGTGGTGGTCATGTTCGCGCCACTTATTGCAATCTCCGTTGTCGGGCTACTATCCAAATCGGGCCCGACGCTGTTTGGGAGCTTTGTCCGTGAGAGGAGATCGAACGCGCGATGATTAAGGAAGGCGAAAGGGAATATCCTGGGCACAGTCATTTTCTTCCTTATCTTCTCAACCGAGTTGTGACGAAGCTCAATAGTGACTTCCAGCTCGAGTTGGAAGCGCTCGGGTTGACGTTTACTCAATGGCGGGTGCTGGCGTTCTTGCATGAAGAAGATGGACTGAGCATTCTGGCGCTGTCTGACGCAACCGATACGGAACCATCAACCTTGTCGCGGGCGCTGGACAAAATGGAACAGCGCGGCTGGATCTCCCGTGTGCCGGCGGCTTCGGATCGTCGGTCGATCGTCATCTGCCTGCACCCGCCCGGTCGTGACACGTTCCATAAGGCACTCGCGCTTGCTATGGGCAAACTAAGACTTTCTATTGCGGGAATCCCTGAGAACGATCTTCGGCGGTTACGGCAGTCGTTAATGCGAATCGAGAAGAATCTTGACGAGGCACGCCTGACGAGGAGCGAGAGCACCTCGAAAATATGAACAATTACACAGTTCTGTTGTGTGATTGCTCCTTCCGGTATGCCGCACCAATCTCAGTGCGCAGTCCTTGGCGGCTGCTCGCGCAATGCAACACGCATTCACAATGACGTGGCGGCGCTTCTCGAACGACGCTTTGATCCATTAATGGCTAACGACGGCTCGCCCAGCAACGTCCTGAGGTATTTCGGCTTGCGACCAATATTGTCGCTTCAGGGATAAAGTTGGCACTCCTCGTTAGCGCACCTTTTGTCTAGTCAGCCGGCCGGCGCACAGGAAATTGGCTGGATCAATGTCGGTCCTGTTCGCTCATGAGGGCTTTACCGCGCGGCAGCGACTTCAGTCACGGTACGCGAGGCTGAGGTCATCTGGACATCTGCTGACGAGGCGTGGAGAGGCTGCCGGACGTCGCAACATGACCGAACTTCATGGGACGGGCGGACAAGTGCGACGGCGTCGAAAGCGGGCGCGTTCCGCCTAATGCTGCGCCGAGCCCATTGATGCAATGCTGTTGATATCGCATTGAATAGCGTCGGGGCCTCCACGGAGGGTCCCGCGCGCCTGGTAGGCAGATCATTGAAGAGAGGTTCATTCCAACGAGGAGGCAGCCAGGAAACCGGAGGCGCCGCTCAGGCCAGGCCCTGGATGGACCGATGCGCCGATATGGTAGAGACCGCGAATATGAGTTTGATGGTTGATGCTGGACTTGAACGGACGCCAGATGAAGAATTGGTCAAGCCCGCAAAAGCCCCCGTAGGGGTCTCCCCCCTCCAAATTGATGTTCATGGCCTCCAAGTCAGCGGGCGAGTAGCTGCGTCTCGCCAGTTTGATCTCCGCAAAATTCTCAATATGGGATGCGAGCCTGGCCTCGATGCGATCGGCATAGGTTTCGCGCAAAGCCTCCGTCCATCGGCCGTCAGGCGGCGTGGGCAGGATGCCAGCCGCATCTCCCTTGATCAGTCGGGGAGCCTCCGGCATTTGGAGCCAAAGTATTGCGGCCCCGGGAGGGGCCCGACTCGGGTCGAGCGCCGTCGGTTGGCCGACACAGATCGTCGGCTCCGCCGGTAATAAGCCCCGTTCGGCCTCATTATTGGCGCGCGATACTCCGTCTAGTCCCGAGGTGAGATGCAGCAGGGCAACCTTCGCGAGCTCTGGGTCACCCTTCCACCGTGGCGTTCCCGAAAGGGCGTAGTGAATTTGCATATTTCCTTTGCCGTGCCGGAAGGTTCGCAGTCCCTCCAGGACCTTTTCCGGCGGAGGCCCCCACTCGGCAGTCAGCCGCTGATACAACTGCTTGGGTGTGGTCGAGCAGATGACGCCTTTGCGGGCGTGCACGGCCTCGCCATTCGCTAGCCGCACGCCGGCGGCGCGGCCCTTGGGACCCGGAAAGACCCCCACAGCCTCAGTTGAGGTGCGGATCGTGCCTCCCTGGTCAGTGATGAGGCGCTCGAAGGCAATAAGCAAAGAACGCGCGCCGCCAATCGCGATCGGACAGCCCGCGCTCTCAGTGGCGAATGCAATGACCTTGGCCATCGCGGCGGAATAGGCGCTCTCCGGTCCAAGACCGGTATGTAACACCCATGGGGCCCAAAGGGCGTGAACCGCTTCCGAACGATAGGTGCTTTCAAGATGGTTGCGCGCGGGCATCAGTGCTTCTCCGACCCAAGCGGCTAGATCGCGCAGGCCGCGCTTCCAGACTTCTAAGGCAACCAACTTCGCTGTCCTCAAGGACCATAGCTTGCCGCCGAGCAGAGCGAACAAAAAAGGAGCGTGGGCGCCAAGAGCGTCCATTTCTCGCGAGAAGGCCGCGCCGTCCCCTGCGGCAAGAGACTCAAAAGTAGCGACATTGCGCTTGCGATCCATTGCAAAGAGAACGCTGGACCCGTCGGCGCGAAGGACGCCCGTTGGCAAAGGAGAATCTGCGAAAGCGAAGCCTCTCTCTTCGAGATCCCTTCCGAGGATCGTATAAGCCGGGGAGGTGCGAAACAGCACCAGAGTGGTTGCCATGACGTCATGCACGAAACCTGGCGCAGTTATCTCCTCGGTGCGCAAGCAGCCTCCTATGGTCGAGTTGCGCTCGATCAAGAGAACGTTCGCGCCCTTCTTGCCTAAGGCGGCAGCGGCAACGAGTGCGTTGATGCCGCTCCCCACGATCACGTAGTCATAAGAATTCACGCGCCAATCTCCGGTTGTCCGATGCGGGAAGCAAATCAAGATTACAACGGCTCGCGGGTCCGCAGCGGTTTGAAAATATGAAAGCGGTCGCTCCGCTCCAGAAGATGTACGAAGTATTCGTCTTTGGCTCATTAGATGCGTTTCCAGAGCAGTTGTAGCAGGCGATCGATTGTCATGATCAGCGCGGCTCAGCTACCCTTCTTGAAATGTAGCATGCCGGCAAAACAAGCGGCGTCGGAAAGCAGTGAAGCTGCGATGAGGCTGAGCCTCGGGCTTCTGCGATTTCGTTCAACGACCCGTCTGATTGATGTCGCCGTTGTTGAAGCAGAGGAAAAAGAGCGGTGATGCCGAAGCTAATAGTAGTCGATCGATCGGGAGTTGAACACCACCTCTCAGGTGAAGGGATGGCCGGCCGAAGCGTAATGGAGATTATCCGCGACAGCGGAGTAGAGCAGATCCTCGCAATCTGCGGCGGCTGTTGCTCGTGCTCAACTTGTCACGTCTATGTCAATTCGTCCGCAAAGGAGCTTCCGCCGATAGGCGTCGACGAGCGCGATCTCTTGGATGGTTCGCAGCATCGAACGGAGGAGTCGCGGCTGTCTTGCCAGATTCGCTTCCACGATGATCTCGATGGCATCAAGCTAACGGTAGCCCCGGAAGACTAACATGAAGGACCTGATGCCTAAGCAATTCGGCAGACGGCACGATTCTTATCGTCGGGGGAGGCGCCCAGCACCTAGTGGCGTCGCTGCCGCACTTGTCCGCTATCGCAATTGCGATTGTTGGCCGTGAGGGATCTTTCTTAAGCAGCCGTCACTCGAAGGAGTACTCTCCGGCAGCGGGAAGACTTCGAGCGAATAGCGCTTGGCGTGAAGTTGTCGTAGCCGGTCTGGAGCGGTTGAATGAAGGCTGTAATAATAGGCTGCGGGATCGGCGGCCTGACGATCGCGCTGATGCTTCGCCAGCGGGGCATTGAGTGTGAGCTCTACGACCAGGCAAATGTCCAGTCAGGTCCAGACGTTGGAATCAATTTGGTTCCGCGCGCCGGACGAGAATTGGTACAGCTTGGCTTGCTGGGTCAATTGGATAACGAGGCCCTACAAACTCGCGAGTCGGTATATGTCGACTCGATGGGCCGCGAGCTTCGGAGGAATGCCCCTGGCGCCGAAGCGCGCTTCGAATATCCTCAGTTTTCATTGCGTCGCGGACGCCTTCTGAAGTTGCTAAGCACCGCCGTACAAGCTCGATTAGGATCATCCTGCATCCATTTCGGACATCAACTTAGGTCCTTCACCCAGGACGAGAGAGGCGTCACGGCCTATTTCTTTGACGGGCACGGATCGCATTGCCGGACAGCGAGCGGCGACATCTTGATCGGTGCAGACGGGCTTCATTCATCAGTTCGAGCTCTGCTGTTTCCACATAACGATGGGCTCCGCTTTACTGGAAGAGTAGTGTGGTGCGGGATGCATCATTGGCCTACCTTTTTGACAGGACGTTCGATGCTTATCGCTGCCGCGTCTGCGAGCAAGCTGCAGTTATACCCGATTGCCGAGGGTCCATTAAAAGGTCAGTACCTCACGAACTGGAGCGTGCTTGCCGACGTCGGGCGGGCTTGGGAAGAGCGACGGGAGGCAGGCCCGGCACGCCCCGGAGTCCTGGATGATGTCATGCCCTATGTGCGGCACTTCAGCATTCCCTATTGCAACGCCTCAGCCCTGATCCAAGCGACTCGTGAATTGTGGGAGTATCCGTTGTACGAGCGGGTTCCACTCCTTCAGTGGTCGCACGGCCGTGTGACTCTGCTCGGAGATGCAGCACATGCGGCCTATCCTGCCATCTCGAACGGCGCATCTCGGGCGATACTCGGGGCGCGGTGTCTTGCCGATAAATTGGCTGATGCGGAACATCCTCGCCACGCACTTTTCATGTATGAACAAGAATGCCTGCCCAAAGGGCGCCGTGTTTCGACGGGTTCAACGGCAGATCACACCCCCGTTACGAACAGCCTTTTGTGGCATAGCTCACAGCGCTCGGATACCCAAAAGCCTTCGAATGTCGTGAGATTTTTGCGACCGCGATCCAATGCATCCGAGAGCCGCTCCTCCTGAGAGCCTGGCTCAAAAAGCGTACACGTTTAGGGCTTGGTCAGGCGGCGAACTAAGAGCCTCAGATGGGCGGCCAGCAGCCAGGCAAGCTCGGTAGCGGCAGAGCCCTCGAAGTCTTTGGGAGAGGCGACGGCATCCTTCTATCCATGCGAAGGTGCGCTCGACGACCCAGCGCCTGGGCGGGAGCTGGAAGCCCTTGACCCCGGGGGGCGCTGGACGATCTCGATCCTCCACGGTCCGCATTTTTGAGAGTGCGTTGGCGAGCTGTTAGCCGCGATAGACCGATCGGCACAGATGTGCTCGAGACTAGGGAAGCGGCCTCGCAAGCCCTCCAACATGGGGACGGCACCATGGACATCCCGAATGTTGGCGCGATGAACATAAGCAGCCAGCCAGCGGCTTTGGTCCACGGCATGGTGTCCTCCCTCGAATCTTCGCCAATCCGAAGGAATCACAGGCCTACCAAAACCGCTCAAATTTTTTCTCAGGCTCCGAGGAGGCCTCGCAATTTTACACGTGCAGAAACCGATCCTTGACGGTTGGGTCGCTGCGAAGTTCGCTGCTGCTCCCGGTCCAAACGATTCGTCCCTTCTCTACGACGAAGTGTCGATCGGCGAGGGACGTAAGGGCATCGACGTGTTTGTCGATCACGACGATCGCATACCCTTCACTTTTAAGCTGTCGGAGACAGTCCCAGATCTCACCACGTACCAGCGGAGCGAGGCCTTCGGTGGCTTCATCGAGAATCAGAAGCTTCGGATTAGTCATCAAAGCCCGGCCGATCGCCAGCATTTGCTGCTCACCGCCAGAGAGGCGGGTGCTCAAGTTGTTCTGGCGCTCCTCGAGGCGCGGAAACAATTGATATACCGACTGCAATGTCCATCGATTCCGCCTCTCGCGCTTAGCTGCGGTGGCGACGAGATTTTCCGCCACCGTCAATGTGGGAAAGCACTGACGCCCCTCGGGTACCAGGCCAATTCCCAGTTTTGCAATTTGGTAGGAAGGCAGCCCTGCCACTTGTTTTCCATCGAACACTATTGTTCCTGCACGGGGAGGCAATAAGCCAAGAATAGCTTTCACCGTGGTCGTTTTGCCCATTCCGTTGCGGCCAAGCAGGGTGACGACTTGGCCTTCCTCGACGTCGATGGAAACGTCGAAAAGCACCTGTGCCGCGCCGTATGACGCCTGCAGACCTGAAACGCTCAACATCAAGCTACCTCTTCGCCGAGGTAAGCGGCGCGCACTTCTGCGTTCCCTCGGACGCTCTCAGGAGAACCGCTGGCAATGATCCGGCCCGCGACCAGTACAGAAACCGTGTCCGACAGCGCAAAGACCGCCTCCATGTCGTGTTCAACCAAGATCATTGGTAGTTGGCGCTTCAATGAGTTCAACAGACCCATCACCTGCCTAGATTCGTCGTGACTCGTGCCAGCCAATGGCTCGTCAAGCAGTAAAAGCTTGGGGTTCGTCGCGAGAGCAATCGCAAGTTCCAACTGCCGCTTCTCTCCGTGCGAAAGAAAGCACGCAAGTGAATCCGCCTTCTCACGCAATCCAACGCGGGCAAGTTGAGTGTATGCGATGTCGTTTAGGTCCTCGTCTGCCGCCGCATTGTCGAAGAAGCTAAAACTCGACCCGGCTCCAGCCTGTGCGGCGATGGCGACGTTCTCGAGAACCGTGAAGTTGGGAAAGATTGAAACGATCTGGAACGACCGTACGAGACCCATATTGGCCCGAACGTCGATCGGACATGCAGTGACGTCTCGTCCGTCAAATCTAATCCGCCCCGTGTCCGATCTGAGGAGACCCGATACCTGATGTATCAATGTCGTCTTTCCCGCACCGTTGGGACCGATGATCGCGTGCAGTTCCCCCGGCATGACGGCAAGAGACACGTTGTCGGTTACGCATAGAGCGCCATAGCTCTTGCACAGCCGCTCAAGCTCAAGAATCGGTCTCGTCATCGCCGGATTTCCAGATAACCGATCAACCCTTTGCGGGCGAATAGTGCTGCCAGTATCAATAGGGGGCCAAAGATCATTCCCCAATGCTCGGTGAGTTGCGAAAGATACTCCTCGAGGAGAGCGAAGACAAATGCACCAACAATCGCACCATGCAGAGAACCTGCTCCACCGAGGACCACCATGAAAATCAGCTCGCCCGATCGCTGCCAGGATGCAGCTGCTGGGCTCACGAATTCGCTCTGGTTTGCAAGCAGAACGCCGGCAATGCCAGCGATCATGCCAGAAAGGACATAGGCAGTTAATTGATACCTGAAAGATGGGAAACCAATTGCGGCCATCCGGACGGGGTTTTCCTTCAATCCGCGAAGTACGCGTCCGAAGCGTGAGGCAACAAGCAAGCGGCAGAGCAAATAGGCACCCAGCAGGACGGCGAAAACCAGGTAGTAAAAGACAAGAGGGTCATTCAGGACGGAGAAGCCATAAAGCTGACTGCGCTTTGCCAAACTCATTCCATCATCGCCGCCATATGCCGAAAGAGACGTGCCGAGGAAATAGAGCATCTGGCCGAAGGCAAGCGTTATCATAATGAAATACACGCCACGGGTTCGAAGTGATATTGCCCCGGTGAAAATCGCGAAACCGCCAGCGGCAATAATTGCAGTCGCCATATGAATAAGGAGGCCGGAATGTCCATGAAAACTCAGCAACCCAACAGAATACGCGCCAAGTGCGACAAATGCGGAATGACCGAGGCTGACAAGTCCCACGTACCCTATGAGGAAATCGAGCGACATTGCTGCTAATGCGAAGATCATCGTACGTGTGACAAGTGCAACAACAAAGCTCGACGCGAGCGCCTCAGGCAGCATCGGCACGACGGCCAAAGGCACAAAACACAACAACGGCACCAGAATTGCTCGTTGCGTGCGAACTTCGGTGCGAAAGAATCTTGCGCGTTCTAACGATTGCGCAGCTTGTGATGACACGTAAACGCTCCGCTAGCGGGTTGAAAGGTTGCCGGCCGGTCGGAAGAAAAGCACCGCAGCCATCAAAATGTAGATCAGCATGGGTGCGAGGGCGCGACCGACTTGGCTCGCGGTCGACGGATCGAAGACAGCTCGAAGCAGTAGAGGAGCAAAACTGCGGCCAAGCGTATCGGTTAGGCCAATCAGCAGAGCCGCAACAAACGAGCCGCGTATCGAGCCCACCCCCCCGATCACGATTACGACGAAAGCTAGAATTAGGACATTGGCGCCGATCCCAGGTTCGACTGAGAGAATCGGGGCCGTGAGGGCGCCGGCGAAACCCGCCAACATCGCGCCCAGGCCGAAGACCACAGTGAAGAGGAGCCGAATGTTGACTCCGAGCGCCGACACAAGGGGGGCGTTGCTCGCGCCAGCACGAACAAGCATACCCAACCGGGTGCGATTGACCATCCAGGCACATAGAAGTGCGACGGCAATCCCTGACGCGATGACCACAAGCCGATAGACGGGATAGCGCATCCCCGGCGCGATAGTCACTGTGCCTGACAGGATATCAGGAATCGCCACGCTAAGCGGAGCCGCTCCGAAGATGAACTTGAGGGTGTGATCGACAAAGACGATAACGCCAAATGTCGCAAGAACCTGATAGAGGTAATCAGCACCGTAGAGATGACGAAAAACCGAGACTTCCAACAACAGACCAAGTGCCAGTGAAAGACACAACGCGAGAACAAGCCCGACGGCGAAACTTTCGGTATACGCGCTAAAAACAGCGACTAGATAAGCCCCCACCATATATTGCACGCCATGTGCAAGATTGATGAAGTCCATCACTCCGAAGACGATTGTGAGACCAGCCGCTATCAAAAAGAGGATAAGTCCAAATTGCAGTCCATTGAGGACCTGAACCAAAGCCAAGGTGAGCGTCATGTGTGCGCAGCCGGTATCACAAGGGTATCGTGCCTGTTCAACATCAGTCGTTGATTGTGCAGTCTTTGGCAAACTGGTCCGCGCTATTTGAGAATATCTTCTGGACAATCTCAGTTTGGAATTTGCCGTCAGGGCGCAATGCCGCCTTTACGAGATAAAAGTCCTGAATCGGGTAACCGTTGGTATTAAACTTGAACGAGCCGCGCAGCGATTTGAAATCGGCGCGCTTCAATGCAGCCCGAACGGCTTTCTTGTCGCTAAGATCGCCGTTAGTCGCTCGCACGGCGCTGTCGATCAGCATCGCGGCGTCATAGGCTTGAAACCCAGTGGCACCAGGAACGGTATTGTAGGCTGCCTCGTAGGCCGATACGAATTGCTTGCTTTGCGGAAGGTCGAGATTCGGAGCCCAGTTGGCGCCGCCAAACATGCCTAATGCTGCAGACCTCTGCGCTGGCAGCGTCATTTCGTCGACTGTGAAGGCAGAGAGGAATGGAATCGAGTCGGCCAACCCGGCCTGCCTGTACTGCTTCACGAGGTTAACTCCCATGCCACCCGGCATGAAGGTAAATATCGCATCGGGATTCAAGGCCGCGATTTTTGAAAGCTCCGATTGAAAATCGAGCGTGTTTAGCGGTACGTAGGATTCCTCCACCACCTCGCCTTTGAAGTCTGTTTTGAAGCCCGCAACGGCGTCCTTGCCTCCTTGATAGTTAGGTACAAGTACATAAACCCTCTTATAGCCGCGCTCCTGAGCCACTTTGCCGAGGATCTGACTTACCTGGTCGTTTTGATAGGAAGTGACAAAGAAGTAAGGGCTGCAGGCTTTTCCAGCGAGGTTGGAGGGGCCTGAATTGGGGCTGATCAGGAAGACTTGCGACGCCGAAATCGGCTTTTCGATAGCGAGCAGTACGTTCCCGAAGACGGGCCCTACCACGAAATCAACCTTGTCGCGCTCCAAGAGCCCCTTCACCTTGGTGACGGCTACGTCGGGCTTCAGCTCATCGTCGATGACAAACACCTCGACCTTGCGGTTTCCCATCTTGCCGTTGAGATCTTTGATCGCGAGATTGAACCCGTCGCGAATTTGTCGACCAACGTTCGCTCCTGGTCCGGATAGCGTTGCCACAACGCCTATTTTTATCGGAGCGTCCTGCTGTGCCGCGGCAGGATAACTGGAGCTCAACGTGAGCGCTCCTGCCAGGGCACCTAACGTCAAAGTACTGCTGCGAGAAATAGGCATTCCGTGACCTCCCTTTTTGATACTTGTGATGAAATATCAGATGAAGTCAATGAGTATCGAACGTGGCGCCATGGAGAGGAGCGGGACAAGCAACAAGCGCGTCCGCCTTCCGGGGCTGCCGCGCGACGGCGGGGGGTGAAGCGTGGCGCGAGTCCGGAATGCCGTATGAGTGTGGGCGCGTCTGAAGCGTACCTATCCCAATGCCTCGTGACGCACGGGCATCTCGCCGAACGTGCGGCCGGGTGGATATCCCGGCTTCAGGAGATTTCCATCTGACGTAACCCTTCGAGGACCGTGTCCGCCGCCAGTCTTGGGGCGTGACGACCGCAGGCGCTGCGCTCGCGCCGTGCATTGGCTTGGCCCAGGAGCGCTTCTCAAGAGTCGCCTGCAGCATCAGCGTCAGAGTTCGTGTCGTGTGGGGTAGGGGCTTTAATGGTCCCGGGAGCCCATCGGGATATGGGCGAACCGTCGTCAGAGCCTTCGAGCAGCGGGATGCGCTCGCGGCGGCCAAAAGCCCTATGAAGCCCAGCGGCCCCCGTTTGAAGGGGCAAGTGGATTGACAATCGTGATATTTCAGGAGAAAAGTTATGTGCCATTGCAGGCGGGGAGACGAGGGGCAGACATGCAGAACTCCAACACACTTGGCAGGCGCTGGCTGATCCAGGCGAGCCTGCTACTGGTACTGGCCGCAATCGCGACCGTCGGGGCCGTCCCCGCAGTGGCACAAGAACAGCCGCTCAAGGTTGGCGTCGTGGCATCCATTACGGGTGGCACAGCGGATATCAACAACAGCGAACTCAACGGCCTTAAGCTGTATCTCGAGAAGATCGGCGGAACAGCTGGCGGCAGAGATCTCAAGCTTCTCATCGAAGACGATGCGGGCGATCCGGGGACCGGCCTTGCGAAGGTGCGCAAGCTAGTCGAACTCGACAAGGTGGATGTGATCGTTGGGCCCTTTCTGGCCCATGTCGTAGCCGCCACGCAGGACTACATCGGTTCGTCCGGCATTCCGAACATCGTAATGGTCGGTCAGCCCCCGGAAAACGTCAGGCACCCGAACGTATTCGTTCCGAGCTGGAACGCTGTGCAGCTGGGCAAGCTCATGGGCGAATACGCGTTCGCGAAACTGGGACACAAGACAGCTAACATTGTCAGTTCAAAGTACGGTTTCGGAATTCGGGTCTCAGAGGGATTCAAGAGCGGTTTTACTTCTGCTGGGGGGGCTATCAAAAGCGAGCTCTTCATTCCCCTCGGCACGGCCGATTGGTTGTCCTTCCTCGCCGGCTTGCCGAGTGCAGATACGGTCCTTTCGGCAATTCCTGGCGGCGATGCCATCAAATACGTTCGTGCAAGGGCGGATCTCGGGCAGACCAAGTCGATGCCGCTCACGGGTGTCATCAGCACCGTGGATGGGGTTCTTTTGCCCTCCATGGGCTCGGCAGCCGATGGTGCCATCGTGATCACGCACTATCTCGAAACCCTATCCATCCCACAGAACAAGCAATTCGTGGCTGACTACAAGGCAAAATACGGTTCCGCCCCGAGCGGCTATTACGAAGCTTTGGGTTACACGATTGGGCAAGTCATTGGCGAAAGCCTGAAACAGACGAACGGGAAGTCGGAGGCGGGTCAATTGATCCAGGCCATCCGCAAGGTCGACTTTGATTCGCCGCAGGGTCGGTTTCGGTTCGCAGCCGGAAAGCAGTTTCCGCTTCTCGACTTCTATTTCGTGAAGGTGGTGCCAGACGGGAATAAGCGCGGATATGAAATCCTCGACGTCAGGCGAGACGTCGCTCCGGATTAAGTCATGATGCAGGTCGCGGGCAAGGTAGCGGTCGTAACAGGTGCGAGGCAGGGGGTTGGCCTCGCGTTGGTGAGAGCCCTCCTGGCCCGCGGCGCTGAGTCCGTGGTGGCAAGCGACGTGCTGCCCATGCCCAACGGCGCACTGCGGCCAAAGGAGCGCGAGCGGGTTTGCTGGCAGTTATGTGACGTGACGGTACAGTCTGACTTGGACGCGCTCGCGGCGTCTGCCGCAGGCGCCCAGCTCGTCTTCAGCAATGCGGGCGTGAACCGTATGCAGGGACTTTTGACAGAAGGCGGGTTGGCGGCCGCAAGACTCGAGCTTGAGGTAAACTATTTAGGAGCGCTAGGCGTGATCCGCGCGCTGCTTCCGGAACTACGTAAGCGGCAGGGGCATCGCGCCATCGTCGTCACCGGTTCTGCGCTGGCGGACGCTCCGATCCTGGAACTCGCGACATACTGCGTTTCGAAGGCGGCAACCGGCGCGATGGCTGATATTCTGAGAGCGGAGCTGTCGCCCGCCGGCATTCAGGTGCTGGTTGCAAAGCCGGGAGCTATCGACACCGAGATGATCGCCTCACTGGACATTCCGAAAATCAGTCCGCGTGAGGCCGCCGACGAAATCCTGAACGCGCTCGAGGCGGGCGCCTCCGAAGTGCTGGTTGGACCAGAAGCGAAGGAGCGCGGAAAAGCGATATCAGTCGATCGCGAGGGCTACTTCCGATCGCTTGGTGAGCGCGCATGACGGCCAGAGCGAATGGGAAGGCGAGAAGCTGCAGGTTAGGGAGTGTAGAGATTGACTGGCAAGCTAGCGCATAAAACCGCAATTCTGACTGGGGCAGGCAGCGGAATCGGGGCTGCGATCGCCCGCGCTTTTGCACAAGAGGGCGCCACGCTGGTACTCAATGACATAGATCAGGACAGCCTGATCCGACTCAAGGCCGATCTTCCCGATCGGGATCATCGCCTGGTGGTTGGCGATGTGTCCGTCGCCGCAACGGCTTCCGCGTTGGCGCGGGAAGCGGATGCGGTTGCCCAAAGAGCGGACATTCTGGTCAACAACGCAGGCATCCTCCACTGCCGCGACATCACTGAAACGCAGGAAGACGAGTTCGACCGAGTCGTGGCAGTCAACATTAAGAGCATGTACCAAGTATGCCGAGCTGTCCTTCCCATGATGGTTGCGCGAGGAGAGGGCGCGATCGTCAACGTAGGCTCGCTGGCCGGCATGGTCGGTATGGAGTTCGGCGGCGAGAGCACTTGGCTTTACAGCACGACCAAGGCCGCAATCTTTCAATTCACCCGCTCGCTGGCCAGCCGCTACGGAAAGGACGGCATTCGAGTGAACACCCTTGCTCCCGGAGCGACACGAACCAATCAATTGCGGCAGCTCCATCCAAATATCAGCGCTGAAGCAGAGGATCAGATGTGGAGGGACACAGGAGGCAGGCTGACGCTCCTGGGCCGGGTGGCCGATCCTGGTGAGATCGCGCGCGTCGCGCTCTTCCTTGCCTCAAGCGATGCCTCCTACATCACGGGGCAGCACATTCTTGCGGACGGCGGATACGCCGTCCGATAGCCTTGAGAACAATCCCATCATGATCGATGATGCTTTCGTATTCGACACCATTTCGCACGCGCTCAATCTCGCCCCCGATAACATCCTCAATCGGTACGGCCAGGGCCTTGCCGATCTCTTCTTTCATCTAAATCAGTGGAACCCAGGCGGTTACCGAATTCCGAAAGACGTCTTCTATCGAAACCTGACGATCGAGCAGCAGATCGAGACCCTTCTACTGGAAAGTCCGGTTGATCTCATCGGCAACATGAATCTCGAACTCACTGGTTGGATGAAAGACGGTCTGGCTTCTCGTGAGAAGAACATTGAAGCGGCCAGTCGGTATCCGGACCGCTATGTCAACTACATCGGTATCGACTGCACCAAGCCGCCAGAAGCCTACCTGCAGGACCTCAAGGACCTCGCGACAGAGATGCCGCGGATGCCTGTCGCGCTCAAACTTTATCCGAGTCAGATCTACTGGGAAAAAGGCAAAGAACGCTTTGCGAGCTGGCGCGCCGACAACCGCCAAGTCTACTCGCTCTATGAGCAGGCGGCAAAAATGGGCATCAAGACGTTCATCTTCCACAAGGCGCTGACTGACGGTCCGGTGCCGCTAAACCCCTATCGCATCGATGACATCGACGAGCCCGCGTCTCTTTTCCCGGAATTGCACTTTCAGATCGTTCATGGGGGCATGGCCTTCATGGATGAGACAGCCCAGGCCATCGCTCGCTATCCAAATGTAAGTGTAAACATGGAGGTCACCACGCTTTTGCTTTACAAGGCGCCCGATTGGTTCGCCGATATTCTTGCCCATTTCTTCTGGTGGGGTGGACCTGAGAAGGTTGTCTGGAGTAGCGGCTCGATGTTTGCACATCCGCGGCCGCTGATCGAGCGCTTTTGGCGCGACTTTAAATTCCCGCAGCACATCCTTGATAAGTTTGGTCTTGAGCAGATTACAAGGGATCAGAAGAAATTGGTGCTCGGAGAAAACGCCTGCAGAATCTTCGAGATCGACATTGAAGCAGCAAAAGCAAAGATCAAGGATGACAGGTTCGCCCGCCGGCTCTCCGCCGAAGGATACGCCCAGCCCTGGTCGCGTTGGGCGCCCAATGAGGGGAGGGCGGAATGAGCAGCGAGATGTTCCCGGATCAAGGAGAAATACGTCGTGCTATCGCAACGGTATTCGATCCGTGCAGTGTCAACGCTGGTGTTTCCATCAACGTGATCGACATGGGACTCATTCTCGGCTGGTCGATCGGGGCAGATCGGCACGTCGACATACTGATGCGTTTGACTTCTCCAGGATGCACTCTTGCCCCAAGCTTCATGCATGAGATCGAAGCGGCCGTATCAGCGGTCGCACATGTGGCCTCGGCGAAAGTGACCATTAGCGGCCATTCCCTCTGGAGTGAGTCGAATATTGCTCCAGCGAGCCTTTGCAAACTTCGTGAAGCTCGTCGAAAATCGTCATCACTGATTGGCACCCGGCCGCAGCAGTGGCGGACAGCATTGACAAATGCAAATCCGAGACGTCCCGTTTTAGCCGGAAAGGCAAGCGGACCTGCCGTGTCATGACGTTTTGGGCCTTTCAGCTACTAAACGGAATCTCCTACGGCATGACGCTGTTCGCGCTTTCTGTAGGGTTGGCCTTGATTTTCGGCATGATGCGCGTGCTCAACCTTTCTCATGGTGCATTCTACGCCGTCGGCGCTTGGATCGGAGTATCGGCGGGCAGGCAGAGCGGAAGCATTGTTTTCGGCGCTTTGTGTGGAGTGGTGGCCGTTGTCCTTATCGGACTTATGATCGAACGCCTGCTGCGATACATTCCCAAGGCCGAGCTGCCGCAGACCCTATTGACGTTCGGTGCAATGCTTGTGTTGGGCGATCTTTCGCTCTGGTATTGGGGCGGTACTCCCCTGACCATAGAAGCTCCCGGATTGCTTCAGGGTGTCGTAAGTTTGCAGGGGATCGTGTTCCCAAAGTATCGGCTCTTCGTAGCCGGGTTCGGCGTCGTGTTGGCTATCTGCCTGTGGCTTATCGAGACGCGAACCCGCATCGGCATGATGATCCGGGCCGCAATAGACGACCCGCTCATGGCTCAAAGCGCCGGCGTGAATGTTCCTCTGTTGACAACTGTCACGTTTGCCTTTGGAGCGGCCCTCGCAGCGCTAGCTGGGGTCGTGGCGGCACCCATTCTTGGTGTTCAGGTCGGAATGGAATTCGATGTCCTGCTACTTTCCTTTGTCGTCGTCGTTATCGGCGGATTAGGCAGTCTCCGCGGGGCAATGGTCGGTGCTCTTCTCATTGGTCTGATGGACAGTGTCAGCAAGGCCCTTTTTCCTGAAATGGCGCTGTTCTCAGTATTTGTGCCGATGGCACTTATACTGGCACTCAAGCCCTCCGGCCTGTTTGGACGATAGAATGTCAACGGCACAAATTTCGAGGCGTTTAACGCAGGTAGGTCAGACGCGGTCGGTCGCGGGGTCGGCAACGATTGCTTTCGTGTGCGCTCTCGCCATGGCCCCCTTGGTGCTGGGGTCTTACCCATCGGCGATGCTGGCCAAGATGATGATCTACGGCATATTCGCGATCGGCCTGAACTTGCTAGTCGGATATACCGGTATTGCATCGCTCGGGCATGCCGCGTTTTTTGGCACTGGAGGATATGTCATCGCTATCCTTTCTCGCGCTGGAGTAGACGGCTTTTTCTTACCGCTAGCAGTGGCGATCGCAGCTAGCACGGTTCTAGCGATGGCGTTCGCATGTCTGACGCTAAGGTCCACTGGCCCCTATCAGCTCATGATCACGCTCGCCCTCAGTCAAGTGCTCTGGGGCGCTGCCTACAGTTGGCGAGCCGTTAGCGGCGGTGACGATGGCATTCCTGGGATAAGACTTCCGTTCTCAATCTTCGGATCGAATGCGGCGATCTTCTTTTACGGTATCGTCCTGTCGGTATTTGCCATGGTTCTCATTGCCAGTCGATTGCTGGTGTATTCGCCCTTCGGGCGATCGATGATCGGTATACGAGAAAATGGCAGCCGGATGAGGGCACTCGGATTCAACGTCTGGCTTCACAAGTTCATTGCCTGCGCGATCTCTGGCGCCCTTGCGGGCTTGGCTGGTGCCTTGCTTGCCTGGCAAAATGGCTTTGTTGGTCCGGGCTATTTGAGCGTCACGACTTCGGCGCTCGTTCTCATCATGGTGATCTTCGGGGGCGCGGGTACGGTGGCTGGTCCCGTTATCGGTGCTTTCATCCTGATCGGCCTCGAAAACGTCGTGAGTGCCATAACAGACAGATGGGTGTTGGTACTGGGCCTCATCTACATTCTTACCTCACTGTTTGCACCGCAAGGGCTCGTCGGATTGTTTCGTGCTATGCGGGGCAACCGGCCATGAATGTACTCGAGGTACGCAATCTAACCGTCACTTTTGGGGGCATCGCCGTTCTCAGTGACCTGAGCTTGGCCGTTGCAAAAGGCGAACGACTTGTTCTGTTCGGACCCAACGGCGCGGGAAAGACGACTCTGTTCAACGCGATCTCAGGAGCGATCACGCCGGCGGGTGGGTCCATAAGCGTTTTCGGCTGCGATGTCGCTTCCATGAGCATTTCGCGGAGAGTAGGGCTCGGTCTGGGCCGCACGTTCCAGATCACCACGCTGTTTCCGGATCTCACCGTTCTGGAGAGCACAATGCTGGCTCTACAAGCCGGCGCGCGCTCGCGTTTCGGCATGTTCAAGCCCCTTCTGGCGTATGAATCTTGTCGAGATGAAGCGATGGAGATGCTCAATCAATGGGGAGTTGGCGGCCGGGCGGCCTCTCTTACAAAGCAACTTTCGTATGGAGAGCAAAGGCAGGTGGAGCTGGTTTTGGCGCTTGCACGGCACCCGAAGCTTTTGCTTCTCGACGAACCGGCGGCAGGCCTTTCCATCGCTGAGACCGAAATCGTGGAGAGAATGATTTCGAAGATGCAACGCGACGTCACGATCTTGTTGATCGAACACGACATCGACTTGGCAATGCGCCTCGCCGACAGGGTAACTGTATTGCAGAACGGCCGCCATGTGAAAAGCGGCTCCCCAACAGAGATCCACTCGGATCCCGAAATTGCTAAGATCTATTTCGGAGATCAGCATGGATAGCGCGCTGACCGTCCGAGAGCTTGAAGCTGGCTACGGTGACGGCACAGTTCTGCATGGCATAGACCTCGAAGTCCGCTCCGGAACTATTTGCTGCGTCCTTGGACGGAACGGCGTGGGGAAGTCAACCTTGATCCAGTCGATTGCGGGTCATCACCCTGTACGACAAGGTAAGGTCGGTCTGAATGGCATCGACGCGACCCATCTTGCCGCGCACAAACGCGCCGGACTTGGAATGGCCGTTGCTCCTCAGGGCAGAAGGCTATTTCCCTCGCTCACGGTGAGAGAACACCTGCAGATCTCGGAGCGCGGCGGTGAGAAGCCAAATGCCTGGAACTTCGACAGGGTCTTGAAAGCCTTTCCTCGTCTAGGTGAACGTCTTGATAATCTTGGGGCCGCTCTGAGTGGCGGAGAACAGAGCATGGTTTCGATGGGCCGTCTACTTATGGCAAATCCGCTCGTTGCCCTCTTGGACGAACCGTCTGAAGGACTTTCGCCTCTACTGGTGCAACAGGTTGCCGACGTTCTCCAGGAGGGCCGGAGCGCAGGGATGGCGATTCTTCTCGTCGAGCAGAACTTTGGATTGGTGATGAGGATCGCTGACCATGTTCACATCATGAACAAAGGTCGGATCGTTTACTCGGGACCTCCCGATGCCTTGAGAGAAGACACTGAAACTCGGCACCGCTATTTAGGTGGGTAGATCCTTTTCAAAGACAAATTCAAAAAGGATGTGTCGCTGCTCGGGTCGTCAGCGGTTTTCAGCATTTCCTCCGGCATGGCGAGCACGTCGGCGGAGGCTTGCGGATCGACGCCGTTGAGCTTTGCCGTCATGATCAGCGTCACCATGGCAGCGGCGCGGTCGGCACCCCGTTCGGAGCCAGCGAAAAGCCAAGACATGCGACCCAAGGCAAGGCCGCGCAGCGCGCGCTCCGCCGCATTGGTTGCCAGGCAGATCCGCCCGTCATCGATGAAGCGGGCAAACCTGCCCCAGCGGCGCAGCATGTGATCGATCGGCTTGGCGACCGATGAGGAGTTCGACAGCCGGGTGCGCTGCTCGCGCAGCCATGCTTCCAAGGCCGTCAAAAGCGACGCGCTTTGTTCTTTGCATCCGCAGACACTCTTCAGCGCTTTGGCCGCTGATGCGGCGCTCAATGTCGAACAGCGCATCGATGCGCTTGACTGCCTCCAGGGCGATCGGCGAGATCGCCGCGGCGTTCCTGTCGCGCCTCGCATTGGCGGCGATGTCCGCCAGCTCAAAAAACTGCCGCCTGGCATGGACTCAACAGAATGTGGGCGTAACCGGTCCCTGCGCGCGCGAGGCGTCGTGCAGCTCGTTGTTGCCGCTATCGGCATCGGCCTGCAGGATGCCGGTGAAGCTTGGAGATGCTGCGTGGTGTCATCGCCGTGAAGCCGCTCGGCAGCGAGGACATGGCGCGCGATCAGCCCATAGATCGGCTGTAAGCCGCCGCACAGGCGCCGACCTGGTCGGCCAGTGTCGACAGGCTCAGATCGATAACCCTCCGGGGCGTAGCGCTCGCACTGCCGGTTCAAGGGATGATGCTGGCCAAACTTCTCAAACTGGATCATGGCCAGCAGGCTCGGCCCGGCGAAGCCGCGCGACATCGCGTGGAAAGAGGCTGGCGGCTCGGTCATCGTCTCGCAGTCCCGGCGCAGAACTTCTCGCGCACCGTCTGGACCACCTTCCACTGCCGGAACGATTTCCAGCGTCTCTGTCGTCTCCGCAATGTCTTCGCCCAACTTTGATAGCTTCGATGAGCCGCAGCAAGAGGAGCTCTGCGGTGCGGCGATTACGACCTGCTCGCGCGGCAAATGGTCGGGGAACGGTTTGCGTGACGGCGCTTGCGCTGGAAGGACCTGACGGTCTGTATCTTGGTCCGTCCTCTATGCTGCCAGTTGGTTTTCGGTTGCGGTTGCATCCAGCTCTTCAAGCTCCAGCGCCATCTGCTCCAGGAAACAGATTGCGGTGAACGCTATGTCGTCGAGCAACCTCGACAACACCGGCGCCAGGCACCAGACTCTCCTCCATGATCCGACGCTTCTCGGCACTCGTCACCGCCGCTCGGGACCGGACAGAACCGTAGCCGTCGTCACGTTTGCTCATCTTGCTTGCGAATTGGTGAGCAAGACATCTCACGCTCGAGCTCAATCGGCGAAGGCGGGCTCTACCGGCTTACTTCGCGACTGCCAGGACCCGGGCACCAGGCGTAGACGAGAGGTTTCAGAGTTGTCGCAATCCTTCGACCGCACACACCGGCGAAATGCGTCAAGAATTTGTATTTCATATATCATTATCGGGCGAATCTCGACTCGGCGCCGTTAGATAGCTTTACCCCAACTTATTGTTTTCGCCGTATTGTCTGCATCAAGATGAAGGCAGCTCTCTCCGCTTCGTGATGCTTTGACGAAATTGACATAAGTCAGATAGTGCAAAAATGAATTGGTTCAAAGGTACTCGCAAATCACCCAGTAATCTAGGGATGCTGTCTCATCTGAGATACCGTGCCAAAATAGTGCTCGGCTTCTTCGCGGTGCTGGCCCTATTGGCAATTAGCATTGGCGTCGGGTATTTCGGATTTGAGAAGGTATCAGCTGGCATGGACTCATATCAGCAGATCGTCAGTGAAACCGACGCGGCCCGCGACATCGATCGTGGTCTAGTCGCCTATGAACTACTCACTCGATATTTTGCCGCTACAGGAACGTCGGGTGACGAGGACGCCGCACGAAAAGCCGAGGCTGCCCTCGCACGCGCCATCGAGCATGCGAGAAATGTCGCCAGCGTAGCCACGAGCAAGAAAGTCAAACAGCTCGGCAGCGAGTTTGACGAGGTCGTCAAGCTGTTTGCGCAGATTGTACAGCTGAAGAAGGAAAATTCCAAAATTGTATCGAGCCATCTAGCGCGATTTGGAAATTCGTTTCGCTATAAGCTTGAGGATATTCGCGACGCCGCGGCGCTTGCGGACCTCGCTGAACTGCAGTTGAGCCTGAATGAGCTCGCAGGTAGAAGTGCGACTGTCGCCACCGCCATCTCAAACTACGTAGCTCGGCCCGATCCATCGATCGTGAAGACCGCCACGACCGGCCTACAGTTGCTGAAGAATACCCTCGAGGCACTAAGCAACGCAGATCCCAAGATTACCCCGAAAATGGTGGAACTCGCCTCTCAGCTTGACGCGTACCAAATGTCCTTCGCCAAGTTCGTCGACAACTCTGTGGCGATCGCCGATCTCGTCAATAGGTTGGACGAAGCGGCCCGCAAGATCGCCCAGGATGGCGACGAAATGAAGGCTTCGCTACTCGCACAGCAGCAAGCGATTGCTGCTCGATCGGGGGCGATCGCTCAAGATACTAAGCGGTCTGCGACGCTCCTCGGCGTAGTAACCCTGATGCTCGGTTCGCTATTGGCTTGGGCCCTGGGACAGGGGATTGCACGGCCAATGACTGCAATGTGCGCTGCAATGCGTGAACTCGCTAGCGGACGCTTTGACGTGGTGCTGCCGGGCCTCGGGCGCAAAGACGAACTGGGCGAGATGGCGAGTGCCGTTGAGCAGTTCAAGGTTCGAGCCCTCGCGGAGGCCGAACGCGAGGCGTGGGAGAGAGAAGCACGCAATCAGGAACAAAAGGAAATGAGGCGTGCGGAGTTGCAGCGTCTTGCGGAAGGGTTTGAAGCTGCGGTCGGTAGCATCGTTTCAAATGTCTCCTCTTCCGCGAATCAGTTGGAGGGGGCGGCAAGTTCGTTGACTCGCACGGCAGAGCTTACACAGGATCTCTCCGGGCGCGTCGCAGGTGCTTCCGAACGGGCGTCCTCCAATGTTCGGTCAGTAGCGTGTGCGACGGAAGAACTGGCGGTTTCGGTGCGCGACATCGGTCGTCAAGTCCACGAGTCCAGTCGCATCGCCGAAGCAGCGGTTCTCCAGGCGGAACGAACTGATTGTCGTATCGCTAAACTCTCGAATGCTGCGCAGCAAATCGGCGCGGTTGTTAAATTGATAACCGCAATTGCGGAGCAAACAAACTTGCTTGCATTGAACGCGACGATCGAAGCGGCCCGCGCGGGTGAGGCGGGACGTGGATTCGCCGTGGTAGCGGCCGAGGTCAAATCGCTAGCAAGCCAAACCTCGAAGGCTACCGAGGAAATTGCGGCGCAAATCGCCGGTATGCAGTCCGCCACCGAGGAATCCGTCGACTCTATCAAGGAGATCGGTGAGACAATCGTGCAAATATCGGAGATCGCGTCTAGCATCGCTGCCGCCATACGCCAGCAGAGCGATGCGACCCAAGAAATATCGGTCAACGTGAAGGAAGTGGCTCGAGACACCCAGGAAGTTGCAGAAAGCATCACGGAAGTCGATCGTGGCGCTGGGGAGACGGGAGTGGCATCGGTCAACGTATTAGATTCAGCGAAGATGCTCTCGCTGGAAAGCGCTCGGCTTCGCGATGAGCTCATGAAGTTCATGGCCACGATTAATGCGGCATGAGCTGGGTCGGGCATTAAGTTTGGCCGCTTCCGCACGGGGCGATCTAGCGAAGACGTCAATTCTGAATGTATAGCGAGCGCTGAGGTCGGAGGAGAGGACCAAGGGCATCCATGGTAGGAACTTCGTCACTATCGGTGCTGTGTTCAGCGAAGTCTTGTGGGGGCACGACCTTCCCGGTGCTGGCGAGGGCAAGACCCATACCCGCGATCGCGGACCTATGTAGGGGACAACCGGCCGTTCGGTAGTTCCGCATCGCAATCGGATGTCCGCTTTGGTCCTGGCAGCTCAGACAAGTGTACCCCGGACATCGTGAAGGTGCTCCAATGCACGTGGGGAAGACCGTCGAACATGACCAATTCCGTCAGCACATTGGCTCGGCACAGCGCGCGGTGGAAAATGCTGTTTCCGCTCAGGAGGAAGTCGCTTTTCCCGTCATGCAGCGGAAAGCTTTTGAGATCCGCATAAATGGGCGACATGACCAGATCCTGCAGATCGGCGTCTCCGATATAGCCCTTGGCTTGCACGACTCCCTTGGCTTGCACGACTCATGAGACAACGATCTTTGCCACTCCCTATAGGGGCCGTTTTCCGTGGCGCGCGACAAAAAATGCTGGCCATTCTCAGACGAGTGGGAGGATAGCCTTAGCAACTCCCCAACATCTTACCTTTTGAGCCAAGTCCTTTGGCCTCGTACGCCGTAGCGCAAGGAGGCGTACAATGGACTCGTATAATAGCTTCTCGGCTAGCCCGAGTTCTGGATTGCCGCTTTCTCGCCCCCATCGGATTGGTCGTGAACATTCAAACGAACGCGGACACCTGGAGAGGGCTTGCCAAGGAATTCGATGCCAGCCCTTTCGAGAGCGTATCTGATCTTCTCAATTGTCTGGAAGTGTGCCGCCAATGGCTCGTCGCATTGCCCCTCCAGCCGCCTGATAGTCGAAATCGCAACTCCAGAATACATCGCGAGATCGTTCTGCTTCCAACCCAACAACGATCGTGCGGCCTTGATTTGGCGCGTCATCACCAACATCCAGAGAGCCCTACTCCGAGACATACGGACGCCTACGAGTCGTATGATATTTCACATGAAATAAATAGGCAATAAGGCGGTCGTGACTGACGCAGCTTGCTTAGCTGCCCTCATGGATCCTTTCATCTATGAGATAGGATGCTGGTAGATTGTAGGGCCAGCTGAAAGCCATAGGTTCCAACGCGCAAGGTCCCTCGTGAGTAGAGGGTGGCGGCGCCGCGCGGCTGCCGCGTCGGCTTGAGCGGCGACGGCCTCAGTGGGGCAGCGCCGCCTCCAGCGACCGCAGGAGCGGGCCGGTGTTGCCGGTTTGCAATAAGATGCGACAACCAGAACACGCTGTCCGTCAAGAGCAAAGCAGGCCGATCTGGTTAGGATCGGCTCCATACGCCCTCAAAGTCCTAGCTCTCGCTCTAACGCCTTTGGATTTGCAGCGAGCCGCCTCCTGAGGTCTTCCGCAACATCTCCGACGAATACCTCTTCAGTTCCAGACCTCAAGGCCCGCACTACGGAGTCGGCGACGAATTTAGGCGCTACTTTTGGCGGCGGAAGCGTCTGGTACCATTCCGTGTCAAGTGGACCGGTGAAGACGTTCATGACTCTTATGCCCCCGGGTTGTAGTTCTGAGCGCAGACAGTGAGATAACGACAGAACCGCTGCCTGGGACGCAGAGTAGGCTCCGTAGGCTGGCCAATTTGCCAGTGAATAGACCGAGAAGATGTTGACCCAAGCGGCCGCGCTGTTCGTACCATCAGCGCCCCGAATCCGCATTACGGGGCCAAAGGCCTGAGCTAGGTGAACGAAGCCAATATAGCTTTGCTCGATTTCGTCGCGAAAATGGCTTACCCCATTTCGAGTCAGAAGCCCACCTGGCCTTATGTGCTCAGCGGTATTGACGACGATGTCGGTCCTTCCTGCGATATCCGCGGCGAGATTGAACACGGATTTTTCGTCGGCAAGGTCGAGTGGAACTAATTGAATACCAGAAACCCCAACCAAGCGGTCCTCGCCTCGAAACGGCTTCCAAGGTTGGGCGACGCCGACAAAAACGTTGCTGGCGCCAGCCTCGACAAGTGCTAGTGCAATCTCTTGTCCTATTTCACTGCGTCCGTTCGTTACGAGTACTCTTCGAAATCGTGGGTCCGCGGTCAACTCGCGCCATTGAGCATCGTCTGTCGAGTTAGGCGTCATGCTGGTCGGAGCAGCAAAAGCGACTGCTTGGCCGGCTTTGTCAAGTTGAAGAGACATACGAACTTTCTCGCCTTCGTGACAGTCACCGTGTACGTGCGCCACCATGATTGGTCCGCAATCGAGATGGACTAGTCCTATGCGCCACGGCGCACGTTCGCGGAAGTAGACGTCGGCAGGCACGCGCACCAATGTGTCCGACACCAATACTCCCTCGTTCGGAGCATCCCTGAGCGGAAGCACGGTTGACAAGCAAACTGGGCAGCAATCTCGTGGTGGGTATGCGAAAGTGTTGCATTCCGAGCAGCATTGCAGGGCGAAGCGGGACTCCGCCGCCGCCTTGGTCAAAGCGTGAGCCGCCCGGCTGCGCCGGTTCGGGGGCAAGGTTGCAGTTCGTGTGCGCTTAAGAACCCCCTTGCGCGGAGGTCTTTGGAGGGGAGGAGTCATGCCGATGGTCCTGCAAATATTGCAGCCCCGGAAGAGAGACCGCGGTCGTAATTTATCATCCCGAAGCCAGACGCGAGCGCGCTTCGTGCGTTCGGAACTTGAGTGGGGCCAGCAGACCCCAACACCTGGCGAAGCGCCTCAGTCACACCGAGGTATCCGCCTGCCGCTCCGGCTTGCCCGACGGACAATTGACCACCCGAAGTATTATGCGGGAAGCTGCCGTTGATCGTTAGATCGTGCTTCCTCACAAATTCGGCGGCCTCTCCCTTCTTGCAAAAGCCGAGGTCTTCGAGCTGCATCATTGTCACAAACGGGTAATCGTCGTATGTCTGAACAACATCGAGTTCGTCTGGGCCAATGCCCGCCATGGCGTAAAGTTCGTCGATGTCCATCACCCAACCCCCACGCAATTGAAGCGGATCCTGCGCAAAGGCGTTGTGCCGTTCGATCGTTGACAGCAGCTTCGCCCCCGAAATCCCGCGAGATACTGCAAAATCCCTGTCCATTACCAGGAATGCCTCGGCACCGGCGCAAGGCATGACGCAGTCGAAGAGATGAATCGGATCCGAAATGGGACGCGCCGCCAAGTATTCCTCGACTGTGAGGCGACGCTTCAATAACGCATTCGGGTTGCGCAACGCGTTGTCGCGCTGAGATACGGCAATCTTAGCCAGGTCCTCACGCGACACGCCGTACGTCCGCATATAGTTGCGAGCAATGAGAGCAAAGCTTGCATTAGCGCCACCCGCGCCGTACGGGTAAACTGCATCCTGATTAGCTCGTGAGAATGATTCCAATGTCTTTCGAAATGTATCGACATGGTTTGTGTCACCTGCGATGCATGCGACCACACGGGCGTCGCCCATCTGGACGGCCCGTGCGGCTCGTCGAAGCGCAGCAATCCCGCTGACACCGCCCAGTGGAATTGTGTCCAGCCAGCGCGCGCAAACACCGAAATGCTGCGTCAATCCAACTGCGGTATCTGGAAAAAGCGTAAAGCTCGATATTGAAAGGCCGTCGACATCGCCAATTTGTAAGCCACTTTCACTAAGGAGGGCCTTTAGTGCTCTTCCGATCCACCATTGCGCGCTCTCTTGTGAGTAACGCGCGTATCGAATGGTTACTGGAATCGCGACTACAACGCCATCGTAAGGCAATCGCCGAACTGTCTTCATGGAGAGCGTCTTCAGACAACAGTAAGAACGACGTCAATATTCCCCCGAGTGGCGTTGGAATACGGACACCGTTCGTGGGCTCCCGAGACGATCTCGTTTGCAAGCGCTTGATCGACGCCGGGAAGGTGGACCTTCAATTCGATCGCCAAGGCGTAGCCCACCGCGATCGGCCCAATTCCAACATTTGCCGTAACGCTCACTTCATCCGAGATCGGAATTTTCCTGTTCCTCGCAACGAGCTTCACCGCGCCCAGAAAACACGCGGCGTAGCCCGCGGCAAACAGCTGCTCTGGATTTGTGCCGGGGCCGCCGGCACCACCCAATTCCTTCGGGAGTGCAAGCCTCAAGACGAAATCGCCCGCTTCATTCGTTACCTCACCTTGGCGCCCCCCTTTAGCCGTCACTTGCGTTTCGAAAAGAATCCTTTCGGGCTTCATGCGTCAATCTCCGCGTTGTTCGAGCGCGCACCGGCCGAACGGGGCACATTTGGTTGCTAGAGGGAAAAACTGCCGACGCTTGCTCCACCGCAAACAAACAAGGTTTGACCCGTGACAAATGAGGAGCGGGAAGACACGAAAAATAGCACGGCGTTGGCCACATCTTCGGGACGTCCGAGCCGCCCCACCGGAATGGAGTTTGCGAGGCGCGCTTCCTGCTCGCTTCCTTCTGGTGTCAGAGCACGAAACATATCGGTGGCCCCGATTGGACCTGGAGCGACCACATTTACGGTAATGCTGTGCTTTGCAAGCTCGAGCGCCCAGGTACGGCCTAGTCCGATCATGCCTGCTTTGGTTGCCGAGTACGAACTTCTCGTCGGAACGCCGAGCAGTGCACGCGACGAAATAAGAACCACGCGGCCGTTTTGCTGAAGTTTCATGGTCGGTAGGAAGGCTTGCAGAAGCACAAGCGGAGCCGCGAGATGGAGGTCCGACAAGAATTTGAGATCGTCATACTTTGTCGCCTCTACGAGGGCAGGTCTTATCGCGCCGGCGTTGTGGACGAAGATTGATACCTTGAACTCCTCTGCGAGTGCGGAGGCGACATTCTGCGTAGCTTCCGTGTCAGAAAGATCCACAGCTACGTGGCGCGCCTGCTCATGTTTCCAAGTCAATGGCTGTGCATCGAGCACGATTACCTTATGCCCAGTATCGAGCAAAGCACGACAGATGGCAGCACCGATTCCGGCGCTTCCGCCAGTTACCACCGCCGCCGCAGAATCGCCGGAAAGCATCGGAATCGTCCTCACATAAAAAGCTGAATGCTTCCAAACGCTGCGTCGGAATTTACCAGGTCGACCCGCTTCAGTTTGATTTTCAGGGTGCCGTCGGTGGAAACCAGCGTGTGAGTAGCCCACGCCGCAAAGAGGGTCTGCTCGTCTTGCCTCGTCTCGACGTAGTGCATTGGCGTCCAGGTCGTATAGGTCGATGTGGCGTCATCGCGATCGAGAACGAGCGGGGTCTGCAGGAGATGATGGCACCGGCTCTTTGGCTTCTGGCTAAAGGTTCGACTACCCTTGAGCCGCTCGACGCGAATCTTCAGTAGCATCCTATCTTCGTACATCAGAGAAGCCCCGAGGCGAGGGTCGGTCTGTTGCCATTCGAGTGGCATCCAATAGAACGCATCCTCTGTAAAAAGATCGAGCCACTCATTGAAATGCATTTGATCGATCAGCCGCGCCTCGTTGAGGATGAAGTTGGTCAGATCGTGGTTGCTCGGATGCATGGTCATCACTTCGCTACATCGACAGGGTGATGTATTTCGCCCAGGCACGAAATTGATTTCGCATCTGAAGCTCGGTGGTACCGTTAGTCGCGATGGTTTGTTCAGGATCCTCATCGGGCGAATAGAGGCGCTGAAGATTGACCCACTGGTTTGCGTTAGAGCGAAGACCGAGTTGGGCCCTCTCGTACATTTCGAGGTCGTCGTGGCCAACGATTGATGTGGGAGCGTTGATCAGCCGATTGTAAGAGAGCGTGCGCTCGAGAAGTAGATCCGGCGCCCCTACGAGCCTGAAGGTCCAGGACTCGACGAGCGTCTTGTTGGCCGCTAAAGGCTTGAAGATCCGAAGAAGCTGTATGGGACCTTTGACCATCAGGTTGGGAAAATAGATGGTGTTGTGTCGATTCTCTCCAAGAATCCCCTTGGCTCGGTCTTCACCATAGGCGGCCACCATCCGCTCGAAGTATTCTGGAACGGCCGAATAGTTCGAGTGGATCGACTTGCTAACGCCGGTATGACCATGGCCGTTTGGCCAGACCCTTATTCCCATTTCTTCGGAGAATTCGTATGGGCCGATGAATGGAGCCAGCAACTCGATTGCCATGGGCATTAGGGTGCCTGGTGGAGCGCTCTTCCAAACCTCGACCGCGGTTCCGGCGGATGATTCGTGCGCGACCATTGGATGGCATGTGTCGGTCTGGTTCTCGACCAGCATCTTCCAGTTGCACGGATGGGTGTATCGGAAAACGCCACCAGCGACTTCGAGACGCCCTTCCGGCGAACGATCGATCATATTGTCAATCGAAGACAGGCTGTCGCCGAAGTACTCCTCGAAGCCCTGTCCAAGATTGCTCAGCTTCGCAAAAATAAAGCCTCGATAGTTTCGCACATGAGCAACGGGGCTCATCCCTTGGCCAGCGTGGCTTTCGGCAAGTCCCGTATTCTCATAACCCTTCTTGAGGGGAATCGCGAGAAGTGAACCATCCGTTTTGAAGCTCCACGCGTGATAGGGGCAGCGAAAGAATTTACCAGCATTGCCGCAGGTCTCCGACGTGATACGGACGCCTTTGTGCGGACATCGGTTGTAAAGAACTTTGACGGATCCGTCCGTATGCCGAACCATCAGAACAGGTTGTGTCCCTATCTCCGTGCCGAAATAATCTCCGGAGTTCGGGATCTGGCTGTCATGCCCGACGTACACCCACGTGTTGCTGAACAAATGCAGCATCTCGAGGCGAAAGACCTCTTCATCGACATAAACGTCTCGATGGACTTCCCGATCGCGGACCAGGTTTTGAATCGCGTTCGCGTCAAACGGAATGTGGCTCACCTGCATTCTCCCACTTGCGCAGTTCCCTAGAGGTCAAGAACCAGGCGTGGCGACTTTGATCGCGACACGCAGATTTGAATGAGCTTTCCTGATGATTTCTCTTCGTCCGAGAGCACATAATCTCGATGATCGGGGATGCCCTCTAGGACCGCCGCCTGGCAAATGCCGCAGTCCCCGCGCCGGCAGTCGAACAGTGTGTCCAACCCCGCTTCGATCAATACATCAAGAATTGTCTTGTCCTTGGGCACTTGAAACGAATGGCCCGAAGCCTTGAGAACGACCTCGAACGAGTCGTCGGCATCCATCGGTTGTGCCGCAGAGAAGATCTCGAAGTGAAGACGGTCCTTGGACCACCCTAGGTCGCGCGCGAGAGCTACTGCCGAGTCGATCATAGGCCGCGGGCCGCAAAGATAGAGGGGTTCTGCATTGACCAGGACGCGCATCACGTCGGCTAAAGGAAATTGACCGTCACGATCGTCGCCGTGGAGGATCAGTTTCTCTCCAGCCAAACTCCGGAGCTCCGACAAAAACGCCAGATCCTCGATCGACCGGCCAGCATAGTGCAGCCGGAACGGTCGCTTCGCGGCGATCAGTTCAGAGGCCATCGACGCGAGTGGGGTGATCCCGATGCCCCCAGCGATCAGGTGGACCGGACGGTCCGTGCACTCGAGCGGGAAATTGTTCCGAGGCGCGGAAATCGAAAGCGTGTTTCCTACCTCCAAACGATGCATGAAACGAGAGCCTCCCAACCCGCTCTCTTCAAGCCGCACGCCGACAAGATATGAGCGCGGATTGGTCGTGGCGGAGGCATCGGCAATCAGATTGACGAGCGAATACGACCGCTGCTGTCTGTCCGGCAACTGAACGTTGACGTGGGCGCCGGAACGCCACCCAGGAAGCACTCCGCCGTCGGGCGCCGCGAGCGTGAGCGCACGCACAAGCTGCGTTTCGCGTTTCACATGCGTTACGGTCAATTCGAGACGTTCCGGATTCGCCAAGTCGCCCACCGATCCAGTTTCAGCGCCGAAACGCGACCCTTTGGCCGCTGAACAGGACATCTTGGAAGCGGCGGACAAGTAGAAGGCCTTGTCCGATCGTTGATGAGCCACGCTGCGCGGTCGCGGTTGACATATTCCATATAACGCTTCACAAGAAATATCAACAGGCATGGCTTAGCTTTCGCGCGTCTTCATTGCCAGATGAGGTCGGCTTCGGTGGTCGTGCAGATGACCTGGGGAGGTTAGGAAATGCAGCGAAAATTGACGCTTGCGGTCAGTGTCTTGCTTTCGTTCGCAACTGCGGCCCGTGCCGACATAACCATTGGCTTCGTGACCTCGCTGAGCGGGCCGGGGTCTTCGATCGGCTTGGGCTATGCAAAAGGAATTGCTGCGGCTTATGAATACAAGGCGCAGATGGCCGGCGAGAAAGTCCGCCTCATCCAGCTCGATGACGGTTCAGACCCATCTGCTGCGACACGCAACGCAAGGAAGCTTGTTGAAGAGGAAAAGGTCGACGTTCTGATCGGCACCGCGACGGTGCCTTCGACGGTGGCGATGATCGCGGTAGCGTCGGAGCTTAAGGTCCCGATGATATGCGTGTCCCCGATCCCACCGAAGCCGGCTTCGGCTGAGAGTCAATGGGCTGTAACCGTCCCTCAATCGGCTGACCTGTTGGTGAAGATTGTTGCCGATCGGATGAAAAGAGATGGGGTCAAGAAGCTGGGCTATATCGGATTCTCCGACGGTTGGGGAGATCTTGTCTATGCCGGAGCAAAGGCCGCGGAGGCCCGAGGTGACATGCAGGTGGTCACTAACGAGCGATATGCCCGTACTGATACGTCTGTCACGGGTCAGATTCTGAGGCTTATGGCCGCAAAGCCGGACGCTGTGTTGATCGGTGGCTCGGCCACTCAAGGGGCACTTCCCTTGCTGAGCCTAAGCGAGCGCGGTTTCAAGGGAGGGCTCTACGGGACGGGCGCATTAGTCAACCCCGAGTTTGTTCGCGTAGGTGGTAAGGCCGCCGAGGCTATAAAACTTTCGGTGGGGCCGGTGGTTGTTGCCGAGCAACTCCCAGATGATCACTTTTCAAAAATGCTGTCGATGGAGTTCCGTGCCGCGTACGAACGCGCAAATAAGGCGCCCGTTACCGATCAGTTCTCTGGTCTTTCGTTCGACGCGTGGCGCATTCTCGACAACGCAGTCGAGCGTGCCATCAAAACCGCCAAGCCGGGCGATCTCGCATTTCGAGCCGCGCTGCGGGATGCGATCCTTAGCACGCACGAACTGACTGGCGTGCACGCCGTATACAACTTCAAGCCAGGTGAGAATTACGGGGTCGACGAGCGATCGTTGGTGATCGTTCAGCTGACAAACGGTGCCTGGAAGTACGTCCCATAATTTCCAACGACGCAAAAGGTGAGTTCCTACATCCTATGACCAGCGATATTGTCGCAATTCTCGCGATTGACGGTGTTGCTACGGGCGCAATCTACGTTCTGGTCGCTATCGGCACGGTACTGATATTCAGTGTCACCCGGGTAATCTACATACCTTTCGGCGACATTGCCGCGTTCACAGTATTGACACTGGCCGCGATCGAGACCGGGCAAGTTCCAGGAACGATAGGTTTAGTGGTCGCACTGGCCTGTCTAGCAACGCTGATCGAGGTCGCTGGTCTGCTTCGCGGAGCGCGATATCGGGAAATCCCGCGAGCATTGATGATGTACCTCGTGCTTCCGCTCCTGATTGTCGGGGTGACGTGGCTTGCGCTCACTCTGAATTTGCCGATGCCACTTGAGATACTAACCGCGTTGGCTCTCATGGTTCCGGTAGCGCCTCTGCTCGATCGGATCGTCTTTCGTCCAATCGCGGACGCCAGCGTGCTGCTGTTGCTTATTGTCTCCATGGCCCTTCACTTTGCCCTCGTAGGTCTTGGCCTTCTGTTTTTCGGTCCAGAGGGTGTTCGAACGCAGCCGCTCACCGCTATGTCCTTGGTCATCGGGCCAATCCAGCTGTCGGGCCAGTCGTTGATCATTGTGTTTGCGGCTCTGATGTTGAGTGCGGCCCTGTTTATGCTCTTTGATTATACGATGTTGGGAAAATCACTGCGCGCCACTGCGATGAATAGAACTGGCGCGCGCCTAATGGGGATAGAGCCGGCCAGAGCCGGCACGATTGCCTACATCGTTGGATCGGTACTGGCCGGTGTGTCCGGAATTCTTATCGCTCCAGTCAATACAATCTTCTACGACTCTGGCTTTCTGCTCGGCCTGAAGGCGTTCGTAGGGGCGATTATTGGCGGACTAGCGAGCTATCCTGCCACCGCTCTCGGGGCAGTCTTGGTCGGTGTCCTCGAAAGCTTTGCTTCTTTTCAGAGCAGCGCTCTCAAGGATGTTATCGTGTTCTCTCTCCTTATCCCAATCCTGCTTTGGCGCTCAATCAACTACTCGCATTCAGAAGAGGGAGCTGAAGAATGAACGGCGCGCTATCCAAGCTGCTGATAGCCGCGGTCGTTTTGTTGCTCGGAGCATTGCCGGCGATCTTGCCCCCTTTCAGCATCACCCTCCTGAACTATGTCGGCATCTATTCCTTGGTTGCGATCGGCCTTGCACTCCTGACTGGAATCTGCGGCATCGTTTCGTTCGGTCAGGCCGCCTTCGTTGGCGTTGCCGCGTATGCCACCGCGTGGCTCTCTGTTGTCCAGGGCCAGTCTCCTTGGGTTGGTCTTTTGCTTGGTGTTGCCCTAACGTGTGGAGTCGCTGCCATCCTCGGATTGATCACGCTGCGTCTCCAAGGGCATTTTCTTTCACTCAGTACTGTAGCTTGGGGCCTCGCAATTGGCTTCCTCTTCGGCAATATCGATGGTCTTGGCGGTTTCAACGGACTGGCAAACGTCCCGCCGATCGCGGTCGGAAGCTATCAACTCGTACAGAGTTGGCAGATGTTCTACCTTATCTGGGGCATCGTACTCATCGTTCTGCTTCTGTTAAGCAATCTCCTTGATTCGCGCGTTGGTCGCTCGTTCAGGGCCTTGCGCGGCGGAGCTGTTCTCGTCGAGAGCCTTGGCATCAACGTCTTTGATGCGAGGTTGGTTGCCTTTGTGCTGGCTGCGCTGCTCGCGGCATTTTCTGGTTGGCTTTATGCGCATCTAAGCCGTTTCGTTAGTCCTACACCGTTCGAAGCAGGGGCCGGCATTGAGTACCTCATGATGGCAATGGTTGGCGGCGCTGGAACCTTGCTCGGAGGCGTCGCCGGCAGCGCTATCGTGACGTACCTAAAGAATACCATTCAGGATTTTCTGCCACTCGTGATCAAGAACGGATCAGGGCAGCTCGAACTCGTCGTATTCTCTGCGCTCTTCATCGTATTTTTACAGCGCGCGCGCCAGGGGCTTGTGCCGTTTCTGGCTCGCCTGATGCCAATGCGGCCTAAAGCTATTCCCAAAGGCAATGGATCCTTGCCACGTCGCCAGCAACTTAAGCCAGGCACACAATTGCTCAAGGTCGGGAAGCTGGTCCGTAGGTTCGGTGGCCTCATCGCAGTCAATGGCGTGACATTTGAAGTCAATTCTGGAGAGATTCTGGCCCTCATTGGTCCAAACGGAGCAGGAAAAAGCACTCTGTTCAATCTGATTACGGGCGCCCTGAGATACGATTCGGGGGATGTGATCTTTTGCGGTCGGTCTCTCGCTGGTCAATCGCAGGCCCGCATTGCACGAGAAGGCATCGCGCGCACCTTTCAGCATGTCAAATTGCGGCCGACCATGACGCTTCTCGACAACGTCTTGCTCGGGACATATCCGCGCACTAGCGCCGGCATCTTCACTGGCGCGTTCAGACTGGACCGTCAGGAAGAGGCGCGGGCAACGGCCGATGCCCTTCATCAACTGGATCGTGTCGGTCTTGGTCGGGACGTTCTGGAGCTAGCTGGAAATCTGGCCCTCGGAAATCAGCGGATTCTGGAGATTGCGCGCGCCCTGGCAGCAGATCCGCTGCTCCTCGTGCTGGACGAGCCTGCTGCGGGGCTTCGGAGGAACGAGAAGCAACGACTTGGAGAACTGCTTAGAGCGTTGCGAGCGGAAGGGGTCACCATCTTCCTGGTCGAGCACGACATGGAATTCGTGATGGGCCTCGCCGATCGCGTAGTCGTCATGGACTTCGGTTCCAAGCTCTGCGAGGGGCGACCTGCCGAGATTGTCGATGATCCGCGCGTCCAGGAAGCGTATCTTGGGGTTGCCGTCTAATGGCGATACTTTCGCTAGATAAAGTGAGCGTTAGCTACGGCAAGGTCGAAGTTGTCCGCAACGTATCGCTGCGTGTCGAGCCTGGCAGGATCGTGACGCTGCTGGGTCCCAACGGCGCAGGAAAGACCACACTCCTTCTCGCAACTATCGGTCTGTTGGGATCGCACGGCCGCGTTTACTTTGAGGGGGCCGACATATCTAACCTCACGGTCGAGGAGCGGGTCGCACGTGGTCTTTGCCTCGTTCCGGAAAAACGCGAGCTGTTCTCCGAAATGTCAGTTCAAGATAACCTGCTGCTCGGCGCGTATCTCAGGCGGGATCGCCGTAGCCGCAAGGCTGATTTGGACGACGTTTACGACCGATTTCCAAGATTAAAAGAACGCCTAAGCCAGGTTGCGGGCACGTTGTCGGGCGGCGAACGTCAGATGCTTGCGCTTGGGCGAGCACTGATGGCGAAGCCAAAGGTTCTCCTCTTAGACGAGCCAAGCCTTGGGCTCGCGCCACTGATTGTCGCGGAGATCTTCCGCACCATTGCGGCACTGCGCGGGCTCGGAGTTTCCGTATTGGTAATCGAGCAGAACGCCAGGGCGGCGCTCAATACAGCGGATTTTGGATACGTGCTTGAGACAGGCGAGATCGTCCAATCGGGGTCATCCGAGGCCTTGATTCACGATCCAAAGCTTATCGCAGCCTATCTCGGCGGCACCCGCGCCGCTGAATCCTTACCGGTGAGTTGATTGTCCTGGCTTTAAACGATCCTCACGAGAGAATGGGGTTCGTGTCGAGCCTCGCCCTCATAGGGCGGGAAGTTCTCGAAATCAGATCGTAACTCGGTGCGAACCTCCGATAACATCGCCTCCATCATTGCATCCGCTGAATCGAAGAGGGTCCTATTTCTTTGTAACGAGCGTACGAATGGAATAGGCAGGCCTGATACCGCAATCGCCGGTGTAAATATCTCTAACTGCTTGATACCGACAAGTTTGGTCAGAACGACGCGGTGCCGGGCGAGGTAACTGGTGTGCCAGGACAATTCGTCCTGCGCCGGGCCTGAGTATGTGACTAGGTACGCAATCTCCTGGCCCTCCGATTGCGCCCGTCTGGCGACCGGATAGTTCCTGCCCAGCATGACTTCCTGCGTAGGCTTGAGATCGCTAAGGCTCGGGAAAAGCATCGGCTCGCACAGCGCGGCTAGCGGTCCTGATCTTGTCAGGGCAGATTCGAGAGAAAGTGCGTCGCGAAAGTCGATTTGCATCACGAGACAGGAAGACTTGCTGGTGTCTTGGTAATGGGGATCTACTGCGGGGACAGGCCGCATGAGCGTCGCACTTTCGATTGGCTTGCAGATACGGACGAGAGACGCGATCGCTCGGACGTCAGAGTCGGACACGCCCGTGCTTAACCCACCAACGTCTCTCCATTCGCAAAACCACGTAATCATCGTGCATCTCATTCTGCTTTTGGCGCAACAATGCCGATCCCAGGCGGAAAAGCTGTTTCATTAGAGTATCATCTGATATATCAAGTGAATGACAAAGGCGCAAGGCAACTGAACTGTTCGCCATGGTAGCGGAGCCGAGCTCATGAAAGACCAAAAGCCTATCCGGATTTACTGGCAGAGCTTCGTTGATCGATCGATGAATGATGCCTATCTCGTGCGTCTGTCACAGTATCTCGCGAACATTTCGGCGCCGGGCGTTCAGGTCGAGGTGCACGGAATGTCGCCGCCCGACAGTGACATTTCAAGGTTGAGCGAATTTCGTTGCTCGATTCTGGCGGTGGACAACGGGATTTGGGCCGAAGAGGCTGGCTTTGACGCGGTGGTCATTGGCCATTTTCAAGATCCGGGCCTCTACGAACTAAGGTCTTCTGTTCGGATACCCGTCGTCGGTGCTGGCGAGGCGAGTATCCTCGCCGGTCTGCAGCTTGGACGTCGGCTAGGTCTTGTTACTCTCGATCCCGACTTCGAAGTCTGGCACCTCGAGCAGGCTGAGCGGTACGGAGTTCAAGGCCGCGTGGTCAAGGTTGCTGGTCTGGGTAGTCGTCCGGAAGACTTTTCGGCCGCCTTTGCCGGCGATGCGGGGGCTAGGCAGCGCATGATCGAGGAGTTCCGCAAGTGTGCGGATCCGCTGCTTGCCGCAGGCGCAGACGTTATAATTCCAGCGGGTGTCTTGCCGGGTTTGCTGATTGCTGGAGAGCGGGAGTGCCGAGTTGATCGCGCGCCGGTCCTTAACTGCGCGTCGCTCGCCCTAAAGACAGCCGAGCTGTGGGCGCAACTACGCCGGATAGATGGAATCGAACCGGGTCGTGGCCCTAGCTTTCGGCTTCCCAGCGATGGCGCTCGTAGTCAATTCAAAGAACTGATCCAGGGAGGAAGAGTGCCAAGATCGAACGCCTAGGGTCATCGCGTCAAATACCTGTTTGCAAGAAGAGCGGTAGGCCGAAGCCAAGGCTACATCTCGATTCGAGGAGTTTACGATGAAGACACGTGCCGCCGTCGCTTTCGAGGCCAAGAAGCCGCTCGAGATCGTCGAGCTCGATCTGGAAGGTCCGAAGGCCGGCGAAGTCCTGGTCGAGATCAAGGCGACGGGCATCTGCCATACCGACGCCTACACGCTCGACGGCTTCGACAGCGAGGGAATTTTCCCGTCGATCCTGGGACACGAAGGCGCGGGCATCATCCGCGAGATCGGGCCCGGCGTGAGCTCGGTGAAGCCGGGTGACCACGTCATCCCGCTCTACACGCCGGAATGCCGGCAGTGCAAAAGCTGCCTCAGCCAGAAGACCAATCTCTGCACCGCGATCCGCGCGACGCAGGGCAAGGGCGTGATGCCCGACGGCACCAGCCGTTTCTCCTACAAAGGCAAGCCGATCTACCACTATATGGGCTGCTCGACGTTCTCGAACTTCACCGTGCTGCCGGAGATCGCGGTCGCCAAGATCCGCGAGGACGCCCCGTTCGACAAGAGCTGCTACATCGGCTGCGGCGTCACCACCGGTGTCGGCGCCGTCGTCAACACCGCGAAAGTCGAGCCGGGCGCCAACGTGGTCGTGTTCGGCCTCGGCGGAATCGGCCTCAACGTGATCCAGGGCGCCAAGATGGCCGGCGCCGACAAGATCATCGGGGTCGACATCAACGATTCCAAGGAGGAGTGGGGCAAGCGGTTCGGCATGACCCACTTCGTCAACCCGAAGAAGGTGACCGGCGACATCGTCCAGCACCTCGTCGGCCTCACTGACGGCGGGGCCGACTACACCTTCGACTGCACCGGCAACACCACGGTGATGCGGCAGGCGTTGGAAGCCTGCCACCGCGGCTGGGGCACCTCGATCATCATCGGCGTCGCCGAAGCCGGCAAGGAGATCTCCACCCGCCCGTTCCAGCTCGTCACCGGACGCAACTGGCGCGGCACGGCGTTCGGCGGCGCGCGCGGCCGCACCGACGTGCCGAAGATCGTCGACTGGTACATGAACGGAAAGATCCAGATCGATCCGATGATCACCCACGTGCTCAAGCTGGAGGAGATCAACAAGGGCTTTGACCTCATGCACGAGGGCAAATCCATCCGTTCAGTCGTCGTGTTCTAGCCCGAAACCGTCACCCCAAGGAGGATCGACCCATGACTGTTGCACTCCACCCCTCGATCGACAACGGCCTCAAACAGGGCAGCGGCAGCTTTGCCGGCGGCACGCTCGTCTGCAAATGCAAGGACCATCCGGTCAAGGTCGGCATCAAGGGCGACGTCGCCCACAATCATGCCTGCGGCTGCACCAAGTGCTGGAAGCCGCAAGGCGCGACATTCTCCGTCGTCGCCGTGGTGCCGCGCCAGAACGTCACCGTGCTCGAGAACGGGGACAAGCTCCAGATCGTCGATCCCTCCGCGGTGATCCAGCGCTACGCCTGCAAGGCCTGCGGCACCCACATGTACGGCCGCATCGAGAACAAGGGCCACCCGTTCTACGGCCTCGACTTCGTCCATCCCGAGCTGTTCCAGGAGCAGGGCTCGCAGGCGCCGCAATTCGCCGCCTTCGTCTCCTCCGTGATCGAATCCGGCGTGAAGCCGGAGCAGATGGCGGGCATTCGTTCGCGGCTGAAGGAAATCGGGCTCGAGCCCTATGATTGCCTGTCGCCGGCCCTGATGGACGCGATCGCGACCCACGTGGCGAAGGCGAGGGTGGGCTGAATGGGGCGATCAGGTCGAACAAATTGTCCTCGCATCGGTGACGCAAGCTCGAGTGTAAGAGCGGCTCCGGTGCTTGATCCAGGATGATCGCCCCGATCCAAGAAGCAGGGTGCCCCGGTGTGTGGATATCCTCATCCAGCAGGAAATCGCCTTGGGCACAGGATGCGGGGCCCCCTCAGGAGGCCCAACTTAGAGGGTCGGAAAGGGCGATTCCTGCCAATTTCCACTCTGAAGTGTTCCTGAGATATTTTACGTGGTATGGATCGAGACTAGAATGTGAAGGTTCACGTGTGGTGCCACCTACCACAATCGCGGGCTAAAAAAGAAGGTTAGACGATCGCTATGGCGAAGCAGAGCAGGAAAAAGACGGGACAAACGAAGGCGACCGGACCAAAACCTGTCAGCAAGAAGGCGGAGCAGTCTCCCTCGCTTGTGACGCAAGCGTATGAGGAGATCAAGGAGCGCATTTTGATGCTCCATTTCCTTCCCGGTCAGTATCTCAACGAAGCGGCGATTTGTTCCAATCTTAACCTAGGCCGCACACCGGTTCATTTGGCATTGCAGAGGTTGCAAGTCGAGGGATTGGTGGAAATCCTTCCTCGAAAGGGCATTGTCGTCCAGCCAGACAGCTTTGCTCAAATCATAAAGATCCTCGATTCCAGATTGACCGTCGAACCCGAGCTCGCGCGGGGCGCGGCACGACGAGCAAAAATGGGAGGGGTGGATCCGTCAGTTCTCGAGCGGCTCAAGAGTCTAGCAACTGCAACTGATCCAAAGCAGAACCCGCCAGACATCGCAGCGTTTACCGTAAATGACCGTCGCTTCCACCAAGAGGTGGCGTTGCTTTCGGGCAATACCGAAATGAGCGAGTTTGCGCGAAGGCTCCATGAGCGTTCAACTCGTTTTTGGTATTTGAACCTGTGGCAAACGATCGACGTGAAAACGTCAAACCGGCAGCATGCGGCGATCGCGCAAGCCGTCCTTGCTGGGGATGAGGATGCCGCGGCCCAGCAGATGCGCGAGCATATTCAGGCCGTGCGCGACAGGCTCGAAAAAATTCAGCACAACTCGCCCAATGCGCTTCGTCGTCCCTCGGATCCATTCGGTCCGCTGGTGTCGCCGCCGCAGTGATATCAATTGATATTTCACATAGAATGCGATATCCCCGCATCGCTGTATCTGCCGTCTGGATGCGTAAGCTTTCGGAGGCGCAAAACGTCGAAACAGGGGTGCGGTGTTGTCGAAAGAGTTTCCGCTAAAGAGGTTCGGCTTTAATCCAATCAGCCAACGACCACGCCTTGAACTGCCAAACAGGGCACGTGTGGCGGTCTATTTGATCGTCAACATCGAGGCGTGGGCATTTGATCAGCCGGTTCCTCGCCAGTACTTCGGCGCCCCGGGAGGTGCCGCTGTCGTACCGGACGTACCTAACTGGTCGTGGCACGAATATGGAATGCGCGTCGGCTTTTGGCGGTTGAGAGATAGCATCGCAGCGCGCGGTCTAAAGGCGTCCGCCGCAATCAACGGAAAGGTCGTGGATTCAGAATACGAGCCGGTTGCCCGCGCGGTGCAGGAGGCAGGTTGGAATTTCATGGGCCATGGATATCACCAGCGGCCACTGCACCTTCTGCCAGATCAATCGGCCGACATTAGGCGTACCTTCGAGGTTATTCGTGCTTATTCCGGCAGGCCACCGCTCGGGTGGCTGGGACCAGGCTTGCATGAAACGCCGGAAACTCTCGATCACCTAGCGGCAGCAGGCTTCAAATTTGTTGTCGACTGGCCTTTGGACGACCATCCCGTGCGAATGCACACGAAGAGCGGGGACATTTTCTCGATTCCTTACTCCGTCGAGATGGGTGATTTGCCATTGATGGTTGCACACCAACATGAATCATCCGCTTGGCTCACGCGAGTGACGGATCAATTTGATCGCCTCTACCTCGAGGGAGAGGTACAGCCGCGCGTCATGTCCATGAGTGTTCATCCGTACATCATCGGCGCACCTCATCGAATGAAGTATTTCGAGCAGGCTTTGGACTACATTCTTAAGGCCGACAACGTCTGGTTTGCGACGCCAGAGGAAATTTTCCAATGGAGCGCAGGGCAGATGTCCGCTCCAGTCAATTGATATATCACTTGACATTTTAATTTTTCAAGGCGTACTCCTCGCGCATCCGGAGAACGAAACAGCTCTCCTTCACGTTGGTTGGGAGGTCGCCGTGGTCGAGGCGCAAGCACTCGTCGCAGATATCCACGCGAGTGAACGAACAGCGGCGGCCATACTTGAAAAGCAGGCGTCTCGGTTCGGGGAACGAAATCTTTTCATCTGCGGAGGTACATCCTGGACCTATCGCGACTGCAGGGACATGGCTGAAGCCTACGCTTCGCGTCTTCGCGAAGCGGGCATCGCTCCTGGCGATCGCGTCGCGATGTTTTGCAGCAACAAGCCGGAATTCATGGCTGTGTTCTTGGGCTGCGCCTGGATGGGGGCCATCAGCGTCCCAATAAATACCGCGGCACGAGGCCTTCAACTCCAGCACATGCTCAGCACTTCCGGAGCCCGGTTGATCTTCATCGAGGCCGAGTTCCTACCCGTGCTCGATGGGCTCGATCTCAGCGTTCTGCCACTCAATGAAGCTTGGGTGCTGGGAGACACTTCGGTGAGCGTGCTGAAGTCTCTTTCGATCAAGATAAGCCCTTTCCCTGGGCCAGGCGGCCCTGCAAAGCCGGCTGTCATCAAGCCCTCAGAACCTCTGACGATCCTCTTCACGTCGGGAACCACAGGTCCGTCCAAAGGTGTTGTTTGCCCACACGCACAGTTCTTTTGGTGGGGCGTGTATACCGGCAAGGCCCTCGGCCTCGTCGAGCGCGATGTTCTGCACACTACCCTGCCGCTCTTTCACACCAACGCCCTGAACTGCTTCTTCCAAGCGCTGTTGCACGGCGCAACGCAGGTTGTGGAAGTGCGGTTCTCGGTTTCGAATTTCTACGAAGCCCTAGAGCGCTCGGGTGCGACGGTCACGTACGTGTTGGGGGCGATGGTGCCTATGCTGCTTTCGCGGCCCGAAGGCAAGAACGAAAGACAGCACTCGGTACGCTGCGCACTTGCGCCGGGCGTGCCCGAGCAGGCAAGCGTAGAATTCGAAAGGCGCACCGGCATTGCCCTATTGGACGGCTTTGGCTCAACTGAAAGCAACGCGGTAATCTGTTCGACGATGGATTGCCGGAAACCGGGATATGCCGGTAAAGTGATGGATGGTTTCGAGGCGGTTATTGTTGATGAAGATGACAATCCGGTCGATGACGGTCAGCCAGGCGAGCTCCTTCTGAGAGCGAAAGAGCCATTTGCGATGGCTTCGGGCTACTACGGGATGTCCGACAAAACAGTCGAGGCTTGGCGAAATCTTTGGTTGCACACCGGCGACAGGCTCGTGCGAACGACCGACGGCTATTTCCGTTTCATCGATAGGCTGAAGGACACCATTCGTCGCCGCGGAGAGAACGTCTCGTCCTATGAGGTCGAGCAAGTTCTGCTGTCCCACCCATCAATTGGACTTGCTGCGGTGTTCCCCGTCTCCTCTGACTTGGCCGAAGACGAGGTGATGGCTGCGATCGTACTGAAGGAGTCCGCGGCAATCCAGGAGGAAGATGTGGTGCGGTTTTGCCAAGGAAAACTTTCGTACTTTGCCATCCCCCGTTTCATTGAATTCGTCTCGGATCTTCCGCGGACCGAAAACGGCAAGATTCAGAAATTCAAATTGCGGGAGCGAGGTAAAACTGAGGCCACATGGGACCGCGAGGTGGCAGGCCCGAAATTGCAGCGATAGATCGGCCTGCTGCGCGGGCCTGTGCGATCTGCTTGACCGGTCCCGTCCTACTCCACCTTGATCTTTGCGGCTTCGATAACCTCCTTCCAGATCGCAGTATCGGCACCAATTTTATCTGCTAGATCAGCTGCGCCCTTTCCAAGAGGTTCAACTCCCGCTGCTACCAGTTGAGCCTTGGTCTCGGGGTCGGCCAGGACCGATCTAAATGCATCCTCCAATTTCAGGCGTATCTCGTCCGTGGTATTGTGGGCGACCATTATCGCAAACCACGCGCTCGTGTCGAAGTTCGCTAATCCAGCTTCAGTCAAAGTCGGAACGTCAGGGAGAAGCGGACTGCGCCTCCCTGCGGTTACCGCCAACGCCCGGAGTTTACCGGCTTCGATTTGGGCCAATACCGACGGCAAATTGTCGAACATCACCTGGACCTGCCCGCCGATCAGGTCTGTAACGGCCGGCGCGCTGCCTTTGTAAGGCACATGTAGCAGGCTGATCCCCGTTCGCATTCCGAACATCTCTCCGTTGAGATGACCGTTCGATCCTATGCCTTGGGAAGCATAACTAACTTTGCCAGAGTTCTCTTTCGCGAGGGCGATCAATTGCTTCACCGTCGCCGCCGGCACCGATGGGTTTACAACAAGGACATTGGGGACCTGTCCCGTCCTTGTGACAGGCGCAAGGTCGCGCCTAACGTCATAACTCAAGTTCTGGAAAACAGACGGATTGGAGGTCAGTGCGCTCGACGCAACGGCGAGCAACGTGTGGCCGTCCGCTGGCGCCCGAACCACCGCCTGCACACCGATTGCGCCGTTGGCCCCGGGTCGATTTTCAACAACCACCGGCTGCGACCACATCTGCCGGAGTTTCTGAGCTAAGGCTCGTGCAATGATATCGCTCGTCCCGCCTGCCTGATAAGGCGAGATGATCGTGACCGGATGATTAGGAAACGGGTCCGCGGAAGCCATTGCGCAGGTCGCCGCAAGAAAAGCAGTCGCGAATAAGGCGCGATACATCGTGAATCCTCACTTCGAAAAGCACTACAACATCATTCTCACAGTCATTTCGACCTCTATGCAGATTCTGTCGGCCCGGAAGCCAAGCTTCCCCAAAACCGCGGATCAGCAGCGACCTCTTCTGGTGCGCCGCGAACTCAACGTGGTCGAGGCCAATTCCCTGCCTTCAAGGTCGATTGACAAAGACGATAATTCAGATATTTCAGGTGTTGTGCAAGCTGAAGTTACAGAGCCCTCCGTGGAACTGGCGTTGTTGCAGCCGACGCGCCTGCCTTCGCGTGGGCGCAGGAGAGTTGGCGATGCCGTTTAACGGAGCAGGCACCGACGACACGATATCTCGCGAAAGCGAACGGGGGCTCGTGGAGTGGGGACACTTCGTCGCGGCGTTCATCCGGCAGCAGCTTGCCGATACGTGCATCGCGAAAATTAGTTCGTTCCCATTCATGCGCTGGTTCAAACGCAAGGACGGCTGAGCAGCCGCGGGTTGGCGAGACGGAATAACATCAAACTTGAGACGTAACCCGGGAGAATCCCAACGTGACCACGCAACCGCAAATGCCTGAGAACATGCCGAAGCTCGACGAGGTGCTTATCAAGAGTAACGAGCAGGAATGGCGTCCGAAATCCCTCAAGGGAGTCTATGAAAAAGTGCTTTGGCGGGATGATGCTTCGGGTGCTTCGATCTGTTTGATTAAATTCGACAAAGGTACCAGCATTCCAGAGCCCCACATGCACGCATCGAACCAGTTCATGTTCGTGCTGGAGGGGCACTATGAATACAAACACAATGGCTTGGTGCTCAGGCCGGGCTCGTTCTACTGGAATCCGAAGGGCAACGTTCACGGCCCAACGATCGCGCATGAGGATACGGTCGTCGTTGAGATCTATGATGGCCCGCACTACCCCCAGCGCCCGAGCTGGTACGATAATGATCAGGATGCTCGATAATGACGGCGGCCAGTCCAAAGCCGGCCGTCGCGGTCGATGCTGCCAGCTTGGTACGTGATGTTGCGTCGATCTTTGCCGCGGCGGGAGTTCGTCGTGAAGATGCTGAGGTGGTCGGCGAAGACCTCGTGGCGGCAGATCTCGAGGGTGTGCCGTCACATGGCGTGATGTTGGTCCCAATGTATCTGGATCGTCTTTTGAGCGGCTCCATCTCAAAACGGCCGGCCGGCGAAATCGTAAAAGATCAGGATGGGGCTATTGTTATCGATGCCGCCAACGCATTTGGCCAGTTGACAGCACGGCAGGCCGTGCTGCTTGCGGCGTCGCGGGCGCGCAAGGCCGGTCTTGCCGCGGTGGCGGTGCGTAATGCCTTTCACTTCGGTACTGCCGGACGGTACGCTCGTATGATCGCCGGCGAAGGATGCATCGGTATCGTCATGTCGAATACTCGGCCGCTAATGCCCGTTCCGGGAGGCGCCGAAGCGCTCGTTGGAAATAATCCCATCGCGATCGCATTACCTACCTTGGGTGACTACCCGGCCGAAGTAGACCTTGCCATGAGCGCCACGGCGATGGGGAAAATTCGATTGGCTGCGGCGGCCGGAAATCCGATTCCAGAGGGGTGGGCCGCCGACTCGGAAGGGCGCTCCACCACCGATCCAAGCGCGGCAATCAGGGGGATGTTGCTACCGGCCGCCGGCCCGAAGGGCTTTGGACTCGCGTTCATGATCGACATGCTGAGTGGAGGTCTTTCCGGCGGCGCGGTCGGTGCGGAGGTCAAGCCTTTGTATGGTGACGCATCGCAGCCATACAATTGCAGCCAGTTGTTCATTGCGATCGACGTTTCCCACTTCGCGGAAGAGAATGACTTCAAGTCGCGCGTCGATACACAGCTGCGCCGTATTTCGTCGTCCAAGCGCGCGCCTGGTATTGAGCGTGTCTACGCCCCTGGCGAGTTGGTTCACGCAATGTCCAAGAAAAGCGCCGGCACTTGCAACGTTAGTCCGGAAACGATGCGCAGCCTGACCGAGGCGGCGATGAAGGTCGGTGTTGCAATCGGTTGATTCACAAGCACTAAAAGGAATAGTCATCATGAAGAAACAGATCACGACGGACAAGCTCAGGCAACCGAACGGTCACTTCTCACAGGCAACCATTATCGAGGCTAGTGGAAAGCTTCTCTTTGTTTCGGGCATGACTGCCCGGAAGCCGGATGGCACTATCGCCGGAGTGGGCGACGTGAGCGCGCAAACCCGGCAGGTTTGCGAGAATATCAAGGCTGCGGTGGAGGCTGCGGGCGGTTCGCTCGAAGACGTCGTGCGCGTCGATGTCTATGTGCGAAACATGGAGCACTTCGACGCAATCCACGCCGTTCGCAGGGAATACTTCAAGCCCCCGCTGCCTGCCTCTACCATGGTCGAAATCTGCAAGATGACGCATCCCGATTATCTTATCGAGATCAACGCCATCGCCGTGCTACCTAGCGCTTAGCAAGAGGGACGGATGCGGTTCGCAAGTGTTAAGTTCGCAGGCGTAGAGCGCGCGGGCATTGTCGAGCACGATGAGGTTCTGCTTCTGCCCCATCGGATGGTTAGCGTCTCCGATCTGATTGCGCTCGGGGACGAATGGCATGGCCTGATCGCCAAACTGCGGAGAGACGACAGCTTGCCCAGGGTGCCACTTGCGCAGACCCAATTGTTGGCTCCGATCCGCCGTTTTCAGCGGGATATCCTGTGCACGGGCTGGAATTACTGGGATCACTTTGAAGAAGGTCGCGGGAAGCGCGACGGGCAGGAGGTCGAGCGACCGAATGCACCAACCTTCTTTGGCAAGGCGCCTGGGACGGTGATCGGTCCCACCGCGGATATTGGCTTCGATGCTCGCATTTCTGCAAAATGGGACTATGAGGCGGAACTCGCGCTTGTTATCGGGAAAGCCGGGAGAAGCATTCCGGCCGCGCAGGCACTGGACCACGTTTTCGGATACTTTCTCGCCAACGATGTGTCTCAGCGAGATCTGCAGCGCCGTCATGGAGGACAATGGCTCAAGGGCAAGAGCATTGATGGTACGATGCCGATGGGACCGTACGTCGTTACGGGGGATGAATTGGACATTCCGAACATTCGTCTAGAATGCCTGCTCAATGGCGAAGTGCTCCAGAGCGCCTTGGTCAAGCAGATGGCATTCTCGATTCCCGACCTCATTGCTGAACTGTCGTTCGGTATGACTCTGATGCCAGGTGACGTCATCATAACCGGAACGCCCGCTGGCGTGGGTAACGCGCGAGAGCCGCAAGTCTTCATGAAGGCCGGTGATCATGTCGTCGTTCGCGGTACCGGTTTGGGCGAACTCAGCAACCGCTTGGTTGAACAGGACCTTTACGGAGCAACCAACATACCGTCAATGAGCGCCCCACGATGAAGGTATCCTTTCAAGCAAAAGGCGATGTGATCGTCATCACCGGTGGCGCGAACGGCATTGGTCGAGCGCTGGCCCGTGCCGCCGCCCTCGCCGGCGCTCGAGTTGTTGTTTGCGATGTCGATGAGCAGGCGATGCAGTCGCTGGCGGCGGAGAGCGACTTGATTGTAGCTCAAAAGCTCGATGTTGGAAATCGCGACGCCGTCATCGAGACCTTCGCCGATATCGAAAAATCGTTCGGTCACATCGACGGCCTCGTTTGTGGTGCGGCGATACAGCCGAGGACGGCGGTCAAGGACATGGATCCGGCCGAATGGAAGAAGGTCATGGCGGTCAACCTCGACGGCGTCGTGTGGTGCTATCAGGCGGTCATTGGGAGAATGATCGAGCGCCGACGCGGAATCATTGTGGCGTTTTCGTCTGGGCTCGCGTACCAGGGGTGGCCGGAAGCGTCCGCATATGCGGCCACGAAGGGTGGCCTGATCGCGTTCGTCAAGAGCGCTGCAAAGGAAGTCGCACAGCATCGGGTGCGCTTCAATCTGATTGCCCCGGGAGTCATCGACACGCCGCAGTATCGCGCGGCCAACGCCGGCGCCGACGATGAACGATGGCGGGCTTCGACGGGAGTCGGAGTTCCGGAGGACGTCGTTGGCCCCCTTCTGTTTTTGCTGTCCGACGCTGCAACAATGACGGCCTCCATCGTCAGTCGCGACTTCGCCTATCCAGCGAGTGAAGCATGAAGAATACTAGCGAGACGAAGCCTATCCTGATTATCGGTGCAGGACCCGTCGGTCTTACGACGGCGCTGGGTCTCCACTACTACCGCCTTCCTTTCAAAATCTTCGAGGAGGACGCGACGCTTTCGCTTGATACGAAGGCCGGAACAATCCTCACCAGAACACTGGAGGCGTTCCGGCGATACGGCGTGGCGGACGCGGTATTGCAGAAGGCGCTGCGTTTGGACGAAATTGGCGGCCTCGATCGCGCCACCAATAAGCCAACTCTGTCGGTTCGCACGGAGGTGCTCGCCGAGGATACCCGCTTTCCTTTCGTGATAAATTTGCCTCAGCACCACCTTGAACCGATCCTGCAGCGAGCGGTTGACGAGGCCAGTCCTGGATCGATGCATTTGTCCCATCGCCTCAAATCGTTCCGTCAGAACGAAGGCGGTGTGGCAGCGATCTTCGATACTCCACAAGGGGAACGCGAGTTCGAAGGGTCCTATTTGCTTGCTTGTGACGGTGGGCGTAGCACCGTCCGAACTCAGTTAGACATACCCGTCGACGGTGTGTCTCACGATATCCGGTACATGCTAGTGGACCTCAAGGTCGATCTCGACCTCGCAAATCCTCGAGACTACCCGTATCTGGCGTACTTCTCGGACCCCGAGGAGTGGATGATCCTGGTTCGGCAGCCTCACTGCTGGCGCTTCTTATTTCCGCTCGCTCCTGGGATGGAGCCACCGAGCAACGATGCTTTCGGAGAAAAGGTCCGTCGTTTTATCGGGGACGTCGACAAGCTCGAGGTCATAAACACCGTCGTCTACCGCGTGCATCATCGGATTGCATCGGAATGGCAGCGCGACCGAATATTCCTCATGGGCGATGCTGCGCATTTGATTACGCCGATGTGGGCGCTTGGGTTGAATACCGGCATTCTTGATGCGATCAACCTGCCATGGCGACTTGCTTGGGTCTTGCGCGGTTGGGCTGGCCCGGACCTCCTTCGAGGATATGCACGCGAGCAAATGCCTCTTGCTGCAAATGGCTCGGGAGAAATGGCGGAGCAAGCTCGCAAGTATATGGGCGGGCAGGGCGATGTCACCGATCTGATGTCCGGGACTGCCTGGGGACTCGCAGCAACTCGAACAATGCTCGGCGTACGATTGGGTGTCGACGACAGCGCGCAGTGGTCTATGGTCAAAATGGACAAGGGACCTCTCCTGGTCGGAGACAGGGTGCCTGATTTCGAGGTGCAGGCCCCGGATGGTCGGCCGCACCGTTTGCACGATTTGATCGACAACACCTTCCTTGCTCTGTATTTCACCGACGCACGCCGCAAGCCGAAAATTCCAGCTCACAGTCCTGGCTTGAAGCACTATGTCGTCTCGCGATGGGATGCTCCGTTGGATTCGGGGCTGCGGGACCGCGCGCTATTGGATGTCGGTGAGAGGCTGTTCAATCGCATGGGTTGTGCGCCCAACACCCTGGTGTTGATTCGTCCAGATGATCACGTCGCCGCGATAGAACCCATCACTCCAGGACGGGCCGATGAGTTGTATCGTCGAATTGTCCTGCAGCAGGGTTGATCCTTTGGAAGCGATCTCACTCGACATCCATACTCATCTTGTACCGGTCCAAGAACCATCGGTGCTTGGGAGCGACGGCATTGCTTGGGATGCCGCGTCTTCGACCCTCACGATCGACGGGCATGTGGTCGGTGCAAAAGGTCTGTTCTCTCCTGCGGCCCTACTTGGATGGCTAGCTTCTAACTCAGTCGAGGCCGCCTATGTTTCAGTACCGCCTCCGATGTATCGCCAGCAGCTGGGCGAGGATGCTGCCGCGCAATGGATCAGCCGGGTCAATGAGGGCCTCATATCGCTGACGCGAGTGTCATCGGCTCGTCTTACGCCCCTGCCGCATTTGCCGATCGAGCATCCGGATCTCGCGGCCGAAATAGCAACTCGCGCCATCGAAGGTGGTTTCAGTCGATTTAGCTCGCCAGCCGGCGCGTCCGGCCGGATGTTGTCTGACAAGTGCTACGACCAGTTATGGCGGGTATTGAGCGACAATCGGGCCTTCGTTCTAGTTCATCCGGGCGAAGCTGAAGATCGACGCCTCGCGCCGTTCTATCTGGGGAATCTCCTCGGGAATCCATATGAGACGACGGTCGCCATCGCACATCTCGTGTTTGGTGGCGTTGTCGCCCGCTACCCTCATATCAGGTTTTGCTTTGCGCACGGAGGAGGGGCCGCCGCAATGCTGGCGGGCCGTTTCGAGATGGGCTTCCACACGGTTCGACCCGGAGTGGATAGGTCGTTGCCCGGGCCCAAGGCGTTGATGAAACGCCTCATGGTTGATTGTGTCACTCATGATCCTGAAGCGCTACGATTGGCCCAAAGTGTCTTTGGCGCCTCGCACGTCCTGTTTGGATCTGACTGGCCATTTCCGATGGGCTTGATGGATCCTCATGATCAATTGGCTGCTCTGCTGCCCAACGAGCGTGACGCCATCTTCCGAGGCAACATAGCATCCGTTCAAATATAGAAGATGGGAGACATAATATGGGCGATGAAATTGCGTTTGATTCCTCCAAACCACTGGGACCAATCGGAGATGAGATTGTCTTCGAGAATGAATATGTTCGCGTTTGGGGTCTGGCGCTTGATCCCGGCGGGCGCCAGCCGTGGCATCGGCACGAACTTCCTTATCTGGTGATACCGCTTACGGACGGAGACAATGAGATGATTTTCTCCGACGGGCGGCGCAAGCCAACCAAGGAAACTCCCGGAACGGCTCTTTGGCGTGAGCCGGGAATTCCTCATGAGTTGATCAACCGCAGCACTTGGCGTTATCGCAACATTCTTGTTGAGCTCAAAACGGCTAGCACCTCGAAGGCGTGAGTCGAGCCTGCCACCTTCCCGTTTGCCGGGCGCCGTAGCGCAACAACCGGGCGGGTTGACCTACTCAGCCTTTCCTTTCGTCCGCCTCGACCGAACCTGCGGTCGCGGCGCGACCGGCTCGTTCCTCTGTTCAGCGCTCGCGGTCCGACCTGAGGGAAGCCGAATCCGAGCATCTTCGAACGGAACTTCGGATCCGTTCGCCTTGCTAACCAAGTCATTTCGGTTCCTCCATCGTCGCGATGGCGAGCCGAGAGCGAAAGCCAGCGGCTTCATCGACGGACATACAGCCAAAAAATACAAACCGTTATACATCTGGACATATCACCAGAAATATCAGATTGCACAATGCTGGATCCGTCTGCTAGCCTGACTGATAGACCGGGCTCGAAACCGGCAATTATCAGGGGCGACATGCTCATTCACAAATCCAACAAATTTAGACTCCCGCTCCCGCTGCGCAAATCGCTGATTTGCTTCTCCGTCTGCGGCCTGCTGATCTCGGCTATCGCGCGGGTTGCCGCGGCTGATACGATCACAATAAGCGTTGGTATCGACCCGGCATTTTCTCCGGTCTACATCGCACAAGAGCGCGGCCTTTTTGCCAAGGCCGGCTTGGACGTTAAGCTACTGCGGGTAGCGCAAGGTGGCGAGGCGATGGACGCAATCATCGCCGGGCAGGCTCAGCTCGGTGTTGCTGCCGACCAAACCGTCATTCTTCGCTTGGCCCGTGCTGACTTGCGGCCATTGGCAATTCTCCACGACTCCGAAGACTATTTGCAAGCCGTGGCTCGGTCGGGAATCGACGAGCCAAGTCAGGTCAAGAAGATGGGAGTCGTTAAGGGTACTGTGAGTGAATATTGCGCGGCGATGTTTGCCGAAAAATACGGCTTGGAATCGGCGTTGAAATACGTAAACGCAACCGGCCCCGAATTTGTTGCGCTGCTGCTCCGGGGAGATATCGACGCGTTCTTCTCGTGGCCTCCGTTTCCGGCAATGGCAATGAAGCAGGGAGCGAGGGGCCTCGCAACTAACGGCAAGGTGGGCTATCTCAGCACGATGTGGGTCACGGCATCGCCGACTTGGTTGGCGTCGAATGAAGCCGTTGCGCACAAGCTCCTAGACGTCCTTGCGGAAGCCAACCGCCAAATGGAGGCCGACCTGCCGGCGGCGGCCGCCGATTTTCAGAAGCAAACCAAGCTCGCTGCTTCGGATACGCTTCCGCTTTTTGGGCTCCTGAGGTTTCATCTTCGGGATTTCTCCGACCCCGATATCCAGAGCTTCGACAAAATTGCTGAATTTCAGTTTAGTCGAAAGTCGAGTCCGGCGAAGGTTGACGTTCCCCACTTTCTAGCTCGTGGCTTCTACGTGGATCGATCACGGTGAGCATAGCGATCGAATTGAAAGGCGTCTCAGTCAAGCTTGGGGACACCGTTGTGGCAGACGGTGTAAACCTGAGCATCGCTCCGGGCGAGTTTGTATGCTTACTCGGGCCTTCTGGATGCGGGAAGTCTACTCTTCTGAACGTCATCGCAGGCTTCGTTCAAGCTCAAGGCACCGTTCTCGCCGGAGGAGTTCCGATCACGGGGCCTGGTAAGGAGAGGGGCGTTGTATTCCAGAGTTCTGAGGCGCTCTTTCCATGGCTGACTGTTCGTCAAAACGTCGAATATGCTGCCCGCATTCGGGGCGTAAGCCGCAGCGAGCGCACTGAGAAAGCTGACAAGTACCTCCGCATGGTCGGGTTGTCGTCGGCGGCAAATCGCTTTCCTTCCGAATTGTCGGGCGGAATGCGTCAGCGAGCCCAAATTGCACGGGTGCTTGCCAATGAGCCGTCCGTAATTCTTATGGATGAGCCATTCGGAGCGTTGGACGCTCAGACCCGTGAAGTTCTCCAAATCGAGCTCGAACGAATTTGGCGGGAGACCGGGGCATCAGTGTTGTTCGTTACGCACGATATCGGAGAATCCATACTGTTAGCTGATCGCGTTGTAACGATGACCGTCGGGCCAAAAGCGCGCATCAAGAGCATAGCCGAAGTAGATCTGTCCCGACCGCGCCAGTTGGCAAGCTCTCGCGCAATCGAACTCCTCCGGACGCTTCGGGACGACATCGCAGTCGAGGTGAACAAAGTCTTGACCGCCCAAGGACTAGTGCTGGGAGGTCGTGCGTGAAGGCCGTTGGGATGACACCGCAAGTCTCGTTGCTTCCGGCGAAGTTGTTCAAGCGCCCGTCACTTAGTGGGGTTGTCTTTCCCATCCTGTCGATCTTCGCGGGCTTGGTCGCTTGGGAGCTGTCGAGCCTCTGGTTTCCTCCAATCTTCCTACCATCGCCAGCGACTACATTCTGGGCCTTGGTTGAACTTGCGCGCGATGGGAGCTTATGGGCGTCCATCGTCGCATCGACCTTTCGCATACTGGCCGGATGGATTGCCGGAGTTGCGGTAGGAATTCCTCTTGGCATGGCGATGGGATATGTCGGTGCAATCAGGAAGCTGTGTGAGCCTTATATTGAATTCTTCCGATTTGTCCCGCCGATCTCGTTTGTAACCCTCGCCGTCATCTGGCTGGGGCCCGGCGACGCGTCGAAGATCGCTTTGATCTTCTACACCACGGTATTTGCGATGACCCTCAACGCAATCGCGGGCACAGTTGCGGTACCCGAGATCAGATTGAGAGCGGCCGCAGCGCTCGGTGCCGGCCGATTGGCGACTTTGCTCACCGTAATCGTACCGTCAGTGGTGCCGCATTTGGTGACGGGCGCCAGGATTGCGATGGGGAATTCATTCCTCACCATCGTGTCCGCAGAAATCGTTGCCTCGGAAGTCGGCTTGGGAGCTCTCATCTGGAATGCGCGCAATTACGGTCGCACAGACTGGGTGTTTGCGGGCATTTTGACTCTGGGCTGTCTTGGATTTCTCTACGACCGGATTCTCCGAGCCGCTTCATCAGCGGCCTTGAAGCGCTTCGGAGTGAACTTCTAAACGAGGAGGCTTGAGATGGATGCTCATGCCACGATCACCTACCCGATGAACCATTTTGCCACGGACGCGCTTAAAGTCGTCGATTTGACAGCACCAGCCTGTCGGATGCACCGGCTCGCGGTTGCGAGTTTTGGCACTCGATCCAGCTTGACAATTAGCACCAAGACCGCAGGCACGATGCCGCATTCAACTTCGAGGTGGCGAAACGAGCGCCACCTCGAACTTTAGTAGCTGACGTTCTTCGGCCTCAACCGATCGGACGAATTGCTGCAAATCGAGGTAACTATGGCCCAAGCCCCCAGGTCGAGTATCGACCTTTTTACGCCGGACAGCATCACAAACCCGTATCCTCTATACAAGGAATTGCGAGATCTTGGGCCGGTCGTTTGGCTTACCTCCAATCAGGTATGGGCGATCCCTCGCTATGAGGAAGTGAAGCACGTCCTCAAGAACTGGGATACGTTCGTGTCTTCCCGCGGTGTCGCAATGGACGCCGCTGTGAACGCTGCGACGTCGGGCCCAAAAGCAAATTCGCTTACCACCGATCGGCCGCTTCATGACGAGATCCGACGCATCACGTCGGCTCCGCTCCTGCCTGGAGCACTCAAGGAGATCAAGCCTCTTATTGAAGATACAGCCCGTCGCACTGTGGATGATCTTTGTGAGCGCGAAACCTTCGACGGGATGACCGAACTTGCCCAGGTCCTCCCGCTCACGATCGTATCCGATCTCGTAGGCCTCCCAATATATGGTCGCGAGTCCATGCTGAGGTGGGCAGCAGCGACGTTCAACGCGATGGGCCCGATGAACGAGCGTGGAAAAGGCGCCGTAGCAGAGATCAAGGAGTTGCACGAATTCTGTCTGAAAGAGGCCATTCCCGGAAAGCTGCGGCCTGGCAGTTGGGCCGATCGCATTTACAAAGTTGTCGGTGACAACAAGACATTGGCCGAGCGATGCCCGGCTATGATGCGCGAATACATCGGGCCAAGTCTGGATACGACCATCTTTGCCACGGGTCATATCCTACGGTTACTCGGAGAGAATCCCACGCAGTGGCAGCTGCTTCGCAAGGATCCGGCCCTCATCCCTGCAGCGATCGATGAGGCGTTGCGCCTGGAATCTCCGGTGCGCACGTTTACCCGATGCGTGCAGAAGGATGTCGAGTTGAGTGGCATCTTGCTGCCAGCAGACTCTCGGGTCCTCGTCATGTTTTCGTCAGGAAATAGAGACGAAAGGAAGTGGGATCAACCAGACGAATTCATCGTCTCAAGACGACCGACCGACCATTTGGCTTTCGGGCACGGAATCCACACTTGTGCTGGCATGCATCTGGCTCGCCTCGAAATCTCCAGCCTATTGATGGCAATGGTGGAGAGAGTCGAGACGATCGAGGTAGGAAAGCCAGAAATCTTCCTCAATAACACTCTCGGCGGCTATGCTTCGCTACCAATGCGCTTCAGCAGAAACTGACCGATGTGCCATCGGCCTCCCTGCTCAAACAGGACGACGTCCAGGGATTGGCCCACGAAAGAAGCCGGAACGATATTCACCGATGCAAAATCTGCTCAACGTAAGAATCACTGACAAAAAGCAGATCGCTAAGGATATCTGCGTCCTCAAGCTTGCGCCCGCCAGTGCAGAACCGTTGCCTTTCTTCAGCGCCGGAGCGCATGTGGACATTCATCTCGCGACAGGAATAGTTCGCCAATATTCTCTATGCAATACTGCTGCCCAACAAGATGTTTACGTTATTGCGGTCCTGAGAGAGACAGAATCGCGGGGGGGCTCGACTGCTGTTCACGATAAGCTAGAAGTTGGTGACATCATAAAGATAAGTGAGCCGCGGAACCACTTCTCGTTGGTTCAGTCTGCGACGAGCTCACTCCTAGTGGCCGGCGGGATCGGCATTACGCCGCTTCTCCGTATGGCCGAGGAATTGAACACGATGGGGGCGGCATTCGGGCTACATTATTGTGCGCGATCAAAAGACAGAATGGCATTCCGGGACTATCTCTTGTCGTGCGATTACTCAAAGCGGGTTCATCTTCACGTTGATGATGGTCCCGACGATCAGAAATTGGATCTTCAGCAAGTCGTTTCGGAGGCGGGCCCCGATGCTCAATTATATGTCTGCGGGCCATCGGGCTTCATTGATTGGGTACTGAAAGGGGCCCAAATGGCGGGGGTCGATGCAAGTCGTCTCCATCGAGAATACTTCTCGCCACAGCATGTCTCGGACGGGCAGCTTGCGCCATTTGAAATCATTGTTGCCAGTACTGGTCAGAAGCTGCGTGTGCCTCCCGGCAAATCGGCCGCGAATGTTCTGATCGAAGCTGGCGTTTCGCTTACTGTTTCATGTGAGGAGGGCATTTGCGGATCGTGCATCACGGGAATCTTGGAAGGAACGCCGGATCATCGAGACTCAGTATTCACTGATGAAGAAAGAGAGCGAGGCGATCGCTTCACGCCGTGCTGTTCGAGGGCGAAGTCAAGTCGACTGGTCCTTGATCTATGATCTCACGGCAGCGGTACACGAGGCGCTGTCGCTGAGCGGGACCAACCGTTCGGCTTTCGCTGCAAGTTTGTCATAAATGGTGGGCGGTTTTGTCAAAATGGTCATTGCGCTCGACCGGCTCCTCGCGCAAATGACCTCGCCGCTAAGTACGGACGTGATCTCGCGTGCATTGTCCCACTTCGGCGTTTCCTCCCAATACTGGCCGCGCGCGCAAGCGCTGAGCGGCCGGTTTTTTTAGAGCGTGCAGCCCCGGGGGCCACTAGCAAGGCGATGCTGTCGCGGCGGGGAGAGCAATTGAGCGAGGTTGGCATCTGGCTTTGTTGGATCGGGAAGCAGGGAGCCTCACTGAGGATCGCCCCGCTTCGTCTCTAGCGATAGTTCGTGCATCCCAAGTAGGCCCGGCGGATCATCGTCGCGGCCGGACGGGTGGCTGGCGAATTTGCGGAATTGGTCATTGTCAGGCTGCGCGGGTGCGTCCAGCATAATTAGTGCCGGAAGCCGATTAGAGCAGAATATGTACGCTCCGGGGGAGTGCGCCTGCGCCTGCATAACATCATTACGTCTTTAGCCGAGCCGGAGGTGTGCGATCATGACGTCGACAGATCGTCAGATGCCAGAGCTGGATTTGGATCCGTTCTCGACTGACTTCTTCGATGATCCTTATCCCACGCACGAGCGTCTTCGTGACATCGCACCAGTTGTATGGCTATCGAAATGGGATGTCTATGCCATTGCTCGATATAAGGAGGTGCACGACGTACTGCATGATCATCGCAATTTCTGCTCAAGTCGCGGCGCCGGGCTAACTGATTTCGCCAAGGAGAAGCCCTGGCGACCACCCAGCCTCATTCTAGAAGCTGATCCTCCTGCGCATACCCGCATAAGAGCGGTCTTCGATCGGATTCTATCCCCCGCCGTCGTGAGGGCCTTGCGCGAGAAATTCACAAGAGTGGCTGAAGACAGGACGGATGAGTTGCTTGCGCGGGGCAGCGTCGATGCAATCAGAGATATTGCGGAGGCATTTCCTCTCTCGGTGTTTCCGGAGGCAGTCGGATTGAAGAAAGAGGGAAGAGAACATCTGTTGCCATATGCGGGTGTCGTATTCAACGCGTTCGGCCCGCCCAACCAACTTCGACAACAGGCGATCGAGCGCTCCGCTCCGCATCAGGCGTATGTCTTGGAGCAATGCCAACGTGAGAACCTATCCACCGAGGGGTTCGGGGCTTGTATCTATTCTCGTGTTGAATCCGGCGACATTGCCGAAGCTGAAGCACCCCTGTTGGTGCGCACGCTGCTGAGCGCGGGTCTTGACACGACGGTCAATGGACTTGGCGCGGCACTGTATTGCCTGGCTCGTTTCCCTGATCAGTGGAGGCTGCTCAGGGATGATCCAGGCCGCGCCCGCAACGCATTCGAGGAGGCCATTCGCTACGAGTCCCCCGTGCAAACGTTTTTCCGAACGACAACACAGGAGGTCACGATCGGCGGCTTCAAGGTCGGCGCCGGCAAGAAGGTCCTGATGTTCCTCGGAGCGGCAAATCGAGACCCGAGAAAATGGGAGCATCCTGATAGCTACGATATCGGCCGTCGGACAAGTGGCCATGTGGGGTTCGGTTCCGGGATACACATGTGCAGCGGGCAATTTCTCGCGCGACTTGAGGGTGAGGTGATGTTGTCGACCTTGGCCAAAAGAGTGCGTGCGATTGAGATTTCAGGAGAAATAAAGCGCCGATACAACAACACACTTCGTGGACTTGAAAGCCTTCCAATAACTCTCAAGCGGGCGAGCTAAAAATGCCAGAAACTATGTTCGTCCTCTCTTCGGGCGAATCACACGAGATTCAGGCGCGAGAACAAGAGAGTGCCATGGAGGCGGCCGTTCGCAATGCCGTACCGGGCATTCTTGCGGAGTGCGGCGGCAACGCCATGTGCGCGACCTGTCACGTCTATGTGGATGAGGGATGGAGCGGTTGCCTCGCAGATGTCGAAGAGCTCGAGGATGAGCTTCTAATTGGCGTTGCTGCCGACCGACGGGCTACTAGCCGTCTGTCGTGTCAGATACGAATGACCGCGACCCTCGATGGCCTCATTCTTCGCGTGCCGGACAAGCAGGTCTAAATCGCCAACCAGCGACGACAAAGAGCGCAAAATGAAGCTAACGATCCTTCCGCTAGTGCTCGCATCGACCATCTTTGCTCCCCAGATGGCGAACGCGGAGCTGTCCGATAAGATCGTCCGTGTCGGCGTGCTCACCGACGTCACGGGTTTGTACCAAGACACCAACGGTATGGGATCGGTGGAGGCGGCTAGGATGGCAGCCGAGGAATTCGAGAGTGCGCACAAGGGAATCAAGGTCGAAGTTGTCTTCGCGGACCACCAGAACAAGCCAGATGTCGCCACCGCGATCGTGCGTAAGTGGTTAGATAGCGGCGGCGTCGATGCGGTGGTGGACGTACCTAATTCCGCGGTTGGCCTCGCAGTCAACTCTTTGCTTCGCGGCACGAAGGTCACGTTTCTTGCGTCGTCGACAGCGACCTCCGAACTTACGGGCAAGGAGTGCTCACCCAACACCATTCAATGGGTTAATGACGTCTGGGCGACTGCCCATGCGACCACGGCGGCGATGATGGAGCGGGGCGGAAAGGACTGGTACTTTATCACGGTCAATTTCGCGCTTGGACAAGGCCTCGAGGCTGAGGCAACCCGCTTTATCGAGTCACATGGCGGGAAGGTGCTTGGCTCAGCAAGACACCCGCTGGGTACTTCAGACTTTGCGTCGCTACTTCTGCAGGCGCAGAATTCTAAGGCAAAGGTCATAGGGCTCGCTAATGCCGGCGGCGACACGATCAACGCCATCAAGCAGGCATCCGAGTTCGGTATTCGGCAGGGAGGACAGTCCATGGTCGCTTTCCTCCTGTTCATCAACGACGTTCATGGAATGGGCCTGAATGTCGCCCAAGGCCTGCAGCTTCTCGAGTCCTTCTACTGGGATGCTGACGACGATACGCGAGCATTCTCGATGCGATTTGGTGCGCGACCGGGAATGCACGGCAAGGTTCCAAGTGGGAATCAGGCGGGCGTTTACTCGTCGACGTTGGCCTTCCTGAATGCGGTTGCGGCGGCAGATAGCAACGACGCCCGACAAGTCGTGCCTGAGATGAAGAAGGTAAGCGGCAAAGACAAGCTGTTCGGCGACATCAGGATCAGGCAAGACGGTCGCGTAATCCATCCGATGTATCTCTTCGAGGTGAAGCGTCCTGGAGAGACAAATTATCCCTACGATTACTACAAGCTTCTTTCAACGATCCCAGGCGAAGTGGCATTTCGTCCCATTTCGGACGGCGGCTGCGCTCTCCTGAAATAGACCGGGGAACGCGCCGTCAAGGATATTTGCGGTCCGCTTGCCAGGTGCCGGTCACTCCTTTTGAAGAAGTGGTCGTTGCCTCAACCTCTTGCAAGATGAAATGCTGAAGCGAGGAAGCGGCAGGACATGAGTAGCGCAATGAACGTCAAGACCAATGTGAGGAGCGCGACGGGAGATCATCCCTATACTGGTGCGGAATACCTCGAGTCCATTCGAGACGCGCGCGAAGTGTGGATCTACGGAGAGCGTGTCAAGGATGTCACCCGTCATCCGGCCTTTCGAAATTCGGCAGTATCGATCGCGCGGCTCTATGACGCCTTGCGCGATGAGAAGCTCAAAAATGTGTTGACGACGACAACGGACACGGGCTCTGAGGGGTGGACTCATCGCTTCTTCCGGTATGCGACCTCACGCGAGGACCTGCTCGCTCAGAGAGAAGCGATCGCTGCTTGGGCTCGGCTGACATACGGCTGGATGGGAAGGAGCCCTGACTATCAGGCGAGCCTTACAAATACGTTGGGTGCAAACGCCGAGTTCTACGGCGCTTTCGCCGAGAACGCGCGTGCCTGGTACAGGCTCACGCAAGAGACCGTTCCGTTCATCAATCATGCCCTTGTGAACCCGCCGATCGACAGGCACCGCGCTGTCGAGGACGTCAAGGACGTCTATGTAAGCATTCAAAAGGAAACGGATGCTGGACTCTATATTTCCGGCGCAAAAGTGGTCGCGACTTCGTCGGCGCTGACGCATTACAATTTCCTCGGACAGAACATCTCGACCGAGATTACGGACGAAGGGATGGCGGTCATGTTCATGGCTCGCATGGACACGCCAGGAATAAAGCTGATCTGCCGTCCATCATACGAATTGGCTGCAGCGGCGATCGGGTCTCCCTTCGACTACCCTTTGACCAGCCGCTTTGACGAGAATGATGCGATCTTCGTTTTCGATAATGCCTTCATTCCATGGGAGGACGTTTTCGTTTACCGCGACATCGGCATGTTGAAGAAGTTCTATCCTCAATCGGGATTCCAGAACGGCTTTACGTTCCAAGGCTGCACCCGATTGGCCGTTAAGCTCGACTTCATCATAGGGCTGCTGGTGAAGGCGCTTCGCGCATGCGGGACGGACGAGTTTCGGGGGGTACAGGTTCAACTCGGTGAAATCATCAGCTGGCGCAACCTATTCTGGTCTCTTACCGATGCAATGGCCGCCGTACCCGATGCCTGGGTCAACGGAGCGGTTCTGCCAAATATGAGAGCTTGCCAAGCCTACCGCGTATTTGCAACCGAGGCCTATCCCGCGATTCGGGCAATCATAGAGCAGATCGTCGCCTCTGGTCTGATCTATCTTCCTTCCAGCGCATTGGATTTCAAGAACCCCACGGTTGACGCCTACCTGGCCAGATACTCGAGAGGTTCGAACGGAATCGATTACAAGCAGCGAATAAAGATCATGAAGGCGCTTTGGGACGCTATTGGTTCCGAATTCGGGGCGCGGCACGAGTTGTACGAACGGAATTATGCGGGCAACCACGAGGTGATCAGGATGCACGGCCTACTTTACGCTCGGGGGTCCGGCGCGCTTGCCTCGATGGAGGCGCTCGCGTCCGAATTCCTCGAAGAGTACGATGAAAACGGCTGGCGTGGGACGTCATACCATAGCAACGATGATATCTCCGTACTCAAGAACCTGCAGCGGACGTAACGTGGCCATCGACGCGGTCGAATTCAGGAATGGCATGGCCCGTTTGGGGGCTGGAGTCGCGGTCGTGACAACCGACGGGCCGGCGGGCCGGCTCGGAGTGACCTGTACCGCGGTATGTTCGGTTTCGGACGATCCCCCGACGCTACTCGTCTGTCTTCACCGGCAGAGTCGCGCGCTTGCTGCGGTTAAGAGCAACGGGGTCTTCTGTGTGAACGTGCTGAGCGGTCACCAGGAGGAAATTTCCAAGGCTTTCGGTGGTCAGGCGGGTATGGCTATGTCAGAACGGTTCTCGATCGGCCAGTGGCGCACACTTTCGACGGGCGCGCCTGCCTTGTTGTCGGCGATCGAGTCGATCGATTGCAAGTTTACCGGCCTGATAGAGGTCGGTACTCACAGCGTGGTCTTCGGTGAAGTTGATGCGATTGCGATGAGCCGCGAAGCGAATTTCCTGATTTATCTCAATCGGCAGTATCGATCATTGCATGATGAGATGGCCCGGTCTCAAAAGCATCAATGAAGACATCAGACTTGCGTACCGACCCCGGTTGAGGCCGAACGGAGATCCAACGTGCTAAAGGCGCTAGAAAATCTACCGATCGATCTCGATGCCTGGATCGAGGAGAATGGGGCGACCCTGAAGCCTCCGATAGGCAATCGCCAGTTCTGGAAGGCAGATTGGAAGAACCTGCTGATTATGATGGTCGGCGGACCGAACTACCGCCCGGATTATCATGACGATCCCGGTGAAGAACTCTTTATTCAACTCCGCGGCGACGTCACCCTGAAGCTGATTGATCCGGTCACTCGCGAACGTGGTGAGGTGATCGTTCGCGAGGGGGAGATGTATTTGTTGCCGCCGCACGTCAGGCATTCACCGCAAAGGCCAGCCGGCTCCATGGGTTTGGTGATTGAACGGTATCGGCAGCCTGGTGAAATCGATGCCTTGGAATGGTATGATGAGAAAGGGAGGTTGGAGTTCCGAGGTGAATTCCTGATCGAGAACATCGAACAGGATCTTTCCAAGGTACAAGCCGCATGGGCGGCGTGGAAGGAGAAGAGCGACCGCGAATGTCCAACTATCTGGCGTATCGGAACTGATACCTGAACCCGCAGAGCGATGGCCAAGAGAAGACAAAAGGCCGAAGTAGGAGCGAACGCGAGATCATCGCCTATGGGGGATACGGTTCTGCGTGTTCCAGCATACCGATTGTATGGCGAAAGTCATGATCAGTCGGTGTTCGGTTTCTTTCATATCGAGCCGTTGGCCGTCAGGAATATCCCGAATAACTGGCGCATCGCCTTACATAGTCATCCGGATTTCGAGCAGTTCTCCATACTCTTGAAGGGCAAGTGCACGTTCCGCCACGATGGACAAGAGATTTCAGTCGGTGCGCCCTCATGTGTATTTACGCCGGCCAATGTGGTGCACGAGTTTGCTTATGAACTCGATGCCGAAGGGGTCGTCATAAGCGTATCGTCCGACTTCATCGCAGGCCTTCCATCGGTTGAGGGGGCGTTGAACAGAGCGGCATTACGGCTGGCCACCATTCGGCTCGTGAAACTGCCCACAAAAGACGTCCTGGCGGTCGTCAAACAACTCGTCTCACTGTTGTTGGTCAGCTTCGAAACGCCCGACAATCGCAGAAGGGACTTGCTCCGATACCTGATGGGCTGCCTGCTATTGGAGTTGGATCGGGCCGCGGTGCAGAACAGTGCGCACGGCGAATTGCAGCATCAAGCGGATGCGCAGACGGAGTTATATCGACAATTTCAAGGTGTGTTGCGGTCGGTGATCGGATCCGTCGGATTCGCGAGCGGCGTGATCAAACCGCAGTCTCATACCGTCGAAAGCTTAGCGACGAGGCTCTCGACCACCGTCTATGTCCTCAACGCCGCATGCCGATTTGTGACAGGAGCGGGAGCCCATGAGGTCGTTCAGAACGCGTTGATTGAGCAGGCAACGCGGTTGCTCCTGTATTCAAATTTCCCGATCAAGGAAGTTGCATTTATGCTCGGCTATTCACACGCATCGCATTTTGCGCGCTTCTTCAGAAAGCGAAGAGGAATGTCGCCGGAGCAATTTCGTACTAGGCACCACGCCGAGACGAGCAAGCGTCCTGGGGCTGACGACTAATCAACATTGCAACGGCAGGAGAAGAACATTGGCACGTGTCGTCATTAACAATCCGAGCCTTCCTCGCTCGAAGTCCCCCCACTCGAATGCGGTAAAGGTTGGTGGTCTGATCTTTGTTTCCGGCTTTCCAGGCTACGATGAGAGTGTGCAGGTGGCAAAGGGAGACTTCGCAGCGCAATTGAGACAGGCGCTGAAGCATATTAAGGCGACGCTCGAATACGCCGGCAGTTCGATCGACAAAGTTGCAAAGGTGAATGTTTACCTCGACCGTCGGGCTGACTTCGATGAACTGAACGAAATCTACAAAGAATTCTTCGGCAATGATCCAGCTCAATGGCCTGCTAGAACGACGGTGGAGGCGAGGCTCCCGCGCAAGGAGTTTTTGCTGGAAGTTGACTGTGTCGCCGAGGCCTGAAAGTTTCAGCGTTCACTTGGAGAAGTGCAGTGACAGAAGCGGGGTCGTCAGGTTCGCACAACGTCATCAAGATTGTTGATGCCGGCTACTCTTGATGGCTTGGCGCCGATCGAAGAACTTCCAGGATCGACTTATCGAAATGAGAATGGCGGAAGCAGGGGTCTTGGATAAGCCGCTCACGTGGCCGAGGCGTGCATTTGCCCTGCGTTCCGTAATCCTTCTCCCTTCAATTCGAAATCAAAGCAAGGACGCGAAGTGGACTACCCGAGCCATTCCTGATCTTGAGTGGTGAGGCAATGATGACGGCTCCCGTCGCTGGGAGTTGGTCGAGGTTGCAGAGACATTGTAGCCCGTACCGTCCCGCACCGTGCAGATAGTGATGTGCCGGGTAGGGCGGAACGAGATGTCCGGCTTGCCCCGCGTCCGTTCCGATTGTCTCGGTGCCGAACCCCACGATCCCACGATGCTCCACGAGCCATTTCATGACTTCGGCGTTTGGTCCCGGGGTGTGAGCCCCATCATCTCGAAGATTTGCATAAGCGCGAAAGTCCTTCTTCGCCCAGCCGCTCCTAAGAAAGACCCAATTTCGTTCAGGGATGCGGCCGTGCTGCGCTTCCCAAGCCTCGACAATGGGCACCGTGAGAAGAAAATCGGGATCCTGCTCGGCCTGCTCGGAGCAGTCGATCACGCAGGCAGGTGCAATCATATCCTTCAGTGGCATCGTATCGACCGAATTGGCCGGCAAGTCCTTACCAGTATACCAATGGATCGGTGCATCAAAATGGGTTCCAACGTGCTCGCCGAACGAAAGGTTGTTCCAATAGTGTCCAGGGCCGCGCGCGTCATAGTGCGAAATCTCCTCGATGCGAACTGGAGCAACTTGGCCAAGTTCCGGCGGGAGGAGAATGGTTGGAAAATCCGGGCTAAGCGTGAACGTCAGATCCACAATACGGATTTCCTCTGAAGACATTGCGTTCACCAAGTCTAAAAGGAGGTGGTTCTTCCGCATTGGGTTTTCCCTGGTTGGTCGAAAGGTGGACGATGTGTGGTGATCGGCCATCGATCAGAACTCTCGGTGTCGTGACGAACGACACTCGCGTTCTGTCGACGAGGTTTCGGACATCGGCTACTATTTCGGATCGGGCAGGATCGGCGTCTGAGGCAAAAATCCCGTCGCACAGGTTGCGCGGCGTCGAGTTTGCTGCCAGTGACCTGTACGTTGAAATTGATGAAATCAAAGGCTTTCGCGAGTTTCTCCAAATTGATGTGGCCGAACCCGTTGGCCTTGACGTCAGCGTCTATGGCAATCCGCTCGAGCAGGTCGATTTCGTCCCGGACAGCGCCGCAGTCGAGCGCAGGCACGTTGCGCGCAGCCGGCGATTTGTTGCCAGAGGAACATCATAAGATATTTCAGCAGGGATACAAGATATCGTATCGAGCTCGCCTGGGCGCTTTTCCGAAAATTCCGGCGGCGGATTGGAGGAATGGGTCTTTGAAAGCTTGGACGTCCGTAAGGTGTTCCGGAGCGAGGGAAAGGAAGTTATCGCGCTCCACGAGGCAAATCTGAGCTCTGACGATGGGGAATTCGTCGCTTCTGGGGCCAAGTGGATGCGGGAAAAGGACCCTCCTGATGCGCAATTTGAGTGCCATCGGTCACTTGTGAAACGCGGTACCTTGTCCAAACGAAATGCGGCGCGTGACGCCGGCTTGGATGGGCAATTTGCGAAGTTGCAGCGAAACGTGTAGTCGCTTCCTCAGCACGATATGGATAGGGTTGGCCTTTGGTCCCAGAATATCGGCGAATGAAGCACATTTGAATTCGGGCTTCTGGCGCGTCCCCTTTCGGAAGATGCCGCCAATCGCGTCCATCGCCATGTTGACGCCGATCTCATCTTTCGTCCTGAGAAATCTCTTTGCTGGAGACGCATAGAATATTGATTGACGCTGCAGATCTCGCCCGGACTTAGGAGTTCGTTGCGCGAAACCGCCAGTCGGTGAAGCGCTGCGGTACCAGCTAAGCCACTGTGGATTCGTAGAGATCGCGCTGAACGTCGTTGGCGATTTGCCATCGTGGACGGTAGCGACCGGCTGATGGCAGCAAAAGCGCGCTCTCTTTACCGCAAATTCAGTCCGACTAACATGAGCCTACGCGAGCGCCAATCGATCTCTGGCGGTCGCTTGGCCAGCGTTAGACAACTTTGCCGGGCAGCTCAGGAGAAAGCTTCGATGATCCTCATCCTAGGAGCAACGGGCCAGGTCGGGACATGTATTCTCGGCTCGCTCTTGGAGGGAGGCGTTGGCTCGCCTCCCATTCGGGTGCTCGCGCGTCGTCCCGAAGCCTTACAAAAATTTGCGAGTTCGACCATAGATGTTCGACAGGGACACTTCGAAGATCGCGATGACGTGGTCCGAGCCTTGGACGGCGTCACGGACCTGGTGCTCACCACCGGCGACGATCCAGGGCATGCCGAGCGGGAGATTCGCTTGATCGACTGGGCAAAGGCCGCGACGAAGCCGCGCATTATCAAAATATCGGCAATCACCGCGAGTCTGACGCCACGGGTTAGCGTCGGTGTTGCTCATGGCGCCATCGAGGATCATCTCAAGAGGTCAGGTTTAAGTTGGGTAATCTTGCAGCCGACCTTCTTCCTCCAGTCTCTCGCACTGTTCCGCGATCCCGTCCGGAAGCAAAATGTCTTTCCGCTTCCAACCCATGGTGGGGCCGTCGCCTTTGTCGATGTTAGGGACATTGGCGCCGCTGCTGCGCGCGTCGTGCTCGACCCATCGCTTTCTGGGAAAACCTTTATCCTTACCGGGCCGGAAGCCTGGACCATGAGTCAGGTGTGCGCAGCGCTCAGTGAAAGGCTCGGGCGAAGGATCCGTCACGTCAACCCGCCCCATCTGTTGTTCAAGACAATGCTGTGTACGTTTGGCCGGATGTCGTGGAGCTATGCCAGCCTGGTTTCTGGAGTTGCCCAAGCCTGCGCTGCGGGCGACGAGGCGAACGTGAGAGCCGACTTAAGCGAGCTGATCGGTCGACGACCGCTCGGTTTGGGCGCATATCTCGATAAGGCGATTGATCAATTCCGATAGTCGACCTGTTCACGCTGATGGCGACCAATGAGGTAGCTCGCCCGCCACTCTTGTTTCTGCCTGTGTAAGCGATCACCGGTGATACAGCGCGTATCGGCTCGGGCTCAAGCCGTAGCGCTGCTTGAACGCACGACAGAAGTGAGAGATATCGCGAAACCCGCATTCCAGCGCAAGTTCTGAAATCTGTTGATGACCTTGCCTGGCTGACACGAGCTTTTGTGTGGAAGCCGCCAATCTTATATTGAGCAACATCTTGCCGAAGCTTGTTCCGCTATCCTGGCATATCTTGTGCAAATTGCGAACTGACCAGCCCAAGGCCGCCGCCGCCATCGCCGGTGTTAGGCATTCCTCTCGATAGGTCTGCGCCAAATAACGACGCAGAAGTCCCGCGCGCATTGCAACTCCGGCAGCCAGTGAATTGTTGCCACATTCGGCCCCTTTGAGACTGGTAGTAAGCACGTCCAGAAAAAGTTCGACCGAGATGTCGTCTGTGGATCCTGGTGCATTAGACTCAATCAGCGTCTCTACGGCGGCAGCCAGCACACGCGGCGCGCCCGTGCCTGCCGACAACCGTCTTGCAATCGAAGAGTCGAGGTTGTTGTCGCAACGTTCTCTAAGCCAGCTCTGCGGAAATTGGATGCATGCAGCGCGGAACGGATCGCGATAGTTTATCCTGTACGGTTGCATTGCATCAATCAACACGGCCTCGCCTGCGTAAACTTGTGAGACGCCGTCGCGATGCTCCACGAAGCCGTTTCCGTGTAGGTGAATATTTAGAAAAAACGTCTCAACAGGCGCCCTGCGAATCCCCGTCATCGAACGAGTAGCAGTCTGACCCGGTGCAAGGAGAAAAGAGACTTTCAGCTCGCCTCTGTCCAAAGTACTCAGACGGGCCGAAAACCTGCTCGGCAAATAGGGTTCGATTTCCAGATCGCAAAAGGTCCTGCGAAGTCGTTGTTGCCACGCATCAACGTCAGCATCCGCGCTGTGCTTAGCGCCGCCAAACGGAGCCGAAGCATCTTGCTGATGCGCACTTGCGCGCAGTGCCAAAGAATCAAGCACCGTGGTCCAAGCCGGCGCATTTGGCGCCGGATAGTATTGAAGCTCGTCGCAGGGCACGGCTTCCTCCTCCCTGTGACGAGACTAGCATCAACTTCAATCCGGAGTCGACGATGTTGTGCGCTTCTCGGGGCTTACCCAGTCGTTGCAGCGCGTCGTTGCCGCCCTCCGAGCGGAGCATTTTTGCAATGCAACGTTTGCGACGGCACTCGTTCAAGGTGGGTTACTCTGCCGCGAATTTCGATCCACTCACATGTGAGAATATCGCGCACCTGTTGGAAAGGCATCGCAAGCTCATCCGCTAGCAATCTCCGCTCAATCCGTACTGTTGGCTCATTTTCCCGAGGGACCCCATGGCCGCTCAACACACAATCGAAACGAGATTCACTCGCGAATACGGAGTACGCTATCCCTTCGCCTGCGCCGGAATGGCCTTTGCTGGTTCAACCCCGGCTCTCCCGATCGCAGTCGGTAAAGCCGGAGGCGTCGGCGCATTCGGTGTTGGCCCGCTACCGGCCCCGCTCGTAGCTCAACATGTGGCGACGATCCGCGCGGAGGTCGACGCGCCTTTGAACCTCAACTTCATCACGTTCTTGACCGACGAGAGCCACATCGCCCTTTGCGAGGAGCTGAAGCCTGCAATCGTCTCCTTTCATTGGGGGCACCCTCGTTCAGAGTGGATCGAGCGCCTGCATCGAGCCGGGTGCAAGATTTGGGAGCAGGTTGGTTCGGTCGGCAACGCGCGCCGCGCCGCAGGTGACGGCATCGATGTGATAGTCGCGCAAGGGACCGAGGCTGGCGGGCACAACTACGGCACGCTTCCGACCTTCGTGCTTGTGCCGGAGATTGTTGATGCGGTTGCCCCCGCGCTCGTTCTCGCCTCGGGAGGCATTTCCGACGGTCGAGGTGTCGCTGCAGCGTTGGCTTTGGGTGCTGACGGCGTCTGGGTTGGCACGCGAATGGTAGCGACGACAGAGGCGGATGTCTCCGCTGAGTACAAGGAACGCCTGATGACCGCTAACGGTACGGAAACGACGTTGAGCAGCCTTTGGGGCCGGCAGATGGGTGGCTTCAACCCAATGCGTGTCGTCGCCAACAAGCTTGTGGGTGAGTGGGCGCACCGCGAGAATGCGGTTCCGACTGATCTCGAGTCACAGCCTGTCGTTGGTGAGATGACCTTGGCCGGTCAACATATCGTCTTGCGACGCTTCGGCGCCTATGTTCCGGTGGCGTCTGCCGTTGCCGACATAGAGCAGATGCCGGTATGCAGTGGGCAGGGCGTCGGGGTTATCAAGAAGATCGAGCCGGCCGCTGTGGTTATCGAAGCGATGATGCGCGAGGCTGGCGACATCCTCGCTAAGCTCAGCCCGAGCCGGGGATAGCTTGCGTCCGTGTAGAAACTGGTGGTCGCAATGCGCGTCTTCCATGCAGTTCGGGCGAGGGCAACTCATTCAACCAGAGCATGCCCCCCGATCGATGAATTTGGGAGCGTATTATGCATTTGCACGAAGAAGGCGAGGCGAGGGCCTTCGCCTTGAAGAGAAGGACTCTTGAGATGGCATTTAGGCTTCCCGGCCGTATGATCCTCCGTGGATGTGGTCGGCGCCGAAGTCTCGCAAACACGCCGCAGCTCCGCGGAGGCGAGCTCCAATGCCTTTTCCCGACACAGCGACAAATCGGTCATTCCCCCGCTTCGCGGTAGGCCCCGGCCGTTGCTCCAGCCACCTCGCGCGTACGTGTGCACAGCGATCCGAGCGGGATGATGCTGTGCGGACGCCACGTCTGCGATCAGACCATTCTCCCCTGGATCCTCGTTCTCCGAGCGAACCTTGGTCAGCCACCTACCGTCACTTTCCGCGTCGAAGCCACCCCAACGGGTAAGGTGGAATGCCATTGCCTGGCCATCCTTCCTTGTCCCGGCGATGAGGCCGATATGAAAAGCTATGATCAGGTTTTGATCTGAAGTCGAGTGGAACGTCCTAATTCAAGGACACCTGGATTGTCTTGATCGCGCCGTCCAGTTCGACGCCAGCCTCGTCCATAAGCGCTGCGCGTTTCAGGCGATCGAGCCAATCGGCACCGTCATCTCGGGCCAGGAGAGCTGGAACGACATTCATGACGCGATCGAATTTGGACAGACCCCGGGCGTGGGTGTCCGAGTAGCCTTTGACCAGTCGACGGCAGCGCAGAATTTCCACTGCGAGTTGGTAGTTCTTCGGCAGGGCGTCGCGAGCCATCGCGAGCCATTTCTCCAGATGATCAATCTCACGCTTGTGCCGAAGGCTCCCCAACCTCGTTCCACGGAGTGACGCTACGACAAAGAGCTGGAGAAAGCCCCTTAGCCGCCGAACCTCGACGCGCCGGCCACGATTGACGATTCGATCCAATGCGCGAAAGAGCGGCCCACGGGTTTCAACAAACTGTCCCAATCGCGCGGGAAGCATGCCACATATCTCTTCGGCGCGCGGGTGAAGATATTCTATCGAATAGACGATTTGATCATCCTTAGCGCCGATCTCCCTACGCATTCTCGTAAAACGCGCGGATCTCACCTTGATGTCGGCGACCCGGATGACGTCGTCATATGCCATCGCGACCGCCACATACTTTGCTGCCTCCAGGCTGAACGAAAATCCTGCCGCTTCGCCACCATGCTTGCGATCGAGCTCGCTCAGTCGCTTCAGGCGATCCAGATAGGTATGTGCGTATGCTATGTTTTGAAATTCAACTAAGCGCTTCAAGCCTACGAAAGCCATGGGCTGAGCTGCCTCGGGGATCTCCGATCGCAGACGTCTCAGCAGCGCATCGAGCTTGGGATGACCGGCGCTTGGCGGGATCGGATCTGACCTCTTCTCGACTCCTCGCCGAGGCGTCTCGCGGGGGGCAGTTCGTGTTCGGTCGAACGCGGCTGAAAACGCCTTCAGACTCGCAGCAGCTCCCTTTTTGCCACCTCCAATGATCTTCTCGTAGGTCTGCCTCGGGAACGGCAGCGTCTCGGACGCTGCCAGGGCCCCCAGCATGGCTGCGGAAATCATGCTTCCATTGGCAAGAGCAAGTGCTTCCATATCGAAGGCGATAACCTTTCGGGCGGCAACGTCAGTTGCTTCGGTAACCGCGATAGGATCTCCTATGCCATCGCCCGGCGCTACCTTCTCCAGGACAGCAAACGCCCGGTGCGTAGAGGCAATCAAGGTCGTGCGATCAGGGGTGACCAGACCGCGCAAGACCGAACGCCCGGCCTCCATAAGCTCGGCGGCGATGACCACGTCGACGTCACCGGGCGTCGGCATCAGTGACAGGACAGGTGATACCCCATCCCGCGGTAGAAGAGCTTCGATATAGTAGATGGTCGCGCCGGTACGCTGTGCCACACCGGGTACCGAAGTTGACTGTGCCACCCAGCCTTCGGCTTCGGCAACCTCGACAATCCAATCGGCCAGTACCCCGCCACCTTGACCACCCATGGCCAAAACGGCGATCGAGAGCGGCTTCTCGCGCGAAAGTTGGTCGGCCATCGGACTCAACGCGTCCATTCCTGAATCCTCACGAAAATACGATACGTCGCGCCTCACGGCGGCGCTGCATCCATCCAATCACCGCACCGCGCATCTTAGCCGTGAAGCGGTCCCATCGCGTTGGGTTGAAGATGACGTCTGCTCGATAGAAGGAGGGGCATAACACGGCCGCCTCAGACACCTCGCCGCAGTTTCCACAGCCAACACAGCTATTGTCGATCGCAGCGACGGGATCATCCTTCAACGGATCGTCCGTATGCTTGAGCGAGAGCGATGGGCAGCCGGATAGGCGAATGCAGGCGTGATCTCCGGTGCAGATGTCCTCATCGACGCCGAAGCGCTCCTTCACCGCGCGCTCGCCGGCGGCGACCTTCCTGTTGAACTGGGGCTTTACGCGGCGCTGCTTGTTCAACATGCATTCCGAAGACGCCACAATGACCTTCGGACCCGGCTCTTTGGTCGTCAACGCCTCGCGGAACGTGTCTCGCAGACGCCCAACGTCGTAAGTCCGATCGATTTGCTTCACCCAGGTGGCGCCGACTCCCTTCACGGCTTCGACGATCGAATTCTTAGTCTTCCGCCGCGGATTGTCCGCGCGCGAGGAGGGAATGTCCTGCCCGCCGGTCGCGGCGGAATAGAAATTGTCGACGACGACGATAACGGTGTCTTGCTTGTTAAATACCGCGTTGCCCACAGACGAGGCGAGTCCGTTGTGCCAAAAGCCGCCGTCACCCATGATCGAGATGGCGCGTTTATCCGCGGGGACGTTGAACGCCGAGGCGGATGCCGGCCCGAGGCCGTAGCCCATCGTTGTCCCACCGATGTTGAAAGGCGGCAGAATCGAAAACAGATGGCAGCCGATATCCGCGGAAATGTGATGAGACCCAAGCTCCTTCTCGGTCAACTTCAGAGCGGCGAAGATAGGCCGCTCTGGGCAACCAGTACAAAAGCCCGGCGGCCGCGGAGGAACGACCTCCGCCAGAGTCTTCACCTTCTCGTGCGCTAGAATCGCGGAAGGATCAGGAATCGGGGGCTGATTTCCCAGCAGCGGACGCGCATGCGTCAGGAGGAAATCCCGTACGCCCTTTGCAACCACAGGCGCCGTGTACTCTCCGCCCATTGGCAGGACGTTCTTGCCACCGACTTTCGTATTCAGGTCGCGCCTGCGCAGTAGTGTATTGAGTGCCTGTTCGAGAAAGTCGGGAGCGCCTTCCTCGATCATCAAGACCGCCGACTTGCCGGCGCAGAAGTCCGCCATTTCGTCTTCGATAATGGGGTAGGCGACGTTCAGCACGTAGAGGGGTATCTTGGACTGTCCGTAGACGTCGGCCAAGCCGAGTTGCTGCAATGCGCGCATGACGGTGTTGTACAGGCCGCCGAGCAGGATAATCCCGACGTCACCCTCCTTCGCTCCGAAGAATTCGTTCAAGCGTCTGTTTTTGACGAACGCTATGGCCGCAGGCCAGCGCTTCTCCAACTTTTCCTTCTCATGAAGGAAGGAAGCTGGCGGCAATACGATGCGGTTAACGTCGCGGGACGGGTTCTCCATCGCCTGCCGCAGGGTGAAGGCAGGGCGCTTATTGTCCTTGGCCACGAAGTGTCCGTGAACGTGGCAAGTCCGAATGCGAACCTGCAACATTACGGGCGTGTTGGTGGCCTCGGACAGCTCGAAGCCCTGCTCCACCATCTGCACCAACATCGGCAGATTCGGCCGAGGATCCAAGAGCCACATTTGGGATTTCATAGCGAAGGCGTGGCTACGCTCCTGCATGATGGAAGAGCCCTCGCCGTAGTCTTCACCGATGATGATCAGTGCGCCACCAGTGACCCCACCTGACGATAGATTGGAGAGCGCATCTGCAGCGACGTTCGTGCCGGCCGTCGACTTCCAGGTCACGGCGCCTCTCAACGGATACATCACGGAGGCCGACAGAGTCGCCGCCGCCGCGGCTTCGGAAGCCGAAGTCTCAAAATGCACTCCCAGGTCGTCCATAACGTCCTTGGCGTCGGCGAGCACATCCATCAAGTGTGAAATGGGCGACCCTGGGTAACCGGCCACATAGGACACGCCGGACTGCAGAAGAGCTTTCGTGATGGCGAGTATGCCTTCGCCCCGAAAAACCTCTCCCTCGCCAAGTCGTAGATCCTGAACCTCGCGCTCGAACGACCGCTCCGCCATGAGCTGCTTCCCTTTCGAATTAGTTGCATAAGCATATTTCCTGCCAAATCGCCTGTCAAACAAACTCGGGATTTTGTGCATTTTTCCCCAAAATGACGCGGCTTTCATGGAGGTCAAATAAATCCATATTCATGCATCTTGAAAAAATGGTGCGCCATGCTATGCTCCAATGGTTTAGACCTAAAGCAAATGGCCGAGCTTGTGACGCGACCGCATATGATGATGGCGTCCGATGGCCTGGTACGAGGGAGGGGACCGTGCTGCTGACCAGGCGTCAGTCGCTCGCATTGGGTGCGAGCGCTTTTTTGAGCGAAGTACTTTTCGCAAATTCGCGTGCCATCGCCGCCGCCAAGGATACGCTGACGATCGCATTCAACGTCAACGTTCCGTCGTTCGATCCGACGTCCGGTCCATCCTCCGTCAATCCGACGATCCAGGCGATCTACCGCTCGATCTTCGACCAGTACATCGGCCAGAAGCCGGATCTCGCGTTTCAGCCTGGACTTCTGACTGGGTGGGGATGGAACGAAGACAAGACCAGGCTCTGGATGGATGTCAGAAGCGGCGTAACTTGGCACGATGGATCGCGCTTCAGTCCGGAAGACGTTGTGTTTTCGCTTGAGCGCGCAGCAAGAAAGGACGGAGGCAACCCGGTCCAGTTCATCTGGGCAACTGCCGCAAACTACAAGATTGACGGAAATCGGATCACGGCTGACGTCGTCCGGTACGAGCCAACATTCTTCATGTGGATGGCGTTCCTCACCGGCTACGTGCTGCCGAAGGCCTATTACGAGAAGGTGGGCGCGGAAGGCTTCGAGAAGAAGCCAATCGGGACGGGTCCTTTTATGGTCGAGGAATACTCCGGCAACGCGTTCCTGCGCTTGAAGGCTAATCCGAACTACTGGGGCCCCAAGCCGGCCTTCCAGACTGTGATTTTCAAGTTCATGCCCGACGCCACCACCCGCGTGGCTGAGATCGAATCCGGTTCATCCGACATCACGCTGGAGGTGTCCTATGAGGAGTATGACCGGTTGATCAACAAGCAGGGTCTTGCCGGCGTGGCAGCGCCAATCTCAGATATCGGCATGATCTTCATCACCAACAAGGACGTGATGCTCGACAAGAACGTTCGTTTGGCGGCGATCCATGCCATCGACAAGAAGGCGATCGTCAGCCGTCTGCTGCGTGGCTACGGCGTGCCGATTGATACGCTCGAGGCTCCTGAGTATTCGGCCTACGATCCTTCGATCAGAACGCAGTATGACCCAAAAAGGGCCGTCGAACTGCTCAAGGCCTCAGGCTATTCGCCGGAGAAGCCGGTCAAGTTCACGATCCAGACAACGCGCGGCTTCAAGCCCAAAGATTTCGAGATGATCCAGGCGATCGTCGGCATGTGGCGCAAAGTCGGCATCGAGGCAGAAATCGAGGTCTACGAGATTGCCAAACACTTCGAGCTTCGCACCACCCACAAGCTGGCGCCGGCTGCCTTCTACAATTGGGGCAATGCGATCGCCGACCCGACATCCTCAACGGGCTTCGCCATGTTCGGTCCCTCGCCACACTCAGCTTGGAAGACGGAGGATCTCGATGCCAAGATCGGTCCGCTCTGGGGCGAAAAGGACGAAAGCAAGCGCATCGAGGGCTGGAAGGCCGTCGACAGGTACATCGCAGAACAAGGCTACGTCATCCCGCTGCTGCAGTATGTTCAGCCGATCGTCTACAAGTCTGAGCTGAGGGTCTCGCCCAACACATCGGGCGCGCTGCAGCCGACGCTTGTGGCGCGCCCGTGAACGCAAACGATGTTGGCGCCGCACGGCTTGCGACACAAGTCTTCGGACGTCCCGTGTCGGCCTTGGCCGGCACGGGCAAACCGAGGCTTCGGCAATGATTGCGATGGCCCTTGCTCGGCGACTGACCACGGCAGCCGGTACGCTCGCAGGAGTGGCGATCGTAGTCTTCGTGCTGCTTCGAATCGTTCCGGGTGATCCGGTGGCGATGATGATTTCTCCTGGCGCAAGCGCGAGCGACGTTGCTGCACTGCGCGCTCATTACGGGCTCGATGGTAGCCTGCTCTCGCAATTCGGCATTTGGCTCAAGGCGCTGTTGAGCGGAGATCTTGGGGTTTCCATTTCGCTTCGTCGAAGCGTTATGGAGGTGCTCCTCGAGCGGCTGCCGGCAACGCTCGAGCTTTGTATTGCCGCTCTGGAGCTTGCTGCTCTCGTTGGCGGCACGGTTGCCCTCATCGGAACCGTCTGGCGCAATTCGTGGGTTGAGGACCTGATCGACGCCGTCAACGGACTTTTGCTCGCCGTGCCGGATTTCGTCTGGGCTCTCGCTCTCGCGTTGCTCCTCGGTGTGCTCTGGCCAGTGCTTCCGCTCTCCGGGCGCCTGAATCCAGGTGTGGCCTCGGGCATGGTCACCCCGTTCTTTTGGACGGAGAGCCTTCTGCGGCTTCGGTCCGACGTGTTTTGGGATCTTTGCCGCCATCTCGTGCTGCCAGTTCTCGCATTGGGTTTGCCCCTCGGCGCCGTGATCGCTCGCGTGTTGAAGGGCTCACTCGTCGAAGCGATGGCTCAGGACTACGTTCTGCTGGCAAAGCTGAAAGGGATGTCGGAGTTGCGCCTGGTGCTTCAAGAAGCACTGGGAAACGCGGTGGGACCGACACTCGCGCTGACTGGCGTCCAGTTCACATTCCTGGTCGGCGGAACCGTCATCACAGAACGGATCTTCGCCTACCCGGGGATCGGAAATATGGCAATCGACGCCGTCATCAACCGCGACCTTCCTCTCATCCAAGGGCTCGTCCTCGTTTTTGCCGTGATCTTCATCGTGGTCAACATGCTGGTCGATTTTCTGCAGCTCGTCTTCAATCCTAGGCTGCGTCATGGATGAGACCGTCTCTTTTTCCGAACTCACGAAGGTGCTTCAAGCGCAATCCGGCCATGGCTCGTGGCATCGCCTGAGGGCATTGGCGACCGAGCCGAAGATTGCGATCGGCGGTGGATTCGTACTTTTGCTCGCGATTGTGGCTATCCTGGCTCCGTACATCGCGCCGCACAACCCGCTGGATCAGGACTTGATGGCCACGGCGCTTCCACCCGCAGGCTTCGCCAATGCAGAGCCGGGTTATCGGCTCGGAACAGACAATCTTGGAAGAGATGTCTTGTCGAGGCTCATCTACGGGACCCGGATCGCCCTGATCGTCGCGTTCGTGGCCGCGGGCCTCGCTGCGATCGTCGGCACGATGCTCGGGCTGCTGGCCGGCTGGTATCGAGGCGTGGTGGACGCTGCAATCTCCAGATTGGTCGATATCTGGATGTCGTTTCCCCCGGTGCTGCTGTCCATCTTGCTGGTAGCCGTGATCGGCTCCGGAGTTACCTCCGTGATCGCCGCCATCGCCATTATTGATTGGACGAGATTTTGCCGGGTGATTCGCGCGGAAACGCTGGCGCAAGCGCAGGAGGACTATGTACTTGCCGCTCGCGCAGTCGGCTATCGGCGTCTCCACATCCTCCTCCGAGAGATCCTTCCCAACATCATGCCAGCGCTGCTGGCGCTTGTAAGCCTCGAGATGGGCATAGCCGTGATCGTCGAGGGAATTCTCTCTTTCGTGGGTCTCTCGGTTTCCTCGGACACGCCGACATGGGGCGGGATGATCGCCGAGGGCCGTCAATATATTCATCAGACCTGGTGGGTTCTGGCTGCGCCGCTTGCCGCTCTGTTTGCCACGGTACTGTCCTTCAATCAGTTGGGCGAGGGACTGCGCCGGGCTCTCGATCCGGTATTGAAAAGATGACCGACTCGATGCTCAGAATCCGCGACTTGAATGCGATCTCGGTTTTCGGCGGTCGACCGATTCTTCGCGGGGTCAGCCTCGACATCGCGCCCGGCCAGACACTCGGGTTGGTTGGTGAAAGCGGGGCCGGTAAGTCGACGATAGCAAAGGCGTTGCTAGGGATACTGCCTCGGACAGTGCGAATAGCCTCCGGGCGTATCGTATTCGATGGGCGCGACCTTAGGGAACTCCCCGAGCGTGAGCTCAATCGGATATTCGGTGATCAGATTGCCTTGATACCGCAGGATCCGCTCACCGCCCTGAATCCCGGGCGTCGGATCGAGCGTCAGCTTACGGACGGTCTACGTCTGCGCCGCAAGCTGCCGTGGCGACAGGCACGAGTTCGGGCCCTTCAGTTGCTCGAAGAGGTGCGGATCCGCGAGCCCGAACGCGTCATGCGCTCCTTCCCGCATGAACTCTCCGGAGGAATGCGCCAACGCATTCTTATCGCTGCAGCCTTCGCTCTCGAGCCGAAGCTCATCATCGCGGACGAGCCGACCACCGCCCTTGACGTCACTGTTCAGAAGCACGTCTTGCGCCTGATGCGGGATCTTCAGGCGCATCACCGCACGGCAATTATGTTCGTCACTCATGACCTTGGTGTGGTTGCTCAGATCTGCGATCGGGTGACGCTCCTCTTCGAAGGGCGCGTCGTCGAAACCGGGACCACGACAGAGATGCTGGAAGCACCTAAGCATCCCTACACCAAGGCGTTGATCGCAGCAGGTCCACGCTACGATCGGCCGGGTGCCGGGCTTCAGCCGGTGCCCGACGGGATCATCAATTCCCTGCGGGCGGATATCTTCGCGTCTGACGGAAGAAATCATGCCTGAGGCCTTGATCGCAGCGAACGGCATCGAAGTCGTCTACGGGGCACGCCGTCGCGTCGGACGCGGCGAGACCCGCGGAGTAAAGGTGCTTCATGGCGTCGATATCCATATCGGGCGCCACGAAACAGTTGGGATCGTCGGCGAGTCCGGGTCAGGAAAATCGACGCTGGGTCGAGCACTTCTGAGGCTGACTGAGGTCGCCGCCGGCAACATCACTTTCGACGGAAGAAACATAACACATCTGCCGGAGTCCCAGATCGTTCCGCTGCGGCGCCGCATGCAGATGATATTTCAGGATCCTATGAGTTCGCTCAATCCTCGGCGAAGCATACGCCAGATATTGACCGAACCTCTACTTTTCCATCGCGTCGCGACGAGTAAGGTTGACGCGGAGCGCCGCGTGCGGCGATTTTTCGAACGGGTCGCCCTGCCGTTGAGTTGCTTGGATCGCGCTCCGCACGAGCTGTCAGGTGGGCAACGGCAGCGTGTCGGAATCGCGCGCGCGGCGTTGCTCGAGCCCGATTTCGTCCTCGCCGATGAGATCGTTTCTGGTCTCGACGTATCAACGCAGGCCCAGACCCTGAACCTTCTCAAGGCGCTCTCACGCGAGATGGGGCTCGCTATGGCCTTTATCAGTCACGATCTCTCAGTGATCCGATCGGTCTGCGACCGCGTGTACGTCATGCGTCACGGAGTGATCGTCGAGCACGGACGATGCGACGAGGTTTTCGCGCACCCCAAGGATCCATACACCCAACTTCTCATCGATGCCATCCCGCTGCCGTGCATCGACGCGGGTTGGCTCAATCGAGGACGCTTGGAGGAAATCAGCGAAGGATCTTTGACGATCTGATCAGCGTACGCGGAAGCGGCACCCTCGGCGCCGGATTTGCGATCGTTGCGCCGAGATCGCATCATCCATGATGGAACGCGAAGTAGAAACATAGATAAGGGCACAAGCATCGGCTCAAAATCTATCGGATACATGTGGAGGTGCGCCGGCTGATTCCTCGTCCTGCGATGCGTGTACGTGGGCGAGAGGTTAGGTCGGCCACAACGAAGCGGAGACGACTGCTGTGACCTACAATGCGGTACGCACGATCAAGTTCGGACAGTGCGATCCATCGAGTCTCGTCTATTTTCCGACCTACCTCGATATTCTGGTGGGGGTAGTCGAGGAGTTCTTTGAGGAGATTGGCTTCGCCTGGCCAAGTCTCATTCGCGAGAGAAAACTCGGACTTCCGACGGTTCGGCTTGATGTTACATTCAAGCAGCCCGGCTTTCACGGTGACCGGTTGAATTTCGCGCTGCGCGTAAGGCAGATCGGAACCTCATCACTCGATCTAAATCACCACGTTACCCATCAGGACAAAACGCTCTGGTTGGCCGACCAGAGGATCGTTGCCACGTCACTCGAGACACATCGCGCGACGGAATGGCCGAGCGATCTCCGCTCGGCGCTGGTTCAACGCCTTGATCACCAGGGCGCGCCGCCGGATGCCCTCGTATAGGATCAAGCGTCGAACGCTACCGGTGTCTTATGCGTCGCCTCGCGCCGACGGCGCAGTGAGACGGACGAGATCGATTTTCGAGGTGAAGAGTCCGTTGTCGAACAGAACAGCGCCATTCATGATCACCGTTTTTGCTCTCGCGCATCCATTGCGATCAACGCAATCGGCAACCGGATTCTCAAACCTGTTTGGCACCCAGTAGGTAGCGGTCGACGGCCAGATCGGCGGTCTTGCTAGCTTCGATCGAGTCGATTCCAAGGTCATCCGCACATCGGTGCCATAGCCCACGGCTCCAACATCCAGGGTTTAAGTTGAACGGCATTCGGCCATCCAGTCGGTTTCCTTTTGGACGATCGGTGCGAAGCTTTCGCCTACGCTTATCGAACGTCCTCAAAGTCGCGTGAAAAGGAGGGCTGTAGGAGGCGACCGGCGGAGGCGGCGATCCTGGCCATCGGAGTCCTCTACTCGTGTTCACTGCGATGCTGTTTCTCAATTGTGAATCACATCACCTGATGCAGAATAGCCCTTCGAACGGCTCTGAAGCACGGCGGCTTCGACGGCAGTGAGATCGCAGAATAGTCGTCAGCCTGAACGACTGGCATCGAGATAGGCGGGAGCCGCGTCTCCGAGATGCGGCTTCCGCAATTCGCCAACCGCTGCGTAAGCAGAGGGACGGGGCCCTCACTGGCCTGGATTCTTCGGATCCCATAGCTTGACGTTCGATGTCTTCTCGTACGCCATACCCTGCGGATATGTGATCGCTTCGAACTGCAGTCCCCAAGGAGCTTTGAAGTATAGGATCGACTGACCCGCGGCTGCCCCCTCGGTAATCGGGATAGGACCGGCGAACGTCCGAACGCCTTTGGTCTTGAGATACTCGGCCGCGGCCTTGATGTCGTCAACGTAAAGGGCGATGTGGTAGCCGCCTACGTCGCTGTTTTTCGGTTGCACGATTTTTTGATCGGGCGAGCTGTAGCTGAAGAGCTCGATATTGGAGCCCGATCCACAACGAATGAGAACGATCTGATTGATGACAGCGTGCTGATCGACGTCGAGCACATCCTTCATGAAGGTACCCTTGTCATCGGAGAACGGACCGAAGGCGGTTGCCTTCTGGCAGCCCAGGATGTCCACGAAGAAGTTGACGGCCTGGTTCATATCGGGAACGGTAATGCCGGTGTGGTCGTGACCGCGCAGTGTGGGTAGACCTTCGGCCTTCGCAGACGAGGAAACTACAAGGAGGGCAAAGCCTGCTGCGAATACACGCGCGACACGCGTAGAGCGAGTCCCTGACATTTGGGATGATCCTGTGATTTCGGAGAAAACCCGGCGCGCGATGCGGCTCGAGCTGATGATCGTTGCTTCTGGACCAAAAAATGAAAACTAGAATATCAGGGCACAGCAAAGCCTCCCTGATCTGATCAGATTTCGTGCTTTCGGATATTGCGCAGAATCTGATGCAGGGTGTTGATGAACGAACGGTACTCTTCTTCCTGGACACCATCGAACAGCTGCCGGAACTGTTCGTAGAGGATCGGCCAGATCTTTTCGAAAGCCTGTCGCCCCTTTTTGGTGATTGAAACGTCCCGGATCCGCCGATCGTCCGGTCGAGCGGTCCGACGAATGAGGCCTTGATCTTCGAGTTCGTCGAGGGTGCGGCTCATCGTAGATTGCTGCGTGACCGTATAAACGGCGAGTTCGTTGATCGTGATGGATGAATTGAGGCTGAGGATCGCCAACACCCGCATATCGGTTGTCGTGATTCCCAGCGCTTTCAGCGCCTCCGCCATGTTGGCATTGTAACGCGCGGCGATGCGGTTGATCAGATAAGGGGCGAAATGATTGATACCGATTTCGCCTAGGGTCGGCGGGGGGGCTTCCTGGTCGCTCCCGTCCTGCATGATGTTGCCGTAAAAGCGCTCGTTCATGAAAGTCTCTCATGGGACGGTCACTCCAGCGAGGAAGCGGCAAGGAAGCCGGAACCGCCGCTAAGGCCTGGCCCGGGATGGACCGATGCACCTATGTGGTAGAGACCGCGGATATGAGTTCGATGGTTGGTACTGGACTTAAATGGACGCCATATGAAGAATTGGTCAAGCCCGCAGTATCCCCCATAGGGGTCTCCCCCCTCCAAATTAACATTCAAGGCCTCCAGATCGGCGGGAGAGTAGGTGCGTCTGGCCAGTCTGATCTCAGCAAAATTCTGGATATGGGAAGCGAGCCTGGCCTCGATGCGATCGGCATAGGCTTCGCGCAACGCCTCTGTCCATTGCCCGTCCTGCGGCGTAGGCAGGATCCCGGCCGCATCTCCCTTGATCAGTCGGGGCGTCTCCGGCAATTGAAGCCAAAGAATGGCCGCGCCAGGAGGAGCCCGACTGGGGTCGAGCGCCGTTGGTTGTCCGACGCAGATTGTCGGTTCGGCTGGCAACAGACCCCGTTCGGCCTCGTTGTTGGCTCGGGATACTCCGTCCAACCCGGGGGTGAGGTGCAGCAGAGCAACCTTCGCGAGCTCCGGGTCGCCTTTCCACCGTGGCGCTCGGGAGAGGGCGTAATGGATTTGCATATTGCCCTTGCCGTGCCGAAACTTCCGCAGTCCCTCCGCGATTTCTTTCGGTGGAGGCCCCCACTCGGCAGTCAGATGCCGATACAACTGGTCGGGCGTAGTCGAGCAGATGACGCCCTTGCGAGCGTAAACGGCCTCGCCATTCGACAGGCGTACGCCAGCGGCGCGACCCTTGGGGCCAGCAAAGACCTTCGCAGCCTCGGTTGAGGTGCGGATTGTTCCTCCTTGGTCAGCAATGAGGCGCTCGAAGGCGCGAAGCAACGATCGGGCGCCGCCGACCGCGATTGGGCAACCCGCCATCTCAATGGCGAAGGCGATGACCCTCGCCATCGCGGCGGAATAGGCGCTTTCGGGTCCGAGGCCGGTATGCAACACCCAAGGAGCCCAAAGCGCATGGACCGCGTCCGAACAATAGGTGTTTTCCAGATGGTTTCGCGCGGGGGCCAGTGCCTCGCCGGCCCAGGCAGCTAGATCGCGCAGGCCGCGCTTCCAGGCCTCCCGGACGACCAACCTCGCGGTGCTCAAGGACCATAGACTGCCGCCGAGTAGACCGAACAAGAAGGGGGCGTCGCCGCCAAGAGTGTCCATTTCACGCGCAAAGGCTATGCCGTCCCCTGCTGCAAGTGATTCAAGCGTGGCGACATTGCGCTTGCGGTCCATCGCAAAGAGAACGCTGGACCCATCGGGACGAAGAACGCCCGTCGGCAAAGGAGAATCTGCGAAAGCAAACCCTCTCGCCTCGAGGTCCTTTCCGAGAGCCGCATAGGCTGAAGAAGTGCGAAAAAGCACCAAAGTGGTGGCCATGACGTCATGGATGAAGCCTGGCGCCGTGATCTCTTCAGTGCGTAAGCAACCCCCTATCGTCGAATTACGCTCGAGCAGAAGAACCCTCGCGCCCTTCTTGCCCAGGACGGCAGCGGCAACAAGTGAGTTGATGCCGCCCCCCACCAGTACGTAATCATAGGCACTCACGCGTCACTCCGGTTGTCCGATGACGTTGCTATTGCGACCGCGATCAGGGAACGAGTGCTAGTGCTCGGATAGGCGAACCCGTTCCGTTGACGAACTTCAACGGCGCGGCAATCAGGATTGCTCCCTTCGGCGGGAGCAGGTCGAGGTTGCAAAGGCTCGCGAGGCCGTATCGGTTTGATTGGTGCATCAGATGGTGAGCAGGAAACGGTGGCGTCATGCCGGCGGCAGAACCCGCATCGGTGCCAATGGTCTCTGATCCCCATCCAATAATGTTCTTGCTCAGCAAATACTGAATAGCTTCCGCAGTCGGACCGGGTGAATGCGGCCCGCTTGCATCGGCGTTCAGGAACGTATCGCTGGATCCATTGCGCTTGTACCAATCGGTGCGCAGCAGCACCCACGATCCGGCTTCAATGGCGCCGTGTTGCTTCTCCCAATCGCGGACACTGTCGGCGGTGAGCAAATAATCGTGGTTTTCCGACGCTTCCTTGGAGCGGTCGATGACACAAACGGGCGCAACGAAATTCTTCACGGGGATTCGGTCGGTCGTGCCGTCCGCGTGGTCCTTTCCGGAAATCCAATGAACCGGTGCATCGAAGTGCGTTCCCGTGTGCTCGCCAAGCTCGAACCAATTCCAGGCCCAGTAGGGGCCATTCTTGTCGTAGTGCGAGATTTCGTGGACCTTCAGGGCCGGGGTATTCTTGCCGATCTCGGGGGGCAAATAGAGGATCGGCGTGTTGGGGCCGAGAGGCGCGGAAAGGTCAACGACTTTTACGGCGCCTGAAATGAGCGCCGTGGCAAAATCTGCAAGAAGTTGGCTCATCCTGTTTCTCCCTGGAATGTATGCGCCCCGAGGCGTGGTGTAATGCGCCACGCTGGTTTGATTATCGGTGCAAGCTAGATCAAGAAATATGAAAATGCAAGTATCTGGCTAGTCGCCTTGAAGTCCGGAGCCGCATTCTAACAGCAGCATATTCTTTCAAAGGGGTAGAAATCGTAGCTCATGACCCGAAAAATTGAACATGGCGATCCGCGTATCGTCTGAACTAAGTTGCGGGTTGTGACCAAATGGATATATGCATCGGTATGTATCGAGAGAAGATGGAATGGACACCTTTGACGCGGTAGTGGTGGGGGCCGGACACAATGGGCTAGCCGCCGCGGTGCATCTCAGTAGGCGTGGTTGGTCAGTCGCCGTCGTGGAAGCCGGCGCAGCGGCCGGCGGCGCGGTAAAGACGGCCGAACTCACGCTGCCGGGGTTCAGGCACGACGTTTTCGCAATGAACTTGTCGATGTTCGCTGGGTCGCAATTCTTTGCGACTTATAAGGATGAGCTCGTTACTCACGGACTTCGATTTCTGCCTGTTTCCGACTGCTTTGCCAGTGTCTTTCGTGATCACACTTATCTCGGCGTGAGCGCGGATCTAGACAAAACCCTCTCCGCCATATTCGCGATATCGAAGAAGGATGCGTTAGCCTGGCGCGACATGGTGGAACGCTTTCGCGGCGACGCGCCGCATATATTCGCCTTACTTGGATCGCCGATGCCATCGGTGGCCGCCGCGCGCGCTGTCGTCTCGGCTTGGCGTAAGCAAGGAGGAGCTTGGCTCGCCGACACTGCGAGGCTACTGCTGGCCACTCCGCGAGACTTCCTGGATGCGCATTTTCATTCGCCCCAAGTCAAGGCGATGTTGGCCGCCTGGGGTATGCATCTGGACTTTGCGCCCGATACGGCCGGCGGAGCGCTCTTTCCCTATATTGAGGCGATGGCTGATCAGTCCTTTGGAATGGTTGTCGGCGATGGGGGCGCGGATACCATCATCAAAGCTATGTGCGGGCTGTTGCACGCCGAAGGTGTCGACATCCGTTTGAGGTCGCCCGTTGTGGAGATCGAAACAAAGATGGGATCAGCATGCGGGGTGCGGCTTGCAGACGGAACGCGTATAGTAGCGCGTCGCGCTGTAGTCGCGAACCTGCACCCGCAACTCGTCTTTGGCTCGCTCCTCCCGCCCGATCCGGGGCGCGCTGAGTTTGATGCTCGTGTTGCGCGCATTCGCCCTGGGCCTGGTACCATGATGATTCATCTGGCGCTCGACGGCCCCCCCAACTGGCGTGCTGGCGAGGCTCTCGGGCGGTTTGCGTACGTCCACATTGCCCCCGACCTAGCAATGATGTCCAAAGTTTATGCGGAGGCTGCGAGCGGTCTATTGCCGGCGGAACCGGTGCTTGTCGTCGGACAACCGACTGCCATCGATCCAAGTCGCGCTCCCGAAGGAAAGCACATCCTTTGGGTGCAGGTACGGGCTTTGCCGTCCGCGATTGTCGGCGACGCCGCCGGCACGATTGAGGCGCGGGACTGGGATCGCGCCAAGGAGCCTTATGCGGAGCGCGCGCTGGATCTGCTTGAGCAGTATGCGCCGGGCGTGCGCTCGAAGCTGATCGGCCGAGCCGTCTTTTCACCGCTGGATCTCGAACGGGAGAACCCTTGCCTTATCGGAGGCGATAATCTCTCGGGGAGCCATCACCTCGACCAGAATTTCATTTTCAGGCCGGTTGCGGGCTATTCACGATATCGCACGCCTGTTCGCCGGTTGTATATGTGCGGAGCATCGACATGGCCTGGCGCAGGCACCGGCGCTGGTTCGGGTTTCATGCTGGCGAAAATGCTGGCGGGATCAGCCAAAGGGACCTGACCCAGAACATTCCCTTGACAAGATAGTTTATGCTTCAATATTTTAAGCTTAAAATATTCTTGGAGCGAGGACATGCGCATAGTCTGTATCGGCGGCGGCCCCGCCGGTCTCTATCTGGGCCTCCTGATGAAGCGCCGACATCCAGGGCACTCCATCACGGTGGTCGAACGCAACAAGCCCTACGATACGTTTGGTTGGGGTGTCGTGTTCTCCGACGCCATGATGACTGCAATGCGCGTCGCCGATCCCGAAAGCGCCGCCGAAATCGAGGATGCGTTCAATCATTGGGATGACATCGAGCTCATCTTCAAGGGAACGCGCCAGCGCACGAGCGGCCATGGCTTCATCGGTATCGGACGCAAGCATCTGCTCAACATCCTGCAACGGCGTTGCGAGGCGCTAGGCGTCGAGCTGATCTTCGAGCGTGAGGTTGAGTCTGATCTCGATTTTCCGGATGCCGATTTGATTGTCGCCTCCGACGGTGTCAATTCCCGGATCCGCACGCGTTATGCCGAACAATTCCAGCCGGACATGGTGATCCGGCCGAACCGCTTCATCTGGCTCGGCACCAAGAAGTTGTTCGACGCGTTCACGTTCGATTTCCAGAGAACCGAGCACGGTTGGTTCCAGGCGCACATTTACAAGTTCGACAGCGAAACCTCGACCTTCATCGTCGAGACCACGGAAGAAGCCTACAAGGCCCACGGGCTGGACGAGCTCGATCAGCAGGCTTCGATCGACTTCTGCGAAAAGATCTTCGCCGAGACGCTCGATGGCGCGAAGCTCCTGACCAATGCCCGCCATCTGCGCGGTTCGGCTTGGCTGAATTTCAGCCGCCTGATCTGCGGCAAATGGAGCGTGTTCAACGGCAAGTCGCATGTCGTACTGATGGGAGATGCCGCGCACACCGCGCATTTCGCCATCGGCTCAGGCACCAAGCTCGCACTCGACGACGCCATCGAACTTGTCAATCAGTTCGATCGTCATGGTCACGATCTCGCCAACATTGCGACAGTGCTGGAGGCCTATGAGGAGCTGCGCCGTGTCGATGTCGCGCGCATCCAAAATGCCGCGCGGAATGCCATGGAGTGGTTCGAGGTGGTGGGGCGCCGCTATGCCGACACGCTCGAGCCGCCGCAGTTCTTTTATTCTATGCTGACGCGCTCCCAGCGCATCAGCCACGAGAATCTCCGCCTACGCGATCGCACCTGGCTGGAGGATTTTGAGCGCTGGTACGCGGCGCGTGCGGGCATCAATGTCCGGGATGGCGAGCGGGTGCCGCCCCCGATGCTGACGCCACACCGCGTGCGCGGCCTGACGCTTGCGAATCGGATCGTGGTCTCACCGATGGCAATGTATTCGGCGCAGGACGGGCTCATCAACGACTTCCACATCGCCCATCTCGGTGCGCGCGCCATGGGTGGTGCCGGGCTGATCTTCGCCGAAATGACTTGCGTCTCGTCGGATGCGCGCATCACACCAGGCTGTCTAGGGCTCTGGAACGACGCGCAGGCTGAGCAGTGGCGCCGCCTCGTCGATCTGATCCACAGCCTTGGGCATGCCAAAGTGGGCATTCAGCTTGGTCATGCCGGGCGCAAGGGCGCGACGCGAGTCCCCTGGGAGGGAATAGATCAGCCTCTTAAGTCTGGCGACTGGCCGTTGATCTCTGCATCGGCGTTGCCTTACCTCCCTCACAGCCAGTTGCCGAGGTCGATGGATGGCAGCGACTTGGATCGCGTGCGTGACGATCACGTTGCCGCGACGCGTCGGGCAGCTGAGGCTGGCGTCGAATGGCTCGAACTCCATTGCGCTCATGGCTACCTCTTGTCGAGCTTCCTGTCGCCATTGACCAACCGGCGATCCGATAGGTACGGCGGTGGTCACGAGAATCGAGCGCGCTATCCGTTGGAGGTATTCAAGGCGATGCGGGCGGTATGGCCGTCGGAGCGACCGATGTCGGTTCGGCTCTCCTGCCATGACTGGACCGAGGGCGGCAACACGCCCGCCGATGCAGCAATCTTTGCAGCAATGTTCAAGGATGCGGGCGCCGACATGATCGATTGCTCGTCGGGACAGGTCTGGAAGGAGGAGCGGCCGATCTATGGGAGATTGTTCCAGACGCCGTTCGCCGATCTGATCCGCAATGAGATTGGCATCGAGACCATCGCGGTGGGTGCGATCTCGGAGGCAGATCACGCCAACTCGATCCTGGCAGCCGGCCGAGCCGATCTCTGTGCGATCGCGCGGCCGCATCTTGCCGATCCCGCGTGGACCTTACATGAAGCCGCGCGTATCGGGATCACGGCCGTCAACTGGCCGAAACAGTACCTGTCGGCAAAAGTACAGTACGAAACCAATCTGGCGCGTTCCGCAGCGGCAGTGTCAGCAAAATGAGCGCCACCCAACCTCTCGCCGGCCGCCACGCGCTCGTGACCGGCGCCGGCAGTGGCATTGGGGCAGCTATTGCCACTTCGTTGGCGGGTGCCGGTGCGCGTGTCAGTCTAGCCGGCCGTAGACGTCAGCCTCTCGATGACGTCAGTCGCACGCTGCCGAGGGGAGCAAGTCTCGTAGTTGATGATTTCGACGTGACCGATCAGGCGGCGATCGCTCGTGGCATTCAGGCCGCGCGCGAATTGTTTGGGCCGATCTCGATCTTGATCAACAACGCGGGGGAAGCACCCAGTGCGCCGTTCGAGAAGACCGAGGCGGCAGTATGGGCTCGAGTGCTCTCGGTTGACCTCACCGGGATCTTTCTGGTCACTCAAGCAGTGCTGCCGGACCTCAAGCAGCTTGGTGCCGGCGCGCGCATCGTGAACGTGGCATCAACCGCCGGCCTGGTAGGGTACGCCTATGTAACGGCCTATTGCGCGGCCAAGCATGGTGTCGTGGGTCTTACCCGCGCCCTGGCGCTCGAGGTTGCGCGCAGCGGAGTAACGGTGAACGTGGTTTGCCCGGGCTTTACGGAAACGCCTCTCATCGAGCGCGCCATTGACACGATCGTCGCCAAGACTGGAAAATCCCGCGATGCGGCGATCGCTGAGCTCGTCAAATCGAACCCGCAAGGAAGGTTGGTAAAACCCGACGAGGTTGCCGACGCCGTGCTCTGGCTCGTCTCGCCGGGGGCGTCGTCAATCAATGGCCAGGCGATAGTGGTTGCAGGTGGAGAGGTGATGGCGGGATGAGTGAGCAATCTGCAATGCAGGAAGGACGCCGACCGTTCGCGTCCTACGCCGCGAAACACCTAAGATTCGAAGCCAGCACCGATGGGCGTGTTGCGATCATTCGCCTGAATCGTCCCGAACGCAAGAATCCGCTGACGTTCGAGAGCTATGCTGAATTGCGCGATCTATTTCGTGATCTCGTCTACGCGTCGGACATTCGGTCGGTGGTGTTGACGGGCTCCGGCGGAAACTTCTGCTCGGGTGGTGACGTCTTCGAGATCATCGAGCCCCTGACGCGAATGCGGATGCATGATCTTCTTGCATTCACGCGTATGACGGGCGACCTGGTTCGTGCGATGCGCAAATGTCCGCAGCAGATCATCGCTGCTGTGGATGGAATATGCGCCGGTGCAGGAGCAATCCTGGCGATGGCGTCGGATTTGCGATTGGCCACTCCTGAAGCCAAGACGGCCTTTCTCTTTACGCGCGTCGGGCTCGCCGGGGCGGATATGGGGGCATGTGGCATCCTGCCGCGCATCATCGGTCAGGGACGTGCGGCGGAGCTTCTCGCCACGGGTCGCGCTATGACAGCCCAGGAAGGCCATAGGTGGGGCTTCTACAACGCCCTGCATTCGAGCGGCGATTTGGACGTTGAGGCGGTCGCATTGGCCCGTACTTTTGCCGACGGACCGTGGTTTGCGCACGGAATCACCAAGACGATGATGAACCAGGAATGGGCGATGGGCATCGACGAGATGATCGAGTCCGAAGCGCAGGCACAAGCAATCTGCATGGCCACGGGAGACTTCCGTCGAGCTTTTGAGGCCTTCGCTTCCAAACGCAAGCCAACCTTTGAAGGTGTCTGATGGGATCCCCCGCAAAAACGATTGTTCGCGATTGGATAGAGTGGCCGTTCTTCGATCAGCGTCACCGAGCTCTCGGAGATGAGCTCGACCGTTTCGTAAACTCAGGCGCTATCGCAGCGATCGATCACACCGATGTCGATGGCGCATGCAGAAAAATCGTCCGGGCGTTGGGCGAAGCCGGCCTACTGGATTGCGCGGTTGCTACACCAAATGGTGACGCTGGTTCGATTGACTCTCGATCGATCTGCCTTGCTCGCGAGTCTCTTGCCTACGCCGATGGCCTCGCTGACTTCGCATTTGCCATGCAGGGCCTCGGTTCTGGCGCAATCGCAATTGCGGGCTCGCCCGAGCTTCGGTCACGAGTGCTGCCCAAGGTACGGGCGGGTGAGTGGCTTGCGGCATTCGCCCTTTCGGAGAAGGAAGCGGGCTCGGACGTCGCGGCTATGGCCTGCTCCGCTCGCGCCGAGGACAATGCCTACATCCTCGACGGCGAGAAGACCTGGATCTCCAATGGAGGGATCGCCGACGTCTACACATTGTTCGCGCGAACCGGCGAAGCGCCGGGTGCTCGCGGCATTTCGGCGTTTGTCCTGTTTCCCGATGACCCGGGTTTCAGCATCGCCGAGCGGATAGATGTGATCGCTCCGCACCCGCTAGCCACACTGCGTTGCACTAATTGTCGGATACCCGCCGAGCGCATGTTAGGAACGCCGGGCGGAGGCTTCAAGATTGCGATGCAGACGCTCGACATCTTCCGTGCGTCTGTTGCGGCAGCATCTCTTGGATTTGCGCGCAGGGCACTCGACGAGGCGCTTCTGCACGCGCGAAATCGTCGGATGTTCGGTGCGACGCTGTCGGACTTTCAATTGACTCAGGCCGCGTTGGGCGACATGGCGACCGAGACCGACGCCGCGGCTATGTTGACGTACCGGGCCGCGTGGCGCCGCGATGTCCAGAAGCTGCCGACCACTCGGGAAGCGGCGATGGCCAAGCTGGCAGCTACCGAAACGGCCCAACGCGTGATTGATCGCGCAGTCCAGATGTTCGGCGGTCGCGGTGTAAGAAAGGGGGAAGTCGTGGAGAGCCTCTATCGGGAGATTCGCGCGCTGAGAATTTACGAAGGTGCCACCGAGGTACAGAAATTGATCATTGCACGCGAACTTCTCAAGTCGCGATGAGGACCAGACATGTCGTTACAAGAGCTTGATTGGAATGATCCGTTTGCACTTGAAAGTCAACTGACGGAAGAGGAGCGGATGGTCGAAAAGACAGCCCGAGACTATGCACAAGCCAGGCTCGCGCCACGAGTTAGAGATGCTTTCCGTCACGAGAAGACTGACGTGGCAATCTTCAGGGAAATGGGTGAACTCGGATTTCTTGGATGTACCGTCTCGCCTGAGTTCGGTGGTGCCGGCCTAGGCTACGTTGCCTATGGCCTCATTGCGCGTGAGGTCGAACGCGTCGATTCGGGATATCGCTCGATGATGAGCGTACAGTCGTCCCTCGTTATGACGCCGATTGAATCGTTCGGCTCTGTCGCTCAGAAGCAGAAGTATCTTCCGAAGTTGGCGACGGGCGAGTGGATCGGCTGCTTTGGCCTGACAGAGCCGGATCATGGCTCGGACCCAGGATCGATGGCCACGCGGGCCAAGAAGGTAGCCGGTGGATACTCCCTCAGCGGTAGCAAGACGTGGATTACAAATGCCCCCATCGCCGATCTCTTTCTGGTCTGGGCAAAATCCGAGGATGGTCTAATCCGTGGATATTTGATCGAGAAGGGCGCAAAGGGTCTGAGTGCACCGGCTATTCATGGGAAGGTCGGACTGCGAGCTTCCATCACCGGCGAGATCGTTCTCGACGGCGTGTTCGTTCCGGAAGAGAACGTTTTGCCGAACGTAACGGGATTAAAGGGTCCATTTACTTGCCTCAATTCGGCAAGGTTCGGCATCGCGTGGGGTGCCCTGGGCGCAGCCGAGGCGTGCTACTCCGTCGCCCGGTCCTATGTACTGGAGCGCAAACAATTCGGGCGGCCGCTCGGTGCCAACCAGTTGATCCAAAAGAAGCTCGCGGACATGGTGACTGAAGTCGGTCTCGGTTTGCAGGGGTGCTTGCGGCTCGGTCGAATGAAGGAAGAAGGGCATCCGCCCGTTGAGTTGACCTCGATCCTCAAACGCAATTCATGCGGTAAAGCCTTGGAGATCGCTCGTGTCGCGCGCGACATGCTTGGTGGAAATGGCATCTCAGACGAGTTCGCAGTCGCTCGGCATCTCGTAAATCTCGAGGTGGTCAACACCTATGAGGGAACACATGACGTCCATGCTCTCATCATCGGTCGGGGACTTACTGGGATCGCTGCATTTGCGAACTAGGCGGATGCTTAATAGGAGAATTGGGAACACAGATGTACAAGACTCTACAACCTGAAGGCTGGGCTAAGCCGATCGGCTATGCCAACGGCGTAAGCGCGAGAGGTCGCACCGTCTTCGTTGGAGGACAGATTGGCTGGAACAAGGATTGCAAATTCGAAAGCGACGATCTGGTTGACCAGATCGGTCAAGCTCTTGAGAACATCGTTTCGGTCCTGGCGTGCGATGGCGGAGGACCCGAGCACATCACGACCATCACCTGGTATCTTACTGATCGTCGGGACTATCTGGCACGGCTTAGACAAATCGGAGAAACGTATCGTCAAGTGATGGGACGGCACTTTCCTGCCATGACAGCCGTCGAAGTGTCTGCACTGATAGAAGACCGCGCTAAAGTCGAAGTGCAAGCGACCGCCGTTATTCCTGATTGAGAAGCGTGCCCTACGTCGGGCGATGCGGGCTTCGTGATCTACTGTGCGTCGATGAGGCTACACGGATTTTGCAGCCCGCTGGCCGATACCCAAAAGGTTATACCAATTGCGTGGCCGCGGAAGGGCGAATCGTCGTCACTGGCGGCGTGATCGGCTGGGACGCTGAGGAACGTCTTGCCGATGGCTTCGTGCCGCGCGTCCGTCAGACCTCGAGCAACATCGCGGTCATTCTTGCCGAAGGCGGCGCGCGGCCCGAGCATCTCGTGCGTCTCATCTGGTACGTCGTTGATATGGACGAGTATCTGGCGAATCTGACGGGCTTGGGCCAGGCGGACCGAGAGATATTTTTTTCGGCGATAGCGCTGGTTCAGGTCGTTCGCCTGGTCGAGAAGGCGGCGCGAGTTGAAATCGAGGCGACGACCGTGCTACCGCGCGCTGATGCGCGAACAAGGCTGCAAAGAAAGCAGACTAGCGTTGGCAGAGGCCATGAAGGAGAGTAAGCCGTGAACGAAGTGGTCAAGCTTGAGCGTCATGACGAAGTCGGGATCGTCACGGTCAACAGCCCTCCGGTCAATGCGCTGAGTGCCGCAGTCCGCGGTGGTATCCTGGAATGCATCAAGGCCGCGATCGCCGATCCCGCCATCAAGGGCATCGTGCTGACCTGTGCCGGCCGCACCTTCATTGCGGGTGCCGACATCACCGAATTCGGCAAGCCGCCGAAGCCGCCCGCCCTCAACGACGTGCTGTCCGAGATCGAGAACTCGCCGAAGCCGGTGGTTGCCGCGATTCACGGCACCGCGCTCGGCGGCGGCCTCGAGGTTGCGCTCGCCTGTCATTATCGCGTCGCCGTCAAGGAAGCCAAGCTCGGCTTGCCGGAGGTGAAGCTCGGCCTGCTGCCGGGCGCCGGCGGCACCCAGCGTCTGCCGCGCGCGGTCGGCCCTGAGCTCTCCGTCAAGATGATTGTCGGCGGCGATCCCATTGGCGCTGCGGAAGCGCTGAAGAACGGCCTGATCGAGGAGATCGTCGAGGGACCGGCATCGGGCGGCGAGGCCTTCGTGCGCAAGCTGCTGGCCGAGAAGCGTCCGCTGCGGCGGCTGCGCGACGACGATTCCAAGATAGCGGCCGCCAAGGCCGACCGCTCCATCTTCACCAATGCGGTCGCCGCCATGACCAAGAAGTCGCGCGGCCTGGAGGCGCCATTCGCCGCCGCTGATGCCGTGGGCTACGCCATTGACCTACCTTTCGAGGAAGGCCTCAAGAAGGAGCGCGAGGGCTTCCTGAAGCTCGTCGCCAGCGACCAGTCCAAGGCGCAGCGTTACGCCTTCTTCGCCGAGCGTGAAGCCAGCAAGATCGCCGGCGTCCCCGAAGGCACCAAGTCGCGTCCCGTCAATCGCGTCGCCATCCTCGGCGCCGGCACCATGGGCGGCGGCATCGCGATGTCCTTTGCCAATGCCGGCGTTCCCGTCACGCTGATCGAGACCGGCGAGGAGCAGCTCAAGCGCGGCATGGGCATCATGCAGAAGAACTGGGAAGCGACGGCCGCGCGTGGCGGCATTCCCGCGGATGCGCCCGCCAAGCGCATGGCGCTGATCAACGGCGTCATCGGCATCGAGAATGTCGGCGATGCCGACCTCGTCATCGAGGCCGTGTTCGAGACCATGGCGGTGAAGAAGGAAGTGTTCGGCAAGCTCGACCAGTACGCCAAGCCGGGCGCTGTGCTTGCCTCCAACACCTCCTACCTCAACATCGACGAGATCGCGAAGTCGACCAAGCGTCCGCAGGACGTGCTCGGCATGCACTTCTTCTCGCCGGCCAATGTCATGAAGCTGTGCGAGATCGTGCGCGCCGACAAGACCGCGCCGGACGCCCTCGTGACGGCCGTCTCGATCGCGCGCAAGATTGCAAAGGTGCCGGCCGTGGTCGGCGTCTGCGACGGCTTCGTCGGCAATCGCATGCTCGCCCAGCGCGGCAAGCAGTCCGAGAAGCTGCTGTTCGAGGGCGCGCTGCCGCAGCAGGTCGATGCCGTCGTGACAAAATTCGGCATGCCGATGGGACCGTTCGCGATGGGTGATCTCGCCGGGCTCGACATCGGCTGGCGCTCGCGGAAAGATCGCGGCATCAAGTCGGAGATCGCGGATGCGCTGTGCGAAGCCGGCCGCTTCGGCCAGAAGACCGGCAAGGGCTACTACAAGTACGAAGCCGGCTCCCGCGCGGCGCTGCCCGATCCGGAGGTCGAGAAGCTGATCGACGAGACGCTGCTGCGCCTGGGGCGCAAGAAGCGCGTCGTCAGCGACGAGGAGATCCTCGAGCGCATGATGTACCCGATGATCAACGAGGGCGCGAAGATCCTCGAAGAGGGTATCGCGGCGGGTCCTAGCGACATCGACGTGGTCTGGCTTTATGGCTATGGCTGGCCGATCTACCGGGGCGGTCCGATGTTCTGGGCCGACAGCGTCGGCCTCAAGCACATCGCCGATCGTCTGTCCCACTACGCCAAGGAGGCCAACGACCCCAGCCTCGAGCCCGCCCCGCTGCTGAAGAAGCTCGCGGCCGAAGGCAAGACCTTCGCGTCACTTGCGGCAGCATCGAAAGCAGCGTGATGAGAGCGGGTATCTCACCACCATCGTCAGCGTTTAGCACGCTGACGATATCAGTTCCCCGGCGAAGCTATCAACGACCTGAGAGGACGGTTACGTACGCCCGGGCAGGTTTTGATGAGCTGAGCGAAAATGCCCGCTGGCTGCTCACGTCGGGGACACCTGGGCTTGCGATTGACGGCAAGCTACCGTCCGACATCGCAGGCCAGGCTGACATGGTGGCCGCAAATTATCGACATGCTGGCGTTAGCCGGATGACAATGCACGTAAAGGTGACGCACTATCTGCTGCGCGCCGAGGATATTCCTGCCTATGTCGAGGTTCGGACAGGATTTCTTTGAGGACGCCCGGCCAGACCCCATGCTGTTGGTGAGCGAATCTGCAGTCGTTTCAAGGAGCTTCCTGCAATTCATCCGATCGAGGACGCGCGCTCTCTGCTGCATCGATGCATGGCGGGCCGATCATTTATCCGCCCTGATCCTGATGAATGCCGGCCCCTGAAATTTCTGGCGTGGTACGATATTCATAAAGAGGGCACGCAGCCATCAGTACGTCGAGGTCACTCAGTTATGAGCTCTCCCATTGGGAACTTCTTCGCCGTCTTTGGGCCGTTGCACCTGATTGCAAGTCTGTGTGGGTGCTATGCGAACCAGATCAACTGAGACAATGGCGATGAAATCTCGCTGCACCCAGCTCACCGGATTGCGCATGGAGCCTCGATACGTCACGCAAAGGCTGAACGGAAGAGCCCGGTTAGATAACTCGCTTTTGAGATACGAGAGCGAGATCGAATACGCGATGTGTAGGAAGGGCCAATATTAATCGCTCTCGGCTAAGCGTTTCCAGCTGGCGTTCGCTGCGTCAACGTGCTCGACCTTGCGGCGAGCCAGCCGAGTGTCGCAATTGGCGTTCATTCGCGAGCGCGGTCATAAGAACATCTTCGGGTATCGAATTGCCCCAATCATTCATGCTGTAGAGGATCCCTTCAAGCGAGAATCCCAGGGGCGTTAGTTCGTAAACCACCCTTGGAGGCGTTTCGGCAAAGGCCGTGCGTGTCACAAGCCCATTCTGCTCGAACCGGCGCAGTCGATGAGTAAGCGTGTGTGCGCTGATACCTACCAACGCTTTGCGTAGGTCCATGAAGCGCTGAGGACCGTGCAAAAGCTCTCTAATAATAAGGGTGGCCCAAGGGCCGCCGAGGAGGAGAAGGAAGCGTTCGACTCCACATGACGGTAACTGTGCCTTTCGAGCCATACGAAAGTCCCCATTAGTGCATTTGACGTAACTGATGCCGTAAATGCATTAACATAGACACAGTTGCTGCACTATTGAGATTTTCGTGTTTCATATATTGACCGTTGCTCCGGAAGTGGATCGCTCGGGATTGCTATTCGAACGTATGGGCTCGGCTAAGTCGCATCGAAGCCGCTACAACATGGGCATGAGAGCAGGGGGAGCGATGATATCGAAACCAGGTTTAGGATGGCCCTTTGATCAATCTCCGTTTCACCAAGGCGAGCGGGCGTTGCACGAGCTGTACGGGCGAAGGCAGCAAATTGACTTCGCCGCGCGCCGAGTGATCCAAGACCACTTAACCGAACAGCATCGCGTCTTCTTTGGTCAGCTTCCGTTTGTTCTGATCGGAAGCGTTGACCATGAAGGGCAACCCTGGGCATCGATGCTGGTTGGGCGGCCCGGTTTCATGCACTCGACTAATCCTGTAATTCTTCGCTTCGAAGCGGATCCGCTCCCCGGCGATCCGTTACCTCGCCACTTGGTCGATGGCGCACCGATCGGTGTGCTCGGTATCGAGCTTCCGACGCGCCGCCGCAATCGTATCAGCGGTCGTTTTTTGGAACTGGATGAGAGGGGCTTTGCAATTCGAGTGGTTCAGAGCTTTGGGAACTGCCCGCAGTACATTCAAGGACGCGAGTTGGAGTTTCTACAGGAACGACCGAGCGCGAGCATTGAGCATTCTGATCGGCTTACTCAGCATGACATAACTATGCTTGCTGGTGCCGATGCGTTCTACATTGCGAGTGCCAGTCCGGGCGGACCGGAAGATATTTCGGCGGGAGCTGACGTGTCGCACCGTGGCGGGCGGCCCGGGTTTATTCGTATTGATGATGATAGAACGATTACGACCCCAGACTTTGTCGGAAATTATGTCTTCAACACACTAGGCAACTTGTCAGTAGAGCCGCGTGCTGGTTTGCTGTTCGCGGACTTCAAGTCTGGGGACGTAACCATGATAGCTTGCCGATCCGAGGTGATTTGGGAGGGAGAAGAATTAAGGAGCTTTGCGGGCGCGCAAAGGCTTGTCCGCTTTCACATTAAACAGATTATCAGGTTGTGCGGCGCGTTACCGTTTCGAGCGGTCGGATCGACAGAAGTGTCAACCGAGATCGAGGGAACGGGTACCTGGTCGGAGGCGGTACAGGCCCAGAAAGCAAGCCGTGAACTAACGCGGTGGCGACCATTTCGAATTGTCAAGAAGGATAAAGAAAGTAGAAACATTGTTTCCTTTGTGCTTGAGCCGGCGGACGATGGAGGCGTTGCTGCGCACCTGGCCGGACAGTTTTTGCCTATCAAAGTGCCAGCTGGGGATGACGGCTCGCATCTAGTTAGGTCTTACTCGTTGTCTGAGGTGGCCAATGGCCGGACCTACAGAATTAGCGTGAAACGCGACGGGATTGCCTCTTGTTGGCTTCATGACCGTCCCACAGGCGCAGTTCTTGACGTGCTCCCGCCGCGAGGCGAGTTTATCTTCAACACTGCCACTCGAAAGCCAGTAATGCTGATCTCCGCTGGAGTCGGCGTTACTCCAATGGTGGCGATCGTGAATAGTCTTCTAGTCAATGACATGCGGACGCGTCATGCTGAGCCGATCATCTGGCTGCAGGCGGCTCGGAATGGTGGCAATCTCGCTTTTGCTGCACACATAATTCACAAGGTCCGTCATCATGCGAACTTGTCAGCGCACTTCGTTCTCAGTGCGCCAAACCGGGAAGACCAGGCTGGAAGGCTTGCTGACCACGTCGGCCGGATCGACCGCGACGTTCTGGCCCGTTTGTTGCCCACATCCGACATAGACGCGTATTTGTGTGGCCCTGGCGGCTTCATGCAGTCGATCTATGACGCACTCCTCGGCCTGGGGGTGCCGGACCGACAGATTCATTTCGAGTCGTTCGGCCCGGCAAGGGTATTGCGTAAGCAAGAGAAAATACGCCCCGCTGGTTCGAGCCAATTGATCAGATTTGGGCGTACTGGAAAGGCCATCGCCTGGAGTTCGTCTTTTGGCTCTCTACTCGGCGCGGCTGGTGTGGCGGGTGTTACTGCTCCTTATGGCTGCAAATCGGGTGTATGTGGATCTTGTGCCGCGCGCTTGGTCAGGGGATCTGTGACTTATACACTGCCACCTGTCGCCGAACTGGACGATTCAGAGATATTGCTTTGCTGCACGGTGCCGGAGGGCAAAGATGAGGTCGTCATCGACGTGTGAAATTGCGCTTGCTGGAGCAAACCAAGGGAACGTTGGGTGATACGAAGCGATCATCGAAGTCGAAGAACAACATAATGGGAAGCGGTTCCTGGCCGAGGGAGATGGAATCAACAACGCGCAGGAGCAGGCGAGCCCAGTTGGAGTCGCCAAAGTCGATGACATTTCATCGGCCTCGCGGGAAACCTTGGCGCGGACTTCATCGACCAACGTCTTTCGAAATGGCACGCCATCCTTGTACCGGTGCGTGTCGCATGTAGTGCTGGCCGTCGGAGCTCAAGAATCGCTTCCTGCACGATCCCAGCAGATGCGCGGTCGTCCCCGAGCCGAGTACTCGAACCTCGCGTCAAACGCCAAGTTTACGACGCCGCCGTCCTCCCAGGCATATCGCGCCTTCTGCCGATAGGCGACACTCGTTTCATCCAGAAACGCTGATCTCAAGGTCAAAGCGATAACGATCGACAACGGTGCCGGCGAGATCAACTTTAGTGCAAGTGCTTGTCCAGCGGCCGGCAACGCGCGCCCGCACGAATGTATAGTCGTCGATTAAGGACATCTGCACTTTTGTTCGGCTTGGGAGCGCCATCGCAATCGGGCGTGCGCGGCGTTGTATCCAGACAAAGCCGTAGGACCGATTATAGTGTCCGCAATATCGTGGAACGGCTTACCGTCAACGATGGAGCCGAGGGGGCAATTGGCACAGGCGATACCTCGCGTGTCGAAGAGGGTGCCGTAGTTCATCCCGACTCGGACCCACCACGCCTGAGATGCAGTTGTAGCTTCCCGGTTGCCCATCCTCGGACGAGCCAAAGTCGCTGGCGACGATTGAATAGAGTTTACCTTCATATGCATGAGGCGCCACGTTTAGTGATCAAAGCTGAAATTGGATCGTCGAGTTCGACAGGTTGGCAACTTGGAACTGTCCGCGACCACGCAGGCGGTCTCGATTGCTGGGTCCGTGTCACCAACCCGAGCGGCTCAACCAGTGCATCTGGTGGAGCAGTGTAAGGTGCCGCCCCAATCGGTTGCCAAGTAGCAGCACGTTTACGACAAGATTTTCCCATTAGTGCATTTGACTTAACCGGTGAATCTCTTGCACCAACAAATTCTCAGTGCATGCCTGATACTAAGGAGAGTTCATGGCTTATGTCGTCCACGGCGCCACAGGCGCACAGGGTGGTCCCCTTGAGGCCGTTTGTTAGCTGCAGGGAAGGTGGGTGCTCGGCACGCACGGTAAAGGCGAGCGGAGCGTTCTGGACCACGGCTCCGTGAACTCCCGGCCAACGTTATCGACGAGCGCACCAGCGCACAAAAGCTGCTGGCTGACGCCGCGCACCGTGAGACAGTAGCTCGCCGAAATCTAAAACGTCACACGGGCGAAATGCCTGATCACAAAAACATTCGCTCCGCGGCGCTCGCGCCGGAGCTCCCGCTCCATCAATTTAGCTAGGCCTTAGGAGGTCATCATGAGCATCAATCCTTTCGGCGCTGATCTGTTCGCTGGATTCTATAACGTTAATGATCCCGAGGCCGCGACGCGCCTGGTAGCTGAACGGGTCGCTGACGACTTCGTCGACCATGCGCCGGCCTTCGGGGCGACGCCAAATAAGGCGGGATTCGCCAAGACGGTCGGCTTCATCAACAGCGCATTCCGCCAAGTGTATCACATTGATCGTCTCATCGAGCAGGGCGAGACGGCGGTGGCGATCTGGCATGCGGACGTCACACATGTTGGACAATTTCTGCACGTCGCCCCAACGGGACGAAGTTTCCGCCTGAATGGCATCACCGCTTATGCGATACGCAACGGCAAGATCACTGCACATTGGGAACAGTTCGATGTGCTCGCAATTCTCGTGACATTAGGAGTCGTCCCTCCGCTGCGGGGGTAATCATCTCCGTTATCCAGTTGAGGCCTGCTTTCGCTTTTATCCGCGAAAAGCAGGCTCACTGCTATGCCCTAATCGAATTGAGCTAGGTTAGCCCCTTCAGCTCGAAGTGCTGCTTGCTCGCACTCGAAGCGGGCCTGCCGGCGGGCGTCTTCAACGTCGTCGCCTGGCCGGGCCGCGTCGTCGCCGACGCACTGGTCAATCACCTTGATTTCGACAAGGTCACCTTTACCGGGCGTGGGTCGTGGAATGATGAAAGGCGCGGCCGGCAAATTCAAGCGCGTCTCGCTCGAGGTCGGCGGCAAATCGGCCAAACGTTATCTTCGACGATGCCAATCTCGAAGCAGCTTCGAAAGCCGCGGCCTCCCGGATCTTCTCCAACGCCGGCCAGATATGCTCGGCCGGCTCCCGCGTGTTGGCGCAGGAGAGGGCCTATGACGAAGTCGTCGAACGTCTTGCTGCGCGCGCCAAGTCCCTGAAGATGGGCGATCCGCTCGACAGCAAGACTGCGCTTGGCCCCGTCATCTCCGAGAAGCAGATGAAGTCGATCCTCGACTATGTCGACATCGGCCGTCAGGAGGGGGCGACCCTCGTACCGGCGGGAAGCGGGGCGCCGAGCGCGGCTACTTCATTGGCCCTGCGGCGTTTGCGAATGTCGAACACGAGATGCGGATCTCGCAGGGGGAAATCTTCGGCCGGGTTGTCAGCGTCATCAAGTTCAGGGATGAGGCCGGCGCTTTGCGGATCGCCAACGGCACGGCCTACAGCGTCGCCGCTGGCGTCTGGAGCGGCGACATCGGCAAGCTCCAGCATTTTGCGGGCCCGCGTCGGCTCGGTCCGGATGAATACCATGGTTACGCCGCCGTGCGCCTGCCCTGGGGCGGCGAACGCGACTCCGGCCTTGGCCGCGAGCACAGCACCGCTGCGCTCGACAATTTTACCGAGTGCATACGTTCCGTTCGTCTGGGGCGCATTGTTCGGGGTCGGCGAAGCGCGCTTCGACGACGCCTATTTCAGCACCAGCTTCTACACGGCGCGGCCCAAGGAATTCCGCTTCGCCGGAGATACGCCGCAGGCGGTGCGCGTCAGCGATCCCTTCGCGCAGTTCGCGCCGGGCGAAGCCAAGCCGAACAGGAGCTACTCGTCGCTGACGACGTTCGTTCGCTGAGGGAAGACGCCGGTGCAGGACGAAGCCCCCCACCAGACCAGTTGAGATCTATTCCGCGGGACTTTCCATGGTTACTTCCTGCCTGACGTCGTCGCGGGCGAGGATCATCAAGAGGCCGACGATGATGAACTCGACCACGGCAAAGGCAATGAAGGCCCCGGTGAACAGGCCGGCGGAGGCGTCGATGATGGCGCCCATCATCCAGGGGGCCACGAACGCCGAGAAGATGCCGAATACTTCGGCATAGCCGATCGCCGCTGGCGCGAGCGCATCGGAATACTTTTCGCTCAACAGGGCAAAGATCGCGCCGCCGCCAAGCAGCGCAACGCCGCTGAGCGCTGCAAACAACACCAGCATTCCGAATGGCATCGGCGTGACTACGCTCCACAGGAACATCAGTGCCGTGAGGAAGGCAAGGAACGAGGTGAGCTTGATCATGAAGAGCTTGCCCAATCGGTCAGACATGTAACCACCGATCACCAGGAACAGCACCTGAGACAGTCCCATCACGGTGCCGATCACAGCGCCGGATTCCGGCACCATGTGCTGCACGGTGATGAAGGCCGGCACGACCCAGGTGGCCGTGCCGGCGATCGCGAAGGTGCAGGCCACGATGCCGAAGCCGCCCACCGCGATCCATTTCGAACGGAAGATTTCGCCGAGTGGCAGATGCTGTTGTTGTGCCTCGTTGCCCCAGGTGAAGCCGTCGAGGCCGAGCTCGCGCGGATTGTTGCGGACGACGAGCGCGTCGATCGCTGCAACGATCAGCGTGCCCACTGCCAGCACGGCGAAGAAGAACCGCCAGCCGGCTGCGATCGTCAGAGGAATGCCGAGTGCAAAATCCATGGTGATGGCGAGGCTGTAGGCGGCAAGAATGATGCCTACCACCGAGCCCCGCCGACTTTGAGGAAACCAGCCGAAGATCAGCTTCATATTGCCGATGAAGATGCCAGCGTCGAAGAAGCCGATTGCGAGCCGCAGCAATACGAGCTGCATGTAGCTCTGTACGAACACCTGGAGCACCATGCCGAGGCCGGTGCCCGCAAGTCCGATCAGCAGCATATTGCGCGCCGTCATTGCGCGGCTGACCGGCGACCACACCACCATTCCGACGCCGTAGGTCAGCGCAAAGATGCCCTGTGCCAGCCCTGCCTCAGCGGGATTGAGTTTCAGGCTTTCCGAGACGAAGGGCAGTACTGCGGCGAAGGCGTACCAGTCCGCGGCAAGAAAGATCTCGCAGAGGATGGCGAGTGCCAGCATTCCCTTCTGCCATCGTCCAATCCGCTGGCGGTCGCTCTCGGAAATCGTCGTCCAGTTGGTCATCAGCATGGTCATCATCCGTCTTTGCGGGGTGCGTATCGTCGGGGCAAAAGCGCGGCGTCAGGTCGGCGGCGGCAGGAATTCGACCTCGTGCTCGGCGGCGCGTCGCACGACCTCCTGCGGATCGGGGAGGTTATGGATGCGCTCGAACAGCTCCTTCAGCGAGCGCGTTGGAGCCACCCAGAACAGGCTTGTCGCTGTCTAGCCCGACTTGTTGAAGATGCCGTGGGGAATGCCCTTGGGCATGCGCACGAGATCGCCGGCTTTGGCAACGAAATCTCTGCCATCGAGCCAGAGATCGTATCGGCCGGTCAGCACATAGACGAACTCGTCCTGGGTCCGATGCACGTGCGGCGGCACGAAGGTTCCGTCCGGAAACACGGCGTGCCAGGCCATTGAGGCCTCGGAATGTTGCTTGAGCGTGTAGGTCTGGCCCAGAATGTTCCAGACGATGTTGCCGAAACCTTCCTTGGAAGGGGTTACGCCCGGGGGCATCTCGATCATGCTTATGTCCTCTATTGCTGGATTCAATCGGCAAGGAAGTCGATGACGTGTTGCGCGGCAGCGGGCGTCTCTTCGAAGACGAGATGGCCCGTCGCGGGCACCAGCGTCATGCGGGCGTCGGGTAGGCCGGCCCTCCAGGCGTGCGCCTGTGCCGTCGGACGCAACCGGTCAGCCGCGCCCCACAACACCAGCGTCGGCATCGAAATCCGATGCAGCCAGTTCGCAAGCTTCGGATTACCCTGCGGCTCGCTGCGGATCAGCTTGGCAAAGCCCGTGACCTCCCGACCCAGGCGCTCGTCGAAGCTGGGATCGGGCACCTTTGGGAAGTAACGCAGCGCCGCTGCGGGATCGTGCGCGAGATAGGCCGGCAATTCCTGCGGCGCGATCTCGAACAATCCCGGGGCGGGCGCGCTCGGCACCACGAGGCCGGCTGGCGCGACCAGCACCAGCTTGCGCACGCGCTGCGCCTGGCGGATCGCGTACTCTGCGGCGAGCCATCCGCCAAGCGAGAAGCCGGCGAGGTCGAACTGCGCAAGCGCGAGCTTGTCGAAGAGATCCATGTAGTGGAGGACGTGATCCTCGATCGTGTCGATCGCAGCGGCATCACCGGAGTCGCCAAAGCCGACGTGATAGGGAATGATCACGGTGTGCCGCTTCGCCCAGTCGCGCGCCATCTCGAAGCCGGTGAAGGTGCCGGTGCCGTGTAGGAACACCAGCTCCGGACCGCTTCCGATCGTGTGGACGACCGTCCGCACTCCGTTGATGTCGTACTCCGCGCGCGTGAAGCCGGTGAGATCGGGCGAGGGTTTGACGGTATCAAGCATGGCGCTATCTCCGGTTGAGGTCGTCAGGTCGTGTGATGCGAAGGACTCTCATGCGGCGTTCGCCTGGCGACCGTTGAGAAGCATGGCGAACTGCTCGACGGCATTGGCGAGCCGTGCTGCGATGATTGGAGAGAGCGATTCATCCGGCTCGAACTCGCCACTGCTAGCGTAGATCGCGGTCGAGATGGTGCAAGCCTCGAAGAACCCGAACAGGGGACGGAGTTGGTGCTCGACCACCAGCGAGTGGCGCAGGCCGCCGCCGACGGCGGTGAGCAGCACCGGGCGATTGCGCAGCGCGCCTGGTTCGATCAGGTCGAATACGTGCTTGAACAAGCCTGGATAGGAGCCCTGGAATACCGGGCAGCCGATCACAAGGCCGTCGGCCTGCTCGATCGCCTCGACGACGGCGCGGGCCTGGCCGTCGAGGCCGATGCGAGTAAAGGCGGCTATGCCTGAGCCGGCATCAACGAGGTCGAGGACGTCGGTCTCGAGTCCATGCTGCCCGAGCAGGTCAGCCGCGACGGCTTCCACCAGCACGCGCGACTTCGCCGGTCGCCAACTGTTACCGCAGAATCCAACGATGCGGGATGTCCTCACGTTCACGCCCTTCATGTCTGGCCGCACGCTCAGCCCGTTACCCCGAACACGGTCCACTGCGCATCGGGACCGGGGAGACCGAGCAGGGCGCGGCCGCATTCCTCGACGATCTGGTCGGCCATCAGGATGTGCTGGGTGCCGGAGTGGATGTCGCGATAGAACCGCTGCATCGGCGTGTTGTGCAGCGAGGCGCCTCGGGCAGCGCGGTGCGCGAAGGTCCCGACATCAGACAGCACGTCGTGGATGTGGCGCAGCGACAGCTTCATCATGGTCATCTGGTCCAGCGACGGAGGTTCGCCGCTGGCGCAGGTGTCCGAGACCTCCTTCCAGGTTTCGTGCACCAGCGCGCAAGCCGCGCGGAAGCGCGCTTCGGCCTGAGCGAACTGAAACTTGAAGCTCGCGCTTTCGCACGATTTGCCGAAGGGATCCTGGCGCTGGACGATCACCTTCACGAGTTCGTCGAGCATGCGGCGTCCAGCTCCGACCGCCCAGGCCGAATGCGACCAGGCGCTGTAGCCCGCCAGTCCCAGAGCACCCTGCACACCGCCGCGCCGCGGCGCGCCGATGTCGAAGTCGTAGGTCATGTGGGTCGGCACGAACAGCTCGTCGCCTTCGCTCAGCGTATAGTCAAAACTTCCGGTGGCACGCAGGCCGAGCACGTCCCAATTGCCCATCAGCTTGATCGTCGAGCGCGGATGGTGGGTTACGACGATCTTGGGCTTGCCGTTTGGGCCGAGCACCATGTTCTTGCCGGATGCGTCCGTCAGGAAGCAGCCGGAATGCACCCACTCGGCATGCTGGATGCCGCTGCCATAGGCCCAGTTGCCGCGGATCATGTACCCACCGTCGACCGGGCGGGCGAAACCGCGTGGAACGCCGTTGCCGGCAATGGTGATATCGGGGCCGCCAGCGAAGACTTTTCTTATGCCCTCATCCTCGATGTAGATGGCGAGTGTCGTTCCTTCCATGTTGCAGCCGATCGCACACCAGCCAGCGGATGCGTGGGTGTAGGCGAGACGCTCGATCACGGTCATGGCGTCGTAGGGAAGAAGCTCAGCGCCGCCGACCTCCTTAGGAAACAGCATGTTGTAGATGCCGGCCTTGCGCAGCGCGGCCACCACGTCATCGGTGAGATAGCCCTGCGCCTCGGCCTGAGCGGCCCTCGATTCGACCAATGGCAGCAGGGCGTCGAGGCGCGCATGAAATTCGGCCACCGTTGGCGTTGCGGTTGACTTTACGGCGCGCTGCACAGAAAGGCTCATGGTCGATGTCTCCACGTCAGGCTGTTGGTCGCCCGCGCGCATTGACGGCGGCGGGAAGGCTTGGATCGGCGGGAACACGGGGGCGGCTTTTCGCAAAACGATTCCGCCGCGCGCCAATCCAGTTGGCACGTGTGATGAACGGCTTGCGATGGTGTCGACGTGTCCCCGTCGGAACCGCGCAAAGGTCGTCGCGCGATTACGATCGTTGAATGCTAGAGACGAGGCAGGCAAACCGGCAATCCCCCATGATGGGGGGGGGCGATAATGGTGCGCTGCCGCAAAGCTGAGCTGTTAGAACGAGGCTTTGACGCTTCTTTTCGCTTGACCAAGCAACAGGCAAGGAAGAAATTTTAGGCTTATAATAATCGGCAATTCCGCGTCGTCGCTTCGGGCACGACACGATCTCGCGAGGAGCGGTGGTGAGAGCCGAGCAGGAGCATTTTGATGGTCTGCCCGAGCGGCTCGCAGATCGGCTGCTCTCTATCGCCGAGAGCCGGTCGGTACGGTCGCTCGGCATTGCCTGCTGTTCCGCGATTGCGGAAATGACGGGATCGCCGACCGTTGGTCTCTATCTGCTCGACGGGCTGACGCCCGAGTTGGTCTACAGTAGTCACGTCGCGGAAGGCCTGCTCGAAAACTACAAGGCCGGCTTCTGGAAGTGTGATCCCGTGCTCGACTGCATCATGACCAGGGGCCGCGCGGCAGACGGTGAAACCGTAGTCGGCCCGCAGCGGTGGCGGCACAGTCCGTCCTTCGAGATGCTGCACGAGTGGGGTCTAGCCTACAACATGGGCGGGCCGCTGTGGTCCAGCCACAAGATCGTCGGCGTGCTGTTCACCGCGACGACAGATACGGACGCGCCCTACACGTCGCGGACACGGCAGCGCATGGAAGTGCTGTGCCGTGCCGGTTCGCTTGCTTTGACGAATATGACGAATGCGCGCGAGATCGAGGCGCATCGCGGCCCTATCCCGGCTCCCGAGCCTGCCGCGACGCTTTCGGCATCGCTTCCGCCGCGTTCAGCCGATGTGGCCGTTCGCGTCTGTCGCGGCCAAACCAACAAGGAGATCGCGCGGGAGATGGGAATCTCGGATCAGACCGTGAAGGAGCACGTCGCAAACCTGTGTCGCCGCTTCGGAGCGCATAATCGCACCGAGCTGGCGGCCTTCCTGCTGAGCCCGGCCAGCCGGCAATAGTCGACGAAAGCACGGGCCGCGCCCGCAATCCCTTGCGTCGCCCTCATTCGCCCTGGACCTATTCCGCCATGCCGCGCCACAGCGTGTCGCGATGCTTGGGGCGGAAGAAGCCGAAATGGCCGATCGCCTTGGCGCCGACGTCGGACGGCTTCACCGTCAGCACCTTCGGCTTGATCGCCGTGAACCCGCCGGCGAGCAGCTTGACCGCGGACCGCGTCGCCCAGGTATCGTCGGAGAAGCGCAGCGCCTGACGCAAATGTGTGGCGGAGATCGTGAATACGTACGTCATTCAGTCCCGCAGCTTTCCGGATGCGCCGCCACGGATGCTGAAGATCGGTTAGGTGCGATTTCTGCTTTCTTCCTACAATAGCGTAAGGGTTGCCGCTTACGCGAGGCAAATGCCTATAACAATGTGACCGCCGCCTCGCTCAGATGAATGGTCTTTGCACCGGCCTTGCTGTCGGGTAGTCGCAGTTCTTTCTGTTCTAGATCCACGTAGCGCCATTCAAGGGTCTGAATCTCAGACAAGCGGCAACCGGTGAGGAGCAGGACGCGGAAAGCGGCAACCGCATATTTTGTCTCCGTCTGATTTGCTGTGCTTGTCCCTTATCCCCAAGTCTCAGCGAGGTTCATCATTTTCGACAGGATTCGGTTCGCCTGGTAGGGGATACGAGAGAAGGACCGTGCAATTCTGCGACGTCTGCCGTCGTCACAGAGCGAACGTGCTGCTTTGGCAAAAAACGGATCAAGGATTAGCTCGACCGAGCGCTGATACTCTGCCTGCGTCGACGGCTTGCAGCGAGTGGGGACATATTGCGTGAGGAAGCGCTCTCCGAGTTCCTTCATGGTGTGGTCGATTGCCGTTCAGCGTCGCGCAACGCCGCTGGTTCGCCATTGGCGCCTCTTACACTGCCGAGTTTGATCGTTGCTTTCGTCTCGTGCCAATTCCGCCGTCACGACACCGAATTGTCCAATCATCACCCGGCGCGTCTGGCCATGACGCCGGTATTGCACCAGGAAGAACCACTTCCCACTCGGCATGACGCGCACCCCGAAACAGGAAGGTCGGTATCGAAGGCGACGTAGTCCTTGCACGTCACCTTGTGCATGTGACGCAGCAGCCCGCCTGAGAGGCTACGGACTCCCAGAATTTCGGCCGAGCTCATCGACAAGCTGGAAAGGGGGTTAAGCTCCTTACTGGGAAAGGCGCTTTCTTGTTTGGAAATGCCTGCTAAGTAATTGATATTAAAGGCCAGTGGCCCGTTTCAAACGCGGCTTGAAATCGTTAAATAATCAGCAGCCATTCGGAGGTCGCTCGGTCCAATTCATAGGCTGAAAATCAAGACCTTGCGGGTAGCTGGGTCTTCATTTGGAAGCCTGCCATTTGGAAATGCGCCGCCCGGCCGAAAACGCGATCCGTTCCCGGCTCGCATTAGGTGATCTCATTTCGTCGTCAGCTTTCGTTCTCGTCGGGGAATGCCGCAATGAAATCGCAACGAATTGGGCGAAACGATCGTGAACAGAACGCGATCGGTGAGGCTGCCGTATCAAGAACGTCAATGACTTAGAAGATGCTCACTGCGTTCGGGACGCAGGGAGCGCCCTCGGTCAGATCGCCACCTGAACGGAATGTCGGTATCGGTGGTTGCGCCTCCCCGATTTGAACCTACTCGCCGACCATTTTTTGACGGCGACGGACCGCGCACGAACGGCGGTTTTTGGCATGCTTCCGACGTTCTGTCGTTAGGCTGCTCCGGTAAGAAAGCAGAGCTTCCGAAATGGTGGGTTTCGCGATGTAGCGGACCAGCGACTCGAAGGGCCGATATTTCGAATATGTCGATCTGCCAACCACGACGAACTTTGCGGTTGGAATTCCTCGGCGATACCTGTCCCGAGTGTCCGCCCAACTGACGGCCATCGGCCGGCCTCCTCGGAGTCGAAGAGCAGTGCACTCGCCGAACTCCGGGCTCTGATAGCTGAGCCAAGAACGTTGGACCCATTGTTTCCGACAACTGGCGGGCCGAAAAAGGCGGCCAAGGCTTGGGTTGGAACGATGTCGACCGCCGCATGTTGATCCTGCTCCGAAACATTTTCGGACGCCGCGCGGGTTGCCGGCCACTGCAGAAAGGCCCCGATGAAAGTCGTCCAAGCGGCCTACGCGCGCCGACCCCGTTCGGCCGCGCCCAGCGGCTCCCTGATCGCGTCCGCGTCCATCATCGTTGCCTCCATGGCGGCAATCGCAGCGGTCAATCGGTACCTCGCGAAACAGGCGGAAGCAAAAAATCCGCCCATGGGCCGCTTCGTCGAAGCGAACGGCGTCCGGCTGCACTACATGGAGCGCGGCGATGGCGATCCGATCGTCCTTCTGCATGGCAACGGCAGCATGGTTCAGGATTTTGAGTGCAGCGGGCTCTTCGACATTGCGGCCAGGCAATACCGCGTCGTCGCATTCGACCGCCCAGGGTTCGGACACAGCAGGCGCCCGCGTAGTGTCGTATGGACACCGGATGCTCAAGCTAAGCTATTGAAGCTTGCGCTGGAAAAGATCGGCGTTTCCAGAGCGATCGTTCTGGGTCACTCGTGGGGCGCATCGGTCGCCGTCGCAATGGCCCACCGGTATCCCGCCTTCGTCCGGGGACTGGTTCTCGCCTCGGGATACTACTATCCTTCTGTCCGGTCCGACACCTTCACATCCCTGCCGGCCTCGCTGCCCCTGGTTGGCGACATTCTCAGCCATACCCTTTCGCCTCTGGTCGAGCGGCTCGCCTGGCCGATGATGATGGCGAAGATGTTCGGACCGCGACGTGTGCCTGCAAAGTTCAATGGTTTTCCAAAGGAAATGGCGCTCCGGCCGTCCCAACTGAGGGCGGCCGCAGCGGAAGCCACGCTGATGGTACCGGACGCGCTGAGGGAGCGCGGGTACGGCGATCTCAAAATGCCGGTGGCCATCATCGCGGGCGCGCAGGACAAACTCGTCGATACGGAGGCCCAGTCGACCAGGCTACATTCCGACATACCGCACAGCAGTTTTCACCGGATCGCGGGAGACGGCCACATGATCCATCAGACCGCGACGGAGGAGGTCATGTCGGCCTTACGCGAAGTTACGAACGGGTCGACGGCCGCCGCGTCGTAGCCGATCGGAACCGACCGGCCGACTGGAATCTGCTGCAGTGAGAGGCTAGGATGAAGGGCCGCAAGATCCAGCCTTCTGAAAAAGGGAGCTTGGGGGCGACATGACCGGCAAAGAAAACCAGTCCACGCCGCATCTGAGACTTGCGGATTTCATCCGACAAAACGCGCCCGCCATCATAAACGAATGGACCGAATTCGCCCGGACGAGGTCGCCGGCGAGCGAAGGAATGTCCAGGCTGGCGCTCCAGGATCATATCGTCGACATCCTCAAATTCGTGGCCAACGATCTGGAGTCCGAGCAAACCCCGGCCGAGCAAATGGACAAGTCGCGAGGGCTCGCCGACAGGGACGGACCATTCCGCAGGAGCGCGGCCGAGATTCACGCGGCGCTCCGTCTTGCGGACGGCTTCGACATAGATCAGATGGTTTCAGAATATCGAGCCCTGCGGGCCAGCGTCGTCAAGCAATGGGGAGCCCATCAACAGCACCTTGCCGGCACGGACCTCGAGGACCTCACTCGGTTCAACGAAGCAATTGACCAAGCCGTTGCGGAGTCGGTCGCCCGCTACACCAAAACCATCAACAATTCCCGGAATCTTTTCCTGGGTATCCTAGGTCACGACCTGCGGAATCCTATCGGGGCAGCGTCGATGGCGGCCCAGTGGATGAAACGCGCGGGACCCACAGACCCGAGGCACCCGAAGATGGTATCCGATCTCGTCAGTACGACGGACCGGGCCACTCGGATACTCGATGACTTGTTCGATCTCACCCGCGCGTCTTTCGGAACCGATATTCCCGTCAAGAAAGCCCGAACGGACATGCTCACGCTGTGCCAATCGATTGCCGACGAACTTCGTAGCATTCACCAACAGCAGACGATCGAGGTCACGCACGAGGGGGATTCGACCGGGCTTTGGGACGACGCAAGGATGGGGCAGGTGATGTCCAATTTGATCGGAAACGCGATCCAATACAGCGATGCATCCGGCCCCGTCACGGTGTCGATAGCGGGCACCGATCCTTCAACGCTCCGTGTGAGTGTTCACAATCCCGGTCCGCCCATTCCCGCGGAAGCCCAAAAGACCATATTTCAATCGTGGATGCGTGGCCAAGTCCAGGATCCCGGCGAGCACTCGCATCTCGGCCTGGGGCTCTACATCGCGAAGCTGATCGTCGAGGCCCATGGTGGTGAGATCGACGTCGCCTCCGAGGAAGGGATGGGCACCACGCTCACAGTTCGATTGCCCCGAACGTAAGCGGCGCGCTGGCGCGACTAACGCATTGGATAAGCAGGCACTCGATGTATGCCTTACGCGCTGCCTGGAACTGAAGAAGCAGTTTCTCGCTAGATCCACGGCTGAACTGATCCCGGACCTCGAAGACGAAATGCGCGACCAACGCCGGGCCTATAAACTGGCGAAGACGGCCAGCTAACATCATAGCTCGTCGTGGCGCGTCTCGCTTGCGTGCCGCAGCGTCTCAGTCCGTTATTGCTTGCTTAGATCACTGAAAATACGAAAGCTGATCTTCAGTAACAACTCGCTCGATTTTTTCCGACTTGCACTTGATGCGGTATCTAACTCGTCCATCGGACTCGATCGGCATATGTTGAACGATGGTGTAAATTACTGGCGGTTCGGTGGTGGCACGTCCTTGCGGACCTTGGGGTTGGTGGCGAACGTCTTCATTTAGCTTATAGACATAGGGCATGCGTTACCTCAGCGTATCGAGTTACCTTAGCATAAAGTGTGGAATGACGCCTACAATCGCCTGCGGCTCTGGTTCGTGAACCAAATACAAGACTACTCTAATCCTCTAGAATGGATTTTGTAGCTTCGAATATCTGTTCCGCTGTGCCTTTGATCGTGCCCTTGGCCCAGGCCTGAAACACGGTCACGTAGGCGTTCTTGTAAGCCTCTTCGTCCGCAGAGAAGTAGACCTCGTCTGTGGCGGTATCCAAGACGAGCGCTCCCTTATCGATGCAAATTTCTTCGATTAGAACCAGTCGCTCTTCTTGCTCGGCGAGATGCCGCTTTACAATGCTCATTGAATCTCCTGCTTTGCGCTGACCTGCATGTTCTTCGGATGCACCGCCGCCCAATGCACATGCGAATGACTTCATAGAGAGCCGGAACAAGCCGCTGAAGGAGTGAGCGACATCACCAGGGAAGCACGGGGTTGCCGGACGACGCTGCCATGAACGGCCGATCCGATCGCCGGCTGCTGGTTCAATTTGCCAGTGGAATCATCCTTCGGACGGCGAATGCCGAACGGGGCCGACAATCAACCTGTAGGTGGGCACAGAAGCAGTGTTCCACGATTCCAGGGTCGCGCCGCAAACCGAGCACTCGAAGCTGGCAATCTGCCGACTGGGGGCTATTTCCTCGGTTCGGCTGTAGACAGCGCCGCACCGACAGGATCGGTGATGAGATTCGAGCATGCGCGTTTATGCGCCCGAAAGACAAAACAAGCCACTTCGAAATTCGATTTGGCTATTGAACGCCGAGAACCGAGACGCTCTCTCGTTTCACCTTTTCAGTCCGGTCATGTTCTAGCTAGGCAACACCGGGACCGAATGTCGAAGAGAAGCCACGAAAAGCTCACTTTACAGCCGGTTGCACGAGTTGAAGCAAAAACCCCGCCCCTGATGACTCAGGCGCGGGGGAGGACCACAAGCTCTGCCAGTACATCCGTGGCTAGAGCGACAGGTCGGTCGTGCTCTTAACTAAGCAGCACGAAGATTTTCGGCAGCGGACTTGCCCGTACGACGGTCCGCGACGACGTCGTAAGACAGCATCTGACCTTCGTTCAAGGTGTCCATTCCGGCGCGTTCGACCGCGCTGATATGAACAAAAACGTCGTTGCTGCCGTTTGCCGGCTGGATAAAGCCGAAGCCCTTTTGGTTGTTAAACCACTTCACTGTACCTGTATTCATCGGTCTTTCTTTCGCATGCGCGCAGGAGCTGGCGCGCGGACTTGCGGCCAGTGTCCAGTCTTTCGATGTTGGAGAATGTCTGAAACGTGCGCGCCGTCAGGACTTGAGGCGAAAGCGGAACAGTTGTTCGGCCAGTATCGATACTTGAGACCATACACCAGCAGTTGGGATACTTCAAGAAGAAGCCTACGGTTCATCTCAGCATGGTTAGTCTATTTGTTCCGTAGCCAGGAGCCGCTGATGACTGATGCGGAAGCGAGTTGGCACGACAGGACAGAGCCGCCGGCCCAGGCTGACGACAAGTTGCTTAAAGTGCTTCCCTGAGGTTCCCATCTCGCGCACTTTCCTGCATAGTTCGGCATGGCAAAAGCAAAAGTGAACTTCAAACCACTCCGTAACTCAGAGGGCGACTGGGCTATTATTGCCGAGTACCCGGGCGCAGAACCCCGAGAAATCACGGGCTTCGCGAGCAAAGCCGAAATTGACGATTGGATGAATGGTGAGCGACGGATCGCGTGGCTCCGATCACAGGGGTACGCGAAGTGACATGATTACTTCCAACCCTCACTTTGACGCTTCTGGCTCGCGGTGAAGGTCTGGCTGTCACATCTACTATTCGAGCCCTCATGCTTGGCCGGCATTCTCGCTGATTGTCGAGGCTCTTCTCACGGCAACTAGGGCGCATGAGCGCTTGTGGTTGATCCTCATTTCGCCAAGCCGCCAAATTTCGTCGCCATCGGAGCGGATCTGACAAGTCGCGCACCCGGCGAATTTATGAGCTACGGCGTAGTACTATGCTCATTTGGCGGAGGATGAGTAAAAGTTGCGGCTTGAGTAAACACAGGTCTGCAAGGCGGACTCAGAACAGCCAAGGTTCGACGAGCCGTTTCCCTTCTAGAAGGCCTACGAACGCGAATTCGTCGAGTCGAAGTCGAAGCTTCAAGAGGGCCTCGTCACTCAACAGGAAACCGGGCAACCGTGCGAACAATTCATAGGGGTCCTAGGTCATGATCTAAGGAATCCACTTGCGGCCATTAGCGCAGGAGCGAGGATACTGCAGCGGTCGGGGGCGCCGCAGGAGCAATACGCGTTCTCGACATGATCAATTCGACGGTTACCCGCATGTCCGATTGGATCGACAACATCCTGGATTTCGCGCGTGGTCGGCGCGACGAGGGATTACTTGCATGGCGACGCTGAGCCTCTCGAGCATGCGCTCGAGCAGGTCGTCGACGAATTGCCAACGGCGGCCTCCCCCCAGCGACTGATCGAGACCCGCATCGAGATAACTTAGCCTGTCAATTGCGATCGTGCGCGGATCGGACAGTTGGCTTCCAATTTGGTCGGCAATGCACTTACTCATGGAGTCATCGAGCGCCGGACTAGCCAGTGCGGATCGGAGCGACAATGGAAGGCAGGGAATTCAAGCTCTGGGTCGCGAATTCCGGCGAGCCCGTTCCAGAGGCCGCCATGCCGAGACGTTTCGAGCCGCTCTTCCGCGGCGAGGTTCGCAACGGCCGAACGGTCTCGGACCAGGATTGCATATCGCTTCGCAGATCGCGCAAGCGCACGGCGGAAAGATCGACGTGACCTCAACGCGGCAGGAAACCCGGTTCGTGTTCTCGATGCCGCTCGTCCAGTGCGATCAAGCCAAGTGAGCGCGTACCCTAAGGGCATCCTTACGTCGGAACGAATCCTTCCCGTCTTGCTTGGCATGCGGAGGTTCGTACTGAAATGCCGACGGTGAAGCCTGTCATCCTGATCGTGGAAGATGAATTCCTGCTGCGGATGGATTCCGTCGAGATTTTGGAGGATGGGGGTTTCGAAGTCATCCCGACGACAAATGCCGACGAAGCCATCGCAATCCTGTCCCCCGGTCCGACATCCACCTCGTCTTCACCGATATCCAGATGCCGGGTTCGATGGACGGGTTGAAGCTTGCCCGCTTCGTCCGGGACCGTTGGCCGCCGATCAAGATAGTCGCGACGCAGATCTCCCCAGCCCAGCCTTCCGCGACCCATTGCGACGATCCGCTCTGGTCGCCGCAAGTTCATCGACTGCTGAATAGGTCCTTGAAGCCTCCGAGGCTCCAGAGATCCACCGAGTTCAACTGTGCCTGAAGGTCGGGCGCTTGCCGAACACCATCACCTGCAGAGTTCCACGGTCCGGAAGTCGCAATCTGCTAGTTGACTCGCGAGCACGAATTCCGGAAATCGACAAGAAGCATCTTATCCTCCGGCGGCTTTAACTGATTTCTGACGTGACTTGGCTTGGCAGAGTGCACTTTCGCACTTTTCGGAGCCCAGCCGCTTGCGCCAGATCAGGACACCCTATGTTGCCGGACTTCTCCGGGAAGCAAGTTCAATGCGGCAGCGTCGTCGGCTCCGAGTTCGCGCTGTACCAAGCTGGCGGTCCATCCCTCAGGGATTGCATCGAGCACCCTGTCGACGGCCTCCTCACGAGCCGTGGCGGCGAGCCATAATTGGCGCTCGCCACTGTCAGAAATAACCCGAACCAAATGAACCCGCTGCATATACCTACAAGCACGAAAAGGAGTTTGGGTTTCAAAGCCACTCGAAACGTCCCTTGCGAGGAATATCCGAGCGTCGGGATCCTCGGGCAACACGCATTTTGGCACACTAATGTGATTGGGCGACTGAAACTGTCTGGATTATTGCGAAATCCGCTCCTCGGACGGTGACCGAGCGCCCCGTCTCCCGCGCGATTTTTTGCGCAAGCGTTTTGGCGGCAGCTTCATCCGCCAGTTCGAGCACGATAATGCTGCCCCGTCCTGAGAACGCAGAGTGATTGGATACTTCGATGACAATCGGCTGAATTTTTTGGTTCATCGCGGAGCCTGCAGACCCGGGGACCTAAGCCACTCCTCAACATGGGTCGCTGTTTCCAGTTGTCGCGCCCTGCGGAGGAGCTTCTCGCGCTCGGGCCCGTACGGCAGATTGTCTGCCTCAGCACGCAGGCGCGCGGCTTCCTGATCGAGACGTTCGCCGAGAGACAGAAGTTGTTTGAAACGACGCCGTTTGGGCATGGCGCGCTCCTTTCCCGATAGAAGGGGGCGGGAGCGCTGTCGGCGTTCTCATCACAGATAAAAGCCGGGATCCGCGCTGTGATGACCAGAGTGTCTGCCTCGCGGCTATCCAAGTCGAATCCTAAATTTATTCGTCTCGCAGAAACTTTCTAGGATCCGCTCAATTCTCTCAAACTGCACAGGAGTTCCAGCGAACATTGAAAAGCGGCACCTGTCCAAACAGGAAGAGCGGCTGGGTCTTAGATCTGAACGATTGCAGCGCGGATCGTTAGCGAAAGAGACAGCTAAGCAGAAAGGAAAATGACATTCCAAGGATAGAGCGCTTCGCATTTCGTTGCACTTTCTGATCCTGCGCAGCTATGCCCGGCTCGAACCGCTCGATGCCGCGGCGTCACCGAACGAGACCCACCTCTAACAAGGCCTCAACTATCCGACCTGTCCCGCCGCACGTTGCGAAACTCCTCGGGCCCCTTCATAAGTCTTCCTTTTCGGCTCGCTCTGGCTTCAGATGTCGCCCCCGCATCGCCCAGCCGATCGATTGCATCGGAGGCTAGCTCCTTTGCACGGTTGCGAGAACTCGCGCGCTTTGACTTGGGAGCTGCACGCTTGGGCCGAGCAGGCAGGCCGTCCAGCCCTGCGTTAATCAGCAAGTGTACGGCTTCTGATCGGTTGGGTTTGTGCTTCTGGCTCAGCGCCCACGCCTCAACACGTTCGAGAAGCTCGCGGGTCAGTCGAACCGCCTGACCTTGCTCGCGACCTGTCGCCGCTGGGGTCTTCTGTGGAAACGTTTTCGATCTGGGCATCTTGGCTACCATCGCTAAGTGTAGACTCCGGTTTTCTGCCCACTGTCGCGCGGCAAAGGTGTGCCGGACGTGGCCCTCAGACGGGGAGATCAAAGCGAAACTGATCGCGCGGACTGGACAACGGACCTCTTGTCCTCAGTGTCGGATTTCTTGCAAGCGAATTACGACGCCGGTCGGTACGGGCCGATGTGTGGTCAATTTTCTCAAGTCCGTATCGCTCCAATCCGCGAGACTTATGACCTCTCCTTCCGCAGCTTCCATCCCGGGGACCTCGAGCAGCTCCAATACATACAGTCCACTTGCGTCGAGAAAGAAGGTATGTTGCCCGAACAACTCGCGAAATTGCGCAACTGCTGGATGATCCTCAGCAAGCACTTGAGCTCGAAACTGAGATAGCGTTTTGGTTATCTGAGCTTCGTTCAATTTCATGGACTGTTCCTGATATTGGGCATCTGAGGTTCCCGCCCTATTGAGAGCGCCAAGAGTGCCGTTGCAAACCTGGTCAGTCTGACTAGAGCATCGAAAGCACGACAATTCCGTCTTCGAGGTCGCCTGAAGCCAGACGTGCGCGCGCCATACGCTCGAACTCCGTTCGATGCTTCTGTAGGTAGCTGAGGGCCTGCTTCTGCGTACTGAAGATTGTCGCCAGCCGGCACATCTGTCGATTTGCGCCGAACGCTAGAAAGAAAGTGATCGTCCCGCCGCCGTCTGACCTGGCTCTACGCCGACCCGCGCTTTCTGTCATGTGATCGGTCCATTCAAATTTCTGCGGCGTTGAAGACGACTATCTGCGCGGAGGCAAAGCTGTTCGAAGAGCTTCATCAGCCGCTTCTTTGGCCTCGCGCACCTTTTTAAGCACCGCGCCATGTTCTTGCGGACCTCGATGGCCTGCCCGTTCGACATCTGCCAGTGCCCGCATTCCTTGTTCGGCGGCGAGGCGCTTTCGATTGGAACGCGCGATGCCTTCGGGTAAAAGCTCGGCCGACTTCCTGGCGCTCATGCTTCACTCAGCTATGCAAAGGGCAACACCCAGCTCAATCAAGAAGATTGAGCGGGCAGGGTACTCGTTTCAGTACATCCGTGAAACGGTACGACGTTATCAAGCCAGCGAGAGGTTCTCGGCGCTGACCTTGCCTCGCATCTTGTCGGTCGTGATTTCGAAGTTGACCTTTTGACCTTCTCCGAGTCCGGAAAGACCAGCTCGTTCAACGGCGCTGATAAGAACGAACAACATTGTTGCCGCCATCGTTCGGCTCAATGAATCCGAAGCCCTTTTGGCCGTTGAACCACTTAGCGGTACCTGTCGTCATTTTCTTCTCCAAGGCGCGCAAGCGCGTGCCGCGCGACAATCACGCAGCTAACTTCAACTTCGTCGATGTCATTGGAAAAGGAGCCTGCGGGCGCATTCAACAAGGCACAGCGGCTAATCGAGCACGCTTGATATATATCATTTTCCGATTTTTGCAAGGACGGAGCCAATTTGTATCTGCCGGCAGCTCTGGTGCTCCGCCCGATGGGCGCCGCGTGCCCGATGCGATGGTAGGCGTTCCGAAGGTCAGATTCGCCAGCATGCCGATGGCAGTCGAGAAGGTTCATCAGGGTCGCCGCCATCGCCACCAATTCCGCACTGCGCGTCTGCGGCCGGTAGAACGGGCAGCGGCTTAGGAGCGAGACACGCAGATGACTGAGACTTCGCGGGAGGATTTTGAATCCACGGAGCGCAACCCGCAAGCTGCAGCAGCAGGTGACGGGTTGGAAAACGATGAGGCCGCCGGCAGCGTCCGGACACTGGTGTCCAGGTCGAAAGGCGCTTCAGGCGCCGACCGAACGGCGCCATCGCATCGGCCTGGCCTAGAGGGGATAATCCTAATCCTACCGTAACGACCGCTGACGTGCCGGACCGCAGCGGATCGGCGCCCGCCAGTCCTCCGACTCTTACGGCCGTAGGCCGAATTTCGTCCGTTTTGGGACCGATTGAGGGGTTGTCCTCTCGTCAATGATGGCCGGGCGGTGGAACTCGCACGCGCGGCGGCCGTTGCTTGGCCGCGGCAGATGTAGCGAGTAGGAGAGCACTTGAACCGACGCCAGCTTGTTCAAGGGTCGGCGTTGCTGCCGGCGTTGCTGCTCGTCTCGCGCAGCGGCTTTGCCGCTGCGTCGGATGACGCGTTTGGGTCGTCCACGGTCAGGGACTTGGCCCGTGCGCTGGCCGGCAAACCGTACGAGGCGCCGGATGAGAAGCTGCCGGGCGGGTTGAAGGACCTTGACTACGATCAGTATCGTTCGATCCGCTTTCTGCCGGAGCGCGCGCTCTGGCGTGGCAAGAACCTACCCTTCGAGGCGCAGTTCTTTCATCGCGGCTTCTTCTACAAGAACAGGGTGACCATCTTCGAAGTCGCGGACGGGAAGGCTACCGAGCTCAAGTACCGCAGGGCGGACTTCTCCTTTGGCGAGAAGGTCCCGCCGTTCGAGGACGTCGATCTCGGGTTCGCAGGCTTCCGCATACACGCGCCCATGAACCGCGCCGACTACTACGACGAGGTCTGCGTCTTCCTGGGCGCGAGCTACTTCCGTGCCGTTGCCAAGGGGCAAACGTACGGACTTTCGGCCCGGGGACTTTCGATCGATACGGGCGAAGCCAAGGGCGAGGAATTTCCGCTCTTCAAGACGTTCTGGCTCGAGCGGCCGGCGCCCGGTGCGACCTCGCTCGTCATCCATGCTTTGCTCGACAGCAAAAGCTGCGCAGCGAGCTACCGGTTCACCGTGCGGCCGGGAGACACGACGGTCTTCGACGTCGAAATGTCGGTTTACCCGCGCGTCGAGATGCAGCGGGCCGGGCTCGCGCCCATGACGAGCATGTTCTTCTACGGTCCGAATGACCGCAACGACATCGACGACTTTCGTCCGTCGGTCCACGATTCCGATGGCCTTGCGATCTTCAATGGGAAGGGCGAAAGCCTGTGGCGGCCGCTCAGCAACCCCCGCGATCTCCAGATCAGCACCTTCCAGGATCTCAATCCCCGTGGGTTCGGGCTGATGCAGCGGGAGAGAAACTTCTTCGTCTATCAGGACATTGAGTCCAGCTTCGAAAAACGCCCAAGTCTCTGGATGGAGCCGATCGGCGATTGGGGCGAGGGCGGCGTCATGCTGTTCGAGATCCCGACCAAGGAGGAGGTGCACGACAACATCGCCGCATTCTGGCGGCCTAAAAGCCCGCTACAGGCCAAAGGCGAACACAACTACACCTATCGGCTGCATTGGGGACCGGACAGTCCGAAACCGCATTCGCTCGCCAGATTCACGCGAAGCGGGATCGGCGCGAGGGGCGAGGACGCGCGCCTCTTCGTGCTCGATCTGGTTGGCGACAACCTGAAGGGCATCGATCCTGCGGGCGTCAAAGGCATGGTGACCGCGGAGAAGTCCGAGGTGAAGAACATCGTCACGCAGCCAAATCCTTACACCGGCGGTTGGCGCCTTAGCTTCCAGTGCCAGGTGAAGGGAGAGCCGATCGAGCTGCGGGCGTTTCTGACCGAGGGCGATAAGCCCTTGTCGGAAGTGTGGGTTTACCGATGGGCACCCTGAACACGGCGCCACGGCCGGTCGCCGGCGATATCGCGACCCAGCGCCTGCTGCCGCGCGAGTCGCCACTTTCCATGGCTCCGGGAGACCTCGGAAAGGACCGGGTACCCGACCGCATTCCCTCGCCGGTCGCCCCCGCAATGGCCTGGCGGCGCGGCCTCATTCTCCTCTCGACGGCAGCGCTCTCGGCGGGCGGCGGATATGAGATGTATCGCGTGCTGGAGGTAGGCGGCGTCACCGTCCTTGAAGCCATGGTGCTGGCGCTCTTCCTGGTTCTGCTCGCCTGGGTCGCGTTTTCGTTCGCATCCGCGTTGGCCGGCTTCTTTGTGCTGCTGGCCCATCGTTCGGGCGCCTTCGTGTCAGACGGGAAGCTGCCTGCGATCGCAAGCCGCACCGCCATGCTGCTTCCCACTTACAACGAAGACCCGCACCGATTGACGGCCAGGCTGCGCGCCATCGTCGAGTCCTTGGAAGCGACGAACCATGGGGAGCTGTTCGACTGGTACGTTCTGAGCGACAGCACCGATCCGGACATCTGGGTCGCCGAAGAAAAGGCACTGCTCGCACTACGACAAGCCGTCGGAACATCGCGGCTGTACTATCGCCACCGCGCCGACAACACGGCGCGCAAAGCCGGAAACATCTCAGAGTGGATCACGCGGTTCGGCGCCGTCTACGACTTCATGATCGTGCTCGACGCCGACAGCCTCATGAGCGGGCAGACCATCGTCCGATTGGTCCATGCCATCGAGACCAATCCCACCGCCGGGCTCGTCCAGTCGCTCCCCCTGATCGTCAATGCGCGAAGTCTGTTCAGCCGCGTCCAGCAGTTCGCGGGCCGACTGTACGGACCGATGATCGCCGCCGGCGTGGCCTGGTGGCACGGCTCCGAAGGCAACTACTGGGGCCACAACGCGATCATCAGGGTGAAGGCGTTTGCCGATGCGGCGGCGCTGCCGCATCTGCCGGGGCCCAAGCCGTTCGGCGGGCACATCCTCAGCCATGATTTCGTCGAGGCCGCGCTGATGCGGCGCGCCGGGTGGGGCATCTACATGCTGCCGATGCTCGGCGGAAGCTACGAAGAGATGCCGCCCTCGCTGCTAGATTTCGCCGCGCGCGACCGGCGCTGGTGCCAAGGCAATCTTCAGCATATCGCTGTCGTGCCTGCACGCGGTCTCCATTGGCTGTCGCGCCTGCATTTCATGGTGGGGATCGGAGCCTATCTGACGGCGCCGCTGTGGCTGCTGTTCCTGTTGCTGGGGATGCTCATCTCGCTGCAAGCCCGCTTCGTGCGGCCGGAATACTTTCCCAAGGGCTTCTCGCTGTTTCCCACCTGGCCGGCCCAGGATCCCGTGCTCGCCGTTTGGGTGTTCGTCGCCACGATGGGACTGCTGCTGTTGCCGAAGCTGCTCAGCCTGCTCCTCGTCTGGATACGGCGCTCGGAGCGACGCCAATTCGGCGGGGCATTGCGAACCTCGGCCGGAGTTATCGCAGAGATCGTCATGTCCGCGCTGATGGCGCCAGTGATGATGATCTTCCAGTCGATCGCGGTAGTCGAAATTCTTGCCGGCCGCGATGCGGGCTGGCAGACGCAGAGGCGCGACGACGGCACGGTCGAGCGCCGCGAACTCTATCGGAAATACGGCGTTCCAACTCTTTGCGGCGTTGCGATGGCGGCAAGCGCGTATGCTGTTTCGCTGCCCCTTTTGCTTTGGATGTCGCCGGTCATCGTTGGACTGCTGTTCGCTGTTCCTATCGGCGCGCTGACCGCCAGGCCAGTGTCCGCCAAATTGTTCGTCACTCCCGAAGAACGAGAGCCGCCTTCTGTCCTGCGTCGGGCGAACGAACTATGCGCGTCGGCGGAGGTAGGGGTAAGACCCGCACTGGTGCAGCTACGCGAAGAACCCGCGCTGCTGGCCTTCCACCTGGCGCAGCTTCCACCTCCGCGCACCGCCCGGCCTGACACTGTCGATGCGAACCTGGCGGTCGGCCGTGCCAAGGTGGACGCGAGCGATACCTTCGACGAAGCCGCAGCGCATCTGTCTTCGCGGGAAGTCTTCTCGATCTTAAACGACGGCTCGGCGCTCTCGACGGTGTTGCAGAAGCGATGAGGGGTTGGCCTGGGGGCGGTTCGAAGCAGCGAGAGGATCGGCTCGTAGAGGCGATTATTCGATCAATTCGTCCGCTTCGATCAAAATGGACGGAGGTACGGCGAGACCAAGTGTCTTGGCCGTTTTTGTGTTGATGACCAATTCGAACTTCGTTGGGCGCGAAACCGGAAGCTCGTCCGGTTTCGCGCCTCTAAGGATCTTGCCGGCGTACGCGCCCAATTGGCGATACGTGTCGGAGAGGCTGGCGCCATAGCTTATGAGACCCCCTCCAGCCGGAAATTCTCGGATATGGAAGATGCCCGGCAGACGATCCCGGGAGGAGAGCGTCAGGATTTGCTCGCGCCGGCTGTCGAAGAACGGATCGTTCTGTACGACGAGACCCGAGATCCCTGCCTTGACCAACTCCGCAAAACTGGAGTCGATTTCGGCATCGGTGCTCGCTTGCTGAACCAGGAGCTCGCGTCCGAGTGTGCGGGCGGCGGCTGCTATGGATCGCTTGTGTTCTTCGGCCGCCTCGGCGCCGAAGCGCGGGTTCACAAGTAGTCCGAGCATACGAGCCGTAGGGACCATCGAGCAGAGGAGCGCAAGTCGCTTTCCTCCCAAATCGCCGGTGAAGAAGTTGACGCCGGTCGCCATTCCGGGGCGGTTCATGCTCGTCACGAGGCCGGCTTGCACGGGATCTTCGCCGACTACGAAGACCATCGGGACCGGGAAGTTCGCCGCCTTCGCGGCCTTCGCCGCGGGGTCGCCGGCCGCCACCACCAACGAAGGCCGCCGATCGCGGAGATCGGCGGCGAGCGCGGACAACTGGCCGTAATCGCCCTTCGCCCAACGATACTCGATGACGACGTTGCGGCCCTCGACGTACCCCATCTCTTCGAGCCCCCGCCGAAACGCATTCGTGTGCGTTTTGGCTTCCTCCGGCGAGCGAGTGCTGAGGAATCCGACGACGGGTTGACCCTGCTGGGCACGCGCGACCGCCGGCATGCCGGCTGCGATCGCAAGCCCTTGGATGAAATCGCGCCTTCGCACTGTTCCCTCCGTTCTTCGAGTTAAATTGCACATTCTGCATGTCGCGCGCAGAGATTTCGGATGCCAGCGAGACCGGCGACAGCGACCACGGCGAAATAACTCGCGCGACGGGAGCGAAGCCACGTGATCGACTGCAAGGTGTTGTCACTCTTCCAGAGCGCCGAAGCACAGCAGACCGACACTGGCGGCGGTGATCGGGCTTGGGTGGGCACCAAGCGCTGGGAACAAATCCTGTCACGGTCGGCTTGATGCCGGGCGCAATCTCGCGCGGGAGGATTGTCGGTGAAGAAGCTCGGATGGACGATGGCAGTATTGACTGTAGCGATGCTCGGCGGCGCGCATGTCGCTTCGGCAAGATTGGGCATGGCACCCATAGCGACGCAGGACGACAGCGTGATCCAGGTGAAGGGCGGGCATGGTCATGGTCACGGAGGAGGTCACCGCGGTTGGCACGGCAACCGCGGGCACCACTACGGTTGGTACATCGGTCGCGCCAACCGGCGGCACCACCATTGAGGTCGGCTGATGGCATCCGCCGGTACTCCGGCGGGTGTCCACGGCCCCTCCGCCACTGCGCCAGCGATTTGCAATTACCGCGTCTCGTCCGCCCTACCTTTTCGAATCGAACTTTGCAGGGAAGGTGGGAAGCGGGTGGGCGCGACGATGCGCTCATTCGATCAGCTCGTCGGCGGAGGCGAGCATGGAATCCGGAACGGTCAATCCGAGCCGTTTTGCCGACCGTACGTTGACCACGGTCTCGAATTTGGTCGGCCGCTCGATCGGCAACTGCGTCGTCGGCGTCCCCTTGAGTACCCGGTCGACGTAGTACGCCAATCTACGATAGCTTTCGGAGAGCTTGGGTCCATACGTGCAGATGGCGCCGCTCTTCGCGAACACCTGCCAGCCCGAGATGAGGGGCGCGCGGCGCTCTAGTCCAAAATCGATGATCCGTTGACGGTACTGAATGGCGAAGCCGTCGGAGAAGAGCGATATAGCCTGCGGAGGATCTTTATCCATGGTCGCTAACGCTCCTGCGAGCTGGCTCTCCGTGCCCGTCCCGTAAAATTCCAGCGCGAGACCGAGTTTCTTTGCGGCCTCTTCGGAATAGGCGCGCTCGATTTGGGACCCCGGATGTTCGGGATTTGCGACGATGGCGACGCGCTTCAGTTCGGGCACGATATCCCGCAGCATCTCGAGACGTTTGGAGTTCAGTTCGGCCGCCATGAAGGTCAGGCCGGTCATGCTGCCGCGCGGATGCGAGAGACTGTCGGCGAGGCCCGCGACGACCGGGTCTCCGCTGAAGGCGTAGATGGATGGCGTGGAGAGTTTCAAGCCGAACACGATCGGGACGGCGGCCCCTTGGACGACCAGCAGATCGACGGGAAGACGGGTAAGCTCGGCGGCCAGCGGTCCGACGCGTGACGGGTCGTCATCACCGTACCGATATTCGATCTTCAGATTGTCCCCGTCGCGATAGCCGAGCTCGGCAAGCCCCTCCCGGAACGTCGCCAGAAAAGGGATTAGGCTGGCTTCCCGCTGCGCGGTGAGCCAGCCTATCCTGCAGAGCTTGGACGCCGCACGCACTTGCCTTTGGGCTATGATCGCCGAGGCCGCCGCGGACGCGATGAAGGTGCGACGTTTCACTGATCTCTCCACCGCTGCTGCACCAAGTCCAGCATCGGTCCATATCGGCTGGTGCTGGAGGGATCCATCTTCGGGATTATGCGCCGAGATTAGGCCGACTCGGGTTTGGCTGTCGCCGGGAAAAGTCGGCAATTTTCCGCCGCAGCTGCGGAACCTTGCCATCATCCGCGGGTTCTCGCAGGCCGCATCCTGCGGTCAGGAGATTTCGATGAAGAAGCTGATGCTGACGTGCGCGACCGCCGCGCTGATCTCGACGGGCGCCATGGCGCAGTCCACTGTCGTTACGACCACCACCGGTACCGGCCATGCAGCCGCCGTGCAGATAGAGCCGGAGTATCGCACCAGGATCCGCACCTACGTCACCGAGCACAAGATTCGTCCTATGGAGAGCCGCGAGAAGATCGTCGTCGGCGAACCAGTGCCGCGCGAAGTCGAGCTGGAGGCGGTGCCTGCCGATTGGGGTCCGTCGCTCACCAAGTATCGCTATGTCTACTCGGGCGAACGCGTGATGCTGGTCGATCCGTCGACCCGCACGGTCGTCCAGGAGATCGACTAAGCCTTCCTTGCGGGTCGCTGAAAGCAGCGGCCCGCCACCCCATCCGGCCCTCCGCCGATACCCGCCTTCCCATTTGCGAGCGGCCGTCCATGCCGATCATTCGTTATTTCGTCTTCGTCGGCGCCCTGCTGCTGGTGCTGCTCTTCGCTGCCGACCGGTATCTGCCAGCGCCGGTTGAACAGGCCGGCCCATCCGAGCCGGACAGGACCATCATCCGGATCGCCTCAGCGAGGAGCCTTCCGGAGAAGATCGTGTTCGACACGCGGCCGCGTGCCGACTTGCCGACAATTGCGCAGGCCGATCCGCTCCCTGAAGAATCCCGGCAACAAGTGCGCGAAGCCATGGCCGCAATGCCTGTAGCTCCGGCCGCTGAGGCGAAGAAGGAGTCGGCTGTGCGCGCGACCGCAGCGGCTCGCCCGCATCCGAAGCGCTCGGCAAAGCTGCAGAAAAGGATACCCGACCGGCGTCTCGCCTTCGAGCGGGCCGATCCATTTGCCGCCGGATTGTGGTGACGGGGCATGCTGAAGGGAGAGGCCGCGCTTTCCATGGCACGGCCCTAATGCATGCGGATCGACGACTCTCACCAGTGCCGGCAGTGCCGGGCCCCGGCAGCGAGATGGATGCTCGGCGCCAGGGCTGCTTCACTCCGAAGCATCGAGCTTGGACCACACACGAAGGCTCGGGTTGGGTTCAGTTCATGTTGCGCCGCGGAAGTTCGAGAAATTTCGCTCGCCTGATGTAGTGACGTTAACATCGTTGAATTCGCCGCGAAGCGTTCCGCAGTACGCTCACTCTTCTGCGTTGAGGGTTCCCATGTTCGATACGACCACTACCGCGCTCTTGCGCGCCGTTTTCGACGAGGTCTGCGAAGACGTCTCGCGCTATGAGACGGGAGCACGCACCCACGTGGCCTCAAGAATTCTGGAGGCGGCTACAAACGGGGACACCTCGCTCGAGAGGCTGAAGCAGGTTGGACGCGAAGCCCTTCACGAAGCTCCGTCGATGTGGCGGTAGGTGGAGGAAGGCGGGGGTGAACTTCCAGGTTACTGTGCTCAAGATCCTGGTGAGCTATCCCGACGGGTTTGCCGTCATGGCGGACCTCAAGCGCGATATGGCGATACTGGCGACGAGCGGGCGCGACTGGGCCGAGCGGACCAAGCGCCTCGCCGCTCGCGTGCCGGAGCTCGACATCTTCTCGCAAGGCTTGGTCGAGCGTCTGAATGGCGGCTGGCGCATCACCGAGAAGGGGCGCGCCGTGCTCGAGTTCATGGAAGCGAAGCCTGGCGAGATGCGAACGGAGAGCGCTGCGGCCGCAGCGGAGCCCTTCGATACGGCCTCGGCGTCCCCGCCTCTAGCCGCCAGGCGCTCCGTCCGGAGCCAACGTCTGCAGAGCCGTCGCGCGGCACGCGTGCGCGCCCGCGCCAAAGCGAGCTGATACGCGCTGATCCGGTGAACTACGGGCGACGGGAAAAACTGGAAACTTTGCCCAACGCTTCGAGTTGCCAGCGACCGGATAGGCCGCGGGAGCGTGGAGATGGTCGACGAAGTCGTTCTGAAGAACGCCACCGAAACAGCCTGGTCTGTCTACCGGGCGCACCACCCTGAGATCGACCCGCAGGACAGCAGGCGCTGCCTTCTCGAGCGCCATCTGCAAAGGCGAGGAGAAGAGCGCGAGAGCGATACCGAAGAACTCGCCGGGCTTCGGGATTGTCTACCTGCACCGATTCTTCCAGGACGGATGTTGAGGACCCTCAAAATGCTCGTCGCGCGCGTAGCCCGCGGAACCACAAGGCCCTATTGGACGCTGCTCGCGATTTCATTTCTGATCTCCGCGGTCTTCGTGGTCGGCTTGCGCATCGCGTTTGGGGCGTAACTCGATGAGAATCGCCCAGCTTGCCCCTTTGGCCGAGAGCGTTCCTCCGAAGCTGTACGGTGGCACCGAGCGGGTGATCGCCTGGCTGGTGGAGGAGCTCGTCGACTTAGGGCACGACGTCACCCTGTTCGCGAGCGGCGACTCCCGCACGAAGGCCAATCTCCACGCGGTGTGGCCGCGCGCGTTGCGCCTGGGGCGACGGGGGGCGACCCGAACGCGGCCTGCTCGCTGCTGATCGAGGCCATCGCCGAACGTGCGCACGAATTCGACGTCATTCATTCCCACGTAGACTGGCTGCCGCTGCCGGTGCTGAGCCGGACCGGCGTGCCGTTTCTGACGACGATGCACGGCCGGCTCGACCTTCCTGGCCTGTCCGACGTGATCGGGACGTTCGCCGATGCCCCTTTCGTCTCGATCTCCGACAACCAGCGCCGTCCGCTTCCGGGTGCCAACTGGATCGCGAAGATTCAGCACGGATTGCCCCATGACCTGTTTCGCCCCTCCTACGAAGCGGGGTCGTACCTGGCCTTTCTCGGGCGGCTGACGGCGGAGAAAGGGCCGGAAGCTGCGATGCGCATCGCCCGCTCAGTCCGGATGCCGCTCCGAATCGCGGCCAAGATTCCTCGCGCGGAGACGGCCTACTTCAAGAAGAAGCTCGAGCCTGAGATCGACGGCGAGAACATCCAGCTGGTCGGGGAGGTTGACGACGTCCGCAAACAACCGTTTCTCGCGGGCGCCGCCGCGTTGCTCTTTCCGATCGATTGGCCCGAGCCCTTCGGCCTGGTGATGATCGAGGCGATGGCATGCGGGACGCCCGTGATCGCCTACCGGTCCGGATCGGTGCCGGAAGTCGTGGAGGACGGCCTCACCGGCTTCATCGTGGACGGCGAGGAGCAGGCGATCGAGGCGATCAAAAAAGTCGTCGGCTTGGATCGACGAAAAGTTCGCGTCCGGTTCGAGGAACGATTCGTCGCGAGCCGAATGGCGAGAGAATACGAAGAACGATATCGCGAGCTGGTCGCGGGCAGGTAACGCTGCCGAAGGAATCGTTCGGCCGAAACGAAAACGGCCCGCCCAGTGTACCGGACGAGCCGTTCGTCAAAATGGCCTTTTCGGAATAGAGCCGGATTACTGCTCGGTGCAGACCTTGGTGGTTTTCACGGCGGACTCGGCCTCCGTCTTGGTCTTGTAGACGCCATTGCCCACGACCGTTGTGGTGGTGGTCGTCGGCTTGGTGTCGACGACGGTGCACTTCTTGGTGGTCGCGTCGCGGACGATGTAGAACTCGGCGGCACTGGCGGCCTGGGTGCCGAGAGCGAAAGCGGCGAGCGCGCCGCACACGATCAGCTTCTTCATGGTGTCCTCCTAAAGCAGTCCGTAAGTTGTCACCGCTAACGAAGCTGGCGCGGCTGAAGTTCCACTTTTTCCCGGTTACGGCGCAATGAAGCGAAAAGCTTTCAGGTGGCCTGCTTACCCCCATCGATGACCGGAAATCGCTGACTGGCCAGCTTGTCTGGCGGCACCCTGACGGGCGCGAAATCCGTGTCCTGTCGTTGGGCGCGCTTGCAATTGGGGCACACGAAGAGGTGCGCGATCATCGTCGAGGGATTGTCCCGAACGAGCTCGGATCGAAACCACCGCATGGCTACGCGGCAGTTGGGACACGTCGGATTGCCGACTTCCGCCAGGGAATCCTTCAGTCGCTTCATCGGCCGCCCCCGCCGCTCTGTGTTTGGTAAGTCGTAGCAGCTCGGGCGGCGCGGGAAAGTATAAAAAGATACACACCAGCCGGCATGCTCCAGTGACACTTGCGCCCGAGCATCAGATCGACGCCGCGGCGGACGCCCTCTTGGTTAACGCTCGCTTGCCATTACGCGAAGCAGCATCTCCGGACGCCGGAAAAATCCGAAGCCTCGATCCTGCGCCAATTGCCGAAATTTCCCGGTTCGGAACCGAAGGCCGCGCCAAGGGTTGATCGGCGTCCACATTAGGGAGGTTTCAGATGAACAAGCGTTTATTCTTGGCCACGACCGCTGCGATCGCCATCGCCACTTCGGCGTTCGCGCAGTCTTCTCCGAGCACGTCGAGCTCGAACCCGTCCGCGACGCAGCGTCAGCAGGATTCCACCTCGACGACGTCGCCGTCGTCTTCGGCGTCGACCCCCTCCAGCGCGTCTTCGGGATCGCAGACCAATCCTTCGACGAATTCTGCGCAGACGCAGTCTCCGTCCTCGACCGGCCAGACCGCAGGAGGCCAGTCGTCCAATTCCGGCAGCGGCACCAACACGACGCAGGCGCCTGCCTCGAACAATTCGACGAACCAGGCCCAGACCAATCAGCCGTCAAACCAGTCCACGACGCCGTCCAACCAGGCGCAGACCAATTCGCCGTCGAGCACCAACAACCAGACACAGAGCGCGAACCCGCGTTCCTCGAACACCAACCAGGCGCAGTCCCCGTCGGGTAGCGGTTCGACCAACGCGGCCCAGCAGCCGAACAATCAGCAGAACACCGCTGATCGTTCGTCGAACACCAACGTGAACGCGTCCGTGAACATCAACGACCAGCAGCGAACCCGCATCAGCGCGTCGATCTCGCACCTGAACGTGCAGCCGCTGACCAACGTGAACTTCTCGCTATCTGTGGGCACCGTCGTCCCGCGGGACGTCCGCCTGCAGCCGCTGCCGGCGGAGGTCGTCGAGATCGTGCCGCAGTACCGCGGCTACGACTTCTTGCTCGTGAAGGACGAGATCGTCATCGTCGAACCGTCCACCTACAAGATCGTGACGGTCCTGCCGTACTCCGGCCGTTCGACGGCGGCGGCGCCGGCGCGCACCGAGCAGAGCAAGGCGACGTTCAGCGACCGCGACCGCGAAGTCATTCGCAAGCACGCCAAGGCGCGCCCCGTCGAGCGCGAGAAGCGCGTGACCACGGGCAGCTCGGTCCGTACCGAGATCCGTACCGGCGAGCATGTGCCGGAGGGCGTGGAGATCGAGGCGTTCCCAGAAGAGGTGTACCGGGATGCTCCGACCCTGCGCGAGTACCGGTACATCAACCGGGACAGCCACACCTACATCGTCGAACCCCGTGAACGTCGCGTCATCGAAGAGATCGATTGATCTCGAAACGTAAGGAGAAGAACCATGAAGACCATCCTTTAGGAGTGCTCGGGGCCACCCTGATGGCGGCGTCTGCGAATGCCGCCCCGCTCGCGCCTGCGGCAGTCGCGTCCGCCGAGCTTGGCGGCGTCGAGCAGGTCCGCCTCGTCTGTGACGAGTACGGCCGCTGCTATCGGACCCGCGGCCCCCGCTATGTCCAGCGCTACTACGGCGGGGACGACGGGTACGTCGTGCGCCGCAGCTATGGGTACTACGGCGGACCCGGCTACTACGACCGCGGCTACGGCTACTACGGTGGCGGGCCGAGCATCGGTTTCAGCTTCGGCACCCGGAGCTGGTGAATTACGAAAGGGCCGCTCTCGAGCGGCCCTTTCTCCGTCGGTTCCTCCGGGGATGATGAGATGTCAGCTGTTGCGAAGCTCCTGGCCCAGAAAGAGCAATTGCTCGCGCGCCTCGATCCGGGTCCGAACGAACGGGCCGAGATCCAGGCGCTGCTTTCAAAGATCGAGACGGCGCTGAAGCTGCTCGGCAGCCAGTATTCCACCGCTGCCGTGGCCGACGAGTAGTGGTCGGCGAGCGATCTCCCTGAAGTTCTTCCGAACGATATCCCGCCGGTATGAAGGCCCCAGCTCTGGGGGCTAAGGGGGCTATGAGCTGGGGCCAGTACGGGGTTCGCCCCTGGGGCAGGGGCGTTGGGAAAACTTGGCAGTGCGCTATCGTTCCTGTGCGCGGTTTGAATCTGGTCGACCGGAAAGCCGGCGCGCCGCGCGAACGACCGCGAGTACCGATCAAACAGGCGGTGCGCCCTTCTTTTCGTCGAGCTCCTTGATCGTCCGGACGATCTCATCTGGATGGAAGGGCTTCTTCACGATGCGGCTACCTGGGACGGGGCGTGGAGTGCTGGGCGAGAAGCCGGTGGCGTAGATGACGGGCAACCCAGGATCCTCCTCTCTGTAGCGTTCCGCGATCTGCCATCCATCAAGCTGTCCAGGTAGCCTCACATCGGTGACCAGCACGTCGGCGACGTGGCGTTTGCACCAGGCGAGCGCCTCCTCGCCGGTGCTTGCGTGGATCACGTGGTACCCTGCCTCACGCAGAGCTTCGACCACGAATTCGCGGATCAGGGGGTCGTCCTCGACGAGAAGTACGCTCACTGCTTGCTCTTTCCGAACCGGTTTGTTGCTCATGTCGAACAACAGGATTGCGTACCCGTTCCAGACCGGTACCAAGATCGATGAGCGTTGACCGAACGGTTGAAAACGACGGCCGGTTCCTGAACCAGAGGGAACCGTCTGATGGATTCAGCACGAGGCCAGAGCCGGGTTTCTTCGGATAATTCACGGGCGGTTGCCCCATGGCGGCCCAGACCGCGATGGCGATCGCGAAGGCCGAAACTACGGCGAACGCGATCGGATATCTTTGAGTATCACTTATGGGTCAGTGCGAGATCTCGAGCTTCCGCATCTCCTGCAGCCGGGCCAGGCAATAATCGCGGTAAAGGGTTTCGATGAATGTCCGCATGACCACATCCCCATCTGGTCCAATGGCAGCAGCTTGATCCTGTTCGGTTTCAGGAATGTGTCGCGGCTTCGAAAAATGGTTTCGACGTCTACGGCGTTTCCCGGCCCGGACCAGCCGGCTACGCGCGGACCGAGATCGTAATTGCGGTGTGCTATACTGAAGCGGATACCAGCTGGAGGGGACGGTGTCTGGTCTTTCCCATTGGCAACCCGACGGTAGCGCGCCGGAGCTCTACGAGCGCTATCTTGTGCCTGCGATCACCGCCAAATGGGCGGTCGACCTTGTCGAACGCACCGGGCTCCGGCCCGAGGAAAAGGTCCTCGACGTCGCTTGCGAAACGCGGATCGTGGCCCGCCTCGCGAGCCTCCGGACCGGGTCCGGCCGCGTCACCGGCCTCGACCTGAACCAAGGCATGCTGTCCGTCGCGCGCAACGCATCCGGCGGCGATGGGGCGATCGAGTTCATCGACGGAAGCGCCCTGGATCTGCCGTTCGCGGCGGTCACTTTCGACGTCGTGCTTTGCCAACTCGGTCTGCAGTTTTTCCCCGATCAAGGGATGGCTCTACGCGAGATGCGTCGGGTGCTGTTGCCGGGCGGGCGCCTGGCGGTGAGCGTTTAAAGCCCGATCGAAAGAACTCCTAGCGCCCACGCGTTTGTCGAGGCGCTCGACCGCGTCCTCGGAAGCGACGCTTGCCTGATCAAACGCGGGGAGCATTCATTCGGCGCCCCTGGCGAGTTAGAGGAGCTTCTTTCAACGCCGCGTTCGAGAACGTGCGTGTCGACACCGTTGTTCAGGGGATCGCTTTTCCGTCCGTCCTCGATTACGTGCGCTTTCAGCTTCTTGCGACGCCGATGGCGGGGCTGCTCGACGGCCGTCCGGAGTCCGAACGGCAGGCGGTGATCGACAGGGTCGCATCGGAAGTCGCGGACACGTCCGATCCAGCGATGCTGGCAGGCGGTGTATTTTCCTTCCCGCAGGAAGCTTACGTCGGAACGGCTTCGGCCCCAGGCTGAGCTGCAGCTTCAGCAATGTTCGCTCAAGCAATGCCAAGAACTGGGTGTTGCAACTGTCGCAGCATCGATCCTTGCAACACTAGTTACGAAAAATTCTGCGTTGTCTTTCGTAACCTGGTCTTTTCTGACACTCTCTAACGTTCGCTAAGGCCCTCCCTTCTGCTCCCTTGCTTCCATTGACGTGCAATGCGGCGCGCCTCAGGGTAGCTCCTTCGATTATGGAGGGGACGGATCTTGATGCGGCGTGGTCAGGGCTTCGAAAGTAGTTTCCAAGGTGAACGTAGTGCGGCCGCAGATATGCCGATGTCCAGCCATCTAGGTCGTCTCCCGTTTGCGCAGCGGTTGACCTGCACTGTTGCGGAGGCCTGTGAAGCGACGGGTCTCGGGCGGACCAAAATCTATGAACTCATCGGGGATGGTCGAGTTACCACGACGACGGTCGGGCGCCGTCGTCTAGTCAATGTGCTGGTGTGGACGGCCTCTCATCCCCACGGTTCTATGGCGCTCTCGGCGTCACAGCTAGATGAGAGGAAGTCTGATGAACATTCCCGTTCGTATCGGTATGGATACTTCTAAGTCGGTTTTCCAGCTTCACGGTGTTGACGAGAACGAGGTGGTGGTTGTCCGCCGCCAGTTTCGGCGAGCCGAGATGATCCGCTACTTCGAGCGGCTTCCGCCGGTTCTCGTCGCCATCGAGTCCTGCGGCAGCTCGCACCATTGGGCGCGCCTGCTGCAATCATTCGGTCACGAGGTGAAGCTAATCCCACCTCAATATGTGAAGGCTTACGTGAAGCGCGGCAAGAACGACGCGGCTGACGCCGAGGCCTTGTGCGAGGCGGTCACCCGGCCGAGTATGCGGTTTGTACCGGTGAAATCGAAGGAACGGCAAGCGGCCTGCATGTTGATGACCGTGAGGGAACGCCTAGTCAGCGTGAAGTCGCAGCTCTCCAATGCTTTCAGGAGCTATGCAGCTGAGTTTGGCATCGTCGGCCCCTCCGGTCGGCAAAACGTCACCGCACTTATCAAGCGGGTGCTCGAGGATGACAGCTTGCCGGAAATGGCGCGGGATCTCTTCCGCCTCCAGGCGGAGGAATATGCCGCAGTCGAAGCTCGCCTGGTAAAGATCGAGGCCAAGCTGATGAAGTGGCATCGCGAAGATGACGTCAGCAGGCGTATCGCGACGATTCCCGGCGTCGGTCCGATTGGGTCGTCCATGCTAAGCATGAAGGCGCCGCCGCCGGAGACGTTCAGGTCAGGCCGTGACTTTGCAGCTTGGCTCGGACTGACGCCCAAGGATCATTCAACTGGCGGCCGGCAAAGACATGGCGGTATCACAAAGGCCGGAGATTCAGTGCTCCGATCGACGTTGATCGTCGGGGCGACCGCGCTGCTCAGGCATATCCGAAAGGGTCGTCATAAGCCCACACCCTGGCTCGCCTCGCTGCTCGAACGGAAGCCGCCGAAGTTGGTGGCGGTGGCCTTGGCCAATAAGTTCGCCCGCATCGCCTGGCGCTTGATGATATCGGGCGGCGTGTACAACCGGCCGGTAGCTGCCATGCCCATCTGATCTGAAATCGGCGCCGCGAGCGAGGTTGCTAGGCGGATAGCCCACGAACTTGCAGGACGCAGTAGATGGAACGACCGATCGGTCGATACGCGCGAGCTTCCGTAGATTACACTGGCATCATCAATGTCGCCTATGTGCTTGGAACGTGCGTAGCGAACACCATCTCGGCCAGCGGGCTTTGTCCGCGCAAACAGGCCGGACATCTGATAGCAAGCGATCAGGTCAAAAGTCTGCTACCATCCTGACAAGTGGGGGGCCGTCCACATCTGCAATCTCTACTGGCTCTGGTTGGTATCAATGCGATACCAATCGACCCTGGACAGGTTCACGGCTCCTGATGACAGTCAGGTAAGCAGGTCCGGAAGCTTGACACGGCTTACCGTATCGATCGTGAATTGGCCCTCAACTTGGTTGTCGTCTCAGCCGGGAAAGGCCGTACGCGTTCGCTGGCAAGCGCGTCTTATTGGTCATCCGTACCCAACCGAATTTTCGCCGTGCCGCGGGACGAGGGGCACAACTGCCGCCCGAGCGAGATCTTCCAAGGCTGTTGAGATATATTTCGCGTAATGCCGCTCGATCATTTTCACGGAAGTGTTGTGTAGCTTAGCAACGTGTTGAATAGGGAGTCGATTTCGTAAACCGCGAACGATGCTGGAATGTCTCAACGCATAAGGAATGGCTTCTGGTAGCGCTGCGCGATCGCGGATGGCGTGCCACGGACGTGTAAGTTCTGCCGTCTTCCAAGGACCGCGTTCTGACTTTCTCCAAACGATGCTGCCGGCCTCCTGCTCGTAGCTCCATCGCTCGAACAACGGCGCCTCTTTTGGGCGATCTAACATGGCTGGCAAGAGGACTTCGATGACATCTTCGCCCACCGGAACTGGAACGGAGCCACCATTGCCACCACGACCCTTGTAGGAACCTGGTACCATCAAGCGCTGCTCTTCCCGTTGTGCATCACTGACGCGCATCCGTCTTGCCTGCGCAAATCGGGCGCCCGTGGCTGCAAGGCACACGACAATGCGATGTAGGTCGCCTTCAAATCCCTGCTCGTCGTCGATCTCGCGTGCGGCTCGAAGTAGGGTGCTTATTTGCGCATCCGTAAGGACTTGGTTGTCTCGGGCGACTGATGTGTGATCATCATCATCGATTCGCTCAGCTTTAAACCCGTCTTTCACAATCGAAGGGAATGTTGGGTTCAGCTTCTTTTGCTCTGTCGACAGGCGAGGCCACGCTGCATTCAGCCCAGCCTTCAGGTCATTTATGAGCCGCTGTTTTGTCGTGGCCTTCAACTCTACAGGAAGGTCCTCGCGCCACGTCAAAAGATCATCTTCCCGTAGCGCGTGCAGATGCACTGCGGCGAGCGGGGCGGCCTCAATGGCTTCCTGGCTACCACGTTCCTCTTGACCAAGAACGTAACGCCGCAAGCGGTGACCAGCATCGGATCGAACCTCGCGACCGGTCCTTCGGCTGTCACGGGCATTACGTTCCCTGATATATGTCTCTACAGCCGTCCGCACGGTGGGGGCCGGTCCGGCGGCTTGTGCAGCCGCTTCTGTTCTGAAACGGGTGACATGTTCCCGCGCTTGTGTCACCGCCTGCTCGAAAGTCAGCGTGCCTTCGGCAAGTTTGTCGTTGACGTCGTTGGCGATGCCGACCGGCGCCTGCTTGTAGTTGGCTCCATCATGGTGATTGCGCCAGCGCACGAACCAAACGCCGCTCCGCTTGCCCTTGCGATAGCCAAGATGCGCCTCGGCATCGAGGCGGCGCCAATGTACACCAAGCTCCAGTTTCGAGCGCGCCTTGGCAGTCGTGATCTGAGCCTCAGCGAGCGTCTTTGTCATGGCATACGAACCCGGAGTCGTCGAATATCCGTCGAATAAGCATCGGCGTACAAAGCCGAACAGCGAAGAACGGCTTCTGTCTAAGTTATTGACAAGGCTATATTATGACGAACAACTGCGAACCAGGGCGGAAAATGCTTCCAGCCCTCTCAAGGCTGAAACAGGGGTTCGATTCCCCTAGGGAGCGCCAAATCCGCGATATTCCTCGACTTTTTTCTGCGACCCGACCGCATCCCGGTCCGGTCGCGCGAATCTCGCTTGGTCATGGGTTGCGCGCCGCAGCGTCGACGCTGATGCTGATGAAGCGATCGAGTGAACCCGCCCGAACATTCACTCCGGCGCAAAGTAAGCCACATCGCGCCGTCGCTTCTGTGCCGCGCGATGGTTGCATGACGTGGCTCGGGCTCCCCCCAATGCCTGTTTGAGCGGCGATCGCGAGAGGAGCCCTAGCCGTAAGCCCTGGCCGCAAGTTCAGTGATGCGCCGAGATGCTCCTGACGGTCTCGGTGAGCATATCACCGGACGTGGAATGGCCGACGTCGCCCAGGCTGATGATGCCGACCATCCGCTTGCTCTTGTTGATCACCGGCAGCCTTCGGACCTGCAGCTTCTCCATGTGATGCATCGCCTTGGTGAGGTCATCGTCCTCGCGGCAGCAGTGGATGCCCTCGGTCATCACGTCGCGCGCCGTCGCGCGGCCAGCATCGAAGCTGTGGCTCGCGAGCCCTTTGCAGACGATATCGCGGTCGGTCACCATTCCGACCAGCTTGTCATCCTCGCCAATCGGAATGCAGCCGATGTCATGCGCCCGCATCAGTTTGGCAAGCTCGGTGATTGGGGTGTTGGGGCTGACCCAGTCGACACCCTTGTGCATCACGTCTTTGACTTTCATGGCGAGCCTCCGTTCGTTGGTTTCAAGTGCCTTGATGCAATGCAGCGGCACCCCCAATCTTCCGAACTCCGACCAGACAAGCGCAGACACTCTCGCCGCCATCCTGCGGAACAGTATGGCGGCGACCTCGCGGCCAGAGTTCCCGCCCAAGATCGCAACGGCAATGGGCGGTCTAATCCTCAGTCATGCGCGCTGAAGCGCCCGTGCGGTGTGTTGGCCGTCAGGCGCGCGAACTGCGCGTGAGCCATATGGAGCAGCGTCTCATGATCGCCGGCTTCCATATAGATGTCTGGCTGTGCCTCGATGCTGTCGTCAACGATGATATCCAATCCGTAGCATTTGCCGACGGCAGGAACCGCACCGTGTGCACAGTCGCTGAACAGCCGATTGATCTCGGTTTCATCGGCCATGTGGACATCGTCGCCGAGACTTGTCCTCAGGTCCGACAGACGGAGGTGATGCGATGCGGGCAAGATGGCCAGCATGTATCCGCCGTCGCGCCGCAACACGATGCCCTTGGCGAGGCGGTCGCCCGAGATATGGCATGCCTCGGCCGTTCGAGCGGACGTCATGCTGAGTTCGTGCGGGATCACCTCGTACTGGATGTTCTCAGCGGCGAGGTATTTCTGGAGCGTGGGAGCAATGGCCATGGCATCACCTCCGATGCGGAATGCAAACCATCCACCGCGAGGTCGACCTTGCAGACTCTCGCCATACGATGGGCGGCTGCCTGACTAGAGAACCAACATAGGTCCTCCATCCGCAAGCTGCAATTCAGCGTTCGCGGTTTTATTCTGCGCGGAGCGCCATGTCGATCGAGACTGGCACTCGAAGCCGGCCGTTTTTCCCCTCGGAGCCGCAGCGAGCGTGCGCAGGAGCAATCTTCGCGCATGGCTCGGCGCGGCCGCGCCCTCACGCCGTGGTGCCGTCGATCGAGCGGCGGATCACCTTCTGCACCTCCGAATTCGACAGGAACAGATCGTGGTTGATGATGCCCCAGCCTTCCTGGGAGGCATCGACCACGCGCACGCCGAGCCGTGCGATGACGGCCTTCTCGGCGGCGCCGACCCTGGTCATCCCACCTGCGATCTGTCCCGACAGCGCCAGTGCGCGGTCGTTCGTTGACGCGATCACGGTGATCTTGCCGGCCAGCGGGCCGATGCGCTGGATTGCCGACGAGAACACGTCCATGTCGATATCAGGTGCGGCAAACACCACCGCGCCGATCTTGCCCGTGACCGTGTCGCCGTATCGCGCATGGAGCTGACGCAGGCTTTCGAGCGTCAGCATGGTTCCCATGCTGTGGGCAACGATGTGCACGCGGCCGGCGCTTGGCGCCGACACGAGCGCGGAGAGCACGCGTTCGAAATCGTCGCGGGACCACATCGCGCTGTCGCGGTCATAGGCATAGTCGAACAGCCCGGCCTTGGAGGGCCAGGAGAACACCATGGTCCTGCCGCGAAACTTGATCCCATCGGAGAGGTGGGCGGCATCCAGCACGGCCGTCTCGAATGTCTGTTTGAAGCCGTGCACATAGATCAGCACGTCTCCTGTCCCGGCTTGCGCAGCGAGATCGCCAGCGTCGGCCGACACCGGTTCCACCCGATCAAGGCGCCAATCGCCAAGTCCAACGGAGGCGAGGGAAAGACGGCTCTCGTCCGGCGCCGCCAGCTTGGCCCGCGCGACCGTCATGGTCGTCGCGCGTTCCGGCCCAAACCAGGGCTTGGCACGAGCGCCGTTGACGGGCTTGCGCGTGGTGGTGACAAGCAATGTCGGGTCGAGGGAGAGGGACGAGGCGTCGAAGCGCGCGCCGGTCGCACCCAGGCCGGCGCATCCGCCGAGCGCGAGGGCACTTCCCGCCGACACGAATCCGCCGAGCAGCGCGCGGCGCGAAACGGAATGGCGGGAATGGCGTTGCAGAGGACGTCGGACGATCACTGGGAACCTTTGGGAACTTGCCCACCGTAACGCCGCCCCACCTAGCTCACTGAATGACAATGCAGGCGAGAAGACGGCGGAGCAGCTTCGCGGCCGGTTCAAGTTATGGCGCACTCTCAAACGGCCTCGTAAGACGTAATTTTCTTGATCTGAGGTGCGAGCACGTCCTCGGCCGTTTCGAGGTCGAAGCGGGTCTGAATGTTCATCCAGAACGCGGCGCCTGTCTTGAAGAACTTTCCGAGCCGCAGCGCAGTGTCGGCCGTGACGGGCTTTTCTTCGCGCGCAAGGCGCTCGATCCGAGTGCGCGGCACGTTCAGAGCCGCCGCGACCGCGTAGGGCGTCAGCTTCAACGGAACGAGAAATTCTTCCCGTAGGATTTCGCCCGGATGAATCGGCGGAAGTTTCCTTGCGATCTGCGAACTCCTTTTGGTCGGCCACAATCGGCCGACCGGAGGCCATAGCCCGTCAAGCCGGCATGAAGCGAACACTTGTCCAGAAAGTGCTCTCTTGATGAACGCGGGCGCCTCTTGCGCAAAAGCGTCTAGGCGCGCCGGATCACCTTCTTCTGTCCCTTGCAAATATCGCACACCCCGTCTTCTTGTACGAAATCGCTTGTTGTGGCTAGGGCGCCCGTGACTTGCGCGGGGTGGGCCCGTCGTTGACTAATCCAACACCCTCAGCGATGCACTTGTTGCACACCGACTTCGGCCGATAAGAGGTGATAAAATCGTTGATGCGTTGCGGAACGCTCATGGTCGATTGTCCTCTGAAAAGCACGTTGAGGCTACTGGCCAGCCGGTTGCTTCGCAAGAGTTCGGGCATTTGACGCGGGCTAGCGTCGGGCAAAACAGCCCGATCGCTGTCAACCCCTCCTCGCAAAAACATTCCACTTTACCGAAATTCGGATTTATCGTATGTGTCGGCCATCCCAGCCCACCAAAGGGGCGGTCGTACGTCGTTTCGAGCGCGGGCTGGGAGTTGCGGTGGACGCGGGCGGCGTTAAAGGCGGAGTTTGCGCGTGCAGGGCGAGGTCACCTCGTGAGCATGGCGCGACCCGCAAAGACGAACGGCGCCCCTGCGTACGGCAAAACCGTGTGGTCCTGGCCGTCGTTGCTACGGTCAAGCCTTTCGCGAAGGCGTCATCGCGCCAACCGGCGTGGTGGCCTGAATTTCGCGGAGGTGACGGAGGCAAGAAGGAACTCGTCTCCGGGGAGAGCGCGGCATAGGCCGTCAAACCATCGCGCAGGGAAGGCCTGGTATCGGCTGCCCTGTGTCTCCCCTGTGCATTGCGTGTGCATTTGTTCAGCACGGGGGTCTTTACGGGTGCCAGCCGGCGCCCGGCCTTCCCTGCGCCCTTTCTTTCCGAGAGGGTGAGGAGAGCAGCATCACTCGGGCAAAACATGCCGCGAGGACGCGGGCGCGCGTCCGCGGGTTGCCTGCCAGATGACCTTCCGTGCGAGCATGATGCGTCGGCTTCAGTGGAGGTGGTCGTCGCTTCCGGAATCTGCCTTGATGCGATTTCGAGGTGGAGGAGTGACGATATGAGCGGGTTGGTGATCTCTGGCGGCCGGGTGGTAGATCCCGCGAGTGGGATGGACGCCGTCGGCGACGTGGCGGTGGTGGACGGCAAGGTCGCCGCGGTCGGCACGGGCCTCGGCGGCGCCGAGCGGGTGATCGACGCGACCGGGCTCGTGGTCGCCCCCGGCTTCATCGACCTGCACGCGCATGGTCAATCGATCCCGGCGGACCGCATGCAGGCGTTCGACGGGGTGACGACCACGCTCGATCTCGAGGCTGGCGTGCTGCCGGTCGGGTCCTGGTACGAGCGCCAGGCGAGAAAAGGCCGCGTGCTGAACTACGGCGCCGCCACCAACTGGGCGTTTGCGCGCATCGGCGCAATGACCGGCTCCAACGCGGAGAGCTCGCTGGAGGCATTCGGCAACGCCATGCGCGATCGCCGCTGGATGGACAATGTGGCAAGTGATGCGGAGGTCGCCGGCATTCTCGAGCGTCTTTCGCGCGGCCTCGATGAAGGCGGCATCGGCATCGGCATCCTCAATGCCTACGCGCCGGGCGCCGGCGTGCAGGAGCTGACCGCGGTGTGCCAGCTCGCCGCCGCCAAGGACGTGCCGACCTTCACCCACGTCGCCTTCATGTCGCGCATCGACCCCGAGAGCGCGGTGGAAGCCTATATCCGCCTGATCGGTTATGCCGGCGCCACCGGCGCGCACATGCACATCTGCCATTTCAACTCGTCGAGCAAGACCGACGTCGAGCGTTGCCGCGTGCTGATCGCGAAGGCGCAGGCGCAGGGCCTGCCCATCACGGTCGAGGCCTATCCTTACGGCACCGGCTCGACTGTGCTGGCCGCCGCCTTCTTCAGCGACCCCGAATTCGTCGAGCGCAACGGCACCGGCTACGATTCCGTGCAGCGGGTGACCGACGGTTATCGCTTCCACGACCGCGAGGAGCTCTTGAAGGCGCAGGCCGAAGAGCCGTCCTCGCTGGTGCTCTGGCACATCCTCGACATCGAGAACAATTCGCATCACCGCGACCTGCTCGACATGTCGGTGCTGTATCCCGGCGGCGCGATCGCGTCCGACGCGATGCCGTGGACGACATCGGACGGCAAGACTTACACCGGCGATGCCTGGCCGCTGCCTGAGGATGCCACCTCGCATCCGCGTTCGGCCGGCTGCTTCACCCGCTTCATCCGCGAATGGGTGCGCGAGCGCAAGACCGTGTCGCTGCTCGAAGGCGTGCGCAAATGCGCGCTGATCCCGGCGGAAATCCTGTCGCAGAGCACGCCGGCGATGCGCGCCAAGGGTCGGATCGCGAAGGACGCGGACGCCGACATCGTCGTGTTCGACTACGAGAAGCTGAGTGACCGCGCGACCTTCACGGCGATGAACCGTCCCTCCGAGGGTGTGCGGCACCTCGTGGTCAGCGGCGAGGTGCTGATCAGCGACGGCGAGCTGGACCTCGCGGCGCGGCCGGGCAAGCCGGTGCGCCGCCCCGTCGTCGGGGGCTGACCCATGCCGGTCCCCATTCTCCTGGTGACGGGCTTTCTGGGGGCGGGCAAGACCACGGTCGTCAATCACCTGCTGGCGCATGCGGAGGGGCGGCGGATCGCCGCAATCGTCAACGATTTCGGCGCCATCAACATCGATGCGGAGCTGATCGCGGGCGCCAGCGACGGCGTGGTCAGCCTCGCCAATGGCTGCATCTGCTGCTCGCTCGAGGGCGATCTGCTGCGCACGCTTTCGACACTGCTGCGGCGGGATCCGAAGCCCGACTATATCGTCATCGAGACCAGCGGCGTTGCCGATCCCGCCGACATCGTCCGCAATCTGATGGACCCCGTGATCCTGCGCGAGGCGCCGCTGGAGACGGTGCTGTGCGTGATCGACGCCGCGACGCCGCCCGCCGCCCTGGATGATGCTCTCCAGCGTTCGCAATTGCGCGTCGCCGACATCGTGGCCTTGACCAAGCTGGATCTGGCCGACGAGGGCGCGGGTGCGCGGATGCGTCAGGCCATCCGCGCCTTGCGCCTTCCCGCCGTGGTGGTCGATGCCCGGCATGGCGAGATTCCGTCCGCGCTGCTGTTCCCCGCGAATGTCGAGCGTGCGCCCGCGCCGCGTGATCCGGGCCCGAAACGACCGGCAGAGCAGCGCTTCGAGACGTTGAGCTGGACCTCGGACCGGCCGATCTCGCTGCCCCGCCTGCAGCAGGCCATCGGCAAGCTGGCGCCGAAGCTGGCGCGCGCCAAAGGCCTGTTCGAGACCATCGAGCAGCCCGGCCGCCAGATGGTGTTTCAATTCGCCGCCGGCCGCGCCACGCTCGCCCCTGGCGAGGCGCCGGCGGCAGGCGTGCCGCGGTCGCGGATCGTCTTCATCGCCGAGCTCGGCGTGCTCTCCAAGGCCGAGCTCGACGGCATCATGGATGCGTGCGTTGTCGAATGAAGCTGCAGTCTGTGCCGTCTCACGCGAACTGCGCGATGCCGTTTCCGACCGACCAGTTTTCAGCTGGGGCATCGAGCACGTTCACGAACACGTCCTCGGGCCGGATACCCGGGCTTTCGCCGAGGAGGTCCGCGATCCGGCGATACAGCGCCTTCTTCTGCTCCGGGGTGCGCGAGGCGAACACGGTGATCTGAATCAGCAGCGCGTCGTCGCTGCGTGCGACGCCGTAGGCATTGCCGCAGCGGAAATTCGCGGGCTCATGTTCGGTGATGGCCATGAACGCATCGTCGGCGGGCACGTTCAGCGCTTCGCGCATGGCGCGGTAGAGGCCGTCGAGAATCGCCTGCCGATAGGCTTGCGGCTTGCCGGCGCGCATCGAGATGTGGAGCAGAGGCATCGCGCGTCCCTTTGCATGCGGGTCCGACCAGCAGGGCGAATGCATACGCCACTGTTCGGCCCAGTGTTGAAACGGGCTATCAATTCCAACTGGTTTTTGACACGATGTCGAGAAAGCATGTTCTTGACGTCGTGTCAAATACTTCCAAAAGGAGCCGAGCTTGCGGCCGCGCGAATTCGATCATGACGAGGTCCTGCGCATTGCGTTCGACCAGTTCTGGCGCAAAGGCGTGCGCGGCACCTCGCTGTCGGACATCGCGCGCGATGCCGGCGTCCAGCGCGGCAGCCTCTACAATGCCTTCGGCAGCAAGGAAGCGCTGTTCCTGCAGGCCTATGATCGCTATGCGGGGGATTATCTCGCAGCGCTGCAGAAGGCGCTCGGCACGGGCTCCTTGCGCAAGCGCCTCACCGCGTTCTTCGAACTGACCATCACCAATTTCCGGTCGGGTACGCCGCCGCGCGGCTGTCCGACCACGCGCGGGCTGATGGAGCTCGGCGCCGCCGAAGGCGAGGGGCTGGACGAAGACGCGCGCAAGGCTCTTGCGGGCCTTATCGCGCGCATCACAGCGCTGGTTCAGGACACGTTGTCGGCAGGCGCCGAGCGCGGCGAGTTCAACGGCAATGCCGCGGCCGCGGCGCTACACATTGTCACCGTGACACGTGGCCTCGCCGTGCTCGAACGTGCCTTCGGCGACGAGCCGCAGTTGCACAAGATCGCCGCGCACACCATCGATCTCGTGCTCGGCAGGAAAGGCGGCTAGACGTCAGCACAGAGCGAGCGCGTTGACCGCCCGCGTTGCCGCAGCTTGCTTGCCGGAGCCGACGAACGCGCAGACGATGGATTCGAGCTCGCCCGGCTGCTTGCGGCGCGCGACCGCCAGCAACCGCATCAATTCCGTCTCGTCTTTCGACAGCCGACGACAGGACGGCGGCATGAAGCACAGCTCGCATGGCCGGCCGCTGCGCAGGATTCTGACCAGCGCGGCCACGCGCGCGACCAGCAGCGGACTGTCGGCAATATCAGGCGCCTCGTCGGCAAAGCGATAGGCGGCCTCCCAGCAATCGGAGGCGCCGGTGGTGTATGCCGCTCCGATGAAGCGGAACAGCGACAGCGCGACGCGGCAGAAATCGTCGTAGCTGTCGACGCCGGGGCGCGCCGCAAGCGCGGCCTGGAGCGGACAGAGCCGCGATTGGCCGGCGTCCGGCACAGAACCGCAAGTATCGGGGGGCATGATCGATCTCGTCAGTGCAATGTCGGGCTTCCGACCAGCCAGCTCTTCATCGCCATGGTCCGGTCATGGTCGAATGATCGCACCTGCCGGTCGGGCAGGATGAGACCTGCCATGCGGAAGATCGTGGCGAGCCCGCGGACGGGCGCCAGCGCCCAATCGGCGCCGACCGGCGGCAGCCAGCTCGCGAACCGTTCGCGCACGATGTCGATGCGATCCTGTTGTGCCGCGGCGATGGCGTGCAGAATCCCTTGCTCGCTGTCCGACATGCGCGGACAGGTCGGGCAGTGCACTTCGATCGCCGTATGGGCCGTGCAGGCGAAGATCTCGATGATGGATTCCAGCGAGAGCACGGCATCGCCCACGCGGAAATGGTCGTACACCTCCTGGATATCGGCTGCGGTCGGAACGGCGCCGCCGCTGCGTGCCTTGGCCCGGAATCCCCAGATGAAGAGCCGTTCCGCCGCGCTGAGCGCGGGAAGGTCGAGAGACCCTGGTGATGTCGATTGATGCATGAAACCTCTGGCCCTTGGCTGCGCTTACGCCACAGCTGGCGCTGATTGCCTGCATCGATCGTTCTGCCGGAGCCCGCTCCAAGTCAACGCTCGCAAGGGCGATATCGAGGTCTTCTAGTTTTGAAGAGGTTTATATTCGGAGGCGCGGGGCCGCATCGCAAGGGTGGTAAATCCGTGCGCAGACGCAGGCCTTCGGCGGCCGCTTCGGGAACCCGAATGCTTAAAGCTTTGCTAAGGGGATCGGGATAAATTGGTATGTCTGTCCCGCCAAATCTCGTGAGCTCCGATGATTTTCTCCCGCATCAGTTTCAAGCTGGTCCTGATTGTCGGCATCAGCCTGCTCGGCATGATCGCGCTGGCGCCGATCGCGCTGTCGACCCTGCGCACGCAGATGGTCGCCGATCGTCAGGCCAAGACGCAACATATGGTCGATGTCGGCTACGGCATCCTCGCGCATTACCGGAAGCTCGAGAGCGACGGAAAACTCCCGCGCGAACAGGCCCAGGCCGCCGCGATCGCCGAGATCAAGAGCCTGCGCTACGACAAGGTCGAGTATTTCTGGATCAACGACATGGCCCCGAAGATGGTCATGCATCCGATCAAGCCGGAGCTCGACGGCAAGGATCTCTCCGGCATGAAGGATCCCGCCGGCAACGCGCTGTTCATGGGCTTCGTCGACGTCGTCAAGAAGCAGGGCGCGGGCTTCTACGGCTACCTCTGGCCGAAGCCCGGCTTCGACCAGCCGGTCGGGAAAATCTCCTATGTGAAGGGCTTTGCGCCCTGGGGCTGGATCATCGGCACCGGCATTTATCTCGACGACGTCGACGCCGTGTTCCGCCAGGCCGCGACGACGTTCGGCTACGTCTGTCTGGCCGTGCTGGTCCTGGTCCTCGGCGCCTCCTTCGTGATCGGCCGCAGCGTGACCCGGCCACTGGCAAAGATCACCGCGCTCACCGAGCGGCTTGCCGCCGGCGACAGCGCGTTCGAGGTGCCCTATACCGACCGCAACAACGAGGTCGGCGCGCTCGCCAAGGCGCTCGCCGTGTTCAAGGACAATGCGTCGGCCGTCGGCCGGATGCACGCCGAGCAGCAGGAGGCGAAGCAGCTGGCCGACGGAGAGAAGCGCAAGGCGATGACCGATCTCGCCGGCAAGTTCGAGGCGAGCGTCCAGGCCGTCGTCCGCGATGTCTTCAACGAGGCGCGCGCGATGCAGCAGGCAGCCCAAGGCATGTCGGAAACCGCGGACAAGGCGACCGACCGCGCGAGCTTCATGGCTTCCGCCTGCCAGCAGGCCTCGAGCAACGTGCAGACGGTGGCCTCCGCCGCCGGCCAGCTGTCGTCCTCGATCTCGGAGATCAGCCAGCGCGTCGCACAGGCCGCGACGGTGGCCGACAAGGCCGCCGCGGACGGGCAGCGCACCAACGACACCGTGCAGGGGCTGGCCGCGGCCGCGCACAAGATCGGCGAGGTCATCGACCTCATCAACCAGATCGCCTCGCAGACCAATCTGCTCGCGCTCAACGCCACGATCGAGGCGGCGCGGGCGGGCGAAGCCGGCAAGGGCTTTGCGGTGGTTGCGAGCGAAGTGAAGTCGCTGGCGAGCCAGACCGCGAAGGCGACCGACGAGATCGGCGCGCAGATCACCGCGATCCAGGCCGAGACCAACCAGGTCGTCGGCAACATCGAGAGCATCCGCGCCACCATCATGGAGGTCAACGAGATCTCCTCGTCGATCGCCGCCGCGGTCGAGGAGCAGGGCGCCGCGACGCAGGCGATCGCCCACAGCGTGCAGGAGGCGGCCTCCGGCACCGACCAGGTCTCGCAGAACATCTCCGGCGTCAGCGACGCGACCGCGGCGACCGGCCAGGCCGCAGGCCTCGTGCTGCAATCGAGCGGCCGGTTGACGCAGAAGCTGCAATCGCTCGAAAACGAAGTCAGCGCTTTCGTCGCGGGCGTGCGGGCGGCCTAGATCCGGCGCTCGCTTGCGACACCGCGAAAATGCTTCGCGATGTCGGCACGTGTCGCCACCCAGACGCGGCCTTCGAGCCGCGCCAGTTCCGCGAGAATGGCCTTCACCGCGCGGAAACGCGCAGGCCGGCCGCAAATACGCAGGTGGAAGCCGACCGACAACATCGCGGAGCGGCCGCGTTCGGCCTCCTCGATCAGCGTCGCGAGCGCGGCGCTGACGTAACCGGAAAAATCATCCGGCTGCACGAAGCCGTTCGGATGGAAGAACTTCATGTCGTTGGTGTCGAAGCCGTAGGGCAGTATCAGCATTGATCCGTGCGGCGACCGGCTCCAATAGGGCAGGTCGTCGTCGAGTGCGTTGGAATCGTACGTGAAGCCGAGGTCGATCAGGACGTCACGCGTCCAGGCGCTCTGGCTGCCGCGGGTCATGAAGCCGACCGGCGTAACGCCGGTTGCGTGGGCAATGATGTTGCGCGTCTTCTCGATGTCGCGGCGTTCGGTCTCGGCATCGCCATAGAGCGCGTGCGGCAACCAGCGCCAGCCGTGCACGGCCGGCTCGTGTCCCGCTTCGATCACGGCTCGGGCGAGATCCGGGACGCGCTCGACCGCACGGCCGCACATCATGAAGGTCGAGCGTACCTTCGCGTCGGCGAAGGCGTCGAGGAAGCGCCACAGGCCGGCGCGCATGCCGTAATCGAACACCTGCTCCTGCACGAGATCGCGGACCCCAGGCGGCGATGTCGAAGCGACTTCGCCATAGCGCTCGGTGTCGGCGTCGCCCTGCTCGACGGCAAGCTCGGCGCCTTCCTCGAAATTCACCACCAGCGACACCGCGACGCGGGCGCCGTTCGGCCAGACGATATCCGGGCGCGCCCGCCCGTATCCGCGAAGATCGCGTTCGATCGGCATGGTCAGCGGCTCCCGATCTGGCGGCTGACGCCGCCGAAGATCTCGGCGCAGACGAGGCCGGCCAGCGTCAGCAGCACGATCACGCCGGAGACCGCGGCGACCCGGACGTCGAGGCTGCCTTCGAGGATCGCCCAGAGCTTGATCGGCAGGACCTCGGTGCGTGCATCGGCGAGGAACAGCGACACCGGCACATTGTCGAACGAGGTCAGGAACGCGACAGAGCAGCTCGCGACGATGCCGCGGCGGATCAGCGGCAGCGTGATGCGCCGGAACGTGTACCAGCTGCTGGCGCCGAGGCTGAGCGAGCAGGTGATCAGCACCGGATTGAGCTGCTGCACGGAAGCGCCGATCATTCTGATCACGAATGGCACGCAGATGACGGTGTGGCCGAGCACCAGCGTCGCCGCCGAAAGGCGAATGCCGAGCAGGTTGAAGACCAGCAGCAGCGACAGGCCGAACGCCATCGCAGGCAGCACCATCGGCGACATGAACAGCGCATCCAGCGCGCGAGCGATCTTGAGCTTGCTGCGCGCAAGTCCGAGCGCTGCCGCGCCGCCCAGGATCGCGGAGAGGATCGTCGCCGCCGCCGCGATCTTGAGGCTCGTCAGAGCGGGCTCGACGATCTCCTGCGATTGCAGCAGCTCGACATACCAGCGCAGCGACCAGCTCGGCGGCGGGAACTTCAGGGTGATGCCACCGGTGAAGGAAATAATGACAACGACCAGTGTCGGCGCCAATAGCAGCAGCATCCCGAGGCCGGTGATCGTGCCGACGACGCCCGAATACACTCGATCGACGAAGCTACGCTGCATCGACGCCTCGCACGTAGCGACGGGAGAGCGCACCGACGGCAAAGACGATGCCGGTCACGGCCAGCGTGAAGATCAGCGACAGCGCGGCCGAGAACGGCCAGTCCTGCACGCCAACCGCCTGCTGGTAGATATAGGAGGGCATCAGGATGATGCGTCCGCCGCCCACCAGCGTCTGGGTGATGAAGGCGGTCGCAGCCGCGGCAAAGACGAGCAGCCATCCGGCGATGGCGCCGGGCAGCGTCAGCGGCAGGATGACGGTGAGGAAGATGCGGGCGCGGCTTGCGCCGAGTCCTTCTGCCGCCCGCGTCAGGTTGCCGTCGAGTCGTAGCAGGCTGTTGATGACCGGCAGCGCCATCAACGGAAGCTGTATCTGGGTCAGCGCCAAAACCATGCCCTCCCAAGTGTAGAGCAGTCGGGCCGGCGCCTGCCAGAGGCCGAGCGACAGCATCGCCGAGTTGACGATGCCGTCGCGACCGAGGATGACGATCCAGGCAAAGGTGCGCACCACCGTGCTGGTCAGCAGCGGCAGCATGATCAAGAAAGTGATCAGGGTGCGCATGAACGGACCGCTCGCGGCATAGACGAGCGCGAGCGGATAGGCGAGGACCAGCGTCGCCAGCGCGACTTCAGCCCCTAACCATAACGTGTCCGTCAGCACCTTGATGCTGAACGGATCGGTGAAGAAGCGCATATATTGCGCCAGCGACAGGTCCGCGAACTGTGGGTTGCGGAACAGGCTGATCGCGACGAGCGCGAGCAGCGGCAGCACGAAGGCTGCGAAGAACAGTGTCGCCAGCGGGATCACCGGCAGCAGCTGTCTTGATGCGCTCGTGCTCGCTGGAATCATCTAGATCTTCACTTCCTTGCTGAAGCGGGTGATCCATTCGCCGCGCAGCGGCTGGAATTTGGTCCAGTCGAGCAGCACATTGTTGGAAACGAGTTCGTCGACGCTCTTGGCGACAGCGAGGTTCGCGCCGGTCAGCACGACCTTTCTGTTGGTCGGCATCATCACCCAGGGCGCCGCCTCGATCCCCTTTTGCGTTTCGGCTGACATCGCGGTGTCGAGATAGTCGAGCACCGCCTTCGCATTCTGGTTGTTCTTCACGATCTGCGCGCTGGTGCGGATCACGACGGCGCCTGATTTCGGCTTGGCGAAGGCAATATCGACCCCCTTGGCGGCGAGCAGCGCCACGTTGTTCCAGAAATTGAAGGCGATATCGATCTCACCTTGCTGGAACAGCGCAGCCAGCGCGCCCGGCGAGGCCGCGATCGCGCCGACGTTCGGCAGCAGCTTCTTCATCGCTTCGAAAGCCGGCTCGATGTTGGTCTCGGAGCCGCCGTTCAGCTTTGCGATCTCGACCATAAAGGCGGTGCCGAGGCTCGAGCCGAGCCCGGTGATGCCGACGCGGCCCTTGTATTCTGGCTTCCAGAGGTCCTCCCACGAGGTCGGCGGCGTCGTGATCTTCTTCGGGTTGTAGGCGATGCCGATCAACTGACAGGTGATGACAGGGGCGTAACCGTCGGGATGGCGGAACGCGCTCGGAATGTCGGCAAAGGATTTTGATTGCTCGGCCGGGAACTTCTCTAGCACGCCGCTCGCAATCGCGGGGATCAGCGGGCCCTCGTCGAACAGCACCACGTCGAAGGGCGGCGCGTTGCGCGAGGCCTGAATCTTGCCGATCTGGTCGACACCGAGCAGGGGCGTAAAGGTGACGCTGCTGTCGCTGGTCTTCTTGAAGGCCGGCCCGACCACGGCGCGAAACGCTTCGTCAAAGCTGCCGGGATACGTCGTCGCCACGATCGAGGTGGCGGCGCGCGATGATGTCGGCCATCCGAGGCGTGCTGCCGCAAGAGCGGCCGAACCGGTCGTGAGCAGCGATCTCCGGGATAGGCTCATGTCAAACACTCCTTTGCTGATGGTCTTGGACGCCGTCGGCCGGCGTGCTGAAAATGCTGACGCGTGAGACGTCGGAGATCGCGAGCCAGGCGGTTGATCCCGTCTGCGCCTTCGCGATGCCGGCGGCGCGCGCCTGGCTGATCTTCACGGCCTCGCCGCTCGCCGTGAGTCCCTCGGTGACGCTGACCGCGCCGAGCGGTACGGTGGCGCGGATCGTGACGGGAATGGCGCCGGGTCGGTCAGCGGCGCCGAATGCGATGTTCTCGGGTCGCACCGAGATCGTCACCGGCGTGCCGCGCCGTCGTTGCGCGGAGCGCCCGAGGTCGATCTCTGGACCCGCCTCCAGCAACACGCGGTCCGCCTCAGTGACGGTGCCGCGCAGCAAGTTGGTGTGGCCGATGAAGCTTGAGATGAAGAGGCTGGCCGGGTGGTCGTAGAGCGCGTCTGGGTTGTCGATCTGCTCGACGCGTCCCTTGTTGAGGACGACGATGCGGTCGGCCATCGAGAGCGCCTCCTCCTGGTCGTGCGTGACGATGATGGAGGTGACGCCGAACGTCTTCAGCAGGCTCTTGATCTCGATCTGCATGTCGAGGCGCAGATTCTTGTCGAGCGCCGAGAACGGCTCGTCGAGCAGGACGAGGCCTGGATCGATCGCGAGCGCGCGCGCCAGCGCCACGCGCTGCTGCTGTCCGCCGGACAGCTCTCCGGGCAGCCGGCGCGCGAACGTCGTCATCTGAACGAGGCCGAGCATCTGCTCGACCTTGGCAGAGACCGTGGCGCCGGGCGTCTTGCGCGCCCGCAACCCGTAGGCAACATTCTCGAACACGGTGAGATGCGGAAACAGGGCGTAGTTCTGGAACACCATGCCAATACGGCGGCGGTTCGCCGGGATGTGCTCGACCCGTGCACCGTCGAAGCGGACTTCCCCCCTGGACGGACGCAGGAAGCCGGCGATGATCTGGAGCATCGTGGTCTTGCCGCAGCCTGACGGCCCGAGCAGTGCGATCAGCTCTCCGGCTGCGACGGCAAGATCGATCTCGTCCAGCGCGACCGTTGCGCCGAAAGCATGGCCGATGTCCTTCAGATCCAGCGAATGTCCGCGCACGTCACTCAACGTCAGCTCCGTCGTTGGCGTTGTCCTGCCGGAGGGTCGTCAGCAAGCGCCGTGCCAATGCAGGCGGTTCGCCAACACATTGTAAATACGCCGGTAATTAATTGTCGCCAAATATTGGCGCCAATATGATGGCTATATTGTAAACAAGCGTTGGCCTCGTTTGTATAAAAAATAGGCTGCGGCAACACTCCAGAATCCTATAAAAGCGAGGCATGAAGCGAACCCGCCCCCTCAAGCGCCCGCGGAAGCGCCCCGCGCCGAAACACGGGGAGCCAGATGCCGTCGATCCGCGCAGCATCGACGATGATCCGGTGGTCCAGGGCATCCTGACCGCGATCAGCCAGAAGCGGCTCAAGCCCGGCGCCAAGCTCGGCGAGGATAAGCTTGCTTCTGCCTTTGGCACGACGCGGATTCACATCCGGCAGGCGCTTGCCCATCTCGCCTCGCGCAAGGTGGTGATGCAGATCCCCAACCGCGGGGCGTTCGTGTACCGGCCGAGTTGGGAGGAGGCGCAGGACATCTTCGCCGCGCGCCGCATCATCGAGGTCGCCGCGGTCGCCGCGGCGGTCGACCGATTGGACAAGTCCGGCAGAGCCGCGCTGAAGGCGCACATGGAGCTGGAGGCGCGCCACGATCGCAACGACCGCTGGGCCTCGCTGTCGCTCACGGCGGAATTCCATATCCTGGTCGCCAAGCTTGCGGGCAACCGCGTTCTGTTGGACATGTCGCGCGAGCTGATACTGCGGACATCGCTGGCGATCGCGACATTCGAGCAGCCGGGCGAACCGGATTGCTCGCCGGACGCGCACCCGGACATCGGGGCGTTGATCCTCGCCCGGGACAAGGCGGGCGCGATCCATGCGATGCGTCATCACCTCGAGGAGATGGAACGGCGGATCAGCCAGCAGGGGGACAAGGACGAGGTCGACGAATTCACCGCGATCTTCAAGGAGATCGGTGCGCGCTCACGGGCCGGCGCCTGACATGTCAGGCCGTCGCATCCTCCTGATCAATCCGAACAGCCTCGAGGCGACCACAGCGATGATGGTCGCCATTGCGAGGCCCGCAGTTCCCGACAGCTTCGACATCGTCGGCGCTACGGCAACACGCGCTCCCCAAATGATCGTGTCGGCGGATGCGCTGGACGCGGCTGCGTCCGAGGTCGAGGAGATCGCGAGCGCGCATTGGAACCTTTGCGACGGCATGATCGTCGCTGCGTTCGGCGACCCGGGCCTTGCCGGGATCAAGAGCGCGCTGAAGCTGCCTGCGGTCGGCATCGGCGAGGCGTCGATGCTCGCGGCGGCCGAAGGTGGTCGTCGCTTTGGCGTGGCGACCACGACGCCGCTGCTCGAGGCGAAGATCGACGCCTTGCCTGAAGCGCTGGGCTTGCGATCCAGCTATATGGGAACGCGCTTCGCCGATGGTGATCCGCACGAGCTGATGCGCGATTCGGAACGGCTGCGCGCGGCCCTTGCCGGCGCGGTCGAAGCCTGCATCGTGCAGGACGGAGCTGAGGCTGTGATCATCGGTGGGGGGCCGCTCGGCGAGGCTGCGCGAACGCTTCAGCCGATGTTCACCGTGCCGATCATCGCGCCGATCCCGTCTGCCGTGGCGCGGATTATTTGCCTCATCGCAGCGCGTGCAGCCGGCTGATATTCCGGCCCGCGGGAGCGGTCACCGCAACTGGCTTCCCCAGCCTTGACGGCAGCGGCTAAAGTGAAGAAGCAGGATCATCGAACCTGCCGACCCGCTCCGCTTGCGGGCATGGAGACCGCCGCATGTCGTTCAAGAGACTCCTGATCGCCAATCGCGGCGAGATCGCCATTCGCATCGCGCGCGCGGCGGCCGACGCTGGCATCGCCACCGTCGCGATCCATCCCGCTGATGATGCGCTGTCGCTGCACGTGCGTGTTGCCGACGAAGCGGTCGAAATCCCCGGCCGTGGCGCCAGGGCCTATCTCGACATCGATGCGGTGGTGACGGCGGCACAGAGCGTGGGGTGCGATGCCGTGCATCCCGGCTACGGCTTCCTCAGTGAGAACGCTGCGTTCGCCAAGGCCTGCGCCGATGCAGGCCTCACCTTTGTCGGGCCGAAGCCGGCGGCGCTCGAATTGTTCGGCGACAAGGTCGCGGCACGGCAACTGGCAAAGCGTTGCGGCGTGCCGATCATTGCCGGCACCAGCGGGCCTTCCTCGCTGGAGGAGATCACGGCGTTCTTCGCTTCCCTAGGCAGCAATGCTGCGATCGTGATCAAGGCCATGGCCGGCGGCGGTGGGCGCGGCATGCGCGTCGTCGAGAACGCGGCCGATCTCACGGAGGCCTATGCGCGCTGCCAGTCCGAGGCCAAGGCTGCCTTCGGCTTCGACGGTGTCTATGCCGAGCGGCTGATCCGGCAGGCGCGCCATATCGAGGTGCAGATCATCGGCGACAAGCACGGCGCGATCTCCCATCTCTGGGAGCGCGAATGCACCATCCAGCGCCGGCACCAGAAGCTGATCGAGGTCGCGCCGAGCCCCTCGCTGAGCGAGCCCTTGCGCGGCCGTATCATCGAGGCGGCCAAGCAGCTTGCGACGGCAGCGATTTACGACAATCTCGGCACCTTCGAGTTCCTGGTCGACGGCACCGCCGAGGACAGCTTTGCCTTCATCGAGGCCAATCCGCGGCTCCAGGTCGAGCACACCGTGACCGAGGAAGTGCTCGGGCTCGACCTCGTCCGCGCCCAGCTCGCGGTCGCATCAGGCGCAACGCTGTCCTCGCTTGGCCTTGCGCAGGGATCGATCCCGAAGCCGCGCGGCTATGCCATGCAGCTCCGCGTCAACATGGAGACGCTGGACGAGACCGGCGCGACGCATCCGACCGGCGGCGTGCTCGCTGTGTTCGAGCCGCCGTCAGGGCCGGGCGTGCGCGTCGACAGTTTTGGTTACGCCGGCTACAAGACCAGCGCGGCCTTCGACTCGCTCCTCGCGAAAGTCATCGTGCATACGCCGGGCGAAGCCTGGCATGATGTCGTTGCAAAAGCCTCGCGTGCCCTGCGCGAGTTCCGGATCGACGGCGTGGTCACCAATATCGCCTTCCTGCAGGCGGTGCTGGCGCATCCTGATTTCAGGACCAACCGCATCGCGACCGACTTCATCGACCGCAATATCGCAAAGCTCGTCGATGCCGCCGACGGTGCGGCCAAGCCGCTTTACTTTGCGCCGACCGAAGGAAGTGGCGTTTACGGCGCGGAGACGCATGTCGCGCAGATCGTGCCTGAAGGCACGGTGATGGTCGCTGCACCCTTGCAAGGAACCATCGTCACCATTCAGGTGAAGGAGGGCGAGATCGTGCGCCCCGGCCAGCAGCTCGCCGTGATCGAGTCCATGAAGATGGAGCATCTCGTGATGGCCGAGCAGGGCGGCCGGGTGACAAAACTCGCCGCCGGCGACGGCGCCACGCTGCTGCATGGCGAGGCGATCCTCTATCTGGAGCCGCTCGACGTTGCGGCTGACAGCACGACGGCCGAAGCCGATATCGATCTCGACCACATCCGCCCCGATCTTGCCGAGCTGATCGCGCGCCAGGCCAACACGCTGGATGCGAATCGCCCCGCCTCGGTCGAGCGCCGCCGCAACACCAACCAGCGCACCGCGCGCGAGAATGTCGCCCAGCTCGTCGACGACGGCTCGTTCATGGAATATGGCAGCCTCGCGATCGCGGCGCAGCGCCGCCGGCGCAAGCTCGACGATCTCATCAAGAACACGCCGGCCGACGGTCTCGTGATGGGCGTCGCCACGGTGAATGGCGAGAAGTTCGGCCCCGAGGGCGCGCGCTGCATCGTCGTGGCCTACGACTACACCGTGCTCGCGGGCACGCAGGGCCACATGAACCACAAGAAGATTGACCGCATGCTGACGCTTGCGGAAGACTGGCGCGTCCCGCTGGTGTTCTACGCCGAGGGCGGCGGCGGCCGGCCCGGCGACACCGACCGGCTCGGCATGACCGGTCTCGACGGTCCGTCCTTCGTGCAGTTCGCAAGGCTCTCCGGCCTCGTGCCCGTGATTGGTGTCGTCTCCGGCTATTGCTTCGCCGGCAACGCCGCGATGCTCGGCTGCTGCGACGTGATCATCGCGACCAAAAATGCTTCGATCGGCATGGGCGGCCCCGCGATGATCGAGGGCGGCGGCCTCGGCGTCTATCACCCGGCCGAGGTCGGCCCTGTCTCGTTCCAATCGCCGAACGGCGTCATCGACATCCTGGTCGAGGACGAGGAGGAAGCGACGAAGGTCGCGCAAAAATACCTGTCCTATTTCCAGGGTGCGGTGACGGAGTGGCAGGCCGCCGACCAGCGCCTGCTGCGCCGCGCCATCCCCGAGAACCGCCTGCGCGTCTACGATATCCGCAGCGTCATCGATCTCGTCGCCGACAAGGATTCCGTTCTGGAGCTGCGCCGCGACTACGGCGTCGGCATGATCACCGCGCTGATCCGCATCGAAGGCAAGCCGTTCGGCCTGATCGCCAACAATCCGCGCCATCTCGGCGGCGCCATCGATGCCGATGCAGGCGACAAGGCCGCGCGCTTCCTCCAGCTCTGCGACGCCTTCGACTTGCCCGTCGTCTCGCTCTGCGACACGCCCGGCTTCATGGTTGGTCCGGAAGCGGAGAAAACCGCGATCGTGCGCCACGTCTCCCGCATGTTCGTCACAGGCGCGAGCCTCACCGTGCCGCTGTTCGGCATCGTGCTGCGCAAGGGCTATGGCCTGGGCGCGCAGTCGATGATCGGCGGCGGCTTCCACGCCTCGTTCTTCACCGCGGCCTGGCCGACCGGCGAGTTCGGCGGCATGGGGCTGGAGGGGTACGTCCGCCTCGGCTTCCGCAAGGAGATGGAAGCCATCGCCGACCCCGAGGAGCGCGAGACCTATTACCGCAACAAGGTCGCCGAGCTCTATGCCAACGGCAAGGCGGTCTCGATCGCCTCGGTGTTCGAGATCGACAACGTCATCGACCCCGCCGAGACGCGGCGCTGGATCATGGCCGGACTCCGTTCGGTGCCGAAGCCGCCGGCCAGGGCCGGGAAGAAGCGGCCGTGCATCGATACGTGGTGAGGGCGGTGCAGCAATAGCTGCGTCCCGGTTCCGGATTGACATCCCCGCCTGTGGTGCCAGACTTTGCACAATAATACAGGGTGGAGACGTCCGCGATGGCCAGCCTGTCGGCCTCGAACCATGTCGCCCGCGTCTTGTCCGTCGCCAATCAATTGGCCGACGTCGATGCCTCTTCGCGCATTGCCGATTCCTGGCGGCGTTGCCTGATCGGCCACAAGCTCGACCCCGCCCGCCAGGGACCGCCGCAGACGCTGACTGAAGCCGAGGTCCGGCATGTCGCCGAACCGATGGAGCAGCTGATCCGGCTGGCGACGCCGGAGCTCGAAGACCTCGCGCGGGTGCTGCGCGAGGCCGGCTATTGCGTCAATCTCGCCGATCCCAGCGCCACGATGCTGTGGAGCCGGCTGCCCGGCCCGGCCGATACTGAAATATTCATGCGCTGGAAGGTCTATACCGGCTCGAATTTTTCCGAGGCTTTCGAAGGCACCAACGGGCTCGGCACCGCGCTCGCGGAGCAGAAGCCGATCCTGGTGCATCGTGACGAGCATTTTCGCGCGCAGTGGCACATGTTCTCCTGCGCTGTGGCACCGCTGTTCGACCAGGCCGGTCGCCTCGCCGGTGCCGTGAACATCACCTCTTGCCGAGAGGATCTCGAGCGCGCTGCGCATCAGCTCGCGCTCGCGGTGACGATGGAGGCGACGCGGCGCATGGAGGGCGCGATCTTCCGCGGTCATTTCCGCAACGCCTGGATCGCGACCGTGCCGGGCGACGGCGGCAGCGGTCTGCTCGCCTATGACGACGATCGCCGCATCGTTGGCGCCTGCCGTTCGGCGCGCGCGCTGCTGGGCCTCACCGACGGCTTGATCGCATCCGGCATCGACCTGTCGCGCTACCTCAAATTCGATCATCATGCCGCCCGCGGCGCGGACGGTGTCGTTGAGCTGCGCCGCGCCGACGGCAGTGGGATCGGGCAGGGGCATGTTGCGCCGCCGCTGCGGGCGAGATCATCGGCGCGTCCGCATGCGCCGCGCCGCGATGAGCCCGTCGATCGCTTCGACGCGCTGCATCGGCTCGCCGGCCGCGATCCCGGGCTGATCAGAAGCGTGAAGCGGCTCCGAAGCATAGGCGATCACAATCTGCCCGTGCTGCTGTACGGCGAAACCGGCGTCGGCAAGGATGTGTTCGCGCGCGCCATTCACGCCGCGAGCTGCCGGGCGCGCAGCAATTATGTCGCGCTGAACTGCGCGGCGATGCCGGAGAGCCTGATCGACGCCGAGCTGTTCGGCTACGAGGCCGGCGCGTTCACCGGCGCACGGCGCGACGGCTCGAAAGGGCTGATCGTGCAGGCCGATGGCGGCACCCTGTTCCTCGACGAGATCGGCGACATGCCGATCGCGCTGCAGACGCGCTTGCTCCGCGTGCTGGAGAACCGCGAGGTCTGGCCGCTCGGCGCGCTCAAGCCTGTCGCCGTCGACATCCGCCTGATCAGCGCCACCCACCGCGATCTCGGCCGCATGGCCGAGGAGGGCGCCTTCCGCGCCGATCTCTATTTCCGCCTGCGCGGCCTCGAGGTACGGCTGCCGGCACTGCGCGAGCGCGCCGACCGGGACGACGTCATTCGCCAGATCGCGCGCGAGGAGGCGCCGAACTGTCGCCTCTCGGATGAAGCGTGGGCGCGACTCTCGGCCTATTCCTATCCCGGCAACATGCGCCAGCTCCGCCACGTGCTGCGGCTCGCCGGCTGCACGGCGGAGAACGGCGTCATCACCGATGCGGATCTGGATCTGCCGCCGTTCGGCGGGCGGGTTGAGCCCGACCTTGAAGCCGCCGAGCGCGCCACGATCGTCGAGGCCTTGCGCAAGCACGGTGGACGCGTGACCGATGCAGCTCGGGCGCTGAAGCTGAGCCGAGCGACGCTCTATCGGAAGATCAAGCTGCTGAAGATCGAGACAACGCAATAGCGGTCTCTGTCCCAAATCACAGACGTCGTAGGGTGGGCAAAGGCGCACTTGCGCCGTGCCCAGGTCTTCTCGTTTAGGACCTCACACGTGGGCACGCTTCCGCCTTCGCTCTTCGAGCTACGGCGGACAAGTCGCTTTGCCCACCCTACGATATCTGTAGTCGTGGATCGCTTGCGTGGCGCCTCTTACGAAAAATCCGTCCAGCTCAGATGCCGTGAATCGAGGTCGCCGACCGTCACCGTTTCGCGCATCTCCTGCGGCGTGTGGAAACTGCTGCGCAGGTACACCAGCGGCGCGGCGGACGCCAGATGCGACACGCCGCGGACTTCGCCGACGAAGATCGAATGCGTCGTCGTCTCGAATTCCTGCGCCAGCACGCAATCGAATGCGGCCACCGCATCCGTCAGCACCGGCGCGCCGGTCGCACCCCGCGTCCACTGGCCGAACGCAAAGCGGTCGTCGCCGTTGACGCCCTTCTGGCCGCTGAAGGTGAGCGCGAGCAGCGCGTGATCCTCGTGCAGGAAATTGATTGCGAAGGCGCCTTCCTCGCGGATGCGTGCATGCGCGCTGGCGTTGCGGTTGACGCAGACGATCAGTGATGGCGGATTGTCCGACAGCGAGCAGGCCGAGGTCACCGTCAATCCCGTGCGCTTGCCGTGCTCGGCGCCGACCGTGACCAGCGCGACGGCGCCGGCACATTGGCGCATCGCCTGCTTGAAATCCTTTGCGTCCACGCTCACGCCGAGGCCTCCGAAATGGATGCGGGTGCGGCACGATCGCGCCGCACCCGCCGAGCGTCAAGCCGCCTTCTTCGCGGAGCCGAGATGCGCAAGGCGCGGCATCACCTCGTTCTTCAGCAGCGAGAGCGAGTGGTGCCAGGCTTCCGCCTTGTGCTTGTAGTCGAAGCCGAACACCAGCAGCACGCCGAAGCCGCCGACCTCGTCGTAGATCTTCTCGATCTTCTCGGCGACAGTCGCGGGCGAGCCGACGATCCAGTTCCGCTTGGCGCAATATTCGACGGTGACGTCGCTGTCGGGCACATCAGGGGCGTGCTTGAGATAATCCTTGAAGCCGAAATGGCCGAGCAGCGGCAGGAAGTACTCGCCCATCATCCGGCCCATCATGTCGCCGGTCGAGAGCTTCCAGGCCTCTTCGTCGGTGTCGGCGACACACACCTCGCGCACCAGGCGCCAGTCCTGCCGGTTCGGCTTGCGCCCGGTCTTGGCGGCGCCGATCTCGACGGAGTCCCAGTGGCTGGAGACATAGGCCGGGTTGAGATTGAGGCTCATCGGGATGAAGCCGCGCTCGCCCGCGAGCTTCAGCGTGTCCGAGTTCTTCGACAGCCCGGCAACGCCGATCGGCGGATGCGGCGCCTGCAGCGGCTTGATGTGGGGCTTGAGGAAGTCGAACATCGTGTCAGGCTTGGTCACGGTCCAGAACTTGCCCTTGTGGGTGAAGGGCGCCGGCTCGGTCCACAGCTTCAGGATGATCTCCAGCGCCTCGCGCGTCATGTCGCGGTTCTGGCCGCTCATGCCGTCGACGTTGAACATCGCCCAGTCGCTCGGCAGGCCGCTCGCCGCGACGCCGAAATTGAGCCGACCCTCGGAGAGATGGTCGAGCATCGCGACGCGGTTGGCGAGCTCGGCCGGGTGGTGATAGGGCAGCAGGAATCCGCCGGGCCCGATGCGAAGCTTCTTGGTCTGCATCAACGCCTGTGCGATCAGAAGGTCCGGCGTGGGATTGGGTTCCCAGGGCGCGGTGTGGTGCTCGCCGACCCAGGCCTCCTGATAGCCGAGCTCGTCGAGCCAGCGCATGACCTGCAGGTCCCAGTCGTTCCCTTCCTTCAGGCCGCACTCCGGCGGGTGCGAAGGCATCGTGAAATAGCCGATCTCCATGGGTTTCCTCATCTGATGTTGACGCGTCTTGTCGCGCGTTGACGGAGTTGAGCGGAAAGGCTTCAGCAAGCGTTGTGCCAGCGCGGGGCGGCCTCAGATCGCAGAGAAAGGGCTGGTTTGCCCGCGCAATAGCCGGTATCCCGGCACAGACCCGCAAGATGTCGTCTCATTGTCGCGAGACAGCGTCCCGGCGGTGAGACGAGGACAGTTTCGAATGACCGAACCCGCTTATGTCGCGGTGGACTGGGGCACCAGCAGCTTTCGCCTGTGGCTGGTCGACCGCGCCGGCGAGGTGCTGACGGAGCGCCGCAGCGGCGAGGGCATGCTGGCGGCGGCGAAGGCCGGCTTTGCCGCCGTGCTGCGATCGCATCTTGCGGCGGTCGAAGCGCCGGATCATCTGCCGGTTCTGGTCTGCGGCATGGCCGGTGCCAGGAACGGCTGGGTCGAAGCCGGCTATGTCGACACCCCGGCACCGCTCTCGGCAATCCTGAAGCAGGCCGTGCGCGTCCCCGGCGAGGCGCGCGACATCCGCATCCTGCCCGGCATCGCGCAGCGCGATGCAGCCGCCCCCGACGTCATGCGCGGCGAGGAAACGCAGCTGCTCGGCGCGCTCGGCCTCGATGCCGCCGGCGAGGCGCTGGTCTGCATGCCCGGCACGCATTCGAAATGGGTGCGGGTGAGGGACGGCATCGTCGAGCGCTTTTCCACCTTCATGACCAGCGAGCTGTTCAGCGTCGTCGCGCGCGAGACCATCCTGTCGTTGGCGGTCGCCGGCGCCGACGAGGCCGAGGACGTCGCGAGCTTCAAGGCAGCGGTGAAAGCCGCGTATGAGGCGCCGGCCTTCGCCGCCAATCTCTTGTTCGGTGCGCGCTCGCGCCAGCTGCTGTTCGGCGGCACGCCGGCCGCGGCGCGCGAGACGCTGTCGGGCACGTTGATCGGCGTCGAGCTGGCGGCGGGGCTTTCCGGCGTTGTGCCGAAAGCCGGCATCACGCTGATTGCCTCGGGGCGGCTTGCGATGCTGTACCGGCTGGCGTTCGAGGCGCTGTCGGTCAACGCTGATACGGTCGATGCGGACGAAGCCGTTCGCCGCGGCCTGTCGATGGCGGCTGCCGCGATCTGGACGAAATCAAAGGATCTTTGAGATGACCATTCCCTTTCCGCCGATGAAGCGGCCGCTGGTTGCGATCCTGCGCGGCGTCAAGCCGGAGGAGACCGAGGCGATCGTCGGCGTGCTGATCGAAGCCGGCATGACCGCGATCGAGATTCCCCTGAACTCGCCAGATCCGTTCCGCTCCATCGCAATGGCGGTGAAGCTGGCGCCTCCGGGCGTGCTGATCGGCGCCGGCACGGTGCTGGCCACCGCGGACGTCGATCGTCTCAACGACGTCGGCGGCAGGCTGATGGTCTCGCCGAATGTGGACACGCAGGTGCTCGTGCGTGCGCATCAGTACGCCATGGTCACGCTACCCGGCGTGTTCTCGCCGACCGAGGCGCTGCTTGCCGCGCGCTCCGGCGCATCCGGCCTGAAGTTCTTCCCGGCCAACGTGCTAGGTGCCTCCGGCATCGCCGCGATCCGCGCCGTGCTGCCGGCTGGCGTGATGATCGCGGCCGTCGGCGGCGTCTCCGATCAGAATTTTGCGGAGTACATCATGGGCGGCGTGACCGCCTTCGGGCTCGGCTCCAGCCTCTACAAGCCCGGCATGAGCGCAGCCGACGTCGCCGCGCGCGCGAAGGCGACGATCGCGGCTTACGATCGGGCGATCGCGAAAGACTGAGACGGCAATGACCTAGCCGTGACCCGGTCATGGCTTATTGTGCCTCATTGTGTTCGCGATGCTGCTGTTCACGCATCGTATGGATGACTGGCGACAGCAGGAGACCGACATGGCGATCAACAACGTGGCCGATCTGTTCGTGGCAACGCTCGAACAGGCCGGCGTCAAGCGCATCTACGGCATCGTCGGCGACAGCTTGAACGCCCTGACCGAGGCCCTGCGGCGCCGTGGCACGATCGAATGGATCCATGTCCGCCACGAGGAGGTCGCAGCGTTTGCCGCCGCCGGCGAAGCCGAGATGACCGGCAGCCTTGCGGTGTGCGCGGGCTCCTGCGGTCCCGGCAATCTGCATCTGATCAACGGGCTGTTCGACGCGCATCGCAGCCGCGTCCCCGTGCTGGCGATCGCAGCGCAGATCCCGACCGCCGAGATCGGCGGCGGCTATTTCCAGGAGACCCATCCGCAGAACCTGTTCCGCGAATGCAGCCATTATTGCGAGCTGGTCTCCGACCCGAGCCAGCTTCCCTTTGTGCTGGAGAACGCAATCCGCGCGGCGGTGGGCCTGCGCGGCGTCGCCGTCGTCGCCATGCCCGGCGATGTCGCGTTTCGCAGCCCGGCCAAGCGCGCGCTGTCGACCACGCGCGGCCTCAACGTGGCGGCGCCGAAGGTGGTGCCGCAGGCGGATGAGCTGCAGGCGCTCGCCGATCTCCTCAACGGCGCCGAGCGCATCACCCTGTTCTGCGGCCGCGGCTGCGCCGGCGCGCATGCACCCTTGATGCAGCTCGCGGAGACGCTGAAGAGCCCGATCGTGCATGCGCTCGGCGGCAAGGAGCACGTCGAGTACGACAACCCTTACGACGTCGGCATGACCGGCTTCATCGGATTCTCCTCGGGCTACGCCGCCATGCACGCCTGCGACGCGCTGGTGATGCTCGGTACGGACTTTCCCTACAAGCAGTTCTTCCCTGATGATGCGAAGGTCGCGCAGATCGACATCCGCCCGGAAAATCTCGGACGACGCTGCAAGATCGATCTCGGCCTCGTCGGCGACGTCAAGCTCACCATCGAGGCGCTGCTGCCGCTGCTGAAAGCAAAGACGCAGCGCAAGCATCTCGACGACGCCGTCGCGCATTACAGGAAGGCGCGCGAGGGCCTGGATTCGCTCGCCAGGGGCACGCCGGGAAGCAAGCCGATCCATCCGCAATACCTCGCCAAGGTCATCAGCGACCATGCCTCCGACGATGCGGTCTTCACCGCCGATGTCGGCACGCCCACAGTGTGGGCCGCGCGCTATCTCGACATGAACGGCCGCCGCCGGCTGGTCGGCTCCTTCGTGTACGGCTCGATGGCCAACGCGATGCCGCAGGCGATCGGCGCGCAGGCCGCCCAGCCCGGTCGCCAGGTGATCTCGCTCTCCGGCGACGGCGGCTTCACCATGCTGATGGGCGATCTGATCACGCTGACGCAAGAGAAGCTGCCGGTGAAGGTCGTGATCTTCAACAACGGCGTGCTCGGCTTCGTCGCGCTGGAGATGAAGGCGGCGGGCTTCGTCGACACCAATGTCGACCTGGAGAATCCCGATTTCGCCGCGATGGCGCGCGCGATGGGCATCTTTGCCAAGCGTGTCGAAGACCCGGGCGAGCTTCCCGGTGCCGTCAAGGAGATCCTCGCCCATGACGGGCCGGCGCTGCTCGACGTCGTCACCGCCAAGCAGGAGCTGTCGATGCCGCCGACCATCACCACCGAACAAGTCAAGGGTTTCAGCCTCTGGGTCCTGCGCGCGGTGATGAATGGCCGCGGCGACGAGGTGCTCGACCTCGCCAAGACGAACCTCTTGCCGCGCTAGCCCCGCTTCACCGAAGGCGCGGGCAGTTGCTCCTGGCGGCGCTGGAAGCGCTGCCAGTGCAGCACGCTGCCGATCAGCAGGGCCGGCACGAAGCCGAGCGCGATCAGGAAGTGCGGCAGCTGCGTCGGCGAGACGAAGGCGATCGCGATGTCCGAGATCAGCCAGAGCGCTGCGAACATCACCGCGAAATCCGTTCGCGCGCAGCGCAAATAGTAGAACACGGCGGTGATGACGATCGCGGGGCCGATCGCAACCCCGATCATCACCGCGGTCAGCTCCTTCGGCGTCAGCGCGTCGAGCATCATCGCGGCCAGCAGCCAGAGTGCGGCGAACATGGCGATGATGTCGAGCGGATGCCGCAATCCAATACCTCTCGCGGGGACGCGCTATCGTTGTGGCCGGCGCTGCGGCCGTCAAGTCAAAAAGCGCTCATTCCTCGTCACGTCCGGGCGTCGGGCGCAGCATGAAATGGCCGAAGGCGGTGGCGATCGGCTTGTCCGCATCGTCCTGCCAGGCGCGCGCCTCGAAGGCGACGATACGCCGGCCCTGCTTGACGATCGAGACGTTGGCAAACGTGTCGAGCGCACGGCCGGAGCGCAAATAGTTGACGGTGAGCCCGATTGGCTTGGGCGGCGCGGCGGCGCCGAGCTCGCGCGCCACGCCGATGACGGCCGTGGTCTCGAGGAAGGCGCCGGTCATGCCGCCGTGGATCGCGGGCAGGATCGGGTTGCCGATGATTTGCGGCGAGAACGGCATCGTCAGCGTGCCGTCGTCATTGAGGCGGATGCCGAGGGCGCGCGCGAACGGGCTGCGCGCGAATGGTCCATCCGGATCCTCCGGCGCCTCCAGCACCGGGATGCTGCGCGCATCCATCCGGCGGTCGGCAAGCATGTTGGTGCGGTTGGCGCCGATCATGAAGCAGGCGGTCGCGGTCGCCACCGGGTCGTCCTCGGACTCCTGATAGGCGGTGGAGCGCACGAAGGCGATCGAGCGCGTGGTGCGATAGCAGACCGAATGCGCCTTGATGTCGAGGCCCGGCGTCGCCGGCTTCTGGTAGTCGATGCGCAGGTCCAGGGTCGCAATCGCGCGCGTGCCGTCGAGCGCAAGCTGCACCGCCATGCCGCAACTCTCGTCCAGCATCGCGGTGACGACGCCGCCATGCAGCACGCCGGTCTCGGTGTCGCCGACGAAGACGGGACGATAGGGCAGGCTCGACCAGGCCTCGGCCGGCGCAAAGCGGTCGAGCTGGAGCCCGCTGATATGGCCGTAATCGGAGCGGCGGCCCTGGACGGCGTCGGCGAGTTCCTCGAACGGGAGCGTGGTCGGTATGGTGCTCATGGGAAGGTTCTAGACCAGTGTCGGGCGCCGCGCAAAACCCCGAATTGGCCTCGACAGAGCAGGCAGAAGCACCGATGGTGGGCGCTTCGTTCGCCGACTAGCCGCAAGGAGCGCCCATGGCCGACCCCGAAACGCCCGCCAACAATCAGGGGCCCGTCACCATTTCGAGCTCCAGCTCGGAGCGGGCGCCGATCATCTATTTCGACGGCGCGTCCTGCTTCGGCCATCACAACGGCGCGATCCAGATCGAGCTCGCCGCGAACTTGCTGATGCCGGTCGGCGCGGCCGTCAGGGTCGACGTGATCCAGACCGCGCATCTGCGCTGCAGCGTCGCCGCAGCGCTTGCGCTGCGCGAAGCCCTCGACAAGGCGCTGGCGATGTTCCGGCAGGGCCAGCAGCAGCCGGTGACGGAGGAGATCCCCGCGGTGAAGAATTGAGATCGCAATTGACAGCGATTTATCTTTGCGCCACCTTCCGTACAGGTTGATACGACCTGCCGGTTGCACCCTCTGTGGAATGGTGAACGTATCGAGCCCTCATCGGCCTCCCCTTTGCCCGAGCGACCGGATCAGCAACGCAACCGCCTGACACACCTGGATCGCTCATGCAGAGGACGAACCGATGCGCGATTTTCGCGATGCCAAGGCTATGGCGCAGACCCTGCGCGAATCTCTGACCAGCAAGGCCGTCACCGTCAGTCACAGCGAAAGCCTCGAACTTGTCTCGAGAATGCTCGGCGTTGCCGACTGGAACACGTTGTCGGCGCTGCTTCACGCCGAGCGGCGTGATACGGCGGCGCCGATTGCGAGGCTCAAAACGACAACAGCGCTTTATCCCGCCGTTCCGCTCCGCGATCTCGTTCCGTTTCCAAATGCGACATACCCGATGTTTGTGGGCCGAGAGAGCTCCTTCCAGGCCCTGAACCAGGCATTTGACGGCGCACGCGAGGTCGTGCTGGCGGTCCAGCGGGAGGCGGGCGTCGATGATCCCCGATTTGCCGATGTCTACGAGATCGGCATCGTGGCCCAACTGCTCGAACTCGAACCGCTCGCCGATGGCACGTTCAGGGTGCTGACGCGAGGACTGCGGCGTGTCGAGCTACGCAGCTTCGCTACCGAATCGGCCGCCTATTGGGCCGAGGCGGTCGACGTCAGCGAGGGAGTTGCCCGCAATGCAAGGGATCTCATCCGAAGGATCTATCAGCGCTTCCAGGATTACACGGCGGTTCACGGAATTATAGTCCCCGACATCTGGCTGTTCTTCGATCAAACCCGTGATCCCGGACAGATCGCCGATACCGTTGCGACGCGGATGAAGTTGCCGATCAAGGACAAGTACGAGCTGTTGGCAACACTCGATCCCGCGAAGCGGCTCGAGCGCATCGAGGCACTGCTTGACCTGCCGCAGCGCCCGGTTTCAGCAAATTATGCGACTACGATACGGAAGGCGCTCAATCACGCCGACCGCCGTCACCATCAATACGCGACACTTGAGCATTTGCTACTCGCGCTGATCGATGATGCGGAAGCATCCGCCGTGATGCGGGCCTGCGACGCCGATCTCGCCGGCCTGAGGCAGGGACTCGTGCAATATCTCGACGACGATCTCAAACATATCGTGACGGAGGTCGGGAGCGCCGAGCCCACGGCGGCATTCAATCGCGTCGATCAGCGCGCCGCGCTCCACGCCCAGGAGATGGGTTACACTGCCGTGACCGGCGCCAACGCCCTAATTGCCCTGTTTCCGGAAACACGAAGCCCCGCCGCGCGCCTGCTTGCAGAGCACGGCGTCTCGCGCGGGCGCGCCGACAAGGCGATCGCGCGAGGTGTTGGCAAGGAGATGGGCTAAGCAATCCCTGGCGACAGCTTACGCCCTCGCGACATGCACCTTCGCCGTCTTGCCGCCGTTCCACTTGCCGTCGAGCGCGCGCTCGATCTGGGCGGCGAGTTGCAAGAGCAGGCCGTCATTGGCCTGTTTCGCGATGGCCTGGATGCCGAGCGGAAGGCCGTGGTCTTGCGTCGCCATCGGCATCGAGATCGCCGGCATGCCGCAGAGATTGGCGAGCGGCGTGAAGGCGAAGAAGCGCCAGAGATTGCCGAACCAGTCGAGGACGTCAGGATTGTCGGAGATGGTCAGGTATTCCCTGGTGCCGACCTTCGGAGTCGGCAGCGCCGTGATCGGCGTCAGGATCACGTCCCACTGCTCGAAGAAGGCGCCGAAGCCGCGCGATGTGGTGTTGAATACGCCCTGCATCTTCGCCCGCTCGGCAAAGGTGGTGTGGCGGCCGGCTTCCCAGATCCGGATGTTCATCGGCTCGATCAGGTCTTCCGGCGGCTTGTCCAGCCCGCGGGCGGCGAGCATGTTGGAGATCACCACGGCGAAGTTCGAGATGTAGCACATCGTCTGCGCCTCGAACGCGGCACGGAAGTCGAGCTCGGGCAGCGCGTAGTCGACGTGATGGCCGAGGCCTTCGAGGAAGCGGCCGGTCTTCTCCAGCTCGGCTGCGAGCTCGGGCGTCGCGGTGTAGTCGCCCCATGTGTGCGACAGCGCGATGCGCAGCTTGCCCGGATCGCGCTTGATCATCTCGGAATAAGGCTGCGCCGTGGTCCAGAACGGCATGAACTCGCCGGGCGCAGACCCGCGGGCATGATCGACGAAGGCGGCGGTGTCGCGCACCGAGCGCGACTGGCAGCCCTGGATCGAGACGAGGCCGGTGAGGTCGGACATGTGGGGGGCGAGCGAGAACACGCCGCGCGAGACTTTCAGCCCGATATTGCCGTTGACGCCGGCGGGAATGCGGATCGAGCCGCCGCCGTCGGTCGCATGCGCGATCGGCACCACGCCGGCGGCGACCATCGCGGCGCTGCCCGCCGAGGAGCCGCAGGTGGTGTAATCGGTATTCCAGGGATTGCGGGTGACGTAGACGGCGGGATTGTCGGCCGAAGAGCACACGCCGAACTCCGGCGTCGTGGTGCGCCCGATCAGGTTGAGCCCGGCCTGGCGGAATTTGCCGGTGAGGAAGGTATCGGCCGCGGCGCGATTGCCGCGCATCAACAGCGAGCCCATTTCCTGCAGCCGGCCTTTCATGGTCGGCCCGAGGTCCTTCATCAGGAACGGCAGGCCGGCAAAGGGACCGGCGAGATTGGCGCCGTCCTTGGCGGGATCGGCGATCACGTCCTCGAACAGCTCGACCACGCCCGACAGCGCCGGATTGACCTTGGCGACACCCGCGGCAGCCTGGCGCGCCAGCTCCTTTGCCGTCAGCTCGCCCTTGCGGACACGCGCCGCGAGGCCCACGCCATCGTGCTGCGCCCATTCAGTCCAGCTCATCGGCAAAGTCATGAAATTCAAATCCCTCTGATGCAGCGCCACCTTCCTTTAGCAAGGGACCGCATGAATCAACTGAGCCGGCACGAGGGGCAGGGTTGCATGGGGCGGAGAGGTCGCAAGGCGGATCTCAATCCGGCAGTGGTGCGATGGTTGCAACCGGGCTGGCGGACGTTCGACCGTAGCCCGGATGGAGCGCAGCGCAATCCGGGGGCCGCTCGCCCGGCATCTTGCACCGTCCCGGATTACGCTGGCGCTCCATCCGGGCTACGCCATCGTGCCTGTGTCGCCCTCTGTCAATCCACGAGCGCGAAAATATTCCACTTTACCGAAATTCGGTTTCGGCGTATGTGTCGCCCATCCTGATCCGGCAAAAGGGGCGGTCGTACGTCGCAACGAGCCGCGGATCGGGGAGCGGTGGACGCGGCAGCGTCGTGCACGAGAAGCGGGAGCAGGGCGGGCGAACCCCGTGAGGTCCCGGCGGCGTGCGGACGAGCGGCGCTGATGCGTACGGCCAAATCGCGTGGTCCTGGCTGTCGTTGCTACAGCCAAGCCTTGCGGAGGTGCGCCAAGCCCGACCGGGCGAAGCGCATCGTCAATCCGCGAGGTGACGGAGGCAAGCAGGAACTCGTCTCCGGGGAGAGCGCGCCATACGCCGTCAAACATCGCGCAGGGAAGGCCGGATGATCGGCTGCCCTGTGTCTCCCTCGTGCATTGCGTGTGCAATGTCTTCGCACGGGGGTCTTGCGGGTGCCAGCCGGCACCCGGCCTTCCCTGCGCCCCTTCATTGAGGGCGTGACGAAGAGAGCAAAACTCGGGCGGAAGCGCCGCGAGGAGGAGAAGCCATGTCTGCGAGTCACAACCTCCGACATCGTAGGGTGGGCAAAGCGCAAGCGTGCCCACGCATCTCGTGCCGCAAATTGAGTTTGGTGGGCACGGCTTCGCGCCTTTGCCCACCCTACGGCACGTGTCTGCCGCTCACATCGGCACCCCCACGAATGTGGCGAGATCGCATCGGTTCGACAAAAAAATCCCCTGTCGACGGTCCTCCGCGGTACCTTGATGAATCAACCCCGGTTGGTCCATAAGCGGCGTCCCGTGGCCGGTGGTTCGCCCCCGCGTTGCGTGCTTGGATAGAGGAATTCTCGCGTGGCAAATATCAACCAGAAAATTGCGCAGGAGCTTGGGGTTCGGGCGGAGCAGGTCGAGGCGACGGTGACGCTGCTCGATGGCGGCGCCACGGTTCCCTTCATCGCCCGCTACCGCAAGGAAGCGACCGGTGCGCTCGACGACGCGCAATTGCGCACCCTGGAGGAGCGCCTGGGTTACCTGCGCGAGCTCGAAGACCGCCGCAAGGCCATCCTCGAATCAGTCCGCGAGCAGGGCAAGCTCGATGCCGCCCTCGAAGCCTCCATTCTCGCCGCCGACAGCAAGGCCCGCCTCGAAGACATCTATTTGCCGTTCAAGCCGAAGCGGCGCACCAAGGCCGAGATCGCCAAGGAAGCCGGCCTCGAGCCGCTCGCCAACCAGCTGATGGCGGAGCCGACCAACGATCCGAAGGTGGTGGCCGAAGCCTTCGTCAACGCCGAGAAGGGCGTTGCGGACGCCGCAGCCGCGCTGGACGGTGCCCGCGCCATCCTGGTCGAGCGTTTCGACGAAGACGCCGATCTGATCGGCGCACTTCGCGAGGAAATGTGGACCAATGCGCGCATGGCCTCCAAGGTGCGCGACGGCAAGAAGACCGAGGGCGAAAAGTTCGCCGACTATTTCGAATTCTCCGAGCCGCTGACCAAGCTGCCCTCGCACCGCATCCTCGCGATGTTCCGCGGCGAGAAGGAGGAGATCCTCGATCTGCAGATCCAGGCTGAGGCCGAAGCGCCGCCGCCGGGCGTGCCGAGCGCCTATGAACTGAAGATCATGAAGCGGTTCGGCATCGCCGACCTCAAGCGCGCCGGCGACCGCTGGCTGATCGACACCGTGCGCTGGGCCTGGCGCACCAAGATCCAGGTGCATCTCAACATCGACCTGCGCATGCGGCTGTGGAACGCCGCCGAGACCGAGGCCGTGCGCGTGTTCGCCTCCAATTTGCGCGACCTGCTGCTGGCCGCGCCGGCCGGCACCCGCGTCACCATGGGACTCGATCCCGGCTTCCGCACCGGCGTCAAGGTCGCCGTCACCGATGCGACCGGCAAGGTCGTCGACACCGCCGTGATCTATCCGCACGAGCCGCAGCGGCAGTGGAACGAGTCGCTCGCGATCCTCGGCAAGCTCGCATTGAAGCATCGTGTGGAGCTCATCGCGATCGGCAACGGCACTGCCTCGCGCGAGACCGACAAGCTCGCGGGCGATCTCGTCAAGGGTCTGGCCGAGCTGAAGATGACCAAGATCGTGGTGTCGGAAGCCGGCGCGTCGGTCTATTCGGCCTCGGCTTTCGCCTCGGAGGAATTGCCCGGCCTCGACGTCACCTTGCGCGGCGCGGTCTCGATCGCGCGGCGTCTGCAGGACCCGCTCGCCGAGCTGGTCAAGATCGAGCCCAAGGCGATCGGCGTCGGCCAGTATCAGCACGATCTCGGCCAGGCCAAGCTCGCAAAATCGCTCGATGCGGTGGTCGAGGACTGCGTGAACGCGGTCGGCGTCGACGTCAACACGGCGTCCGCACCGCTGCTGGCCCGCGTGTCGGGTGTCGGTTCCGGCCTCGCTCAGAGCATCGTGGCGCATCGCGACGCCAACGGCCCGTTCAAGTCGCGCAAGGCGCTCAAGGACGTGCCGCGGCTCGGGCCGAAGGCGTTCGAGCAGTGCGCAGGCTTCCTGCGCATCCTCGGCGGCGAGGACCCGCTCGACGCGTCCGGCGTGCATCCGGAAGCCTATCCGGTGGTGCGCCGGATCCTCAGCGCCACCAAGAGCGACATCAAGGCGCTGATCGGCAGCAGCGAGATCGTGCGCACCCTGAAGCCGAAGGATTTCGTCGACGAGACTTTCGGTCTGCCGACCGTCACCGACATTTTGAAGGAGTTGGAAAAGCCCGGCCGCGATCCGCGTCCGGCGTTCAAGGCCGCCGTGTTCATGGAGGGTGTCGAGGAGATCAAGCATCTCAAGAAGGGCATGATCCTCGAGGGCACCGTGACCAACGTCGCCGCCTTCGGCGCCTTCGTCGACATCGGCGTGCACCAGGACGGCCTCGTGCACATCTCCGCGATGTCCAGGACTTACATCAAGGATCCGCGCGAGGTGGTGAAGCCCGGCGACATCGTCAAGGTCAAGGTGCTGGACTTCGAGGTTGCCCGCAAGCGCATCTCGCTGACCTTGCGTCTCGACGACGAGGTCGGCGCCAAGAAGGACGCCCCCGGCATGCAGCGCGACAACAGCTCGCGCAACCCGTCCCGCATGACGTCGTCCGCCCCGCGCAAGCAGGAATCCTCGGGCGGCGGTGCCCTCGCCGAAGCGCTGCGCAGGGCGGCGGAAAAGAACAACGGCAAGCGGGCGTAGGTTTTCCAGCCTCTCCCCGCTCTTTGCGGGGAGAGGTGAGCTGCCCGACGTTTGGAAAACTTTCTCCACGTCGTCATTGCTTCGTCGCAAGGGCTCCTGGCAATGACGGGGAGAGAGCGCGGGCTCCCTCTCCCTAACACCCGCGTCAGAATCTGGCGCATTTGTAAGTTGAAGGCGCCCGTCGCTTCTCCTCATCTGATCGTCCTCGTGCGGCGTTAAGACCGCCGCACTGCAAGGAGGATGCTTCGATGAACAGCAGGCTTCTCAAAGGCCTCACCGCGGTGACGCTCGGCGCGGTGATGGCGGCAGCTTCACCGGTGCTCGCCAGAGGCGGCGGTGGCGGACATGGCGGCTTCGGCGGCGGTGGCCATTTCGGTGGTGGTGGTCATTTCGGTGGCGGCGGGATGCGCGCCGGCGGCTTTAGCGGCATGCATGTCGGCGGGATGGGCGGCGCGCGCTTCGCCCATGTCGGCGGTCCGGCCTTCGGCGGCGCACGCTTCGCGCATGCGGCGATCGGGCCGCGTTTCGCCGGTGCCGGCTGGCACGGCCGCCACGCCTTCCACCATCATCATTTCCGTCGTTTCGCCGTCTTCGGCGCGCCCTTCATTTACGCCGGCTACAATGACGGCTGCTGGCGCAGGAGCTGGACGCCCTATGGATGGCAATGGGTCAATGTGTGCGGAGACTATTGGTAGTCGCATCGCCGTACCGCACCATTGTCGCGGTCGCCACCGGGCGGTTCCGTCCAGCCCCGGAACGGGATAGTCTGGTGGCGATCGTCGCGCGGAGTTTTGCATGACCGGAGGTCACCGTCGCATCCTGGTCGTCGAGGACGATCCGGAAACCGCAGGCCAGCTCGTCGAGGAATTGACGACCTCCGGCTACGACGTCGATCTCGCAGCTAACGGGCGCGAAGCCCTGAGCCACGGCGCGGCGCGCGACTATGCCGTGATCACGATCGACCGGATGCTGCCCGATATCGACGGCATCAGCGTGATGCGGCAATTGCGCGACGACGGCGTCGCCGCGCCGTTCCTGATCATTTCCGCGCTCGGCGAGGTCGATGACCGCGTGCGCGGCCTGCGCGCCGGCGGCGACGACTATCTCGTCAAGCCGTTCTCCTTCACCGAATTGCTGGCGCGGCTGGAGGCGCTCGGCCGCCGCAGCGAGACCATCGCCAAGGAGACGCTGCTGCGGGTCGGCGATCTCGCCATCGACCTGATCGCACGCAGTGCCAGCCGCCGCGGCCGCAAGATCCCGCTGCTGCCGCGCGAATTCCAGCTGCTCGAATATCTCGTCCGCAACGAGGGCCGGGTCGTCTCCCGTGCGATGCTGCTCCAGCACGTCTGGGACCTGCATTTCGATCCCTCCACCAACATCATCGACGTCTATGTCGGGCGCGTCCGCCGCAAGGTCGACGATGCCCAGGCCTATCCTCTGATCCATACCATCCGCGGCATCGGATATTGCCTCCGTGCTCCTGGTTAAGACGCTCCGCTCCTCGACCTTCCGTCTGGCGCTGATCGCGATCGCCGCGTTCGGGCTGATCGTCGCGGCGATCATGGCCTATGTCTATTTCGGCACGATCGCCTATGTGCGGAGCCGGGTCGGCGACGCCGGCGATCACAGCGGCTTCACCGCGATGATCGAGCTTGCGATGTTGGCGGTTGCCGTGCTGCTGCTGGTGCTCGCCGGGCTCGCCGCCGTGCTGGTGACGCGGCGCACCGTCGGGCGGATCGAAGAGATCAACGCCACCAGCCGCGCCATCATGCTCTCAGGCCTCGACCAGCGCATCCCCTTGCGCGGCAGCCATGATGAATGGGACCGCGTCGCCGAAAGCCTCAACCAGATGCTCGACCGCATCGAGACGCTGATGGGCGAGGTCAAGCAGGTCAGCGACAACGTCGCCCATGATCTGCGCACGCCGCTGACGCGGATGCGCGGCCGGCTGGAAAAGGCCTATCACCACGAGCGCAACAGCGAGGCGGATGCCGCGCTGATCGGCGACACCATCGCCGATCTCGACGCCGTGCTCGGCATGTTCGCCTCCATCACCCGGATCTCCGAGATCGAGACCCGTGCCCGCACCGGCGCCTTCCGCGCGCTGAACCTGACGGAAATCGCCGGCGAGGTCGTCGAGCTCTACGACGCCGCCGCCGAGCAGGTCGCAACCCGCCTCAGCCTTGCCGGAGACCGCCAGGTGCCGATCACCGGCGATCGCGACCTGCTGTTCGATGCCATCGCCAATCTCGTCGACAACGCGATCAAGCACGGCTGCAAAGGCGGGCAGGTGAGCGTGACTTGCCGCAGCACCGAGGGCGGCGCGGTGATCGCGATCGCCGACGATGGTCCGGGCATTCCCACTGAGGAGCGCGATCACGTCTTCAAGCGCTTCTACCGGCTCGAGCAGAGCCGCTACACGCCGGGCAATGGCCTGGGCCTCAGCCTCGTCGCCGCGGTCGCGCGGCTTCACGGCGCGGGAGTAGCGCTGCATGACAATGCGCCCGGCCTGACGGTCGAGCTCAGCTTCCCCAAGACCAAAGCACTATTGAGTTCATCATAGCTCGATCACGCCGCGGCGTGCCGCATGCGCCACCGCATCGGTGCGGCCGGTGGCATCGAGCTTGTCGAGCAGCGAGCCGACATGGAATTTCACCGTGTGCACGGAGATGCCGAGCCGGCGGGCGATCATCTTGTTGGAGGCGCCCTCGGCCATCAGCGCCAGCACGTCGAGCTCGCGCTGCGTCAGCGCGATGTCTTCGGGCATGATGCGCGGATCGCGGGCGACGATCGTCGCCGCGGCCGCCTCGCCGGGCCCGGCGAGACGCAGCCCGGCGACGCTGCCGAGCAAGGCCGCCAGGCGATCGGCGAGGGCGGGATCGTCGATCTCCAAGGCAAGCACGATCTCCGGCGTCCGGTCCTCGCTCACGCCTCCGGCCTCTCGCCGACCGTGACCTTGAAGCTGACCGGCTCGCCGCCGCGGCGCGCCGCGACATCGACCACCGCGCCGACGCTCGAAGGTCCCAGCGTTCGCGACAGGGCGCGCACGCCGGACAGCTTCTGGTCGTTGACCGCGACGATCACGTCGCCCTGGCGGATGCCGGCGGCGGCCGAAGGACCGGCCTTGTCGACGTTCATCACCATGGCGCCGAGGCCGTCGTCGAGCCGGACCGGCTGGAGCCCGAGGCCGAGATATCCCCGCGCGATGCGGCCGCGCGCCTCCAGCTGCGGCGCGACGCGCTCGATCGTCGCGGTCGGGATCACCAGCACGCGCCGCGGGCCGAGCACGGCCATGCCGAAGGCCGCGCCCGATGCATCGAGCGCGAGGCCGCCCTGCTGGCTGGCGCGCAGGCGAACATCGAGCTCGATCCGTGCATCGATCTCGCCGCCGCGCAAGGAGCGCCAGCCCTTTCCGGACGCCGACACCATCCCCAGCGCGGCACTGGGCGTGTCACGGTTGGTGGCCACCACGATCGCCAATGTGCCGAGGGGCGGGACGGTTGCGGCGAGCTTAACCGGCGTAACAGCGGCGTCGGTGCGCAGCAGCGCGATATCGGTGGTGTGGTCGCGACCGGCGATCGTGGCGGCCGCCCGGCTGCCGTCGGGCAGGCCGATCTCGACCTCGCCCTCATCGGCCAGCGCCTCGTCGGCGGTGACGATCAGGCCCCCTTTCCAGACGAAGCCGGTCGCGCGGGAGCGATGCGAGTGCACGGAGACGACAGAGGGCGCGGTGCGCGCCACCACGTCCGCGAGGGCGGACGACAGTGAGGACAGGGGAGTTGGGTCGGTCATAGCAGGCTCCTATAAGCTGCCCCCAATCTGGGATGTCGCGGGGAATCGCGAAACTGGCCGGGTGGTCAGGACACAGCCTTTACGGCCGACGAACATGTGATTGGGAGCCGCTCACGGGAACGTGTAGCAATCGGCCCGACATTGCGCCGCACGGCCTGAAGCCCTTTCAGCGAGCCCTGACTGATGACGACCATCGACCTCACCCGCCGCACCCTGCTCCAACTCGCCGGCGCGACCTCGCTTGCCATGGCGGCCGCAGCCGCGGCGCGTGCCGAGGGCGCGCCGCAGGGCGGCGGGCCGACCTATGCCAGCCGCACGCCGATGCGGGTCGGCATGGTGACGCTGCGGGTGAAGAATCTCGACAAGGTTGCGGACTACTACCGCGATGTCATCGGCCTCACCGTGATGGAGCGCTCGGCGGCCGCCGCAAGGCTCGGCACATCAGGCATCGCGCTGCTGGTGCTGGAGGCGCGGCCCGATGCGGCAATCGAGCCGCGTAATGCCGCCGGCCTTTACCACACCGCGTTCCTGATGCCGACCCGCAAGGACCTGGCGCGCTGGCTGGTTCACGCCGCCTCGCACCGCGTCAAGCTGTCGGGCTTCGCCGATCATCTCGTCAGCGAATCCGTTTATCTCGATGACCCCGAAGGCAACGGCATCGAGGTCTATGCCGACCGCGATCCCTCGCAATGGCAATGGAGCGAGGGCAGCGTGAAGATGGCGTCCGACGAGCTCAACATTCCCGACCTGCTGTCGCTGACCAATACGCGCGTTCCCGATTACGCCAGGGCGCCGGACGGAATGCGCATCGGCCACATGCATCTGCGGGTCGGCGATCTCGCGCAGGCCGGAAATTTCTATCATGGCGCGATCGGCCTCGATCCGACTCGCAGCCGCAACGGCGCCGCGTTCCTGTCGTCGGGCCGCTATCATCATCATCTCGGCATGAACGTCTGGCAGAGCCAGGGCGCCGGCCAGCGCGACGATCAGATGACCGGCCTTGCCTGGTTCTCGCTGGTGACGGAAAAGCAGGACATCCTGGCCGCCCAGGAACAGCGCCTGCGCAAGGGCGGTGTGCAGGTCACGACGCTCGCGAACGGTGTCGAGGCCGTCGATCCCTGGGGCACGCGGGTGCGGCTGATCAGGGGTTAGGCCCCATCGACGTTACCATCGGGCCATCAATTGCAGGCGGTAATAGTCGAAATCGCGTCCGCCGGCGGCGCGAATGTAGTCGCCCGCGTAGACGTGCGCATAGAGCGCGTGCAACTGAAGAAAGCGATTGATGGTCCAGGTCATGTCGATCTGCCCGATCTGCGCGACATCGAGCGATGCCGAGCCCTTGGCCGTGATCTGCGTTCCGATTGGACCATAGACCGCGTCGGCCGTTGTGGCTTTGCGCACGAAGTTCCAGTTCGCGCCGAGGACCAGTCCGGAGGTGATGAACAGCTGGCCATAGGGCTGCAGGTTCGTCACGTTCGAGGCGGAGAGCAGGGACATCTCCGAGATCACGCTCGCTGCCGGATAGGCGCCCGCGAAAGTGTGCAGGGTCGTACCCTTCAAATTGTCGTCACCGCTGGCATAGTGGGCACGTAGGCCGAGCTTCGGGGCGGCACTCTGGCCGAAGATGTCAAGCCGTGGAAACCTGTAGCCGAAATCGCCGAAGGCTCCGAAGGCCGAAATCGATGAGGTCCCGAACGAGCCCCATTGATAGGTTGCCTCGCCGGTGAGCTCGAAGCCCCGGTGCCTTGCTGCGACCCGGGCGCCCCCGCTCCATCGATCTTCGGGCGCCATGCCTCGTGCATAGGTGACGCTGGCTTGCTGCCGGCCGTAGACATAAGCGTCCAGCGTCAGCGGAAGCGCAAGCGGCTCGCGAACGACGGCATAGGCGCCGCGGAAGAATTCCGAGCCGAGCGTGTTGTCGTCGAATGTGCCGGACTGGATGTTGACCGGGTTCGCTGCGAAGACGCGCAAGGTCAGTGAGGGATCGTCATATTCGGCAAGCAATCCGTTGAACGAGCGCCTGAGGTTGGTGGGGTCGCGAACCGCGAGCCAGCGGGAATCGCCGAGATAGAGCTCCTCCCGTCCGGCGCGGAGCATGACGTTTCCGGGCCCCATCGGCAGCACGACATCGACGAAGGCCTGACGAACGTCCGGCCGGCTCTGGTCGTAGGCGCGTTGCACCGGCCGTCCATCCTCATAGGCCGCATCGAATTGCACGAAGGTTCGGAATGTTCGGCCGAGATGCAGATCGAAATGCTGAAACATGCGCTCCTGATGGGATGCCCAGTCGAAGCCGCTCTTGCCGAGACCGAACAGGTAAGGCGCGTAGCGATCGAGTCGGTAACGGGCCTCGCCGCCCAGCGAGAGCCAGACCTCCGGCGATTGCGCGATCGGAATATATTTGAGCCGCTCCCACGTGCTCAGCTGCGGCTTGCCGGCCAGGTAGGAATAGTCCTCTTTCCAGCGATAGAGCTGGAACGGCTTTGCCTCGGTGCGCACGTCGCGGCCGCCTTGACCGGACGATCCTTCCTCCTGTGCCACCGCCGATGCAATCGGCAGCGACATTGCGACGATCAAGCTCGCGGCGAGATGGCGCGCGGCCGATCTTCGCCATGACAACAACGCAACCATCGACGCCCCTCGACGCACTGCCTGCGATGCGCGCGACGCGTAGCCAACGACGCCGGCGCAAGACAGCGCGCCCCTCCCTGCATTTTTCTTGCTACGAGGGATGTTACTGCGATCTTCGCGGTAGTCCATCCACACATATATTTCTGCAGGTTGTGGTCCGGGCGCAAATCCGCATCGGGCGACCGCGTTGCTTGCTGGCGCTGGGACCTCATGTTAGCACCCGGAAGGATATCTCCTGTCCGAAGCTGTCTTCAGGGTCCGGTCCAGACATGTCCGAATTCCACGGCGTCTTTCCCTATCTCGTCTCGCCCGTCGATGCCGACGGCACCGTGCGCACCAAAGTGCTCGGCAAGCTCTGTGACGATCTGGTCGGCGCGGGCGTGCATGGGCTGACGCCGCTGGGCTCGACTGGCGAGTTCGCCTATCTCAGTGCAGCGCAGCGCACGGCGGTCGTGCAGACCACGATCGAGGCCGCGAGGGGCCGGGTGCCTGTGATTGCGGGCGTCGCCTCGACCTCGACGACGGATGCGGTGGCGCAGGCGAGGGCCTACCAGAAGTGTGGGGCCGACGGCATCCTCGCGATCCTGGAGGCGTACTTCCCGCTCAATGATGCCCAGGTCGAAGCCTACTTCCGCGCCATCGCGGATGCCGTCGACATTCCCGTCGTCATCTACACCAATCCGCAATTCCAGCGCTCGGACCTCACCCTCGACGTGATCGCGCGCCTCGCCGAGCTTCCGCGTATCGGCTACATCAAGGACGCCTCGACCAACACCGGCCGGCTGCTCTCGATCATGAACCGCTGCGGGGATGGCTTGCGGGTGTTTTCGGCCTCCGCCCATATCCCGGCCGCAGTGATGCTGATCGGCGGGCTCGGCTGGATGGCGGGGCCGGCCTGCATCATCCCGCGCCAGAGCGTCGCGCTCTACGACCTCTGCAAGGCCAGCCGCTGGGACGAGGCCATGACGCTCCAGCGCAGGCTGTGGCGCATCAACGAGGCCTTCGCCCGCTTCAACCTCGCCGCCTGCATCAAGGCGGGGCTGTCGATCCAGGGCTACGATGTCGGCGACCCCGTCCCGCCGCAAGCCCCGCTGACGGCCGATGCGCGCAAGGTGGTCGAGGCGGCGTTGCGGGAGCTGGCGTGATTGTCATTGCGGGGCGATGCGCAGCATCGAACCCCGAATCTCGAGATTCCCCGGTGCGCAATTGCGCACCTGAGGTCTGGTCCGTCGGACCATCCCGGAATGACGATCTCCAACGGCATGCCGAATCCGTGGATATCCCGCCCAAAACCGCGGCTGGTATGCCCTTGATCGATCCGCTAAAAGGCTGCCCGCAGTTTCGAAAAGACCTGAGGACCCCACGGAATGAACATTCTTCCCGGCAATTTGCGTTTCGGAGCGGGCCAGCCCGTCAAGCGTTTGGAAGACCAGCGGCTGCTCACCGGGAAGGGGCAGTTCATCGACGACAAGCCGGGCGACGGCGCGCTGTGGCTGTACGTGCTGCGCTCGCCGCATGCCCACGCCAAGATCGTCTCGATCGACACCAGTGCGGCCGCCGCGATGCCCGGCGTGACCGCGATCTACACCGGCGCCGACCTCGTCAAGGACGATGTCGGCAGCATCCCGACGTTGAGCATCTTCAAGCGACCCGACGGCAAGCCGATGACGGTGCCGCCGCGCCGGCTGCTCGCCCATGAGGTCGTGCGCTACGCGGGCGAAGCCGTCGCGGCCGTCGTGGCGTCGTCCCGCGTCGAGGCGCAGAGCGCGGCCGAAGCGATCTTGGTCGAGTACGACGTGCAGCCGGCCGTGGTCGACCCCGTCGAGGCCGTGAAGCCCGGCGCGCCCGTAGTGTGGCCGGAGGCGCCCGACAACATCGTCGGCGCGATGGCTTATGGCGATGCCGCCAAGGTGGACGAGGCGTTTGCGAAGGCCGCGCACACCGTCGAGCTCGATCTCGTCAGCCAGCGCCTCGTGCCGTCGGCGATGGAGCCGCGCTCGACCATTGCCGAGATCGACAACAAGACCGGCCGCCTGCTGCTGCACGTGCAGTCGCAGACGCCGGCCTCGACCCGCGACGTGCTCGCCGAGGCCGTGCTGAAGCGTCCCAAGGACAGCGTGCGCGTGCTGGTCGGCGACATCGGCGGCGGCTTTGGCCAGAAGACCAACCTCTATCCCGAGGACGGCATCGTCGCCTATGCCGCGACCAAGCTGAGCAAGAAGATCCGCTGGCGCGGCGATCGCACCGACGAGTTCGTCGGCGGCACCCATGGCCGCGATCTCACCTCGACGGCGTCCTTCGCGCTGGACGAGAAGGGCAAGGTGCTGGCCTATCGCGTCAGGTCGATCGGCTGCACCGGCGCTTATTCCTCGGGCGCGGCGAACATCATCCCGCTGGTGCTCGGCCCGTTCGTGCAGACCGGCGTCTACGATCTGCCGCTGGTGCATTTCGAGGTGAAGTCGGTGATGACTCACACCGCGCCGGTGGGCGCCTATCGCGGCGCGGGCCGTCCCGAAGCGGTGTTCATCGTCGAGCGCCTGTTCGACGCCGCGGCGCGAAAAATCGGCATGGATCCGCGCGCGATCCGCAAAGCCAACTACATCAAGCCGGCCCAGTTGCCCTACACCAATGCCGCGGGTCAGGTTTACGATTCCGGCGCCTTCGCGCACATGCTCGACCGCGCCGTGAAGCTGGCCGACTGGGACGGCTTTGCCGCGCGCAAGAAGGCGGCGAAGAAGAAGGGCCTGCTCTACGGCCGCGGTCTCACCTCCTACATCGAATGGACCGGCGGCCGCGCCCACACCGAGAAGGTCAGCCTGCACGCGACCTCTCAAGGCCGCGTCGTGCTGCATTCCGGCACCATGGCGATGGGGCAGGGGCTGCAGACCACCTACACCCAGATGATCTCCGACACGCTCGGCATTGCCATGGACAAGATCGACGTCGTGCAGGGCGACACCGATCTCGCGATGGGCTTTGGCAGCGTCGGCTCGCGCTCGCTGTTCGTCGGCGGCACGGCCGTCGCGGTCTCCTCCAACGATCTGATCCAGAAGGCGCGTGAGAGGGCGGCCAACGTGCTGGAGACCTCGGTCGAGGACATCGAATATCAGGGCGGCATGCTCACCGTGGTCGGCACCGACCGCCGCATCAGCCTGTTCGACATTGCCGAGAAGGAGAGCGGCGCCAAGCTCAGCGTCGATTCCGAAGGCGAGGTCGACGGTCCAAGCTGGCCAAACGGCACGCATATCTGCGAGGTCGAGATCGACCCCGAGACCGGCGTCTCCAAGGTCGTGCGCTACACCACCGTCGACGATGTCGGTGTCGCCGTGAACCCGATGCTGGTCACCGGGCAGATCCATGGCGGCGTCGCGCAAGGCATCGGCCAGGCGCTGTACGAAGGCGTCTCATATGACGCCGACGGCCAGCTCCTCACCGCGAGCTACCAGGATTATTGCATCCCGCGCGCCGACGACGTGCCGCCGATCGTGGTGACGCTGGACGATACCGCGCCCTGCCGCACCAATCCGCTCGGTGCCAAGGGCTGCGGCGAATCCGGCGCCATCGGCGGTCCGCCCTGCGTCACCAACGGCGTGATGGACGCGCTCGCCGAGCTCGGCATCACCCAGCTCAACACGCCACTGACGCCGCAGAAGGTGTGGCAGGCGATCAAGGAGGCGAAGGCGGCGGGCTAAGCGCGGCGCGTTGTTGCGCTGGTACTGCGTCAAACTCCGCTGTCGTCCCGGACAAGCGCGCCATAAGCGCGCGCCGATCCGGGACCCATAGCCACAGGGAGTGGTTGTGGCGCGAACTGGTAACTCCGAATCCCCGCAACCACATCCCCCTGTGGCCATGGATCCCGGATCTGCGCTTACGCTTGTCCGGGACGACAGTGGAGTATGTAGTGCTCGCTCGCGCCAAATGCTCGGGCTACGGGGCTAAATCCCCAGCATCATCTTCGCGATGATGTCGCGCTGGATCTCCGAGGTGCCGCCGAAGATCGTGTAGGCGCGGCCGTTGAGATATTCCGGCACCATTGTCAGCATCTCCTCCGGCGTCGCCGGCTCGTGGTTGAGCTTGTAGAGCGGGCGCATCGGCTCGACGGCAAGGGCGTCGTGGCCGATGACGTCGACCCCGAGCCGCGTGACGGCCTGGCGGATCTCGCTGTTGCGCAGCTTCAGGATCGACGACACCGCGCCGGGATTCTGTCCGGTCTGCAGCGCGGAGAGCACGCGCAGCTCGGTCATTTCAAGCGCGTCGATATCGACTTCCACCTCCGAGATGCGCGCCGCGATATCGGGACTGTCGATGGCCCGTCCGGTCAGATCCGATTCGGCGAGATCCGCGATCGCCTTCAGCCCCTCGCGCAGCTTGGCCGAGGCGATGCCCGAACCGCGCTCGAACTCGAGCAGATATTTGCCGTAGGTCCAGCCCTTGCCTTCCTCGCCGACCCGGTTGGCCACGGGCACGCGGACGTCGTCGAAGAACACCTGGTTGACCTCGTGGTCGCCGCCGATGGTGAGGATCGGGCGCGTGGTGATGCCCGGCGTCTTCATGTCGATCAGGATGAAGCTGATGCCGTCCTGCTGCCGCGGCCCGTCGCTGGTGCGCACCAGCGCGAACATGCGGTTGGCGTGGTGGGCATGCGTGGTCCAGATCTTGGTGCCGTTGATGATGTAATCGTCGCCGTCGCGGACCGCGCGCGTCTTCAGCGAGGAGAGGTCGGAGCCGGAGCCCGGCTCGGAATAGCCCTGGCACCAGTAATCCTCGCCGGAGAGAATCCGCGGCAGGTAAAAATTCTTCTGCTCGGGACTGCCGAAGCCGATGATGACGGGCCCGACCATCTTCACGCCCATGACATTCACATTCGGCACGCCGGCCCGTGCGGATTCGGTCTCGAAGATCCAGCGCTGCGCCGGCGTCCAGGCCGGCCCGCCATGCTCGACCGGCCAGCCCGGCGCGCCCCAGCCCTGCCTGTGTAGCGCGCGCTGCCAGGCCATGCCGATATCAGGGTCGGAGAATACCGACGGCGTCAGCGCGGTCGCGCGCTTCATCTCCTCGGTGAGATTCTTGGCGATGAAGCCGCGCACCTCATCCTGGAAGGCGCGCTCCTCGGCATTGAACGACAGGTCCATGAGGCTCTCCCGGTATCAGGCCTTGCGGCCAAGCTCAGCGTGGCGGGCATAATGATGCGCGCTGCCGCCGAACAGCGTGTCGAAGGCGACGAGGCGCTTGAAATAGGCGCCGACCTCGAGCTCCTCGGTGACGCCCATGCCGCCGTGAAGCTGGATCGACTGCTCGCCAACGAAGCGCGCGCATTTGCCGATCTTTGCTTTCGCGCCGGACGCGGCACGGGCCCGCTCGACCGGCGGGCTATCCGCCTTCAGCGCAGCCCGCAGCGCCATCGAGCGCGACTCGTCGACCTGCATCGCCATGTCGGCGAGGCGATGGCGGATCACCTGGTTGGCCGAGAGCGGCCGTCCGAACTGCTTTCGGATCTTGGTGTATTCGAGCGTGGTGTCCAGCAGCGTCTGCATGATGCCGACGGCTTCCGCGCCGAGCGCGGCCATGGCGCGGTCGACGGCCCATTCGACGGCCGGCAGCGCGTCATGGCCGTCACCGAGCAGGGCATCTTCGGGCAAATGCACGTCGGACAGCTCGATGTTGCAGGCGCGTCCGCCGCCGAGGCGCGGATAGTCGCTGACGACGAGGCCAGGCGTCGTCGCCGGCACCAGGAACAGGCCGATCCGTCCCGAAGGCCTCTGATGATCATGAATGTGCGCGGAGACGATGATCTCATCGGCGGCATGGCCGTCGAGCACGGCGATCTTGCTGCCGGCCAGGCGCCAGCCCTGCGCCGTCCGGTCGGCGGCGGTTGCGACCTTGGCGAGATCGAACCTTGCCGCGCGCTCGGAATGCGCAAGCGCAAGCTTCAACGAACCATCCGCGATCTTCGGCAGGCTCTCCTGCTTCTGCTCATGGGTGCCGCAGCGGTCGAGCAGTGAGGCACCCAGCACGACCGTCGCGATATAGGGCTCCGATACCAGCCCACGGCCGAAGGCTTCCATCAAGATGCCGATTTCAACCGCGCTGCCACCGAGCCCGCCAAACTCCTCGGCAATCGGCAGCGCCAGCCAGCCGAGCTCGGCGAACTGCTTCCACACGGCCGGGCTGAAGCCGAGTGGATCGTTCGCCATCTTGCGGCGGTGATCGGCATCGTAGCTTCCGGCCACGAAACGCTCAGCGCTCTCGCGCAGCAGTCTTTGCTCGTCACTGAGATTGAGGTCCATCGCGTCTACTCCGCGGCCGCCGGCGGCTTGCGCACGGAGGGATGCAGGCCTGAGGGATCGACGATCATGCCGAACTCCTGAAGATTGTGGGCGTGACAGAGCTGATGCAGCGCAAAGGCCTGGTCGATCGCGGCGGGCTGGCCCATCACGTCGACCGAGCGGTTCACCGCTTCCTTGGTCATCTTCAGCGCGAAGGCCGGCTTTGCCGCGATCCTGCGCGCCAGCTCCAGCGTGCGCGCAGAAAGCTCCGCGCGTGGCACGACCTGATTGACCATGCCGAGCTGCTGCGCCACCTCGGCGCTCCAGTTGTCGGCGGTGAACAGGAACTCCTTGGCCTTGCGCGCACCGAGCTCCCAGGGGTGCACGAACCATTCGACGCCGCAGACGCCCATGGTCACCACGGGATCGCAGAACTGCGCGTCGTCGCTGGCCATGATGAGGTCGCAGGCCCAGGCCAGCATCAGCCCGCCGGCGATGCACTTGCCGTGCACCTCGGCAATGGTCGGCTTGGCGAGGTTGCGCCAGCGCCGGGTGATCTGGAGATAGATTTCCTGCTCGCGCGCGAAGCGGCCATGGGCATTTGGCTCGGCAAAACCGCCCCAATTTCCGATCGGTGGAAAATCGACGCCGGCGGTATTCTTGCCGCCGGGACGCAGATCATGGCCGGAGGAGAAGTGCGGACCGTTGCCGGCGAGGACGATCACCTTGACCGTATCGTCCTGCACCGCCGCGTCGAAGGCGGCGTTGAGGTCGTAGGTCATTTGCAGGTTCTGCGCGTTGCGCGCCTCCGGCCGGTTCATCACGATCCGGGTGACCGCCGGATCCGGCCTCTCCACGAGGATGGTCTCGAACGAGGTCATCGCGTTCCCCCGGTGTTCTGTCTTATTGTTTCGCCGAGTTGACTATGTCGGTCAGGGATAGGCAAGAGGCTTGCGTCAGTCGGCTGGGATGCGCTCATCCAGCGCCGTCATTCCGGGATGGTCCGAAGGACCAGCCCCGGAATCTCGAGATTTTCAGGTGCGCAAGGGCGCACCATAGCTCGCTTCGCGCCCCGGAATGAACCCGAAAAGCTGGTACCGCGTTATCGCTATCTGATATTGAGTTACGGGATTCCACCGGGAGAAATTTAATGCGCAAGATCCTGACCGTGCTGGCGGCGCTGGCCTCGCTGAGCCTCACCAATTGCGGCTACAACGCGATCCAGAGCGAGGACGAGCAGATCAAGTCCAACTGGTCCGAGGTCGTGAACCAGTATCAGCGCCGCGCCGACCTCGTGCCCAATCTCGTCAACTCGGTGAAGGGCTTTGCCCAGCAGGAGAAGGACGTGCTGCTGGGCGTCACCAATGCCCGCGCCAAGGTCGGCAGCATCCAGGCGACGCCCGAGGTACTGAACGATCCGGCCGCCTTCCAGAAGTTCCAGGCCGCGCAGGGCGAGCTCTCCAGCGCGCTGTCGCGGTTGCTGGTCGTCACCGAGAATTACCCGCAGCTCAAGTCGGACGCGCTGTTCAAGGATCTGATGTCGCAGCTCGAGGGCACCGAGAACCGTATCACGGTGGCGCGCAACCGCTACATCAAGGCGGTGCAGGATTATAACGTCACCATCCGCTCGTTCCCGAGCAACCTCACCGCGATGATGTTCGGCTACAAGGAGAAGCCGAACTTCTCGGTCGCAAACGAGAAGGAAATCTCGACCGCGCCGAAGGTGGACTTCAACCCGGCGCCGGCGCCGTCGAAGTAGACGCGTTCGGCTCCCATGCGCGCCCCACTCACAACTGTCATTCCCCGCGAAGGCGGGGAATCCAGTACGCCGCGGCTTCACGGCTCATGCACTGCGGCCTCTGGAATACTGGATCGCCCGCCCCAGTGCGCAGCGCGCACAAGGCGGGCGATGACAGCGAGGGTGTGGCGAGCGTATTCGGTGGTCGCCTCACTTGTCCTCGCCATCGCACTCCTCTTCGCGCTCCCCGCCTCAGCCGACGTCGCCGTGCCCCAGCTCACTGGGCGCGTGGTCGACCAGACCGGCACGCTGTCCAGCAGCGAGACCGCCGCGCTGTCGCAAAAGCTGCGGGACTTCGAGACGCGCAAGGGCAGCCAGATCGCCGTCCTGATCGTGCCGACCACGCAGCCGGAGACGATCGAGCAATTCTCGATCCGCGTTGCGGAGGCCTGGAAGATCGGCCGCAAGAGGATCGACGACGGCGCGATCCTCGTCGTCGCCAAGAACGACCGGCATCTGCGCATCGAGGTCGGCTACGGCCTCGAAGGCGTGCTCACCGACGTCACCTCGCGCCGCATTATCGACGAGATCATCACACCGAAATTCCGCACCGGCGATTTCGGCGGCGGCATCGCCGATGGCGTCGATCGCATGGTCCGCGTCATCGACGGTGAGCCGTTGCCGGTTCCTTCTCCCACCGTCAACTTCGGCAATCTGGACGATCTTGCACCGATCTTCATCGTGACGCTGTTCGCCTCGATCGGGGTCGGCGGGTTCTTCCGAGCCATGCTGGGGCGGCTGCTCGGATCCCTGGTGACCGGCGGCATCATCGCAGGGTTGACCTGGCTCATTCTCGGCTCCTTCGCGCTCGCCATGGCTGTCGGAGCCCTCGGCTTCATCATCGGATTCGTCGCCGATCTGTTTTCGGCGATCACGCCGGGCACCGGCCGCTCGCGCGGCGGCTCCTGGTCGAGCGGCTCCTCGTCGGGCGGCTGGAGCAGCGGATCGTCGAGCAGTGACAGCGGCGGCTTCAGCGGCGGTGGCGGCAGTTTTGGCGGCGGCGGCGCCTCGGGGAGCTGGTAGCGGTCATGAGCATCAAGCGTATCGCCAGACATCTCGTGCAGCATCATTGGCGGGCAAAGCAGATCTTTCCGCCGGCCGTGCTCGCCCGCATCGAGCAGGCGATCAAGCAGGGCGAGGCCACCCATTCCGGCCAGGTCCGTTTCGTGGTCGAAGGCGCGCTCGACGGCGCGCCGCTGTTCCGCAACCAGCCGGCCCGCGCGCGCGCGCTCGACGTGTTCGCTCACCTGCGCATCTGGGACACCGCGCATAACAACGGCGTCCTGATCTATCTGCTGCTCGCCGACCGCGATGTCGAGATCGTCGCCGACCGCGGCATCCACGCCAAGGTCGGTGTCGAGGGATGGGAAAGCATCTGCCGCGCAATGGAGACCGAGTTCGCTTCCAGCCGGTTCGAGCGCGGCGTGATCGCGGGCATCGAAGCGGTGTCGCGCGAGCTGGCGCGGCACTTCCCGCCGCACGGCCCGCAGAGCAACGAGCTGCCGGATGCGCCGGTCGTGATGTGAACGGAGCGCGCGCCGTTCTCTCGCGCAACGGCTCCGCCGCTGCGCGGGGGTGACGGAAGTGACAAGGGCTGCCCAGCGCCTATTCCGCGGCCGTTCATCTTCACCCGATTACAATTTGTTTCACGCCCGCCACACCGGTTCCACTTTCCCGGCCAAATTCGGCCCCGGATAACTTCCTAAAATTTCGGTAAGCGGGTCCGCAGGTAAGGATTTCGCAAGCAATGAAAGTTACCAAAAGGTCAACCCAGACTGGAGTATTTGAGCCGTGAGCGAACCAATGCCCGAGCAGGCTGCCCAGGACACCGGCGTCGTCGAAGCTGCTGCGACCGCGCCGCAGGCAGTCGAGGCCGCTGGGATCGAGGCTCCCTCGATTGCGCCGGACCATGAGGCGCCGCCCAAACCTGATCCGGTCAAGCCCGATCCGGTGAAGATCGAGCCGCCGAAGATCGAGGCGTCAAGGATCGAGGTGCCGAAGCTCGAAGCCAAAGCCGAAACCAAGCCTGAGCCGAAGCCCGGCAAGCTGATCGTCATGGCGCCGTCGGAGCGGTCGCGGAACGGCTCTTGGGACCGCGAGGATTTTGCTCCGCATGTGAAGGCGGAGGAGCCGCGCGAGACCGGCAGCAAGCGCCGCCTGTCGGCGATGGCCGCGGTGGTGGCGATCGCCGCCGGCGTCGGCGCCATCAGCGGCGCGCTCGCAACCGCCGGCATGATGCATTTCGCTGCCCCGGCCCAGGCGCCGGTGCAGGTCGCCGACACCAGCGCGATCGATGCTTCGGTCGCCCGGATCGACGCCGACCTCGTCGCACTGAAGGCCAATGTCGAGCACAGCTCGAAAACCGGCGTCAACCAGCTCAACCGGGCCAATGACCGCCTCGACAAGCTCGAGAAGGCGCAGGCCGAGCCGATGGCCAAAATCGCAAAACTGTCCGAGACCGTCGACAAGCTCCGCGCCGCGCCGCCCGCCGCCCCCGCGCAGGCCGCAGCAGCGGTGCCCAAGGAGACCACCGGCTCGATCGCGCCGACCCAGGTTGCGACCGCCGCCGCCGCACAGGCTCCAGTGCCGGCCGCCCCCAAGACCGATGTCGGCCGCCTGCCGACGGTCGAAGGCTGGCGGCTGCGCAACGCCGCCAATGGCGGTGCGCTGATCGAGGGCCGCGATGGGCTCTACGAGGTCTATCCCGGCGATCCCATCCCCGGCCTCGGCCGCGTCGATGCGATCCGCCGCCAGGATGGCCGCTGGGTGGTCGTCACCAGCAAGGGCCTGATCACCGGACGCTGAGCGGCTCGGATAGGACTTTCGAAAGGCGCTTCACCACGATGTGAAGCGCCTTTTTGCTTGAATAGGCGGACCGCCGCGGTGTTACCTCAGGCATGAGCCGCGCGTTGCGAATTCTCCTTGTTGCCGCCGTGTTGTTCGGCGACGCCGCCGCGCTATCGTCAGCGCAGACCGCGCCGCTGACGCGCGGCACGGCCATCACCGATCCAGATCTGCTGCGCAAGCTCGACGAGGGCGACGCTCTCACGCTCCAGCGCCTGTTGTCGCCGGAGCGCAAGGCGGGTGGTCCGCTGACGACCGACCGGCTGTTCGCGTCGCTGCCCCAGCTCAAGGACATTCCGCCGGCGATCGATGCGGAGTTTGACCGCTACATCATCAGGCAGAAGGCGGCCTATCCGAGCGAGAGCATCGGCGTCGGTGAGGGCTTTGACGTGCAGCTGTTCGATCGGGCCGTGCTGAATTCCCGCGACACGCGTTTCGTGCTCGCCGGCATCGTCAACCGCATGGACCGCGCCTACGCCTCGGAGGACTCCTGCGGCGAGATCCGGCTGATCTATCGGCTGGCGCGTTTCGACGGCACAACCGCGACGCGGCTGCCGATGACGCTCAATCTGGTGATGAAGGCGCGCGATGCGCGCCAGACGGACGCGAATGGCAAGCCGATCAATTGCGCCGAGCTTGCGCGGCGCTGGCTCGACAACGGCAACTGGCAGGAGCTGATCGGCAGTCGAGACGACGCCATGCTCGATCGCATCGAGACCAACATCCAGCTCTCGGTCGCGGCGAAGTCGGCGCTGCATGATTTCCGCTCCGACTATCTGCTCAAGGTGTTCAAGTACAATTCCGCCACGAAGGCCTTCGAGGAATCGACGCTGGAGAACCAGATCGACCGCGACCGGATCATGGCGGACGAGGTGCTTCGGCGCGACTTCAAGGCCTGGCTGCTCGCACCCGAGAACTTGCGCGAATTCGATCGCGGCACCGTGCTGATCCCCGAGAAATTCCTGGCCAGAAGCGCGGTGGTGCCGACGCCGGCCGGCCTCGATGCTTCGGCGCTGCAGCCGGAATTCGGCATGATGCCTGCTGAAGGGGAGGGCGGGGGCCAGCCGATCTTCACCGACAACGACGTGGTCGCTGCGTTGAAGCAGGCGGCCGCGCGCGGCGACATGCAGAACATCCGCTCGGTCGCGGGCTTCCAGCGCCGTCTCAACGACGTCACCTGCGCCGGCTGCCACCAGACCCGCGGCATCGGCGGCTTTCACTTTCCGGGCGTCGATTGGCTGGCGGACAGGCCGTCGAATTCCACCATCGTGCCGGCTTCGCCGCACTTTCTCGGCGACCAGCCCCGCCGCCGCGACATCCTGACCGCGTTCGCAGCGGGCACGCGTCCTGATTTCTCACGCGGATTTGCCAGCCGGCCGCAGACCCGCGGCAGCCGGGAGCTCGCCGGGAGCGAGTATCAGGACGGCTGGGGAGCGCATTGTTCCCTGCAAGACGCGGGATCGGGAACGCCAGATGAGAGTTTTACGTCATGGAGCTGTGCTAACGGTCTCACCTGTCAGGCTGCCGCGGCCTCGCGCCGCATCGGCATGTGCTTCATCAAGACGCGTTGAGCCCGCAAAGCGATTTGGATGATTCATGACGAATACTGGCGACGCCAACAAGGAGCGCAATCGCGAGATTGCGCGCAATGAGGAAGTCAAGCAGGTCACCGGCAGCACCCGCGTCAGCATCTGGGCGATCGCGATGGCCGTCATCGTCGGTGGCATCCTGTTCACGCTCGGCTGGCTGTCGCTGCGGTAATCACGTCGCGTAGTTCGTCATCCGCTTGCCCGGCAGCAGCTCGTACGCCGGCTTCCAGCCGGGCAGGGCGGCCATGCGGCCGAGCCAGGCATGGATGGCGGGATGGCTCGCCGCGAAATCGAAGCCGTGCTCGTCGCTGGGATAGTGCAGATAGGCCATCATCGAGATATCGGCGACCGTCGGCTTCGCACCGATCGCGAAGGCGTTGTGCTGGAGATGCCCGTCGAGAATGCCGAGGAAGTCCTCCAGCCGGCGGCGAAAGTGCTTCAGCACCTGCGGGTCGTTCTTCTCGGTGAAGGCGCGCATGAAGCGATAGGTCGCCATGTAGCCGGTGAGCTTGTGGTTGTCCCAGAACAGCCAGCGCAGCAGCTCGAACTTCTCTTCCTCGGTCTCGGCGCCGAAGCGGCCGTACTGCTCGGCGAGCCTGAGCAAGAGGGGCGCCGTCTGCGTCATCTTCACGCCGTCGACTTCGAGCACCGGGATTTCGCCCATCTCGTTGACGGCCTTGCGCCACTCCGCCGTGCGCGTGACGCCGCCGCCGAAATCGGTCCAGACCGGCTCGAACCTCTCGCCGCAAAGCGTCAGCATCAGCGCCAGCTTGTAGCTGTTGCCGGATTCGGGGAAGTAGTGCAGGCGGTAGAGGGGCATGGGACCTCGCGGCGTTCGTGTTCTGCCGATTGTTATAGCGAGATGGTCCCGCGTCGTCATTGCGAGCGCAGCGAAGCAATCCAGCAATGCATCTTGTTCAGTGTCGTCCCGGCGAACGCCGGGCCCCACACCGCGGAATCTATCGGTCGTAGTCTGGTAGACGTCCCGAACGACGTGTCTCCGCCAAACCACTCCCTGTGGTTATGGGTCCCGGCGTTCGCCGGGACGACAGCGGCGTGTGTGGCGCACGCGCCGGCGCTACCCCACCGCCCCCGAACCCCGCAGCTGCTTGATCGCCTTCTCGTCGTATCCCGCCTCGCGCAAAATCTCGTCACTGTGCTCACCCACAGCGGGCGGCTTGCGCGGCTGCACCTTCTTGGTGCCGTCGATCCAGATCGGGCTGGAGATGGTGAGCATGGTGTCGTTCTCGAACGGCACCAGCACCTCGTTGTCGAGCATCTGCTGGTCGTTGGGGATGTCGTCGAGAATGGCGACGACGCCGAACACGAGGCCGTTGCCGTCGAGAATCTTGCGCCATTCGGCAAGATCCCTGGTCGCAAAGGTTTCGTCGAAGATCTTGATCAGCTCCACCGAGCGGGCGTGACGGTCGGGTTTGGTGGCAAAGCGCGGATCGGTGATGAGGTCTTCGCGCCCGAGGCACTTCGCCAGCGTCGGAAACTGCTTCTCCTCGCTCAGCAGCGACAGGATCAGCCAGCGGCCGTCCTTGCATTGATAGTGGTTGGCGACCGCATTCAGCGCGCGCTCGCGCGGACGCCGCTCGCCGAACTTGGCGCCGCAGAGTTTCGCCTGGGCCAGCACGCTCGCGGCCCACACCCCGTTCGCCATCAGGTTGGAGGCGACGTGCGAGCCCTTGCCGGTCTTCTCGCGCTGATAGAGCGCGGTGACGATGGCGCCGTAGAACGCCATGGCGCAGGGGTGGTCGCCCATGCCGGCGACCGAGCGGGCCGGGGTGGTGTCGGTGTCGGCGCGGACGAGGTCCATCAGGCCCGAGCGCGCCCAATAGGCGTTGCTGTCGAAGCCGGGCTTGTTGGCCTCCTCGCCTTTCTCGCCATAGCCGGTGAAGGAGGCGTAGATCAGCCGGTCGTTGAGATGGGCGAGGTGATTATGGGTGATGCCGAGCTTGGCGCGCACCGGCGGCGGCATGTTGGTGATGAAGACGTCGGCCTCTGCCACGAGCTTGTAGAGCACGGCCTGCGCCTCCGGCTTGGCAAGATCGAGCGCGATGCTCTTCTTGTTGCGGGCTTCCAGCAGCCAGGCGAAATTGTGCTCGCCGGTCGGATAGCCTGGCAGGTTCGGCAGATTGCGGTAGGGATCGCCGGCGCCGGGCGGCTCGATCTTGATGACGTCGGCGCCGAAATCCGACAGCACGGTCGCGGCCGCGGGCGCTGCGATGAAGCTCGCGCAGTCCAGAACCTTCAGGCCTGAAAAGATGCCTTTTTCCATCGCGGCGTTGCTCCCTCGCTCTTGTCGTTTCCCGTGCGCTGGAATTGGCGCGGGCCAGATCGTGAGAGCATTAGACCGATGTTTTGCCGGGATGCAACGGCATCAGGCGCAGGGCCTCACTCCTCCCCCGCAAGCAGGGCAGCGTTGCCGCCGGCGGCCGCGGTGTTGATCGTCACGGTCTGCTCCGTCGCGAAGCGCGCGAGGTAGTGCGGGCCGCCGGCCTTGGGGCCGGTTCCGGACAGGCCGTTGCCGCCGAACGGCTGCACGCCGACCACGGCGCCGATCATGTTGCGATTGACGTAGATGTTGCCGACCTGCACGCGGTCGATGATGGCTTCGATGGTGTCGTCGATGCGGGAATGGACGCCGAGCGTGAGGCCGTAGCCGGTGCGCTCGATCGCCTGCAGCACGCGTTCGAGGTTCTCGGCACGGTAGCGCACGACGTGCAGGATCGGGCCGAACACCTCCTCGGTGAGCTGGCCGGCGTCTTTGAGCTCGAAGATGTGCGGCGCGACGAAGCAGCCTTGCGGCGCCGCGCCGGCAAAGTGCAGTTTCGCCTCGGTCTTCATCCGTGCGATATGCGCATCGAGGCGTTGCTTGGCCTCCATGTCGATCACCGGACCGACATGGGTCGCGACGTCACGGGGATCGCCGATCTTCAACTCGCGCGCCGCGCCCGCGATCATCTCGATCATGCGGTCGGCGACGTCCTCCTGCACGAACAGCAGCCGCAGCGCCGAGCAGCGCTGGCCGGCGGACCGGAACGCGGACGTCACGACGTCGTCTGCGACCTGCTCGGGCAGCGCGGTGGCATCCGCAATCATGGCGTTGATGCCGCCGGTCTCCGCGATCAGCGGCACGATCGGTCCGTCCTTGGCGGCGAGCGTCCGGTTGATGCTGCGGGCGACCTCGGTCGAGCCGGTGAAGACGACGCCGGCGATGTCGGGATGTGCCGTCAGCAACGCGCCGATCTTGCCGTCGCCAGTGACGAGATGCAGCGCATCTTTCGGGATGCCGGCTTCGTGCAGCAGGGCGACGGCCTCGCGCGCGATGCGCGGGGTCTGCTCGGCCGGTTTTGCGACCACACTGTTGCCCGCCATCAGCGCCGCCGTGATCTGGCCGAGGAAAATCGCCAGCGGAAAATTCCACGGCGAGATCGCAACGAAGACGCCGCGGCCGCGCATCGCGAGCGCGTTGCTTTCGCCGGTCGGGCCTGGCATTGCCGCATCAGCGCCGAACAGCTTGCGGCCCTCTGCGGCATAATAGCGGCAGAAGTCGGCGGCCTCGCGCAGCTCCGACAGTGCGTCGTCGAGCGTCTTGCCGCCCTCAACTTGCAGCATCGCGATGAAACGCGCGCCGCGGTTCTCCAGAAGATGCGCGGCCTGCTCCAGCGCCGCCGCGCGCGTGGCCGCAGGTGTCCGGCTCCAGGCCGCAAAGCCCACGCGCGCGGCAGTCACCGCCGCATTGGCTTGATCCGGCGTGGCATCCGCGATCGGCTCGAGCTCGGTCGCCTCGGCCTTGACGTCGGCGAGCAACCGGTCGAGCGCGGTGCGTGCGCCGAATTCGACGCCGCGCGAGTTGCGCCGCTCCGGCGCGTAGAGATCACCGGGCAACGGAATTTTCGGATGCGCCGCCGCTTGCGGCCGGAGAATAGCATCCGCCGGACGCTGCAGCAGGGCCGGCACCGGAACGCGGTAATCGGCGGCCTGCGCCACGAACGACGAGTTGGCGCCGTTCTCCAGCAAGCGACGCACAAGATACGCCAGCAAATCGCGGTGGCTGCCGACCGGCGCATAGGTGCGGTAAGCGATATCAGGATGATCCTTGGCGAGCTGCTCGTAGAGCGCTTCGCCCATGCCGTGCAGGCGCTGGAATTCGAATCCACCGCTCTTCCCGGCAAGCTCCAGCACGGTCGCAACCGTCAGCGCGTTGTGGGTGGCGAATTGCGGGAAGATGCGCGGCCGCAACGCCAGCAGCTTCGCCGCACAGGCGACGTAGTTCAAATCCGTCATCGCCTTGCGCGTGAACACGGGATAGCCGTCGAGCCCGCGCTCCTGCGCGCGCTTGATCTCGGTGTCCCAATAGGCGCCCTTGACCAGTCGCACCATCAGCTTGCGGTCATGCGCGCGGGCGAGTGCGTCGACGTAATCGATTACCGCGCTAGCGCGTTTCTGGTAGGCTTGGATGGCGAGGCCAAATCCGTCCCAACCTCTCAGCGAGGGATCGGCGAGCGTTGCCGCGATCATTTCGAGCGACAGCTCCAGCCGGTCGGCTTCCTCGGCGTCGACGGTGAAGTTGAGGTCATGTGCCTTGGCGCGCTGCGCGAGATCCAGCAGTTGCGGCACCAGCTCGGCCATCACGCGGTCGCGGCTGATCGCCTCGAAGCGCGGATGCAGTGCCGAGAGTTTTACGGAAATGCCGGGCTGGTCGGGGAGGGAATTGCTGCCCGCCGCCTTGCCGATGGTCTCGATCGCGCTGGCATAAGCGTCGAAATAGCGCTTGGCGTCCGCCGCCGTGCGCGCGCCTTCGCCGAGCATGTCGAAGGAATAGCGCGGCTTCTGGCCGGAGCGCGGCCGGCCCCGTTCCAGCGCCTGCTCGATGGTCTCGCCCAGCACGAAATGACTGCCCATCAGCCGCATCGCCTGGCGCGTCGCGGTGCGCACCGCAGGTGCCCCCAGCCGCTTCACCAGACGGCCGATGGTGCCGTCGGGCGTCTCTCCGGGCTGGATCACCCGCGCCGACAGGCCGAGCGCCCAGGCCGAGGCGTTGACCAGGAACGCCGTGGACTTGGTCTCGTGGTGGATGAAGTCGCCCTCGCCGAGCTTGTCCTCGATGAACTGGTCGGCGGTGCGCGCGTCCGGCACGCGCAGCAGCGCCTCGGCCAGCACCATCAGCGCCAGGCCTTCCTTGGTCGAGAGCGCGAACTCCCGCAGCATGTCCTCGACCCCGCCAAGACTACCTGCGAGCCGGTCGTCGCGCTTGCGGATCGCCTCGATCAGCCGCGTCGCGGTGCGGTCGATCCGGGCCTCCTGCGGCGGGGACAGATGCGATGCCGGCAACAGGCGCGCGGCGATCGCGGCATCATCGGGCGCGTAGGGGGCGGTGAAGGGCGGCGGGATGTTCGGCATGGCGTGTCCTGTGGCTAAAATCCAGGATAAGGCCCGCGTGACCGTAGTTCGATAGACAATCTAGCCGGTTTGCCTTAGAAAATGAAGATCATGAGCCACTTGACCTGATAAAACATGGAACTCGATCGAATCGACCGGAAGATCCTCTCGATTTTGCAGGAGGATGGGCGCATCGCCAATGTCGAGCTCGCCGAGCGCATCGGGTTGTCGCCGACCTCGATCGGCGAGCGGCTGAAGCGCTTGCAGCGGGAGGGCTTCGTCGAAGGCTATGGCGCGCGGCTCAACCCGCACCGGCTCGGTCTCGGGCTCCTCGTGTTCGTCGAGGTGCTGCTCGACAAGACCACGCCGGACAATTTCGAGCGGTTTGCGCGCGCGGTGAAGCTCGCGCCGGAAGTTCTGGAGTGTCACATGGTTGCCGGCGGCTTCGACTATCTTGTGAAGGCGCGGCTCGCGGACATGGCGGCGTATCGACGCTTTCTCGGCGAGACCCTGCTGTCGATGCCGGGCGTGCGCGAGACGCGGACCTATGCGGTGATGGAGGAGATCAAGCGCGACGCACCGTTACCGGTGGGCTGACGAAGTGCCGTCGCGATTGTCATTGCTGAGGCGTTGAACGGGCGGTCCTCGCGGGAAAATAGCTCTCCGTGTGCAGTCGCAACGCCTGTCGTCGAATGCACTGGCCGTCTTCTAAAATTTTCTTGGCCCGGCTCCCGGATCGATCCGGGAGGCAGCAAAAGCTGGCGGGCTTATACTTTGAGGTTCTCTGCGGAGGTCTTGCCCCGGTTTGCGATCTCTTCGTATTCCACCGTCTGTCCTTCGTTAAGGGACGACAGACCGGCTTTCTGCACTGCCGAGATATGCACGAACACATCCTTGCCGCCCGACGCAGGCTGGATAAATCCATAACCCTTCGTCGGGTTGAACCACTTGACCGTACCTTTAGCCATCACGACTTCTCCGCGGGTCTTCCTCCGAGATCTCGAACCGCCAATCCCCGCCAACCGGCCGGTTCGGTCCTAACAGGATACGCGGAATGTGGCCGGCTTGGTAGCTCAAACCACATCGGCCTTTCGCCGAATTCCGCTCAACTTCGCGGCGTTTTTGCCGGTTTTGCCCGTTTCGCGGTCAAATGGCCGGCGTGCTTCGCGCTGTCCGTCAATACGTCGCGGCCAGATAATCGACGATCTTGCCGACGTCGGCATCGTCGATCGGTGCGCCATAGACCTTGATCATCTTGGTCACCTCGGCCTGCCAGAAGCCTTTCTTGTCCTTCATCGGCGGCTGCGTCTTGACGTAGTCGGCCGAGTGGCAGGCGCTGCAATTGCCCTTGACGATTTCGAGATTGGGGCCTGCCTTGAAGGCGGCGACCTCGTCCGGAAGCTGGTAGTTGACGGGCGCCGCGGTCACGGCCGCGAGGCCGGTGGCGAGGGCGAGCGTGACGGCGAGGAGAACGGTGCGCTGCATGGTCATTCTCCTTTCAGGCCACGGTGACGCGGACGGTTTCGACGACATTGCGCAAGTATCCCGCCGGGTTCCAGCGCGGCGTGTCCGGCTGCGTCTCGCCGCCATTGCCGGTGGCGCGCACCTTGAGCTCAACGCTTCCCGCCGCAAGCTTCACCGGCAGCTTCCATTCGCGGAACGAATATTTGCCGAGATCCTTGCCGAGCTTGGCGCTCGCCCAGGTCTTGCCGCCGTCGGTGGAGACCGCGACGTCCTTGATGCCCTTGCCGCCGTCGAAGGCGATGCCGCGCAGGGTGGTGCGGCCAGCCTTCAGCTTGGCACCGTCCGGCACGCTGGTGATGAAGGAGCGAATGGTGAAGCGGTTGATCGGGATCGTCGCCTTCGGTGCGGTGCCGGGCTCGATCGCGTTATCAGGCGTATCGGGAATGCGATAGGCTGACTTCATCCAGAAGCCGTCATAGACGTTGTCGATGACGGTGATCTCGTTGAGGTGCTTGACCCAGTAGGTGCCGTAATAGCCGGGCACGATCAGGCGAAGCGGAAAGCCGTTGAGGAACGGCAAATCCTCGCCGTTCATGCCATAGGCCAGCATCACCTCGCCGTCACTGGCGTGAGCGAGATCGAGTGCCTTGACGAAGTCAGGCGTCTTGTCGCTGACCGGTCCGTCCATGCCGTTGAAGGTGACTTGCCTGGCGCCGGCCTGCACGCCGGCCATCTCCAGCACGGCCTTCAGCGGCACGCCGCGCCAGCGCGCATTGCCCATGGCGCCGTTGGCGAGCTGGCCGCCGGCGACGCGCGGCTCGAAGAAGCCGCGGCTGTTGCCAGAGCATTGCGCGACGGCGACGATCTCCGTCGCCTTCATCTTCCTGATGTCTTTCAGCGAAAGTTTCAGCGGCTTGTCGACCTTGCCCTTGACCTCCAACGTGAACTTGTCGGGGTCGAGATTGTAGGGCAGGTCGGAGAGGTGATAGCGCACGAAGAACGCATTGTTCGGCGTGATCGGGCCGTCGTTGAAGATCGTGAACGGTGTCTCGAGCTGTGGCGGCCGGCTGGTCAGGCCGATCATCGGCCGCTTCTGCGGATATTTCACCAGCGGCCGTTCGCCATTGGCAAACGGGAGCGTGACGGTATCGAGTGCCAACGCCTTGGTGGCATTCAATGTGGCCGCCATGGCGGCAAGCCCCGCTCCTTTGAGCAGGTCGCGGCGATCGAACATCTAGTCCCCTCCCGGAGCTTTTCGTTGGCCTGCGGTCATCACCGCGAGCCGCGCTCATCTGTCGCAACGATTTGAACGAAGTCAATTCGTGCTTTCGCAGCAGGCCCATGCCGCTGCGTTGCAGCAGGCCGGTGTTACGGATGTAGTGAGAGTCGAGCTGTAGCAGCGCGGGTGGTGGTGCGCCTCTCCCGCTTGCGGGAGAGGTCGCGCCGAAGGCGCGGGTGAGGGCTTTCTCCTCTGGGGGATTGTCCCGTTGTGGACAGACCCTCTCCCCAACCCTCTCCCGCAAGCGGGAGAGGGGGCGCACCTCTCGTGCGGCTGCGTTACGCCGCGACGCGCTCGCCGCGATCCACCAGCGCCGTCAGCCCCCGCGCATCCGCCACCACGCGCACCGCCATCGGCTCGTCGCGGCCGCGGATCGCGACCTCCTGTTGCGGCAGCGTATCGTCGGCGAGGCCCGCGGTGCGGCGGATTTCGTCCGAGACGATCGCCTCGCAGGCCAGCGTCTTGGTCATGTCCTGCAGGCGGGCGGCGACGTTGACGGCATCGCCCAGCGCCGTGAAGACGATGTGATCGCGATAGCCGATGTCGCCGATGATGACCTCGCCGCCGTGAATGCCGATGCCGAAGCGGATCGGCTGGCGCAGATCGTGGCTGAGCAGCTGGTTCAGCTCGTCGATATGGGTGGCGATGCCGGAGGCCGCCTTCAGCGCCTGCCGGCAGGCGGTTTGCGGATCGGCCGTGAGCCCGAACAGCGCCAGCATGCCGTCGCCGACGAACTGGTTCGGCTGGCCGCCATTCTCGATCACGGCCTGCGACACCGCGCCGAGGAAGCGGTTGACGATGAAGACGGTGTCGAACGGCAGCCGCTTCTCGGCGAGCTGGGTCGAGCCGCGCATGTCCACGAACAGGCTGACGAGATAGCGCTCCTGGCCGATCCGCGCCGGCGCCGAGGCCTGCGCGTTGGCCGACGACGTTTGCGGGGTGAAGAGCTGGAAGAAGGAGAGGTCCGACGTCGGCCGCAGCTGGCAGGCCAGCCTGATCGAGGGGTCGTTGGTGCCGACGCGGGTCAGCACGAAGGCCTCGCGCTGCGACGGCTCGGGCAGGACGCCATGATCGCCGATGACGCGGATGCGGCAGGTCGAGCAGCGGGCGCGGCCGCCGCAGACGCTGGCATGCGGCAGATTGTGGCGCAGGCTCGCTTCCAGCACGGAGAGGCCCTTGGGAACCCGCACCGTCCTGCCGTTGCCGTAGGACAGCGCGATCATGCCGCCGCGCCGCTCGCGCCAGGCCCGCACGCCGCGTGCCGCCAGCGCCAGGCCCAGCAGCCCAAAATAGGTGATGGTGAAGGCGCCGGTGATGCGATCGAGCGTCGCGGCCTCGGCCGTCGTGCCGACCTGGCGTCGCGTGAGATTGTGCGTGCGCCATTCCCCGTCATCGGCCTCGAGCGCGACGCTGCGGCCGCCCTGGTAGATGCCGAGCAGCGACAATGTCGGGACCAGCACCGCGGCGGCGAGCAGGTAGGGTGCGGCGCGCGTGAAGAACGGCTTGAGGCGGAGCCAGAAATAAATCCCGATGCAGCCGTGCACCCAGGCAATGAGAAGCAGGATCGTCATCTGCCAGAGCCGTCCCGGCGCTGCGACGAAGAACAGATAGAGCTCCTGGGGATAGAGCTTCTCGTGTCCGTACAGCGTCTGGCCAAGCCGCACCCCGATCACGTGCGCCATGATCAGCGCGGGGATGCTCAAGCCCAGCACGAGCTGAAGCGGCTCGACCGTCCGCCAGCGGAACTGCCGGCGCTGATACAGCGCATAGATGCCGAGCCCCATATGCGTGAGCGCCGCGGTGTAGAACAGGATCGCGACAGGGAGGAACTGCCAGAAGACGGTGTGGTAGTAGACCCCGGCCTCCATCGCCTCGACCGAGATATTGCCGAGCGCATGGTTGAGGAAATGGCTGATCACATAACAGAACAGGATCACGCCGCAGACGAGCCGCACCTGCCGCACGCTGGTGGCGCGGACGAGGTCGGACATGTGTGCAGGAGCGCTGGCCATGATTCGGTTGTATCAGTTCATCAAGGAGAACGGCCAGCGTAGCGGTTAATTCCCGATGTGGACAGGTTCGGGGATCACAAGCCCGACAAGGCTGCGAAATCGTAGGTTGGGCAAAGGCGCGCCCTTCGCGTCGTGCCCACGATGTCACGGTCAACTCCGCCGTCGTCCCGGACAAGCGCGCCCTCAGGCACGCGCCGATCCGGGACCCATAGCCACAGGAAGATGTTTGGCGAAGACTTGGAGTGACCAGGTCGCCCAACCCCCCTGTGGCTATGGGTCCCGGGTCTGCGCTTCGCTTGCCCGGGACGACACCTCTGTTGGGGCAACCCACATTGACTCCCCCTCCCAAGTTGGGGAAAAGCGCGGCCGTGACGATCGCTCCCGACATCTCTGTGAAGCCAGACGGCGCCGAACGCCGTCTCATCCGTGTTGCCGTGCTCGTCATCGCCGCGATGACGCTGCTCCGGATCGTCTACGCCTCCGCGATCGAGCTGCGCACCGACGAGGCCTATTACTGGACCTGGTCGAAGGAGGCAGCGCTGAGCTTCCTCGATCATCCCCCGGCCATCGCCTGGCTGATCCGTTTCGGAACCGCGATCTTCGGCGATACCACGCTCGGGGTCCGTTTCGGCGGCATCGTCGCGATGCTGGTGACGCAGTGTCTGCTCGCCGACATCGTCCGCCGCCTCACCCATGATGTGCGTGCCATATTGTTCGCGGTGCTGATGCCGGAAGCCGCGCTCTATTACGGCCTGCTGATGGCCAAGGTCGCGCCCGATGTCGCCATGATCCCGTTCGCGGTGGCGATGATGTGGTCGCTGGTGCGGCTGGCGCAAAGCGGCGACGGACGCTGGTGGCTTGCGGCCGGTCTGTTCGCCGGGCTGTCGATGCTGTCGAAGTTCACCGCGATCATGTTCGCCCCCGCGGTTGCCGCCTTTCTGCTGGTGCCGGAGTGGCGTTGGCGCTGGTTGCGCAGCCCCTATCCTTATCTCGCCGTGCTGATTGCGACCCTCGTGTTCTCGCCGGTGCTGATCTGGAATGCGCAGCACGATTGGGCCTCGTTCCGTTTTCAGGGCGTGCGCGCCACCGCCAATTACGGCATCTCGCTGCGGACCATCGGCGACTTCATCGGCCTGCAATTCGGTCTGGTCGGCTTCGTCATGCTGCCGGTGGTGCTGACCGGGCTGGTGCTGACGGCATGGCGCGGCTACCGCACGCGTGAGCCGGTTGGAATTCTCTTGTCGACGGCGGTGCTGGTGCCGTTCGCCTATTTCCTCTTCAAGTCGACCACGCTCAGGGTCGGCGACACCTGGCCGATGTTCATGTGGCCGGTCGGTTTCGCCGCGGCCGCCGTCAACCTCGCGGCCATGATGAAGGAGGATTGGTCGGCCCGCATGCTGAGATCGTCGGTGTTCTGGGCCAAGACAGCCGTCGGCTCGGGCATCGCCTTCGTCGTCATCGTGTTCCTCTATTACGTCGCAGCGCCCTGGAATCTCCTCGGCAAGATCGATCCGATCGGCGCCGAGGCCGGCTATGAGCAGGTCGCCGCGCGTGCGCAGGCCGCGCTGGATGAGACCGGCGCGACCTGGATCGCGACCACGGACTACCGCACCTATGCCATGATGCGCTGGCTGTTCAGGGGGCGCGTGCCCGTCATCGAGCTCAACGAGCGCGGCCGCTTCCAGGATTTCCGCGATCCCGGCCTGGACCGGATTAAGGGCCACGCCGGCATCTATGTCGGCCGCGAGCCGGACAACCGTTCCTCGCTATGGGAGAACATCCCAGCCAAGCGCGAGCCGCTCGGCGAAGTCGAACGCCGCTGGCGGGGTGTTCTCGCGGACACCTATGTGATCGAAAAGCTCACCGGCTGGACCCCCGAGCTGTCGCCGCCGAAGGATTCGCCGCTGTTTTGGTGGAAGGTGTTGGCTTTCCTCTCCCTCTCCCCGCTTGCCGGGAGAGGGTTGGGGTGAGGGGGACTCTCCGCGGGGGAGGTGACAGTTGAACTCGCGGAGAGTCCCCCTCACCCGGATCGCATCTGGCGATGCGCTCCGGCCTCTCCCCGCACGCGGGGAGAGGCGAAGCTACTCCTCCCCATCCTTCTTCCGCAGCAGATCCGTCGCCAGATCCGACAGCTTCGGCGGCGGCAGGGCCGCGAAGGGCAGCGGGCGCGTGACGTCGATCGCGGCGAGGCCCAGCCGCGCCGTCAGCAATCCGTTCAGCACGCCTTCGCCGAGCCGCTGCGACAGCTTCGCCGCAATCCCATGCCCGAGCATCTGCTGCACCAGGCTGTCGCTCGCGGCCATGCCGCCGGTGATGGCGAGATGGGCAATGACGTGGCGGAGCAGTCGGATCATGCCGAGCGCGCCGGGGCGGCCGCCGTAGAGATAAGCGAGCTGGCGGATCAGGCGCAGCGCGGCGACGAACACGAACAGCACGTCGATCGCCGCGCGCGGGCTCACCGCGGTCACGATCGAGACCTTTTGCGCGGCTGACGACACCAGACGCCGCGCCTCCGCATCCAGCGGAGACATCAACTCGCGTTCGGCGAGCCGGATCATGTCGGCGCCGTCGATGATCTCGCCGGTGTGGCTCTCCAGCGTCGCGCGGGCGCGGGCGAGCTGCGGGTTCTGGTGCGCGATCTTGAGCAGATCCTGCACGATGACGCGGCTCTCCTTGCGGTCGTCGCTGGCGAGCACGGCCGCTGCGCGCGTATGCAGCTGCTCGATCGTCGCCAGCCGCGCCAGGCCGAGTGCCTCGCGGCCGATCACCACCGCGAGCGCAAGGGCGGTGACGAGCGCGAAGGCGAGACCGACGTAGCCGAGGCTTTCGCTGCGCGCGAACAGGTCCTCGATCAGATGGACGACGCCGAGCCCGGTGCCGAGCAGCGTCAGTCCGGCGAGGCCGGACCAGAACAGCGCGCCCCAGGGAAAACCGCGGCGCGGCGGCAGCGCCGCTTGAATTGGCACCGGAAGCGCCAGGGGATCGGGCTCAGGCGTGATCTGGATGGTGGCGCGGCTGAGCCGGCTGGTCTCGTCGGCTTCGGTGACGACGACGCCGGGATCGTCGAGCCGGAACGTCGCCGGCCGCCGTGGCTTCGATCGGTCGTTCATGCGAGCTTGTCTCCGATCAGGAACTGCAAGGCACGGTCGAGGCGAATGTGAGGCAGCGTCGGCGGCTCGGTGCCTTCGCGGTCGAGTGTGGGCGGGCGGAAGCGCAGGAAACGGAAATCGCTTGTCCCGGCGGTCTCGGTCGCGAGGCCGCGGAACGCGGCATTGCCGTTGAACAGCGGCTCGGGATCCAGCGGCAAATCGCCCGGAAAGGTCGCAACCTCCGTGTTGCCATCGAAGAATTCGCCGCCGGCGCTTTCGCCCGCGGCCGGTGTTCCCAGGATCGACGGCAATTTGTCGCGGCCCTGCGCGACTTGCGCTTCTCTTGTCGCACGCACCGCGGCAAGCGCCACAACGTCGATCGCCGCGCCGGTAGTTTCCGCGCGCGCAACCGCGCCCGCGACGGCGCGGCGCAGCACGGCTTCGAGCCGGTCGTGGCTGGAATGGTGTAGATGGTCCGCCTTGGTCGCCGCAAACAGGATGCGGTCGATGCGCGGCCGGAACAGGCTGGAAAGAAAGGTGCTGCGGCCGATGTTGAAGCAGTCGAGAATGCCGGCAAGCGCGGCTTCGAGGTCGTGCAGCGCCTCGGGTCCGGAGTTGAACGCCGCGAGCGCATCGGCCAGCACGATCTGGCGATCGAGCCGGGCAAAATGATCGCGGAAGAACGGCCGCACCACGACGTCCTTGTAAGCCTCGAAGCGACGCACCATCATCGCCCACAGCGATCCCTCAGGCGCCTGCCCGCCGATGGGCACGTCGAGCGGCGCAAAGGTCAGCGCGGGAGAGCCTGCGAGATTGCCGGGCATCAGGAAGCGGCCGGGCGGCAACAGGCTCATTGCGAAGCGCTCGTCGCGGCAGGCGCGCAGATAATCGGTGAAGAGCTTTGCTGCGGTGAGCGTTGCCTGCTCGTCCTCGCGCGCCTCGGGCTTGAGCGTTGCGAGATGGGTGTGCCATTCGCCCGCAAGATGCGCGCGCGGCGCCTCGCGCGACAAAGCCAGGCTCTCCGCCGACCATTGCTCAAAGCTCTTCTGCAGCAGCGGCAGATCGAGCAGCCACTCGCCGGGATAGTCGACGATGTCGAGTGTCAGCGTGCGGTCGGCGCCGTTCGGGCGCTGATAGTCGATGACGAGCCTGAGCTCGCTGATGTCGACGGTCGAGTTCGGCCAGCGTCGCTCCTCGATCAGCGCGCGCAGATGGCTCTCATAGGCAAACCGCGGCACGGCATCGTCGGGCTGCGGCGCCAGATGCGCTCGTGCGATCCGGCCCGAGGCGTAAGCGTCGAACACCGGAAACCGGCCGCCGCGGGTCAGGCCGTGGATCAGCGCGGTGATGAACACGGTCTTGCCGGCGCGCGACAAGCCGGTAACGCCCAACCGCATCGTCGGGTTGAAGAAGTGCTCGCCATAGTCGATCAGCGCCTGCGCGGACAAGCGCGCTTCTTCGACCATATCCTGGAAACTGAATGCCATATGAACGTTAATGGATCGGGGGCGGCGGGACTGTGTGACCGATCACAAAAGTGGCAATTGCGTGAAGAAAATCAAGCTCCATACTTCCACCGTCTTTGTCGGAAATCAGCCGTTTGAACGACGCGCCGATCCCGAAAGACCCATAAAAGAGGACATTGCCTCATCTTGCGGATTTGTCATGACCGTCTTCCAACTGAAAGAGTTCGCCTCCACCTCCGTCCACGCCGCAGCCGACGTGATGGGCTGGAATTACGACCGCGCCGAGCTGATCGCCGATGGAATCATCCACGCGATCGGCGTCCTCTCCGGCCTCATCGCCGCGACCGTGCTGGTGGTGCTGACGGCGATCTATGCCGATGCGACCGACATCGTCGGCGTCTCGATCTATGTCGCCGGCCTGCTCTCGATGCTGGTGCTGTCGGCGACCTATAATCTCTGGCCGGTGTCGCCGGCCAAATGGCTGCTGCGGCGGTTCGACCATTCCGCGATCTATCTGTTGATCGCGGCGACCTACACGCCGTTCATCCTGGAGGTGAAGGACAGCGGGTTCGCGCTGGTGCTGCTCGCCGGCGTCTGGTGCGTGGCGATCCTCGGCATCGTGCTCAAGCTGTGCTGCCCCGGCCGGTTCGACCGGGTTTCTGTCGGCATCTATCTCGCGATGGGATGGAGCGGCGTGATGCTCTACGACGCCGTGGTCAGGGTCTTGCCCATGGTGGTGCTGGGGTTCATCCTTGCGGGCGGCCTGCTCTACAGCTTTGGCGTGATCTTCCACGCCTGGCGGCGGCTGCGCTTCCAGAATGCGATCTGGCACGGCTTTGTCTTGGCCGGCGCGGCATGCCATTATACCGCGGTGCTCGACCTCGTGTTGAGCTGAGCAAGACCCAGGGGGTCTGCTCCGAAGCGCCATAAGACAAGAGGAGACGTCGCATGCAGGTGACCGGCAAGGTCGTGGTCGTCACGGGCGGCGCCAACGGCATCGGCAAGGCGCTGTGCGAGGCGTTCTACAATGCGGGCGCAGCCAAGGTCGTCGTCGCGGACATGGACGCCGCGAATGCGCGGGCCGTCGCCGCCATGGTGGATGGCGCGGCCTTCAAATGCGACGTCGCGCAGGAGAAAGACGTTTCGCACGTGATCGAGGAGACCGAGCGGCAGTTCGGTCCCATCGCCCTGTTCTGCTCCAATGCCGGCATCGGCGGCGGCTTCGATCCGATGTCGGTCAATGCCGGCGGCGCCTCCGACGAGCCGTGGCAGCGCAGCTGGGCCATCCACGTCATGGCCCATGTCTATGCGGCGCGGCACCTCGTCCCCCGCATGAAGGCGCGCGGCGGCGGCTATTTCCTCAACACCATCTCGGCCGCGGGCCTGCTGTCCCAGGTCGGCAGTCCGGCTTATTCGACAACCAAGCATGCCGCGGTGGGCTTTGCCGAGAATCTCGCGATCTCGCACAAGGCAGACAACATCAAGGTCTCGATCCTCTGCCCGCAGGGCGTCGACACCAACATGCTGCGCTCGATCCCGAAGGGTCCGCAATCCGGCGACGGCGATCTCACGCCGGAGCAGGTGGCGAAAGACGTGCTCGCCGGCCTCGAGCAGGAAACCTTCCTGATCCTGCCGCACCCCCAGGTGCTCGGCTACATGCGCAAGAAGACCGAGAACTACGACCGCTGGCTCGGCGGCATGGCCAAGATCCAGGCGAAGATGCGGGAAGAGTTCGGGAAGTAGGCGACGGTGCGTTTGACGCACGGCTCAAGCCAAATATTCACTGTCGTCCCCGCGAACGCGGGGATCCATAACCACAGGGAGAAGTTTGGCGAAGGCCGCTTGTTGTTCTTTTGCGCGGGACTGACACCTGCGCTTATCGATAGATCACGCGGTATGGGTCCCTGCGTTCGCAGGGACGATACCTGTCGTTACACCGCCACCTCGTCCTCCACCCGGCTCTGCCGCAGCGCCCGCGCATAGAGCATCATTCCCTCCCGCACGGTGCGCTGCTCCGCCGCCGTCAATGCCGCAAGCGCGCCGCGCACCTGCTGTCGGCCGAACGCGTGCAGCCCCTCCAGCGTGCGCCGCCCCTTCGCGGTCAGCGACAATAGCTTGCTGCGTGCATCGTTCTCATCCGGCGTCTCCGTGAGCTCGCCGCAATCGATCAGCTTGCGCACGAGGCGGCTGACGCTGGACTTCTCCAGTCGCAGGAAATCGCCGAGCTCGCCCGAGGTCATCGGGCCGCGGATGCCGATCTCCAGGATGGTGTGCACGGCCGACGGCGGATAGTCCGAGGCCGCCACCGTCGCATCCATGAAGCCGAGCTCGCGCACCATCAACCGCGAGGCGGCGCGAATGTCGTCGATCAGCGCAAGCTCGGCCATCTTGACTCCCGGCATATAGTTGTACCATACAACTATATGCGCGCAGCGCCGCGCGCAAGCGTTTTGGAGTGAGCCATGAGCGGAGCTTTGCCGGCAGGTCAGCGGATGAATGGCAAGGTCTGCCTCGTCACGGGCGGCGGCAGCGGCATCGGCCGCGCCACAGCGTTGCGGATGGCGTCCGAGGGCGCCGAGGCGATCGTCGTGGCGGGCCGGCGCGAAGCCGAGATCGAGGCGACCGCCGCTTCATGCCGCGAGCTCGGTGCGGAGGCGATCGCGCTCAAGACCGACATCACGCGCGAGGACGACGTCGCGCGTCTCGTCGGCACCGCGGTCGAGCGCTGCGGCCGGCTCGACGTCGCCTTCAACAATGCCGGCTTCCAGGAGCGCCGCGCGCCGCTGGAGGAGCAGGGTACTGACATCTACGACAGCGTGTTCGACACCAATGTCCGCGCGCTGTTCCTGTGCTTGCGCCACCAATTGCCGGCGATGCTGGCGCAGGGGCGCGGCAGCATCGTCGTCAACGCTTCCGTCAGCGGCGTGCGCAATCCCAATCCCGGCTTCTCGCTCTATTCGGCCTCGAAGGCCGCCGCGATCTCGCTGACGCGCTCGGCGGCGCTGGAGAACGCCCCGCGCGGCATCCGCATCAACGCCATCGCGCCCGGCCGCGTCGTTACCGACATGATGCTGCGCGCCGGCGTCGGCGACGTCGCAACCGTGAGCGCCGGCCTGCCGCTGCGGCGGATGGGAAGCCCGGAAGAGGTGGCGGAAGCCGTGGTGTGGCTGGCGTCGGATGCGTCGTCGTATGTGGTCGGCCATGTGCTGGCGGCGGATGGGGGATTTCTGGCGTCGTAGTGATGAGGTGGCGCGACAAACTCAGTGTCGTCCCCGCGAACGCGGGGACCCATAACCACAGGGCGAAATTTGGCGAGGACAGGTAGTTGTTCTGTCCCGCGGTATCAACATCGCGTCACTAACGATAGATCACGCGGTATGGGTCCCTGCGCCCGTGCGCAATTGCGCACTAGGCAGGGACGACAATCAATCAATGCTTCTGCCCGTACAGCACCGGCACCGCCGAATCCACCACGACCTCGACCAGGCTCGTCCCCTCGAACGCCATCCCGCGCTTCAGCGCCTCGCCGAGCTCTGCGGCCTTCGTCACCCGCACCGCGTGACATCCCATGCCTTCGGCGAGCCGGACGAAATCGATGCCCGGCAGCTCCAGCCCCGGCACATTGCGCACCTGCATCACCTGGCTGAACGAGCGCATCGCGCCGTAGCCGGAATTGTTGATGACGACGATGGTGAGCGGCAGCTTGCGCTGCGCGGCGGTCCACAGCGCCTGGATCGAGTACATCGCCGAGCCGTCGCCGATCAGGCAGACCGTGCGGCTGTTCGGCTTGCCGAGCGCCATGCCGACGGCGGCGGGCAGGGAATAGCCGAGGCCGCCGCTCGCCATGGTGTAAAAACTGTCCTGGCCGCGCATCGGCATGAATCTCTGCATCGCCGGCCGGTGCGAGGGCACTTCCTCGACGACTGACGCACCATCCGGCATCGCCTGCGACAGCGAATGCAGCAGGAATTCGACGGGCAGCGGATCGGCGGCTTGCGGCGCCGGCGGCAGCGTACGGCCCTTTGGCGTGGCGCGTTTGCTCTCGGGGAGGAGATCAAGCAGCAGGCTCAGTGCCGGCTTCATGGTGGCGATGATGCTGGTGCCGACGGGTGTCACCGCCGCGGCATCCGGGTCATCGGTGATCTGAAAGATCGTCGCGCCGCCATCGAAGATCGCGGCGTGGCCCTCGACATGGAAGGTGAACACCGGCGCGCCGATGACGACGACGAGATCGTGCGCGCGCAGCGCGTCCGAGAGCTGCGCCGGCGAGGCATGCAGGAAGCCCGCAAATTGCGGATGCCGCTCGGGGAACGAGCAGCGCGCCGAGAACGGGCTGACCCAGACGCTGGCCTTCGCCTTCTCGGCCACGCGCACCATCAGATCGACCGCGCCGGCGCGGTCGACGCCGGGGCCGACGACGAGGGCAGGGTGCTTTGCGGAGCCGAGCGCGGCGACCAGCGCGTTCATCGGCTCAGGCTCGGGCCCGATCTCGCGGCTGACCTTGCGCGCCTCGATCGGCGCGGTCGCATGCGCCCAATCGTCGATCGGGATCGACACGAAAGTCGGCCCGTATGGCGGCTGCATCGCGGTGTAATAGGCGCGTGCGATCGCGGCCGGCACGTCCTCGGGCCGCGCCGGCTCGACGCTGTATTTCACATACGGCCGCGGAAACTCCGAGGCGCGCTCGGCATAGAGGAAGGCCTGCAAGGGGAGGATCGAGCGCGCCTGCTGGCCCGCGGTGATCACCAGCGGGGTCTGGTTGCGATGCGCGGTGTAGATGTTGCCGAGCGCGTTGCCGACGCCGGCGGCCGAATGCAGATTGACGAAGCCGGCATTGCGGGTCGCTTGCGCGTAACCGTCGGCCATGCCGACGGCGGAGGCTTCCTGCAGCGCCAGCACGTAGTCGATGTCATCGGGCCAGTCGCTCAGGAACGGCAGCTCGGTTGAACCAGGATTGCCGAACACTTTTGTGATGCCGAAGGCACGCAGCAGATCGAGCGTCGCCTGCTTGACGGTGACGGACTTGCTGCCGGTCTTGCCGTTCTTGGCCATGGTTTCCGTCCCCTGCGTGCTTACTGTTACGGCGTCGTTCCGGGCGGTCCGCAGGACCGAACCCGGAACCTCGAGATTCCGGGTTCATCGCGGCGCGATGCCCCGGAATGACGAAGCTACCACACCGCCGTGCCCTTCATCGTCGGCTGCCCTTCCGCATTCGCGGTCCACAGCTCCATGCCTGCTCCGGTCTCGTTGGCGTTGATGGAAAACTCGGTGCCCTCGAACAGCGGCTGCAGGCCGCGATAGGTGAACTTCTTCGGCGCCTTGCCGCCGTGCAGCTTCGCGGCCATCTCGATGATCAGTGCCGCCTGCAGCGGACCGTGGAAGATCAGGCCCGGATAACCCTCGACCTTGGTGACGTAGTCGCGGTCGTAATGGATGCGGTGGCCGTTGAAGGTCAGTGCGGAATAACGAAACAGCAGCACGGGATCTGAGACATGGGTTTCGCGGTGCTGCGCCTTCGGCGGCGGAGGCGGAGCCTTCGTGCTCGCCGGCGCGCTGCTCGTCATCTCGCGATAGACGATGTCCTGCCGCTCGCGGATGGCGACGCCGCGTGGGCTGGAGATGCTGTGCTCGACCGAGACGAAGCACAGCGTGCCGGTCGAGCCTGATTTCACCTGGACGTCGGCGATGCGCGAAGTCCGCGTCGATTCATCGCCGACCTGCAGCGGTTGCAAGAACTCGATCTCGCCGCCGGCCCACATCCGGCGCGGCAGCGGCACCGGCGGCAGGAAACCGCCACGGGTGGGGTGGCCGTCGGGCCCGAGCATCGACATCGGAAACACAGGCTGCGCCAGGCACCAATGCACCGTGAATGGTGCGGCGTCGCCTTTCCTGGGCTCGCCGACCTCCTGGAACAGCGTCGCGCGCAGGCCCATCACGAGCTGCGCGGTGACGATGTCGGTGGCCTCCGTGCTGCGGCCGATCCACTGCCTGAGATGTTCGATGTCGAGCTTCTCGGTCATGACGCCTCGCTCTTCTTACTTTTTGGACTGTGGCTTTTCGCCGATGGCGGGAACTGCGCCATAGGTGCGGGTCTCGCCGACGATGATCGGTGCCGGCGCGGGATAGCTGACGCGTCCCTGCGGCGTGTCGACCTCGATCCGGCGCAGATGCGGATGGTTGGTGAGGTCGGCCATGGTGTTGACCTCGGCAAAGGCGATGTCCGCGTTCGACAGCCGCTTCAAGAGCTCGTCGCGCGTCATCTTGCCGAAGATGTCCGCAACCGTCGTGTCGGTGAAGTCGCGGTTGCGCACGCGCTCCACCATGTTGGCGACGCGGGGGTCGGCGGGCAGGTCGGGTTGATCAAGCACCTTGGCGCAGAGCGTCTTCCACTCGCGCTCGCTCTGGATCGAGATCAGAATGTCCTTGCCGTCCTTCGAGGTGAACACGCCATAGGGCGCGATCGAGGGATGGCGCAGCCCCATGCGCTTGGGCGGATTGCCGGCTTCGGAGTTGAGCAGCGGCACGGTGCACCAGTCCGCCATCACGTCGAACATGGAGATGCGGATGTCACAGCCCTTGCCGGTGCGCCCGCGCCCGATCAGCGCCTCCAGGATCGCCGCATGCGCGGTGGCGCCGGTCGCGACGTCCACGATCGACATGCCGACGCGCGAGGCGCCATCAGGGTTGCCGGTGATCGAGGCCAGGCCGCTCTCGGCCTGGATCAACAGATCATAGGCCTTGCGATGCGCGTAAGGACCGTCGTCGCCATAGCCGGTGATCGTGCAGGAGATCAGTCTTGGATAGTCCTTCAGCAGCCGCTCGCGCGAAAAACCGAGCTTGTCCATCGAGCCGGGCTTGAGGTTCTGGATCAGCACGTCGGCGCTGGCGATCAGCTTCTCCAGCTCGGCGCAGCCTTCTTTCGTTGCGAGATCCACCACCGCCGATTGCTTGCCGCGGTTGAGCCAGACGAAATAGCTGCTCTGGCCCTTGGCCGCCGCGTCATAGCCGCGGGCGAAATCGCCCTCGGGCCGCTCGATCTTGATCACCTCCGCGCCGGCATCCGCCAGACGCGAGGAGCAGAACGGCGCCGCCACCGCCTGCTCGACCGCAATCACCCTGATCCCGTCCAATGCTCCCATGATGGCGGCCTCAGTACGAGCGCGGCATGCCGAGCACGTGCTCGGCGACGAAGGAGAGCACGAGGTTGGTCGAGATCGGCGCCACCTGGTAGAGCCGCGTCTCGCGGAATTTGCGCTCGACGTCGTATTCCTCGGCAAAGCCGAAGCCGCCATGGGTCTGGATGCAGGCATTGGCTGCTTCCCATGACGCATCCGCCGCCAGCATCTTGGCCATATTGGCCTCCGCGCCGCAGTCGAGCCCGGCCTCGTATTTGCGCGTGGCTTCCTTCACCATCAATTCGGCCGCGCGCATCGAGGCGTAGGCCTTGGCGATCGGGAACTGGATGCCCTGGTTCTGGCCGATCGGCCGGCCGAAAACGCTGCGTTCCTTGGCGTAGTTGGTGGCCTTGGCGATGAACCACTTTGCGTCGCCGACGCATTCGGCCGCGATCAGGATACGCTCGGCGTTCATGCCGGAGAGGATGTAGCGAAAGCCCTTGCCTTCCTCGCCGATCAAATTCTCCGCCGGCACCTTCATGTCGGTAAAGAACACTTCGGTGGTGGCGTGGTTCATCATGGTGCGGATCGGGCGGATCTCGAGGCCGTTGTTCTTGGCCTCGCGCATGTCGACGATGAACACCGATAGGCCATCCGTACGCTTCTTGGCCTGCTCCTTCGGCGTGGTGCGGGCCAGCAGCACCATGAGGTCGGAATGCTCGGCGCGGCTGGTCCAGATCTTCTGGCCGTTGACGATGTAGCTGTCGTTGCCGTCCTTGCGCGCAAAGGTCTTCAGCGAGGAGGTATCGGTGCCGCTGGTCGGCTCGGTGACGCCGAAGGCCTGCAGGCGCAACTCGCCGCTTGCGATCTTCGGCAGATATTTTGCCTTCTGCTCGGCGTTGCCGTGCCGCAGCACGGTGCCCATCGTGTACATCTGGGCGTGGCAGCCGCCGCCGTTGCAGCCCGCGCGCTGGATCTCTTCCAGGATCGCAGCCGCCGCGGACAGCTTCAGGCCCGCGCCGCCATATTCCTCGGGGATCAGCACCGAGAGATAACCGGCCGCTGTCAGCGCGTCGACGAACGCCTTGGGATAGGCCATCTCGCGATCGAGCTTGCGCCAATATTCGCCGGGGAACTGCGCGCAGAGCTTTGCGACGGCTTCGCGGATGTCGGCGTAATCTTCGGTGTGGTGTTCTTCACTCATGGCGTTTCCAGTTCTTAGCGGCAGTTAAGATAACGCCGGCCGATCCTCAGGCGTTGTGAAAACAACGCCAGCCCCCTATGCTCATTTGTTATAGCGTATGGAGTAGCCTTCCAGGATTGGCAAGCATGGATTTCCGGCAGCTCAGGACCTTCAGTTGCGTGGCGGAGCTCGGCAGTCTGAGCAAGGCCTCCGACACGCTGCGCGTGGCGCAGCCGGCGCTCTCCAGGCAGATCAAGCTGCTGGAGCACGAGCTGCGCACCGAATTGTTCACCCGCAACGGCCGCGGCATGGTGCTGACCGAAGCCGGCCGGCTGCTGTTGGCGCGCACCTCCGGCATCGTGCGGCAGATCGACCAGATCCGCGACGACATCCAGTCGTCCCAGGGGCCGCCGTCCGGCCAGGTCGTGCTTGGCCTGGTTCCGACCGTCAGCTGCGTGCTGTCGGCGCGCTTTGCGCGGCGCTGCGTCGAAAGATTTCCCGGCATTTCGCTGCGCATCGTCGAGAGCTACAGCGGCCATCTGGTCGAATGGCTGCATCGCGGCGAGATGGATCTCGCCATCCTCTATGGCCGCTCGGCCGATCTGCATCTCAACGTGGAGAGCCTGGGGCGCGACAACATCGTCGCGGTCGGCCCGCGCGGCTGCGGCCTCGCGCGCAAGAAGAGCGTCGACATCGGCTGGCTGCTGCGGCAACGGCTGGTGCTGCCCTCTCACTCGCACGGCCTCCGTGCGCTGATCGAGCACGCGGCCGCCCAGCGCAAGATCAAGCTCGACGTCCAGCTCGAGGCGGATTCGTTCCGCGTGCTGACCAGCCTGGTCGAGGAGGGGCTCGGCTTCGCGCTGCTGCCGCCGTCGTCGGTCCACGGCGAGGTCGCGGACGGGCGGCTGGAAACCGCTGTCGTCTCCAAGCCGATGACACGCGAGCTCATTTTCGCTTCTCCGATCGACCGCCCGGTCTCGACGGCTTCGCTCGCCGTGACAGCGCTTCTGCGCGAGGAAGTCGCCGCCTGCCGCAAGGAAGGCGTGTGGGATATCAAATTGAGTTAGATGCCGTGTGGTAGAACAGCCGCGCGCCGCCTGGCCATCGCATCTGGCGCGAGCTGTCATGCCGAAATTTTATAGCTGGCTAGCTCTTCGCGTCATTCTCAGCTGTCATTGCCCGCGAAAGCGGGCAATCCAGTATTCCAGAGACAGCGCGGCTGGAGCCGAGAAGCCGCAGCGTACTGGATGCCCCGCTTTCGCGGAGCATGACAGCGGAGATTGATGAGGCGGTTTGCCCCAAGAGACTTAGTGGAAGTGCGCCTACCCCGGAATCCTCACCGGCAGCGTCTCGTACCCCTTGATGAAGCTCGAATAGATCCGCTTCGGCTCTCCCACCACCTCGATGCGGTCGAAGCGCTTCAGCATCTCTTCCCAGACGATGCGCAGCTGCAGCTCGGCGAGGCGCATGCCGACGCAGCGGTGGATGCCGAAGCCGAAGGAGAGGTGGGTGCGCGGGCGCGGGCGGTCGATGATGAAATCGTTCGGCTTCTCGAACATCTCCTCGTCGCGGTTGCCGGAGACGTACCACATCACGACGCGGTCGCCCTTCTTGATGTGCTTGCCGCCGATCTCGGTGTCTTGCAACGCGGTGCGCCGCATATGCGCCAGCGGCGTCTGCCAGCGGATCACCTCGGGCACCATGGAATCGATCAGCTCCGGATTGGCGCGGAGCTTGTCGTATTGCTCGGGGTTCTCGTTCAGCGCCAGCACCGAGCCGGTCATGGTGTTGCGCGTGGTGTCGTTGCCGCCGACGATGAGCAGGATGATGTTGCCCATGAGGTTGTCGGGGTCCATGTGCCGCGTGGCGTCGTTGTGGGCCATCAGCGACAGCAGATCGTTGCGCGGCGCGGAGTTGACGCGCTCGTTCCACAGCTTCGACATGTAGGCGTAGCACTCGTCCATCTCGCGGCGGCGCTCTTCGGCGGAGGCGACGATGCCGCTCTTGGGCAGCGCGGTCGAAACATCCGACCAGCGCGTCAACTTGCGCCGCTCCTCCCAGGGGAAGTCGAACAGGGTCGCCAGCATCTGCGTCGTCAGCTCGATCGAGACGCGCTCGACGAAATTGAAGGTCTCGTTGCGCGGCAGATTGTCGAGCACGGTCTGCGAGCGCTGCCGGATCAGCTTTGCCAGCTCGTCCAGATGCGTTGGCGTGAACATCGGCGACACGGTCTTGCGCTGCGACGAGTGCCGGGGCTGGTCCATCGCGATGAAGCTCGGCCAGTCGTAGCCCTCCGGCACGTCGCGGATCGAGATGCCGCCGAGCGTCGAATCCGACGAGAACAGGCCGTGATTGGTGTCGACATGCATGATGTCGTTGTACTTCACCACCGACCAGTATGGCTCGATCGGCGCATTGGTGCAGTAATGCACCGGCTCTTCCTTGCGCAGCCGCTCGAACCACGGCCACAGCGTGTCGTCCTGGAACAGCCTGGGCGCGCCGGGGTGGAATTGCGACAACGGTGTCGCATAGGCCTCCTCGCGGGCCCTGCGCAGGCGTTCGGCCTTGTCCACTTTAACCGGCGCTTGGATGTTCATCGTCGTGGCTCCAGTTGGTTCTTCCTTCACCTCGCCCCGCTTGCGGGGAGAGGTCGGATCGCATCGTTAGATGCGATCCGGGTGAGGGGGACTCTCTGCGATTCGGCTGTCGCCGTCTTCGGGGAGAGAGCCCCTCACCCCGACCCTCTCCCCGTAAGAACGGGGAGAGGGAGGGTTTTTCGTCTCACGCTGCAATCTTCACCGGCAGCTCTTCCAGGCCCTTTACGAAACTCGAATAGACCCGCTTGGGTTCGCCGACCACGTCGATATGATCGAACCGCTTCAGGATCTCTTCCCAGATGATCTTGAGCTGGAGTTCGGCAAGCCGCAAACCCACGCAGCGGTGAATGCCGAAGCCGAAGGACAGATGCGTGCGCGGGCGGGCGCGGTCAATGATGAATTCGTAGGGCTTCTCGATCGCCTCTTCGTCGCGGTTGCCCGAGACGTACCACATCACGACCTTGTCACCTTTCTTGATCTCCTTGCCCCGGAACTCGAAGTCGGCGAGCGCAGTGCGCCGCATATGCGCCAGCGGCGTCTGCCAGCGGATCACTTCGGGAACGAAGCTGTCGAGCAAAGCCGGGTTCTCGCGCAGCTTGCGATACTGCTCCGGATGCTGGCTCAGCGCGTGGAGCGAGCCCGACATGGTGTTGCGCGTGGTGTCGTTGCCGCCGACGATCAAGAGCACGAGATTGCCGAGGAAGTTCTTCGCGTCCATGTCACGCGTCGCGGCGCCATGCGCCATCATCGAGAGCAGGTCGCTCTTCGGCGGCTGCGCGATGCGCTCCTTCCACAGCCGCGCGAAATAGCCCGCGCATTCGGTCAGCTCGGCCTGCCGCTCGTCCTCGGTGGCGACGAGGCCGTCGGGACCGGGAATGGTGGTCGCGATGTCGGACCAGCGCGTCAGCTTGCGGCGGTCCTCCCAGGGAAAGTCGAACAGCACCGCCAGCATCTGCGTGGTGAGCTCGATCGAGACGCGGTCGACCCAGTCGAACACCTCGCCGCGGGGCAGATTGTCCAGGCACTCGGCTGAGCGCTTGCGGATGTTGAGGGCGAGATTGTCCAGATGCGTCGGCGTGAACATCGGCGCCACGGTCTTGCGCTGCGCCGCATGGCGCGGCGGATCCATGGAGATGAAACTCTCGCGGCGCAGGTCCGGATCGATGTCGCGGATGGTGATGCCGCCGAGGGAGGAGGCCGAGGAGAACACCGAATGGTTGGTCTCGATCTCCATGATGTCGTTGTAGCGCGTCACCGACCAGTACGGGCCGAACATCGAGTCCTTGCAGTAGTGCACGGGATCTTCGCGGCGCAGCCGATCGAAATACGGCCAGAACGTATCGGTCCTGAACAATTCCGGATCGCCCGGATCGAATTGCTCCAGCGGCAGTGTCGTGGCGCGCTCGCGAAGGGCGTCGAGCTTGGCCGCGCTCTCGATGGTCCCATGCATGACCGTTCTCCCTGGCATGTACCGCGCGTTCTCGTTGAATTCTGCGCTGCGGTATTTGATTTGCAATTACAGCCGGTTGTCTGCGCCGGAGCAAGGGAGAGTTTTGTCACATCCAACCTTTGCGAGAGGGTGGATGCGTAGCCCGGATGGAGCCCATGGGGCGGCGCGTTGCGCCGACCCATTGGCTCCATCCGGCGACAGGACCTCAATTGACGTGATCAGCCGCACACCCTTTGTCGTGAAATCGTGCCAGAAACCGACTGGAATCGAGGTAAATCGAACCCTGCCATCTTGGGGACCGACCAAGCTCTGATCTATAGTTTGACCCGATCAAGACCGCATCCCGAGGTTGCCGCCGTGAACGACATGCAATGGACCCCGATCGGCTCCGAGCCTTTGCCCCCGCCGCTGCCGCCCACGCGGGTCGATTTCAGCGGTAACCGCTCCGAGTTCCGGAAAATGGTCACCAAGGGTGCCATGCTGGAGCTCGTCACTTTCGGCTTCTACCGGTTCTGGCTCGTCACCGACATCCGCCGTCATCTGTGGGCGAACACCGCGATCGACGGTGATGCCGCTGAATATACCGGCCGTGCCAAGGAGCTCCTGGTCGGCTTCCTGTTCGCGCTCGCGATCCTGGTGCCGATCTATCTCGCCTATTTCCTTGTTGGCATCGAGTTCGAGCGCTGGCAGGGCTTTGCCTCGACACCGCTGTTCATCGGCTTCTACGCCTTCGGCCAGTTCGCGATCTTTCGCGCGCGACGTTATCGGCTGACGCGCACGGTCTGGCGCGGCGTGCGGTTCTGGATGGACGGGTCGGGCTGGGCCTATTCGTTCCGCGCCATGATGTGGGGCTTGCTGGTGTTACTCACGCTCGGCCTGGCGCTGCCCTGGCGCGCGGCCGCGCTCGAACGCTACAAGATGCAGCACACCCATTACGGCGATCTCCGCGGCGATTTCGAGGGCGACGGCTGGACCTTCTTCAAGCGCGCCTGGTGGCTGTGGCTGCTCAGCCCGATCGCGCTGCTGATCTTCCCGCTCGCCCCGTTCTTCTATGCGGAATTCAGGGCGCGCGAGTGGCGCTGGTGGCTCGACGGCATCCGCATCGGCGGCGTCAGCCTGTCATCGCGATTGCCGCACGACGCGTTCTACGGCCTGTACTGGAAGGTGATCGGCTGGTGGACGCTGCTCTCGATGGCTTTTTCCGCCTATCTCGGCGGCTCCGCCTTGCTGGTCGTCCAACTGAGCGGCGTTCCCGCCGATCAGGTGTTCGGCTCCGACAATGCCGCCAGGAGCATCCCGATGGTGGTGATGATGGTGATCGGCTATCTCGCGCTGGCGCTTGCGATCAACATCGTCATGCGGGTCTATCTTCAGCGTGATCTCTGGGCCAAGGTGCTGGAGACCGTCGAGGTGCACGACATCGCGGCCGCGGCGGATGTGCGTGGCAGCGGTCAGCTTGCCAGCGCGCTCGGCGAAGGTTTTGCCGACGGGCTCGATGTCGCGGGATTCTGAGCTGTGACTGACGTGTTTGCCGAGGCGCCGGCGCAGTCCGCCAAGCCGACCATCTTCTTCGACGGCACGTCGAGCCGCCGGCGGCAGGTGATACTGACCTTCGCTGATGCGCTCGAGATCGCCGAGGACGGCGGAACGCCGGTTCGCTGGGCCTATGCGGACATCCGCCGCGCCGACAGCCCGCCGGGAATCCTGCGTCTTGCCTGCACCACGGCGCCGCCGCTGGCGCGGCTCGAGATCCGCGACGCTGCGCTGGCCGCTGACGTGACCGTCCGCTGCACCCATCTCGACGAGCACCGGACCTCGCGCCGCGGCGTCGCAAAAATCGTCGGCTGGTCGGTGGCCGCTGCCGTCTCCATCGTCTGCGTCGTCTTGTTCGGCGTTCCGCTCGCCGCCGACCGGCTTGCGCCGCTGGTGCCGAAACCGATCGAGCGGCGCATCGGCGACGCCTCCGAAGTCCAGGTGAAGACCATCTTCGGCCGCAGCGTGTGCGAAGACCCCGCGGGCAAGGCCGCGTTCACCAAGCTGGTCAACCGCCTGCGCGATGCCGCCGGCCTCGACGACGATTCCATGACGGCCGGCGTGCTGCCGACCGCGGTGCCGAACGCGTTCGCGCTGCCCGGCGGCAAGGTCTACGTGCTGAGAGGCTTGCTCGACAAGGCGCAAAACCCCGACGAGCTCGCCGGCATCCTCGCCCACGAGCTCGGCCATCTCAAGCATTACGACAACATGCGCGGCCTGATCTACAACGGCGGCACCTCGTTCCTGATCGGCCTGTTGTTCGGCGACGTCACCGGCTCATCCGCCGTGATCTTTGCCTCGCGCAGCGTGGTCGAAGCCTCCTATTCGCGCGAGGCCGAGACTGCCGCCGATACGTTCGCGATCGAGGTCATGCACAAGCTCGGCCGCTCGCCGAAGCCCGCGGCCGAGCTGATGTTCCGCATCACCGGCAAGGAAGGCGGTTCCACGCTCACGTCGATCCTCGCCAGCCACCCGCTCACCGAGGACCGCCTCGCGCGCATGACCAAAGAAGACCGCCCGGCCTCCGGCCCGCCGCTGCTGACGGACAAGGAATGGCAGTCGCTGAAGGGGATTTGCGGCAGCGGGAAGGTCTAATCTACCGCGTTCCGTAGGCGCGGTCGCCGGCGTCGCCGAGGCCGGGCAGGATGAAGCCGTTCTCGTCGAGACCTTCGTCCACCGCCGCGGTCCAGATCGGCACGTCCGGATGCAAGCCGCGCAGCCGTTCGAGGCCTTCCGGGGCGGCGATCAGGCAGGCGAGCCGGATGTCCTTTGCACCGCGCTCTTTCAGGCGGTCGATGGCGGCGACGGTCGTGTTCGCGGTGGCAACCACCGGGGTCACCACGATCGCGAGGCGCTCGCCGAGGTCGGACGGCGATTTGAAGAAATACTCGACCGCCGCAAAGCTGTGCGGCTCGCGGTAAAGGCCGATATGGGCGACGCGCGCTGTCGGCACCAGATCCATCATGCCGTCGACGAAGGTGGTGCCGGCGCGCAGCATCGGCACGAACACCAGCTTCTTGCCGGCGATCTTGGCCGAGTGCATCGTCGCCAGCGGCGTCTCGATGACGGTGTCGGCGAGCGGCAGGTCGCGCGTCACCTCGTAACACAGCAGCATGCCGATCTCCTTGATCAGCTCGCGGAACGACTTTGTCGAAATCGATTTGTCCCGCACCAGCGTCAGCTTGTGCTGCACCAGCGGGTGATCGACGATCGTGACGCCTTCCATGATCGGATGCTCCTGAAATTCATCGTTGCGCAATGGATCAACTTGCGGATGGACTAGAAAACCGTGCCGTCGCTGATCACCTTGAGCGGCGGCGAGCCGTCGGGCCGGCGCGCGAACGCAATGGCGCGGCCCGCGGCCCAGCTGCCGCCTTCCAGGATGCTGGCGAGCGGCAAGGTTTCGGGCGTGCGGCCGAGTTTTGCGCGAACCAGTTCCGCCAGCTTGTCGAGCAGTGCGACGGTGAGCGCGCGCCATTCCACGACGAGCAGCGAATCCACCGCATGCGCACGCTCGGCGTCCGCGGCATCGCGCAGGCGCAGCACCTCGTGATCGACGAACAGGCCGCCGTTACGGTATTCGGCAAGCCCGGTCAGGCCGTCGATGTCGGTGACATCGAGGCCGGCGCGCTGCAGCGGTTCGATCAGCGAATAGCTCAGCCATTGCGACAGCTTGTGCAGCGGCACGAGGCCGGCGGTCGCATCATCGGCCTTGATCGCCGGATGCCGCCAGCAATCGCCAAGCGGAATTTTTGCGAGCGCCAGCCGCGACGGCCAGATCGGCCCGAGTTGGTTCAGCACCGCGGACAGGATCACGGGCGCGGCAACGGCGCCGCCATTCGCCTGCGCCGCGATGTGGTCGAACAGGCCGCCCGGCCGCGGCGTATCATTCAAGCCGAAAACGTCGACGCGCTCGGCGACGTGCCGGCCCAGACGCCGCAACAGATCGGTGCGCCCCTCCAGCCCGACCAGGGGATTGGCATCGCTCACCTGAAAGGCGGAGGTGAGGGATGCCAGGGGCAGTTTTGCCAGCACGTCCGCATCGGTTCGGAACGGCGCGCGCGCATCGCCCGAGAAAAGGCCGCTCGCAAACATGTCGAGGCTCGCGATTGCGAGCCCCTCGGACCGGCCGATGCTTTCGCCGCTCATGGCGTCGCGATAGCGCCACGCGGCGCCCGCGCCGGCGTCGAGCAGCACGCTGACGATGGCGAGGTCGAACTCCGCGCGCGCCCGCGCGGCGCGGTCCGGCCACGAAGCAGCCTCGGCAAGCCTCGCCCAGCGGTCGACGCCGCCAAGCACAAAATGCCGCCAGCGCGCATGGAACGGAATCTGCAGCGTCGGATAGGCCTTGCGCGTCACCGCAAGCACGGCCTCCGCGACGCCGTCCATCCGGTCGAGGTCGATCGTGAAGTGGCTCAAGCCGCCGGCAAGGCCGATCTCCAGCATCTGCCCGGCCCGCGCGCGCACCGCATCTGCGCTGAGCAGCGAGCGTGCCTGCAATTCCAAAGCCTCCGCCATCGCGATCAGTATTTTTCCAGCGAACGTCCGACCACGCCGTTCACGTCTTTCTCCGGCGCGATGTCGGTCGAGTAATAGCCGGCGGCTTTCTTCGCGGCGATCTCGACATGGGCATCGGCCGGAATCAGCTCCAGCGGGATCGGCACGCGCTCGACGATGTCGATGCCTTGCGAGGTCAGCGCGTCGTGCTTCATGTCGCTCATCGACAGGAAGCGGTCGATGCGCTTCAAACCGAGCCAGTGAATCGTATCCGGCATCAATTGCTGGAAGCGGGCGTCCTGGACGCCGGCGACGCATTCGGTGCGCTCGAAATAGGCGGCGGCCGCATCGCCGTCCTCCTGGCGCTTGCGTGCGTTGTAGACCAGGAATTTGGTGACCTCGCCGAGCGCGCGGCCCTCTTTCCGGTTGTAGACGACGAGCCCGAGCCCGCCCTCCTGCGCGCCGCGTGCGGATTCCTCGATGCCGTGGATCAGGTAGGGCCGGCAGGTGCAGATATCGGAGCCGAACACGTCGGAGCCGTTGCACTCGTCGTGCACGCGGCAGGTGATCTTTGTGCGATGGTCCGGCAGTTTCGTCACATCGCCGAACATGTAGACCGTGGTGCCGCCGATCGGCGGCAGGAACACTTTCATGTCCGGCCGCGTGACGAGCTCGGGGAACATGCCGGCGGTCTGCTCGAACAGCGTGCGCCGCAGCTCGGTCTCACCGGTGCCGAAGCGCGCCGCAAGGCCCGGCAGGTACCAGACCGGATCGATCGCGATCTTCACCACGGAGACGCTGCCATTGGCATGCACGACCTCGCCGTCCGCGCGTAAGCGTTTTGCAGCGAGCGCCTCGCGGATCTCGGGCAGGTCCAGCCGCGCCCGCGTTACGGCGATGCTCGGGCGGATGTCGGAGCCTTCTGCGATCTCCTTGCCGAAATTCTCCGCGACCAGATGCCCCCAGGGATCGAGCGCGACGATCTTGGTGGGATCGCTCCATTGCGGAAACGGCCCGATGGTCGCGGCGGGAAAGGTGTTGGTGAGGTCAGGGCGCCTGATCGGATCGAGCGCGCCGGCGGACACCGCGAGTGCGCGATACATCGCATAGGACCCGCCATGGCTGCCGATCACGTTGCGATCCCCAGCGCGCGACACCGTGCCGATGATCGGTCCGCGGCCGCGCGCATCAGCTGCGCCCCAGTGGATCGGGAAGGCGGCCTTCCGGCCCGGCTCCGGATGGGAGGTCAGGCGGATGTGGTCGGTACGGTTCGCGCGGCTCATGACCAAACTCCCAAAAAGCCAACGGCCCGCCGCTTGGACGGGCCTGGCTCGGTTGCGTTGCCGACGCGGAACATCGGCGACGCAATCCAACATATTGTAGCGGCCGGCGACGACAGACAAGTTAATCGTGCGAGGCGACCCAGAGGCCGTTCCCGCGCCCGTCCCGATCAGCGGACCACGCCGGAATGCTTCCTATATCTATGTAATCATTTGAATTTTTGAAGGGGCGGGCGGCCCCTCCGCCTCCGAACGGGCGACTGGATTAAACCCGCATATTCAGACATATCGACTGGATCGGCTGCCCGCCCCGGAGACCCCCATGCCCGCCAGCTACATCGATCCTCGCAACGGACAGCTCTATCCGCTCGACCAGCCGCGCTGGTGCTCGGACGAGCGCACGCCGCTTCTGGTGACGCCGGGGGCGGGGATCTCGCGCGAGGACATCGAGCCCCGCACGCGCTCGCTCTGGCGCTACCGGGCGGCGCTGCCGGTCGAGATCAAGACTCCGATCACGCTCGGTGAAGGCTGCACGCCGCTGGTGCAGCAGGACTGGGGCGAGTTGCGGCCGTTGTTCAAGCTCGAATGGTTCAACCCGACCGGCAGTTTCAAGGATCGCGGCTCGGCGGTGATGCTGTCGTTCCTGCGCCAGATCGGCGTCAACGCGATTCTGGAAGACTCTTCCGGCAATGGCGGCTCGTCGATGGCCGGGCTCGGTGCTGCCGGCGGCATGCGCGTGAAGATTCTGGCACCGGCCTCGACCTCGCCGGCCAAGATCGCGCAGGTGCGGGCTTATGGCGCGACGGTGCAGCTCGTCGAAGGCCCGCGCGAGGAGTCCGAGGCCGAGGCCATCCGCCAGTCGAGCCAGACCTTCTATGCCAGCCATAACTGGCAGCCGTTCTTCCTCGAAGGCACCAAATCGCTCGCCTATGAGATCTGGGAAGATCTCGGTTTTCGCGCGCCCGACAACGTCATCGTTCCCGTCGGCGCCGGCAGCTCTCTGCTCGGATGCGCCTTCGGCTTCCGCGAGCTCATGAAAGCCGGCCAGATCGCAAAACTGCCGCGGCTGTTCGCGGCGCAGCCGCAAAACTGCTCGCCGATCGATGCGAGTTTTCAGGCCGGCGTCGATACGCCCGTCGCCCGCGAGGTGAACAAGACCATCGCAGAGGGCACCGCGATCAAGAATCCGCTGCGCCTGCGCGAGATCATCGCCGCCTTGCGCGAAAGCGGCGGCGGCACCGTCGCGCTCACCGAGGAGGAGATCGTCGCCGCGCTGCGCCGTCTTGCGCGGCAGGGCCTGTTCGCCGAGCCGACCAGCGCCAGCGCGGCGGCGGCGCTTGAAAAGCTCTCCGCCACCGGCGCCGTCAAGGCGACCGACACCACGGTCGCCGTCCTCACCGGAACCGGCCTGAAGGCCGCGACCACCGTCGCCGATCTCGTCCAGTAGGGTCCGATCTGTTGTGTTGCGGCGCGGCCCCGCGCGGGACGAGGCCGAAGCCGCTTTGGCGAGGCGAATGCCCGGGCATCCGCGTTTCGCGGCGCCATGCGGACGCGTTGAACCTTCGGCGTCCGTCGCCAGCCTCATGGAGATCGAGCTCGTGCAAAGGGAGAGTTCCATGACCGCGCAGGATCCGTTTGCGGGTTTCAAGGCAGTCCAGAAGGAAGCCTGGTCGCTGTTCACGCCGATGGAAGTTTTCACGACACCGACCGCCGCCAGGCTCGTCGGTTTTGCCGGCGTTGCCGCCGGCCAAAGGCTGCTCGACGTCGGATGCGGCACCGGCGTGGTCGCGATCACGGCGGCGCGCCGCGGTGCGAAGGTCAGGGGTCTCGACCTCTCGCCGGTTCTGATCGAGCGCGCCCGCGAGCACGCGCAACTGATGAACCTCGATGTCGACTTCAAGGACGGCGACGCCGAAAGCCTGCCCTATGACGACAACGAGTTCGACGTGGTGCTCAGCCAGTTCGGCCACATGTTCGCGCCGCGTCCGGACGTCGCGATCGGCGAGATGCTGCGCGTGCTGAAGCCCGGCGGCACCATCGCGTTCTCCACCTGGCCACCGCATCTGTATGTCGGGCGGATGTTCGCACTGATCGACCGCCATCTGCCGCCGCCCGAGGGCGTGGCATCGCCAGTGTTGTGGGGCGATCCGAAGATCGTCGCCGAGCGTCTCGCGGGGAAAACGAAGGATCTCTCCTTCGAGATGGACATGATGACGCCGTCCGCCCTCAGCCCGCAGCATTTCCGCCGCACCATGGAGACGACGATCGGGCCTTTGATCAGGCTCATCGCCCAGTACAAGGACGAGCCGGACAAGCTCAGGAGCTTCCGAGCCGAGTTCGAGGCGCTGATCTCGGAATATTTCGACGCCGGCCACAATGTAATGCGCCAGCAGTTCCTGATGTCGAAGGCACGGAAGGTGTGAGGCGCGTTTTACCGTGAGATTCTGCCCTCATGTGCGAGCCGCCAAAGCAGGCGTCTCGAACCATGGGGAGGGTCGCGCGGCTCACTCCTTCAGATCATTCACCTGCTTGACCCAGGTGCGCACGTCAGCGAGCACGGCGGGCAGCACCGCCTTGACCTCGGCCACGGTCATGCCGGGCTTGATGCGGGGATCGTACAAGAGATTGAGGATGTACTGGTCGTAGACGTCGAAATAGCCCATCGAGACATTGTCGTTGAACATGGTCCAGGGCACGCTCGCGGTGTCGTTGATGGGCCCGAGCGATTGCAGCAACTCCTCATAGGCGCAGTCGAGGAAGACGAAATCGCCGTTGTCGACCGTGAGGATGACGTCGGAATGCTCGATCTCGAAATTGTCGTTCTTGCGGAAGCCGGACAGGCATTGCGGGTCGAGCGAGGTGCGGATCTCGCGCGCCTTCTCGGCGCCGTAGAAGCTGGAGATGGTGCGGAAGAGGTCGCGGTCGCGCACCAGCTTCACCCGCACATTGGCCGCTTCGGCGGTCGCGATCATGGCGATGTCGAGGTGCTGCACGCGATGGGCGATGTCGGCCACGACCTTGGCGAGCTGCGTCTTGCGGTCGGCGCGGTCGCTCTCGGCGTACACGCGCACCGGCCCGTCGAACTTGCGGATGCGGTCGACGCGGCCGGCGAGGTGATATTCGGCACCGAACGCCGTCTTCAGGAAGCCCTCGACGATCTCGCCGTCGGTGAAATTCTTCTTCTCGGCGCGCTGGCGCGAGGAGATCGCGGGCAATTCGCCGGCGACGGCCATGGTCGCGGTGTCAGGCGCAGCCACGAGCGCTGCGAGCGCGAGCAGGGCGATGCGAAGGCAAGGCGAGGGCGGGGCAAGTGCGCTCATCGTTGTGCGACGCTGCCGCATTCGCGTCGCGCGCACAAGACCGCAAATTCACGCGCCCTGCGGGTTCCCGGCGTTGTCTGTAGCAAGAGCGCTACAGGTGCCGTAGGGAGGGCAAAGGCGCAAAGCGCCGTGCCCACCATCTCAAAACCGTGGGCACGCCGGCGTTCGCGCGATCCTCCGGCTTTGCCCACCCTACGAGAGTTGCGTCAGTTGTTCAGCACCACCACCGTGGTACCGACCGAGACGCGGCCGTAGAGATCGCTGACGTCGTCATTGGTCATGCGGAAGCAGCCCGAGGACACCGCCTGGCCGATCGTCTCCGGCTCGTTGGAGCCGTGGATGCGATAGAGCGTCGAGCCCAAATACATCGCGCGCGCGCCGAGCGGATTCTCGACGCCGCCCTTCATGTGGCGCGGCAGGTCCGGCCGGCGCGCCAGCATCTGCGACGGCGGCGTCCAGTCCGGCCATTCCTTCTTGGCGGTGATCCTGTGCACCCCGCCCCAGCGGAAGCCGTCGCGGCCGACGCCGATGCCGTAACGCAGCGCCTGGCCGTTCTGGAGCACCAGATACAGCCGCCGCTCGCTGGTGTTCACCACGATCGTGCCGGGGGCGTAATTGCCGTTATACATGACGGTGGTGCGGGGGATCGGATTGGCGCCGGAACGGAAGAAGTTCGGGCCGCCGCCCATGATGTCGCGCGAGTCGAACTCTTCGGCGAACGCGCCGCCCGCCATGGTCGACAGCAGTGCGATGGCGGCAATCGGTGCGGCAAAAAACCGGATCATTGTTTCCCCCAGAAAAGATCGATTCAACACAGGCCACAGGCCATATTTGCGGGCTTTTCGCAAGCCACGGCCCCGTGAGGGACATCATCCAGGACAGGCGTTATCAAATCGGCAACCATGCCATTTGCCGAAAAGCGTTAGCCATTGTCGCGCGGGGCAGGGCCGCGATGCCGCCTATTGCTTTGACGGGACGAGCGAACAATGATTGATCGAACGGATCTTTGGATATTGCCGGTTGCGGGAGCAGAACGAATGAACGGTGCGGAAAGCCTGGTGCGGACGATGGTCAAGGGTGGGGTGGATGTCTGCTTCACCAACCCAGGCACCTCCGAGATGCATTTTGTCGCAGCGCTCGACCGCGTACCCGGCATGCGTTGCGTGCTCGGCCTGTTCGAGGGCGTGGTGACCGGTGCCGCCGACGGCTATTTCCGCATGAAGGGCCTGCCTGCCTCGACGCTGCTGCATCTCGGCCCCGGCCTCGCCAACGGCCTTGCCAATTTGCACAACGCCAAGAAGGCCAATTCCGGCATCGTCAACATCGTCGGCCAGCACGCCGTCTACCACATCGGCTTCAACGCGCCGCTGACCTCCGACATCGAGGGCCTGGCCCGGCCGATGTCGTCCTGGGTCCGCACCTCGCCGGATGCCAAATCGGTCGCCGCCGATGGCGCCGCGGCGATCGCCGCCGCCAAAAGCGCGCCGCCGCAGATCGCGACCCTGATCCTGCCCGCCGACACCGCCTGGAACGAGGCCGACGGCGTCGCCGAGGTCCCGGCCGAGCAACAGCGCGCGAGCTATTCACCGCAGGCGGTCGAGCAGGCCGCAAAAATCCTGCATGGCGACGGCGAGGGTACGCTGCTGCTGATGACCGGCAGCGCCCTGAGCGAGCAGGGCCTCGCGCTCGCCGAGCGCATCGCCGCCAAGACCGGCTGCACCGTGATGGGCCCGACCTTCCGTCCGAAGATGGCGCGCGGCCGCGGCCGCTATTCGATCGACCGCATCCACTACGTGATCGAGAACGCGCTGCCGATGCTGGCCAAGTTCCGTCACATCGTGCTGGTCGAGTCCGACGATCCCGTGGCGTTCTTCGCCTATCCGAACAAGCCGAGCATGCTCAAGCCCGAGGGCTGCGACGTGCATCGCATGACCTCCTGGGGCGAGAATTCGGTCGCGGCGCTCGAGGCGCTCGCCGGCGCGGTGAAAGCCAGCGCCAGGGACGTCAAGCCGCAGGCGTCGCAGGAGCTGCTCAAGCCGACCGGCGCGCTGACCCACGCCTCGATCGCGCAGTCGATTGCGTACGCCATCCCCGAGAATGCGATCCTGGTCGACGAGTCTCTCACCACCGGCCGCGCCTTCTTCCCGCCGACGGCCGCCGCCGCACCGCACGACTGGCTGCAGAACATGGGCGGCTCGATCGGCTTCTCGACGCCGCTGTCGATCGGCGCCGCGATCGCCTGCCCGGACCGCAAGGTGATCTGCATGGTCGGTGACGGCAGCGCAATGTACACGATCCAGTCGCTGTGGACCCAGGCGCGCGAGAACCTCAATATCGTCACCATCGTGTTCGCCAACCGCATCTACCAGATCCTGCGCGGCGAGTTCGACAATGTCGGCGCCGGCGAGCCCGGCCAGCGCGCCAACGACATGCTTCGCCTCGACCGCCCGACGCTGGATTTCGTCGCACTGGCCAAGGGCATGGGCGTGCCCGGCCGCGCCGTCACCAATGCCGACGAGTTCAACAAGGCGCTGGCCGAGGCCGTCGCCGAGCCGGGGCCGCGGCTGATCGAAGTTCAGATGTAGGATGCGTCTTACCTCTCCCCGCTCTTCCGCGGGGAGAGGTCGGATTGCATCGAAGATGTAATCCGGGTGAGGGGCAAGGCAGGCTCCAAGTCCAGGCAAGACACCATCCGACTCGCACGTCGCGCGCGTTCGACCTATCATTCCAACCGGATTTGCGGAGGCGGCCCCTCACCCCACCCTCTCCCCGTAAGAACGGGGCGAGGGAGCGAGAGACCGCTCGGGACGCAAAGTGGAATGAGCCCGGAGGCACGATGCAGACCGAGCTGAACAAGGTGATCGCGGCGCTGCGGGACTTCTACGCCCACGAGGGCTTCCTGTTCGAGAAGGACATCGGCGAGCGCGCGGTCACGCACCGCTTCGCCGTGCATCTGGAGAAGCAGTTCGCCGGCTGGTCGGTCGACTGCAACTACGACCGGCTCGGCGAGCGCACGCTGCATCTGCCGCACGGCACCATCATCTCGACCGACGATCATCTGGGCAAGTCGATCTACCCCGACGTCGTCGTGCATCAGCGCGAGATCCCGAACAATCTGCTCACGGTGGAGATCCGCAAGGCGAGCAATCACACGCCGCTGGAGCACGACCAGCACAAGCTGCGGGCGCTGACCGACGTGCATGTCTGGTTCCCGTACTGGGTCGGCTTGCTGCTGGTGCTGGACAAGCACCATCCGACGATGTCGGAGGTCTATGTCAGCGGCGCCGTGGATCAGCCGCTGTCGCGCTGGTTCGCAACGCGGCTTGCGGAAATCGGCCTCGGGCCCGGCGCCTGAAGCATGATCCGGAAAAGTGCGCAGCGGTTTTCCGAAAAGATCATGCTTGAACAACAATCTGTAGCGCGCGGTAAGGTCGGATCGATCACTTGCCACAGAAGAGGTGCTCTCCCTCTCCCGCTTGCGGGAGAGGGCTGGGGAGAGGGTGTCTCCCCGATGGGACACTCCCGATGAGGGGACAGCCTCACTCAGTAATGATATTGCTGCGAGTACGCGTAGCGCGGGTTGATGCCGCAATAGGACGATGTTCCGGAGGCCGTGGCGGCACATTGCTGGTAGCTGGCGAACTGGCAGTTGCCGGGATAGCCCCAGCTGCGGCCCTGCAGGCAGTATCGGTCGCTTCCGGCCTGGGCCGGGGCCGCCGACAATGACGCGGCGATCAGCGTTGCGAACGATGCAAGCGTGAGGATGGTGCGACGCATTTCGATCTCCTTCAATGGTAGGGTGGAACGGCCGTGTCTTGGTCGGCGTTCCCGTGGCCTGTCTGACGCGGGGTCCTGCTGTGTTGGTCTCCGCGGCGCCGGATGCGTTCGAAGCGAGGTACATCGTGACGCAGCCGGCGGCTCGCACTGTGATCTCGGCCACAGTTCGCGCACGGGTTCCGACCTATCCTCGGCGAACTTGCACGCCTCGATCCGGTGGGACTAGGCTTGCCTCATTCGGATCAAGGCATTTGGAGGTTCTGATGCAGAAATCATATTTGCTGGCTGCAGTGGCAGCGCTGGCGCTCATGACGCAAACATCGCTCGCGCTGGCCCAGACCGCGCCGGCTGCCGGCGGAGCCGCGGCGCCTGCGGCGACAACAGCCGCGCCGGCCGCGACGACGCCGAGCGCAACCACCGACACGCCCAGCCAGCCGACCGACTCCAAGAAGAGCGCGTCGAAGAAGCCGGCGAAGAAGAAGATGACGCGGCAGCAGGAGATCGACCACTCGGTCGACAGCGGCACCGTGCCCGCGCGCTATCGCAGCTCGGTGCCCAAGCAGTACCAGCAATATATCCCGTTCGATAAGCAATAACGGGTCGCACGGCAGCGCGACGCGATCAGCCGTTGCGCCGCCGGTGCCTGGCCAATTGGGCCCCTGGCCGGTCGGCTGCCAATGTCACATCCCCGGTGGCGGTCTGCGAGAGCAGTGCTAGAGTAGGCCGAAGCCTGGGGGGAATGATGAGTGACGACGTGAAGGATGCTGGCCTTGTGGCCATGATCAGCAGCATCCTTGGAGGCAACAAGCGCGCAGACAGTGTTGCACCGCCGCCGCTCACCGAGGGTCCGCCGACAGTGCCGTCGAACGGAGCGGACGCGGCGCCCATCCCTGAGGCGACGTCGACCGGGCCGGAGGATGCAGCCGACGCTGCGCCGGCCATTGTGGAACCGGTCGCGCAGCCTGCGAAAATCGTCACGACGCGGGATGGCAAGCAGCTGCTGCCGGCAGAAGCGATCGCCGATCTCGTGCTCGGCGAGCTGCGCAAGCTGGAGAATTTTCCCGCGACCGGTGCCTCGGTCACGGTCTATGGCTACCGGCACTGGAATGCCATGATCACCTTTGCGCCGTTCTCGACCAATTTCCAGAACGCGACGCGGTTCCGCCAGGCCATGCCGGACCTCGTCTTCAAGCTCCGTCGTTTCGTCGAACTTGAGATATAGTCCAGGGCGATCTTCAGCGGCGCCTCTGCGCGATTCCCCTCGGTGAGTCGCAGCGTGATGGTGCGCGCCGTTACCCGAAACAGTTCGACAGGATTTTGCATTGAGCGTCGCCTTTACCAAGGAAGAAAGCGCCGAAACCGCGTCCGAGACGCTGTTGCCGGATCGCCCGATCTCGCCGCATCCCAACCTCGTGACAGAAGCCGGCCTGCAGGCGTTGCAGACGCAGCTCCAGCACGCCCGCGAGGCCTATGAAGCCGCGCAAGCCATCGAGGACGTCAACGAAAAGCGCCGGCAATCGGCGGTGCCGTTGCGCGACGCCCGCTATCTGACCGAACGGCTGCGCACGGCGCAGTTGGTTCCCAACCCGGTGTCGAACGACATCGTCGCCTTCGGCAGCACCGTGACCTTCAGCCGCACCGATGGCCGCGTGCAGACCTATCGCATCGTCGGCGAGGACGAGGCCGACCCCAAGGCGGGATCGATCTCGTTCGTCGCGCCGGTGGCGCGGTCGCTGATGGGGAAGGCGGTGGGTGACGTTGTGGGGGCGGGCGCGCAGGAGATCGAGATCTTGTCGATTGCGTAGGCGCGGAGCGCGGCGAGGATTGCGTGGCAAACGGCGCTATCGACAGCAGCAATCTCATTCGCCTAATGCATGATCCGGAACAGCGCGAGGCCGTCGTCTCCGCCAAACGAAGCTTGATGGTTGGATGAGACGGTTTTTGTCGGGAGCGTTGCCGTTCTACGCGCTGGCTCTACTAGCCATGTGCATGTACCTCGTCCTGTACAGGACTGCTCTCTTCGACCTGAACGCCATCGTTCATGGCGCGACCGGATCGGCATGGTTTCCGGCCTTCATGTTCGTCTGCGTGCTGCTGGAGTCGGTCTTCCCGTATTTCGGCTATTTTCCCGGAACCGCGCTCATCCTGATGTCCGCGGCGCTCGGTCCGAAGGCCGTGGATGGCTCCGTTTTTGTGGTGGCGTGGCTCGCCATCATCCTGGGCGCCGTCTTGAGTTACGGACAGGCTCGCTTCTTCAGGCCGTTCCTGCAGCGGGTCGCCTCAAAAGCGGCCCTGCGCCGATGCGAGTCCCTGTTCGACGCCTATGGCGCTTATGCGCGCATTGCCTTGTTCGTTCATCCCAACGCCTGCGCGATGTATTTCACGGCGCTCGGACTTCTCGGTCGCAATTTGACGCGGGAGCTCGCTTATCTCTGCGCGGGTGCAGCGGCCGCCGTGGGCATTCTGTTCGTCATCGTGACCAGACTGGTGTCGTCGGTCGGCCCCACCGATGATGGGCAATTGCAGGTGCTGCTGGCCGTCGCGCTGGTTGCGATCGGAACCCTCGTCGGTCTCTACACGGCTTGGCGGCCGGGGCAGGCGGCGTGAAGCCTGCTCCGTCATCGCGCTTTACGCCTCGGGCAGCTCAACGCCCGTCAACTTGCCCAATCTGGCGATGAGCTCGTCCTGGAACTGCGGATCGGTCGCCTCGCTGGCGGGCTCCTCCTGCCGCAAGTGATGCCAGTAGCGCCCCGTCACCGAAGCTGCAGCATCTTCGCTCACCGCTAGCCAAGTCTGCGTCCGCTGTCCGGTGTCGATATCGACCGGCGCGCCCGCGCCGCCCATCCTCGTGCGGACCCAGCCGGGATCGACGGCGTTGCTCAGGACCTTCGGCCAGCGCCGCGCCAGCGCGAAGGCCAGTGCGACCACGTGCAGCTTGCTCTCGGCATAGGCCTTGGCCGAATCCCAGGGACGCCTGGTCCAGTCGAGGTCGTCGAGCGAGCCCTCTCCACCGCGGTGCAGCCCGCTGCTGAGATACACCAATCGGTCCGGCCGTTCGATCAGCGCCGTCAGCATGTACGGCGCAAGCGTGTTGATGGCCAAAGTCTCGGCATGGCCTTCGGGTGTCGCGCCGCGGCCGGGACGCGTGTAGACGCCGGCGTTGTGGATGACCGCGTCCATGCGCCCGATCGCGTTGACCTGTTCGGCGATATGCTTCGTCTCGGCCGCACTCTTGAGATCGCCGACCACGATCCCCTGGCAACGCGACCTCAGCTCGCCGAGCGCGTCGCTGCGATCGGCCGAGCGTGCATGCAGCACCACGCGGTGTCCCTGTTCAAGCAGTGATTGCGCCGCTGCCCGGCCGAGGCCATCGGTGCTGCCGGTGATGAAGATGGTCGCCATGCGCGCTCCCTCGGATATTTCAGCGCGCACTCTACGGCCCCTGCCGTGGCAAAGTCGCCCCAGGATGTTGCATGCCGATCACATACAACCACCCGAAAAGCGATAAGATCAGGCCAATTGCATGACGCATGACATTCGGGGGACGCTGATGAAGAAGTTCCTGCTTTCCGTCGCAGCATTCGGAATGGCCTGCACAGGCGCAGGCGCCGCCGATCTCGCGGCGCGTCCCTACACCAAGGCGCCGCCGATGGTCGCCGCCGTCTACGATTGGAGCGGCTTCTACATCGGCGTCAACGGCGGCGGCGGATCGAGCCGCAAGTGCTGGGATCTGATTTCCCCCGGTCTTGGCACTATCGTCCCGGAAGGGTGCCACGATGCCACGGGCGGCACGGCGGGCGGGCAGATGGGATTTCGTTGGCGGTCCGTCAACTGGGTGTTCGGCATCGAGGGCCAGGGCAACTGGGCCGACTTCACGGGCGACAACGTCAGCACGGTGCTTTTCCCGCCGACGGGTCTTCGTAATCGGTCCAAGATTGAAGGCTTCGGCCTGATCACCGGGCAGGTCGGCTATGCTTGGAACAATGTCCTGCTGTACGTGAAGGGCGGCGGCGCGGCGGTGGCCGACAAATACCGAACCAACGACGTCGTCACCGGCGCGGAATTCGATCGGACCAGCGAAACGCGTTTTGGTGGGGTCATCGGCGCGGGCCTTGAATTCGGCTTTGCTCCGAACTGGTCGCTGGGTGTGGAGTACGACCACATCTTTCTCGGCCATCGCGATGTCACGTTCGCCGCCACGGGCGGCTTTGGTGGCGTGACCGCCGGCGCCTTCACGCGCAGGGAGCGGATCGGCCAGGACGTCGACATCGGGCTCGTGCGATTGAACTACCGCCTTGGCGGTCCCATCATCGCGAAGTACTAGCCGATTCGGGAAAGCCGTAACTCCTTGATCCGACTGGCGTCGGCTACTGTGCATGGGGTTGTTTTCGAGATTTTCGACGGAGCAGGAGCAAGACGCCCCAGTCCGTCGACGCTCTTCGAGCTATGCCGGACACGCTTCGCCATCATTGGGCGTGGCTGCGCCACGCGAAGCCTTTTGGCGAAGCGTGGTGGGCGCACAAGGGATCGAACCTTGGACCTCTCCCGTGTGAAGGGAACGCTCTCCCGCTGAGCTATGCGCCCGGGACCATCATGCAGACGGCCGGACCTGTTCGGCCGGCCGGCGCATCGGAGCCCGCGATTTAGAAGTGCGGGCTTAAGGTGTCAAGTTTCCAGGCGCCGCGGGGGCGGAAAACCTTGGCCCGGTCGCGCAATTCGCTGGCCCGGCCGGATTTCGGGCTGCTTACGCGCCCTGCTGGCGGGCCCGGGAGGCGTGGGCCTGCAGCGCCCGGATGCGCTCGGCCAGCGTTCCGCCGCCTTCGGGCAGGCTCGGCGCGCCATTGGTCGCGGCGTCGTTGGCCGGGCGCGGCGCCGGCTTCGGCGGCTGGCCGGCCTCGGCCGCGAGCAGCGCCTCGATCGGCGAGTTCGGGCCTTCGAGCTGCATCGCGAGTTTTGCGACTTCGGCGGCGATGTCGTTGATGCGCTCGCGGAGCAGCGCGTTCTCCATGCGCTCGGTCGCCCAGGAGCTTTCCGCCTGCTGCTGGATCGCGTTGATGTCGCGCTGGAGTTTGGCGCGCTCGTCGCGGGCGGTGCGCAGCTGCTCCTCCAGCGCCGCCTTTTCCGCGCGCAGCGCTTCCATGGCGGCCGACGACTTGCCGCCGCTCAAGGCTGCGATCTCGACCCGCAGCTCCTTGACGGTGCGTTCGGCGCCTTCATTGGCCTGGCGGAGCTGGTTGTTCTCATAGTCGCGCTCGGCGAGCAGCTTGCCCTGCGTGGCGAGCCGTCCCTCGAGGTCGGCGACGCGGCCCGACAGCATCTCGGCTTCCTTCACCTGTCCGATCAGCTGGCGATCGAGCTCGGTGACGCGCTGGCTCAGATTCTCGACCCGGCCGCGGGCATCGCCGAGCTCGCGCGAGGCGGTCTCGGATTCGGTGCGCTCCTGCGCAAGGCGCGCTTGGGTGGCGGCAAATTCCTTCTCGGCATCGCCGACGCGGTTCTTCAATTCCTCGATCTGCGCGCGCACCGCGACCAGCTCGACCTGACGGCTCTCCGCCATCATCGAGCGGTCGGACAGTTCGGAGTTGATCTTGGCGAGCTCGCCCTGCTTGTCGGTCAGCGCGTTCTCGGCGGCGCGCAGGGCCTCGGTCTTGGCGTTGAATTCCTCTTCGGTGGCGCGGAGCTGTTCCTTCACCGCCTTCTCGCGCGCCTCGAGCGCGAAGATCGTGGCGTTCTTCTCGCCGAGCTCGATCTTCATGCGGTTGATGGCGTCGCTCTTCTTGCCGAGCTCGGCGAGCTGGCTGGTGGTCTTGTTCTTGAGCTGGTCGACGCTCATCTCGAGCCGCCGCGCCGACATGGCGAATTCGGCGCGGAGCTGGTCCTTGTCGGCCTGGATCTCGGCCATCGACAGCGGCGTTGCGGCCTCTAGCCGGCGCGTGGTCAGGCGCACGGCGCGGTTATGCACCAGCGGCACGATCGCGAGCCCGCACAGCATCGATAGCAGGAAACCGATCGCCAGGTACATGATCGGTTCGACCATGGGGCAGAACTCCGGAGCTTAAGGAAAAATTCACCAACGACCATGCCATGGCGGGCCGGCAAAAAGCCAGCCCCGCTCTGTCGTTAACCTTGATCCGCAGCTGGATGGAGGAGGGGAGCCTAGAATGGGTTCCAGGTCGCTCGCGGCGTGTATTTGAGATAGCCGATATTGGCGCCCAGCCGCAGGCCGAGCCCGGAGCGGATCGGCACCAGCACGATGTTGTTGGCGGTGAGCGCCGTCATGCCGAAGCCGCCGATGATGTAGGCCGAGCCGTCGAGGCCGGCGAAGCGCTGGTAGATCGCGTTGGTGGCGGGCAGGTTGTAGACCAGCGTCATGGTGCGCGCGCCGTCGCCGCCCCAGTCGAAGCCGAGCGAGGGGCCCTGCCAGTAGACGCGCAGATCCCCGGCGTTCTTGGTGTAGAGCGTGCCTTCGCCGTAGCGCAGGCCGGCGACGAACGCGCCGGAACCTTCCTCGCCCAGGATATAGCCGTTGGGCAGGCCCCATTGGCTGATCGCCTTCTCGATGATCGAGGCGAGCCCACGCGAGACATTGCCGAAGAAGCGGTGTCCGGCACCGACGAGCTCGTCCGGCCCATAGGTGCTGGGCGTCGGGGTCCGCTGCGGCGGCGGCAGATTGGGCGGCGGCGCCTGCTGGGCGGAGGCCGGCACGATCCAGCCGACCATCGCGGCAAGCGCGAGCGCAGCAAGGCGTGATGCGAAAGTCATAAAAGAACCCCTGGTACCGAAACCGGTCGCTTCCTTAACCTGACGCCAACAGGCGCGGCTCTAGGTTGCGCCGGATGTCCCCTCGACTCGGATGTTATCCGCAGCAACTATGACGGCACAACGGCAGGAAGATAGCCCTTTGCGCCCCGGAATTGCCTTGATCGGCCTCCTCGTCTGCCTGCTGTCGGGCATATGGCTCAGCGGCTCGGTCATGCCGGCCGGGGCTGCCACCACCGAGCGGGTCGTCGTCAACCGCTTCACCGGCGTCGCCATCGAAGGGTTCGACCCCGTCGCCTATTTCGTCGAGGGGACGGCCATGCAGGGCACGGCGGAGTTCGAGGCGAATCTCTGGGGCGCGGTCTGGCGCTTCCGCAACGAGGGCAACCGCGCCTCCTTCCTGGCCCATCCCGAAATCTATGGGCCGCAATTCGGCGGCTACGACCCCGCCGATATCGCCCGCGGGGTGACCATTGCCGGCAATCCCCGCTTCTTCGCGATCGTGGCGCAGCGGCTCTACCTGTTCAGCCGCGAAGCCAATCGCGACGCCTTCGCCGCCGACCCCGAGCGGTTCCTCTATGAAGTCGGCAAGCGCTGGCCGGCCCTTCAGGAACAGCTCAGTCAGTAGCGGCTTTCAGAGACTTGCCGCCTGCGGGTCGCCCCAGGCGATGAACTCCGGGATGATGAAGCCGCTGGCGTGCCGCTCGCCGAAGCGGAGCTCGCCGCCCTTGCCGTCGGTCACCCTGCCGCCGGCCGCGGTCACGACCGCCGAGCCGGCCCCGACGTCCCATTCACAGGTGGGCCCGAAGCGGGGGTAGATGTCGGCGCTGCCTTCCGCGATCCGGCCGAATTTCACGGCCGAGCCGACCGTCCGTCTGACGGCATTGGGCCTGTTATCGATGAAGGCTTCGCTCCTGGGATCGCCATGCGAGCGGCTCACCGCCGCGATCCAGGGCTCGCCTTGCGCCGGCAGCTTGCGGGTGTGGATCGGCTCGGCCGCGCCGATGGTAGCGCCGTCAAAGCTCACGCGCTCGGCGCCGCGGCCGACGATGCCGCGCCAGAGCAGGCCGAGCGCGGGCGCAGCTACGATGCCGAGCAGCGGCACGCCTGATGTCACCAAAGCGAGGTTGACGGTGAACTCGTCGCGACCGGCGACGAACTCCTTGGTCCCGTCGAGCGGATCGATCAGGAAGAAGCTGCCCTCAAACGATGGCGAGGCAAGCTGGGTCCGCTCTTCCGAGAGCGTCGGAACGTCGCCCGCAAGCTGGGCCAGGCCTTCCGCGATGATATGGTCGGCGGCGAGGTCGGCCTCGGTGACCGGCGAGCCGTCCTGCTTGCCGTCGATCCGCATCGCCGCGCGGTTGACGCCGAGGATCGCCTCGCCCGCCTTCACGACCAGCGCGGTGAGCGGCTCCATCAACCGGGATGCGGCCTCGGCGTCGATGATCCTCACCTGTGTGCCTCATTCGTCAGCAAGTCTCGCCCCTCTCAGTTGATTCGCCCGCAGCCCTTTATGGCCGCTTCGAACCTATCGCAAGCTAGCTGCCACGGGCTGGCGAATGTTAGAACCCGCAGCATCCGTCGAGCATGCGTGATTCGCGGCGTCCAGCGCCGTGCAATTTCAGGAACCCTCCAGGACCCCTTTATATGTCTGACGCCTCGTCGCCCGCGACTGCTACTGCTCCCGATATGCTCGAACTCGCAGCGCTGCTGTGCTCGCGGGTCTGCCACGATCTCATCAGCCCCGTCGGCGCCATCGTCAACGGGCTCGAAGTGCTCGACGACGATCCCAAGCCGGAAGACCGCGAATTCGCGCTCGACCTGATTCGCAAGAGCGCCAAGACCGCCTCCGCCCGGCTCCAGTTCTGCCGTCTCGCCTTCGGGGCGGCCGGCTCCTCCGGCGCGCAAATCGATCTCGGCGATGCCCAGACCATGGCGCGCGGCCACATCGAGGATGGCAAGTGCTCGATCACCTGGAATCTGCCGCGGCTCCTGCTGCCGAAGAATCGCGTCAAGCTGCTGCTCAACATGCTGGTCGTGTCCCAGCACACCATCCCGCGCGGCGGCATGCTGACGATCGACCCGATCGGCGAGGGCGAAACGATGAGCTTTCGCATCACCGCGACCGGACATAATGCGCGCCTGCCGCAGAACATCTCCGAGCTCTTGAGCGGCGAGCGCGGCCCTGCCGCGGATGCGCATGCGATCCAGCCTTATTACACGCGGCTGCTGGCGCAGGCCTGCGGGCTCACCGTGACGCTCAAGCCGGAAGGCGAAGCCATCATCATTACCGCTTCGTAAACGCGCGCAGCGCGCTCGGTATCTTAATCAAATCTTTACGAGGCGCTTCGGCTTGTCCGGAGCGCCTTATCTCTTTGTTGGTTCCGTTCTTTTGCACATACTCAACCAATATTAAACGCTTTGCGGTGAAGCTGGCCCCATTCCGAATAGGCGCATCACAATTCGTGCGTGCCCTCCCTGTATGAAGGCCTGTTTTCATGGATGATCTGTTGCGG